>CAZDCW010000001.1:0-9569 GCA_964504135.1 uncultured Methanosarcinales archaeon
CCACAGAATATATGACCCATTCCCGAGAATAACTTCAGAACACTAAAGAATTACAGCCCACCGATTAATTTAAAAAGAATCAAGGTCAGCCAGCCGTGATGCAATTGGACCATGACCTGGCTGAGTTGGCGATTGATACCGCTCTAAAAGGCGGGGCGAAGTTCGCTGACGCCCGGCTTGAGGGTTCTGTTTCCGGTGGGATTCTTCTTAAGAACGGTGTTGCGGAGCTTTCCGGCTCTGAGGAGAGGTCTGGATTGGGCATCAGGGTTCTGGTAGGCCGCACGCTTGGGTTTGCTGCAACTACCAGCCTGTCACGGGAGTCTGTAAGGAAGGCTGCTGAGCTGGCAGTGGCTGATGCGAGGAAGGCCGGCCGGCTCAGGAACAGGACCAGGCTGTCAGCGCACAGGCCGCATAAGGCCAAGTATGAGGTGAGGCAGAGGATTAGGCTTGACGAGCTGGGCCCTAAGGAAAAGCTTGGCGAGCTGATGCAGATTGAAAAGTCCATTTTAGCCACCCGGATTAGGGTGCCTTACAGGTACTTTTCCTATAATGACTGCATTGAGGAAAAATTCTATGTTAACTCAGAGGGCGCAAGGATAAGTTCAGTCATCCCCCGTGTAAATTTCCATTACTTCACCACGCTTGTTCAGGGAAGGCATGCAGCCCAGAGGTACTGGCAGTACGGAAAGGCTTCTGGATTCGAGGGATTCAGGGAGTTCAGGCTGGATGAGAAGCTTGCAGAGGAAGCCATTGCAATGAAAAGGAACGTTGAAAAGGGAATCCAGCCTCCAAAAGGGAAGCTGGATGTTGTTGTTGGCCCGCAGATTACAGGCATAATCGTCCATGAAAGCTGCGGCCACCCTTATGAGGCAGACAGGATTCTTGGCAGGGAGGCTGCGCAGGCAGGCGAATCCTTCCTGGACAGGGGAAGCATTGGCCTGCAGATTGGAAGCCAGGCAGTAAGCATAATTGATGACCCCACAATTCCTAACAGCTTAGGATTTTATTTGTATGATGATGAGGGCGTGAAGGCATGCAGCCGGCAGCTGATGAAGGCCGGAAAAGTTAATGAATTCCTTCACAGCAGGGAATCTGCGGCTGAAATGCATCAGCCAGTCAACGCCGCGGCAAGGTCCAGTGGTTTTGACCGGGAGCCCATCCCGCGTATGGCAAACACGATAGTTGAGGAGGGCGATTATTCAGAGGACGAGTTAATCGCCGGCATAAAAAAAGGCGTGTACATAAAGAGCTTCACTGAGTGGAATATAGACGACAGGCGGGTTCACCAGAAATATGTAGGTGCAGAGGCATACATGATTCAGGGAGGCAGGCTTGGTCAGCCTGTTAAGAGCCCTACAATTGAAATCAGCACATATGCCCTCTACAAGGCTATTGACGCCACGGCAAACAACACTGAATACCATGCTGGAAGCTGCGGAAAGGGCGAGCCGATGCAGGCGCTTCCAGTTTGGTTTGGGGGGCCTTCAATGCGGATAAGGGGTATCCAGTTAAAATGAATAAGGCTATAGACGTTTCTGAGTATATTGCGAAAAAGCTTTCGGCGATTGCGCAGGATTATGCCATAACAGCCGAGCAGAAGGATAGGGCGCAGGTGAAGTTTGCGAACAACAAGGTAAGTATAACCCAAAGGTGGATGACATCTTCAATTTCTGTTTTTGCATGCATAAACAGGCGGACAGTTTTTACTGAGTCGCAGCCAGACAGGCTGTCAGCAGACAGGGCTGTTGCCAGGCTGCTGCAGTTTTCAAAGGCTGTAAGCGGGAACAGCGAATTCAGGGGGATTGCCAGGGGGCCATTCAAATACAGGCATGTAAGAAACTACGATGCCGCTGTTGAAAGCATGGATTTGGCAGATTGCGTCAGGGAGTCAATTAACATTGGACTGGCTAATGGCGCAAAGAGAACCGCCGGGCTTGCAGAGAAGTCATCAGTAAGCCTGCATACGCTGACATCAGGCGGCGTGGCTGCCAGCGACAGGATGAGCAGGGCTTACTTCTCCATGCGCAGCTTTTCTGAAAATGAGGGTTCAGGCCACTCAGTAAGCGTTTCTGCAGGCATGGAGGGATTCAACTTCAGGGAGGCGGCAGAGGAATCCGCACTAATAGCCACACAATCTAAAATGCCTAAGTCCATGCCGCCAGGAACTTATGACGTGATTTTAGGGCATTTGCCTGCCGCCAACCTGTTTGAGGCCGTTGCAAACTCCGCATCGCCATTTTATGTGGAGTCCGGCCTTTCCTTTTTTGGCGGTAAGATTGGGAAGAGGGTTGCTGACACGTCATTCAGCATGGCAGATGACCCTGTTTCAGATTTCGGGGCTGGCTCAAGAAAGTTTGATGAGGAGGGCTTCCCGGCTCAGAGGACTGAAATAATAAGGAATGGGATTCTGAGGAGCTACCTGCACAGCGCATCAACCGCAGCAAGGTATGGGGCAAAGTCAACAGGAAACGCCGGCATCATAGCGCCCCGCGCCTTTAGCCCGGTTATTGAAAAAGGAAACCTTAATAAAGATGAATTGGTTGAAAAAGTGAAGCGCGGAATTCTGGTAACCAACACATGGTACACCAGATTCCAGAACTACACTACAGGCGAATTTTCAACAATACCGAGGGACGGAACATTTTTGATAGAAAAGGGCAGGGTAGCCAGGCCAGTAAAGGGGGTCAGGATCAGCGACAACATGCTGGACATGCTTATGAAGAGCAGGGACTTGGGAAACAGCTCCAGGCAGGTAATGAGCTGGGAAATGGAAACCCCGCTGACAACTCCGGTAATTCTGGTGGGCAACGTCAGGATAACCAGGTCAGCGGAATGATGAAGTCCAATGAAGAGAAGCTCAGCGAGATTATATATGGCTATACTGTGGATATCAACCAGCTGGAGGAAGAGGGGCAGATGCTGAGGGAGACCATAAGCCAGCTGCGGGGCGAGATAGACAGGTACAGGCGCTCCCCATTGATGCTGTGCGAGATTCGCGAGGTTCACGGGCTTCAGGCAATAATCAAGATTCCGAACGGAAACCAGTTCCTGGTTGAGGTGGCGTCAGCCTGCGAGAAGCTGAGGCCTGGCGACGCTGTTTTTGTGGAGCAGAAGAATCTTACCATTGTAAAGAAGGCCAGGAGCTCAAGGAGGCACAATGTTGAGAAATTTGTGATAGTGGAGCGGCCAAGTCTTTCATGGCAGGAGATAGGCGGCATGCAGGGCCAGATAGAGGAAATCAGGGAGGTTATTGAGACTCCGCTGCTCAGGCCTGAGCTGTTTGAGCAGGTCGGCATTGAGCCTCCAAAGGGGATTCTGCTCCACGGCCCTCCTGGCACAGGCAAGACAATGCTTGCGAAGGCGGTTGCGTCCAGTACGAACTCAACTTTCATTGAGATTGTCGGCTCTGAGCTCGTGCAGAAGTTCATAGGCGAGGGCGCTAAGATGGTCAAGGAAATATTCCAGCTTGCGAGGGAAAGGGCGCCAAGCATAATTTTCATTGATGAGGTGGATGCGATTGCAGCCAGGAGGATAGAGCTTGGGACCAGCGGCGAAAGGGAGGTGCAGAGGACCTTCATGCAGCTTCTCGCTGAAATAGACGGCTTCAAAAGCCTGGGGAACATAAAGGTGATTGGCTGCACTAACAGGAGGGATATTCTTGACCCTGCTGTGATGAGGCCGGGAAGGCTGGAAAGGCAGATACACGTTCCAGTGCCTGACAGGAAAGGCAGGCAGGAGATTTACCAGATACATGCGAAGAGGATGAATGCGGTTTCTACAGATTTTGACAAGCTGGTTGAGCTGTCAGAGGGAATGTCAGGCGCTGATATCAAGTCAGTCTGCACAGAGGCAGGCTATTTCGCGATAAGGGCTGGCAGGCCAAAAGTATTCCACCAGGACTTTATTGCGGCGGTTGGCAAGGTAAGGCAGAGGGGCGAGTCAGAGGACACTGATTACAGGCAGATGTTTGGCTAAGGGTTTCTTATGATTGCCTGGGCCGCTTCCACAGCGCCAGAGGCATATGGCTTTGTGAAGGCTTCCTGCCTGAAGACAGTGTTCAGGGTCTTAAGCTCAGCCGAAAAAAAGGCGAGGAGTCTGCGTTCCAATCCATTCGCGTTTCCGTTTAAGAATGCCCTGAAATCCGCAGGCCCTCCATTGTAGAGGAATGGAGGCCCTACAAGAACCTCAGCAAGCATTTCTGCATTTCTGTCAGGCAGGCCGAAGTCAAGGAGGTAGCCTATTATCTGCGGCCTGAAGTCAGATTCGGGGAAGTGACAGCGTGCAATCCTCCTGACGGCTGAGGCTGAGAATAACAGGTGGTGGCAGTGCTCTAAATCAGGGGCGTAATATCTTGAGGCCTGGATGCTGGAAATCTGGCAAAATGCTGAAACGATGACGCGCTCAGCATCTTTAAGGGCGGCTTCAGGAATAACTGAAAAACTCACTGTTGCCCTGTACGCAAGGGCCTCTTCAATTGCAGGCCTGTACAGGAGATGCCTCCCCCAGGTTCCCCTTGCCAGGGAATAGAGCGCTGAGACAAGGCGCGTGATATTGTCAGCATCAACAGCCATTGAAGAAGGGTTTCTGCCCGGGCTTATATTTTTAATGCGCGCTCATAAGTTACTTCCGTTCCTCACAGGCGTGAGCCTCAGCGGGTGTTCACAAAATCATCGCGCGCTGAAACGGGATGGAATAGGCGTATATAAACTTGTTGCCAGGCTGCAGGAATAGTTTTTTTCGTTAGGTGCTCGTTCATTTGCGTTTGGATTTCTTTGCGTTCGTACACGAAGAGTTAGCCTGCAATAATTAATCCACCCTAAAATCCACGCATACCCTGTACGCCCTTGGCGCAAGCTGGCCGCATTTCACGACGTTCAGGATTCTTGCTTTTCTGCCTGCTTTCAGGCAGGCGTCTTTTATTTTCTTGTTGGCAGCTTTGGGAATGTCATTTTCAGGCAGGAAGTCGTAGTAGTGGATTACTGCCCCTTTCCTTGCCGCCTTTATTGCAGTTGCAAGGAACTCCTCGGCTCCTTTTGGAAGGGGCATGACTATCCTGTCAAATTTCCCTTTTAGCCTGGGAACGGTTTTTCCTGCATCTCCTTTAAGCAGGCGTACATTTGTAATCTTGTTCAGCTTGGCATTTTCAATAGCGTACTTGTGTGCGGCAGGGTTTATCTCCACCCCCACAATCTCGGCAGCCTTTGAATTCCTGGCAATCACAAGCGGGTATGGCCCGCAGCCTGAGAACATCACAAGGATTTTCTCACCAGGCTTAACTTGCCCTGCTACCCTCAGCCTCTCTCCTGACAGTCTCGGTGAAAAATAGACTTTCCCAACATCAAGCTTCAGCATGATGCCATTCTCCTTATGCGTTGTTTCCTTTGTTTTCTCGCCCGCAAGATGCTTCAGCCTTTGCAGCCTGAATACGCCTGTGTGCGCCCCTGTCCTGGCCACAACTGTTTTTACATTCTTGTGCGCTGCCAGAATCAGCCGCGCCGCAGTCTTCTCATAGGCCGTGGCATCCTTTCTGGGCAATCCGTACGGCACTTCGATTATTGCTATGCTGCCTATCACGTCAAAGCTTCGCCGTGATTCCATCAGAAGAAGTCCCCCAGGCCTTTTTGGGGCGTGGCCCGGCCAATTGTTTCAAGGGTTGAGTTCACGCGCTCTGGTGAGAAATCATGCTCATTGCAAAGCAGGTTTATTATGCGTTCCCTGTCAGGCGTTTTCCATGAAAGCCTGTAGTTCCCTGTAACCTCTGCGTTTTTGAATAGGCTGAACACGTCCTTCCATGGCACGTCAAAATTATCGCTCCATTTCACCTGCGTGAATGCAGTTTCAAAATCCATGCCGCATTTTCTTACAAGTTCCAGCGCCTTTTTCGGGCCGTAGCCGCGTATTCCTCCTGAATCGTAGTCAGTGCCAACAAGCATGCACAGCGCTATCAGCTGTTCCCTTGTGATTTTCAGGCGCCTTAGGTTCTCCTCCAGCGAAAAGAGCTCTGGGCTGATGGTTGAATACGCCAGCTTTCCGGCAGCCTTTCTTCTGCCTGTTACTGAAAGGTTCCTTACAAGCCTTGGCGCTCCAAACAGGAAGCAGTCCGCGTCCTGCGAAGCCACAGCAAAGGCGTCGCCTCTTGCAGCCATGAAGGAAGCCTGTGCCTCGGCTTCTGAAGGGGAGTCAACATGCGGAATCCCGAGTCCCTCCATGAGCGCCTTTGCCTCTTTTATCATTTCAGGAGTCAGCCTGGAGAATCGTCCTGCAAGCTGCCTTGCTGCCTCCTCATCTCCCTGCCTCACAGCTTTCTGGTATCTTTTCTCAGCCTCCTGCTTCAGGGCCTTTCTTTTTTCAAGCTCCCTGAACTTTAGGTGGGGGGCCGGGCCGTCGAACACATACGCAAGCTTTAGCCCTTTTTGCATTAGGTTGGCTGACCTGGAGAATAGGCCTATAAGGTGGGAGGTTACGTTTCCATGGGAGTCTGTGAATGCAGAGCCGTCCCTTGCCCTTATTGTGGTCAGGAACTGGTAAAGGTGGTTTGGCGCGTCAACAGCCAGTATCCGTCCAGAGAGCTCGTCAATGCTTATCTTGTGCCCTTCAAGAATCTCAGTTATCTGGACTCCCATGTTAGGGAAGTATTACGCTGTTTTTATTAAGCTTGTCGCATTTGCTTGGTTGTGTAGCCTAGTGGCATAACTCCCGATAGGGCGCTTTGATTTTCTAGGCATCAAAACGAAACATTTATATATCCAAAGTTACTGATAAGTTATCAATTGATATTAAAAGGTGATAAAAATGCCCAAGCTTAAAATTAACAAAACCGAAATTGTAGAGAAGACAGAGAATGATGCCAAGAGATACCCTAATCTTAATACAGTTCTGATGGTAGAAGACTTTCTGAAAGAGCACAGAGATGTGCCTGTCAAGGTTTCTGAACTAAAAAGAAAGCTGCCTAAGCAGGTAATGCATCAAACACTAAGAATCATTCTTGAATACCTGTTCAGAAGCGGGAAAATACTGTATGGACCAAAAGGAATACAATGGATTTATTCCGAACCTGAACACATTAGGAAGATGATGGAAGGCTCCTTGGAGATTTGAATATGTATTATGGAAAAGAGGTGCGAATATTCCTAAAGGAGCAGGCCAAGGAAAGCTATATTGAACTCAAGAAAAGGGCTGATAAGGAAGCTGAAAGCATCCTGAACTCCATAGAAAGAATAAAGGGCATACTAAAGGAAAATCCGCAGTACGGTCAACCAATATCAAAAAAGCTTATTCCTGGAACATTTCTGAAGATTGGAATTCAAAACCTGTATCGTGTTGAACTGTCGAATTATTGGAGAATGCTCTATACAATTGAAGGGAGTAATGTTGAGATTTTGCTTTTCGTCTTGACCATAACTGACCATAAAGGCTATAACAAACTATTCGGATATAAATGAGCTGAAAATGAAAATAGAGTATGACAAAAGCAGAAGGAAGCTTTACAAATTCAGCCATTCTGTTCCCAAGGGGGTTATTTATACTCTCATAAGACTAAGGTCGGGGCCCTTATAGAGAACAGGGAGGGGTTAAGAAACGCACTGACCGCTGTTGCCAAAAAATTCGAACTCATTGACGTCACGATAAGAATATATAATGGAATATTCTTCCTTTTTTTCATGACCAAACCCACAGTTGCCCCTCAGCAACTAATTGAGAGCATACAGAAGAACGTTGCAGCGTTCTCAAATTGGGATGAAAACTATTTATGGACTGGCGTTTACGACCTTCAGGATAGAAACGTAAAAAGAGACCTTGAAAGCTGGGGGTATGACTATGAAAACGGCTAATGGGGGAAAAATAAGAACAGTCATCTTCGTGGTTTATTATCTTGGACATTGCGGGAGTGGTTTCAGTAGAAACGTAATAAGGAAGATTGAGCTTAAAGAGAATCAAACACTTGATGATTTGCATAGTGTAATTATTAACCTGTCATTCGGCTGGGACGACCCGCATATGTATTCTTTCTTTTTTGACAATAAGCCGTATTCAAAAAATCTGAAAATGGAGTATTCCTGTGACACGGAAGCGGATACCTTCGCTGGTCAGAGACCTAAATCCACAAAAACCAAACTAAAAAATCTTAAATTGAAGGGAAAGCAGAAATTCCTCTTTATTTTTGACTTTGGGGATGACCACCATTTCAGCATTAAGGTTGAGGGGTTTGGTGAAGCTGTAATAGGCAAAAAATATCCTCTGATTTTGGAAGAAAAGGGAAAAGCGCCAAAGCAATACCCTTGAATCTCAAATGCCCAGCGTGGTACCGTTTTCCCATAGCCCGGTAGGGGCAACTCAAACCAGGCAGCCACAGCCTGCTATTTGTAATTATAGTTTTACAAAAGTCAGCGAGCTGAATTCAGGGGCCTGCAGCAGCTCCTGGGCTTTCTTGGTGGGCTCGCCTGAAGTCAGGAATAACACAGGCATCTTCCTGACCTGGCCCTGCACAAGCGCATAGCTTAAGTCTGCTTCAGTGCATGACTTCTTGTTCTTTGCATGGCAGAAGTATGAAATCGCGCCGATTGGATTTGGGACTTTCACTATGCATGAGAGTTCCGAGCCCCTGGCATCCTTTTGCTCAATGACAGAGATTCCTTTCCCCTCCAGGAATTTCATCACTTTTTGCTGGAAATTATCCGACGCCTTTTTTTCAGAGGAGTCGATTTTTGCCTTTATCTGCTCAGCAATGGATTCTTTGGTTTTCAGGACTTCAGGCTGCTCAGCCTTCACAGCAGGCCTGGGCCTTGAAATCTCCTGCTCCAGTCTTGCAGCAGGCTTCGCTGGCTTTGGCTTGGCAACTTCAGCCATTTGTTCCCTTGCCCTGGCAACCTCCGCAGCCGGCTTTTTAACCAGTTCCTGCCTTTCCAATTCACGCCTGATTGAGGCCTCTGCCCGTTCATTCGGGGCAAGGTACCATTTCCAGAATATTTCCTTTTGCTTGTCAAAAGTCACCTCAAGCGGCCTGGCGAAGTCTTTGGCCTGGCGAAGCGCAACCCTTGTCTGGGGGTCAAGCGTGCTGTCGCGCAAAACTTCTTTTTCCCTCAGCAGCTCGCACGCCCTTTTTTCCACAGGGTTAAGCCTTGCCATGTAGTCCTGGAGCTTCACTTCCTGCCCGGTGAGGTAGTATAGCGGCGAGCCGCCAATCTTCAGGCTGCTCACCTTTACAAGGTTCCTTGATGCGAAGTCGGAAAGGATTGCTGATGCCAGGAGTATGTTTGTGTTGAGGTCCTTTGATATCTGTGAGGGTATGACCGGCCCGCGCTCCTTGACAAGCTCAAGCACCTGTTCCTGGTTCATAGGCTATAGGCGGGCTGGAATGTTATAAAAAGCTTTTGAGGCGGAAAAAATAAGAAGATGCCTGTTGTTCATCCTAATGAAATGCCCAAACTGGGGGGAAAAGCATCGGAATGGCTGCGCATGTATGCGGGGGATGCAATTTGCTTTTCAGTAGGGTTTTATTTGGGAGTTTCGCAATCAAGATTTGAAAACAGCGGCATTGAGACATTGCTGGAAGGTCTTGCATTTTCTGC
>CAZDCW010000001.1:9579-64801 GCA_964504135.1 uncultured Methanosarcinales archaeon
GCCTAAACAGGTATATGGTAAGTGGAAGCTTGGAAAAAGCAGTCTTTCACAGCGCTGCTCCATTATACTTCGGAATAATAGCAGGCTACACAATAGGGGAGCTTGCGAAGCGCTAAGGCCACCTAAAAGCCTATTTTGCCGTGTTTATGGGAGTGGTTCCGGAAATCATCGGCAAGCATTCTGAAGCTTTTTTCCAGCATGTCAAATTTTGCCTCCAGCCTGGCCAGCCCCTTTGAATTATTATAAAGTATGGAAAGCCCGGCTATAAGGAACGAGAACAATATCTGGTCATTGGTAAGGCTGCCTCCAAGCAGTTTCAGTATTACATTGTATATTAGGAAAGCTGCAAAAAATATGATAATTGCCTTGATAAGTCTGTCAGGCGTTATCCTTATCATGAAAACAGCACCTGTTTTGACCAGTAAACAAGTGAAAGAACCCATAGCAAAAAGAGGGCTACGTCATAGGGACCTGTAAAGAAATCCTTGAAGCCCTCAAATTTTACTATTTGGTTAATCACAAAATCATATGACGCATTATCCTTTATAAAATTATGCCGGTTTTTTCCGAAAAATTTGCGGAAATAGTTGCAGAATATTCGTAACTGCCGGAAATTTCTTCAATTTCGAAGGCATGTTCGCAAATTTTTCGAGACAGCCGGAAATTCAGGATTCAATAAAATCTACGGCCTCAGCCACCTGCACTCCCAGTAAGAAACATCTTCCTCGTCATCAACCACCGCTATCAGAAGTCTTTTCTTTGTTGAGTGCGCAACCCTGTTCTTGGCTGCGAACTCATACCAGGTCAGGTGCTCTGCCTCGTGTACCGGATACACTATCCAGCGGGCGTGGTCTTCTCCTGGCTTTACGCCCCTGTCGTAAATCCTGAAGTCTGCCCCAAACTTCAGCGCGGTCTTGATTATATACCCTCTTTCCCTTATGTCCCTGTACACGCAGTGCCTTATCCAGAAGCTGGGCTCAATCTTGGAAGACTTCTTCATAAGCTTTTCTGGAGGCACAGGCTTGTTCCTTCCATCAATTATCTCAACGCGCTCCTTCTCCTGAAGGTAATATGCTTCAATTAGCGATAGCTGCACAGCCCCGTCTTTCGTAAGCTTCCCATACCTTCCCTGGTTGTATAGTTCCCTGGCTGCGTCTGTGTTCTCGGTTATGACTCTTTCATGGGAGAGGAATGCCTTCACTATGTCTTTGGTCATGTGCTTTCCGGGAACCAATGCGGTTTAAAAGCTTTTGCAAACCTTTAAATAAATGGAGAGGCAAAACTGAACATCGCGCTTAAGATACCTGCTAAAAAATACACTTTTGCCAGTCTACGATTTTATTTGTCACCGGACTGGAAGACGCTTGCCATCTTTGTTTTATTGATGTCCTATTTTTATTTGGGCGGTATAAATGTTTTGCCTTCTGAAAAAAGCATAATAAATTCAATTTATCAGGTAATAGTTAATTTCAGGTATGTTCTCTTTTGGCCAGCCACAATTATAACCGTGCTTGGGTACATTGCCTGCTTCAAGATTGGAGGCGATTACTGTTTTTTCCCAGAGGGTCTTACATTGTTGAAAAATATCCTACAAAATATCGCCGCCATATCATACGCATATGTACTTGCTTTGTGGCTTAGGGAGCCCTCAATCAAGAGAAAGGTTTTAAGGTATCACCTGATCTTGCTGGCCGCATACTTATTGTTTGCATCTTTTTTATTTCTGGGTTTCGCATGGATTCTCTACAACGATATTCAGCCTACATGGCTGTTTTATTTTGCAGCTGGTCTGACTATTCTTGTGTTTGCAATAATGCCGCATATAATTCACGAAGGCTGACTGAAAAAGCCAACAGCCTTAAATAATAAAGGCCGCTACTTAAGAAGATGGAAGCCCTGTTCCTCGGCACAAGCTCAATGGTTCCCACTAAGGAGAGGAACCATGCAGGCATCTTTGTTACTTACAGGGACCAGGGCATTCTTCTGGACTGCGGTGAGGGCACGCAGAGGCAGCTTAAGTCAGCTGGTATCAGCCTTACGAAAATCACAAAAATCCTCCTGACCCACTGGCATGGCGACCATGTGCTGGGGCTGCCTGGGCTTGTGCAGACCATGGGTTCTATGGATTATCCTGGAACTCTGCATATCTATGGCCCGAGAGGCACTAGGAAGAGGTTTGGGCTTCTGAAGAAGGCGCTTGTGTTTGAGGACCGCTTTGAGACAGAGGTGCATGACATTGCAAAGAGGGTATTCTTTGAGGACAGGGAATATTTTATGGAAGCCCTCCCATTGGACCATTCAACGCCATGCCTTGGCTACAGCATTGTTGAGAGGGATAGGCGAAGGATAAAGGTTGAGGCTCTAAAAAGCCTTGGGATTCCTGAAGGGCCATTGGTCGGCCAGCTTGCTGAGGGTCATAGCATAAAATGGAAGGGCAAAACAGTTAACCCAGAGCAGGTAAGCTATTTGCAGAAGGGGAAAAAGCTGTGCTACGTGACCGATACTGCTGTCTGCAATAACGCTGTGGAGCTTGCGATGGAGGCTGACGCTTTTATTTGCGAGGCAACGTATGATGATGACTTGGAGGAGAAGGCTGGGAAGTATAAGCACCTTACAGCCAGGCAGGCAGCCAGCATTGCAAACCAGGCAGGTGTGAAAAGGCTCATCCTCACGCACTTCTCCCAGCGCTATAAGGAAACAGGCCGGATTGTGGAAAGCGCCAGGACAGTTTTTAGCAATTCAACAGGCGCAGATGATTTCATGCGCTTCAAAGTGTGAGGAAAATGGACAGGAAGGCAAAGGGAACCTCGGCAGAAAGGGAACTCATACATCTTCTTTGGGACAGGGGCTGGTTTTCCATCAGGGCTGCTGGCAGCGGCTCAACAAAGTATCCCTGCCCGGATATAATGGCGGCTAATGGCTTGAGAAGGCTGGCGATTGAGTGCAAGTCAAGCGCAGACCCAAGAAGGTATATAACCAAGCAGCAGGTTGATGAGCTCAGGCAGTTTGCTGCGATGTTTGCATGCGAGCCCTGGATAGGGTTCAGGTATGGCGCTGACTGGTACTTCTTCTCGCTTGAAGACCTAAAGGATACAGGAAGGAACCTGCTGGTTACAGAGGAGCTTGCAAGGATGAAGGGCCTTAGCCTTAATCAGCTTGCTGGCGAGAAGCTTACTTTTTCCTCTTCAGCGTTGCCGCAATCTGCCTCTCTTCCTTCTCAATCTTGAACTCTTCCCTTACAATCCGCTTGGCAATCCTGTAGAGGTTCTCGTCAATGCGGGCAATGCGCCTCTCCATCAGGACAAGAATCCGCAGGGAATACACTATTGCGGCAAGTGTGCCGATGATTATGGACAGGATAACAACCTGCAAGTCAGCTGCCAATCTATCACCCCTTTGAACGTTGAATGGCATTTCAAGGAGGTAAGTAATATAAAAACCTTTGCATGGCCTGGCGAGTGTGCTGGGAGATTTCCAATCTTTTAATCTTAAGCAGCAGGCTGACTCTGCATGCACGGTGCAAGGTGAACCCTTCAAGAAGACAAGGCGGTTCACGCTACTGGTCTCCTGAAAGGGGCTGCTGAACCCAAGGAAGCCACAGCCTGCTGCTATTAAGTAAGTTTAGTTAAAGGTTAACCGTAATAATTGTCGCAAAAACCCATTCGCAACATTTATATACCTGCCAGCCGGTTTTTCAGGCGTAGCTTAAGCTGTAAAAAATGGGTGCGACAAAGCTGATTTTGGTGCCATTTATCCTTCTTCTGGCACTTTTCTCAGCCAGTGCCGCGGTTGTGGAATGCGGCTCTGATAATAGCGGGGCATGCGAGCCAGGCCAGTGCCCTTCAGGCTCAGTCGGCCTTACCAATAACATTCACGATAACTACGGCTCTGCTGATAAGTCGGTTAGGGGCTACCGTTTGTGCTCAAGTACCGGCGGTGAGGTAAGGGGTTGTGAGGGAAGCACAGAAGGCGGTGGCACTTGCAGTCCTCCTGCCTGCCCTTCAGGCATGTTTGAGGCCGGCGTTTATGAGGGCTTTCACAGCGATAATAAGATAGTCCGAAAGTACAGGATTTGCCTTAACCCTTTGGAAGGCGGAGCTGCGAATTCCCCAAGCCTTAAGTCATGCGAAGGTTCTGCATCTCCTCTCTGCAATCTCCCTGCCTGTGAGAACGGCAAGGTTGACCTTGGCGTGCTGAAGGAATTGCATGGCGACAGGGTAAGGCAGTATAGGCTTTGCGAATCCGCTTGTTCCCCCAGTCAGCCCACCCTGAAAAGCCCTGCTGAGGCCCAGACATTTCAAGCTTCAACGCAGCAGGTTACTTTGGAGTGGGAGCCTGTGGCTGGCGCAACCTATGACTTAAGGGTAAACGTGGACACACTTGGCAAGAGCATTGCTAAGGACAGCCGGAATAACTGCAACCAGCATTTTGTCTGCATAAACAGCTACAATTCCAATTCAATTACGGTTAATGTCCAGCCTGGGGTTGCTTATAGCTGGTGGGTTCATGTGAGGAAGCCATGCGGTGTTGGAAATCTTGCTGGCAGGAATTTCAGGACAGGCCAGGAAGCTGCTGTTCCAACAATCAGGATAGTCGCATCTGCTGACCAGGGCAACGGCCTTCCTTTGATGCAGGCTTACAGGAAGTCAGGCAATTCCTTTGTCAAGTTCGCTGAGTGGACTGTTGATAATTACAGGAGGCCTGCTGTTTACGAGGCAAAGCTGCCCTCTGGGTACACGCAGGGTGATGAAATTGCAGTGGTTTTTCCTAATGACTATTATTCAGGCCAGAGCCCTTCGTATGTTTTGCAGTCCTTCTATTCTAAAACTGGCGATAAGGCCTGGAATAGGCGGTGCTCTTTCAAGGCAGATTCCCTCCATGGCTTTGAGAGCCAGACCTGCTCAAGATGGAATGAGGTTGACTTGACAACTGAAGGGGTGACTGATGCAGCAGGCAGCATTCTTTCTGCGGCAGACCACAGGCTTACAGGATTTGACGCATATTTTTATGATGGCTCGGATGGAAAGAAGTACCTTGTCAGGACAATGATTCACCAGGATGGAAAGCGGGCCTGGCGCAACAAATGCCAGTATGACCCGACTTTTCCCCATTCTGTTAATCCTGCCACTTGCACCCCCTGGGAGCTTTGGAATTTAGCCTCTGAAGATACAAAAGTGGATTCCGCTGCCCGCGCTTACTCAGACATGGACAACTTCATCTTCGCAGACACAGGCGGCCGCAAGCATATTGTGCAATCCCTCACCAGCAAGTCAGGCAGCCTGGGTTTCAACCGGGAGTGTGATTATGACGGCGGCAATGCTTATGGCTATAACCCCTCCACATGTTCAGGTTGGCGGCAGGTGAACATGGCTGACGAGGATGTCAAGGGTCCTAACAGAGTTCAGCTTGCAGCCAGCGACAAGGTATTCGCAGGGATTGACACTTACCTTTTCACAGATTCATCTTCAAAGCTCCAGATGGTGCAGTCGCTGGTTCACAATGATGGCCGCAGGGGCTGGAACAGGGTATGCCATATGGAGGGCGTAGGCTTGCATGGGATTGACGCTTCCAAGTGCACGGCATGGAATTTTGTTGACATCAGCCAGGAAACAGTCTATAACTCTGATGGAACAGTTAACGCCGGCCAGGGCTTGTTCGCCGGCTTTGACACATTCAGCTTCAGCTTGTCAGGGCCTACTGACCGCAATTTGATTGTTGATTCAATAACAATCGGCTCTGAGACAGTTCAGGCTGAGGACCCCGCTAGGGTTTTTTATGATAAGGGTAACTCTGAGGCAGAGTGGTTTGACAATCTGTATACTCTCAGCGCCAGGGAACTGATTAGCTATGCTGGCTCGCTTCGCATTGGCGCAGGCAGGCAGCTCACTGTCCGCGCCAAGGGCCAGAATGGCGCTGGCTGGCCTCACATGGCTGTCTTTGTCAACAGCCAGTTCCTGCAGTCGTGGTCTGTGAATTCTGACCAGTATGCAGATTACTCTGTCCCCCTCTCTTACACGCCAGGCCAGGAGATTGCAGTCGTATTTCCTGATGACTATGAGACTGCTGCGGTGAAGTGGGTTGTGCAGTCCTTTGTCGGCTCTGATAAGAGGACTGTTTACCATAGGAGATGTCCGCTTAGGAATGACGGCTACCATCCCATTGACGGTGCTGACTGTGAGGCTTACCGCGCTGTGGACGTTACCGGCATCAGCATTAAGGATAAGTCTGGAAACTCAATTCCAGATGCGAATCAGGAATTCATAGGCCACGACAAGTACGTTTACACCGTCAATGGCAAGGAGTATATTGTGCAGACTTTCATGGACAAGGATGGCGTGCTCGCCTTCAGGAGGAAGTGCGAGGTTCTTCCTGATTCCATGTTCGGCACCACTGTGCAAAAATGCGGCGAGGTCAAAACATGGGACCTCTCAGAGCTTGACACAGGGCTTGACGCGTCGGCAAGGAAGTACAGGGACTTGGACAATTACGTTTTTACCAACTCTCAGGGAAGGCAGCAGCTTGTCCTGACGCTTATTCAGCAGGATGGCAAGCGTTATTTCAACCGGTTCTGCGTTGAGGATTCTTCTGAGTTCGGCTTCGGCGGCTGCTCTGCTTTCAGCGGCGGAAGTCTGGTGGGAGAGGGTTTCAAGGACGCAGCCGGAAATGATATCTCCCCGGCAGATTCTGTTTTCTCAGGCTTTGACGCTATTGCATGGCAGAAGGCTGACGGCAGCTTTAATATAATCCACTCCCTGATACATAGCGACGGCCAGCGCTCGTGGAACAGGGTTTGCCGTGTTGACCCTGCTGATCCCAAGGGCTTGAAGCGGGGTGCAGGCGGCTGTGACGACTGGAGGTTTGTCCCTATCGGTGATGAGCCTTCGGGCGCTCCTGATAGGAAGCTGTTTGCGAATGACAACTTCATCTTCACTTCAAATCAGCCTGGAGACAGGGACCTGCTTGTGGATTACATAGTCATAGATGGCAATAAGATTGAGGCTGAGGACTTCAGCAGGGTGATATACGATAAGGGAGCCGCAGCGGCAGCATTCGACGGCAGTGATATAGTTCCCGAATCAGAAAGGCGCTCAATCGGTCCGGAGAGGCTGAAGTGGGCTGGCGCTTTCAGGATTACCCAGTGCAGGACTGTTGGAGGGGTTTGCTGTGGCGATGACAATGGCGAGACTATAAGAAAAGGCCAGGATGGTTGCATGGAGGGCTGCTGCACTGCTGGTGAGTGTTACGACAGCCAGGCCAGCAGGTGCGTTGCTTCAGGCGGCTCGCTTGGCAGCGCTGTCTGCAGTTCAGGCAGCTGGGTTTCCAAGAGCAAGTTTGTCGCTTCCATGCTTCTTGACTTCAAGGCTAAGAGGAGGCCTGAGGCAGCCCTTGTCTGCGGCCCGTATGGCGAGGTCCTCAACAGGTATGATTATCTTTACGCTGAGTCCAGGCTTGCCGAAACGCTGCTAAAGTCTCCATGCCCGCTCTCCAATAAGCAGGAGCCCTGCGTTACAGACCTGTGCGTGCTTGAGCATAAGGATTCAGGGGCAAGTTTCGTTGCATTTGGCGGCGCAATTTCATCTCATTATATCGTGGCAGAGCTTAACAGCATTGTTAATGATGCGCAGCGGCAAGGATACTCCTGCACTTCATCACAGCCAGCAGGCCTGACACGGTGTTACTCAGGCTATGATTATTTGTTCCTTGACAGCTCAACAGGAGTCTTCTTTTACAACAACGCAGGCTTCAGCCCTGCTTCAGAATGGAATTCCATAAGGTCTGCTGCTTCAGAGCTGAGGAAGGGCTCTGGGCTGCAGAAGCTGTATTCAATGTCCGCTGCATCAGGAAAGAAAATTGAGGGCTCTGTAACTTCAGGCTGCTCAGGCAGTTCCCAGGTAGAGCAGCTTTCAGTGTCATACGATAACTTCAACACAGACTTCTGCGCAGCCTCCAATGCCATCCAGCAGAACAGCTGCTCAAGGTCAGGCTCAAAACAGGTAATAACAGCCAGCAGGTCTCCTGGCACTGACAGCAGGCTGTTTGACGCCTGGACTTCCCTTACTTCAGGCTTACGGGTAAAATGAGGGCGCAGGTCTCTGTATTCATAATAATAGGTGTACTGCTCATGGTGTCCGCCGGCCTAGTCTTCTGGGTGACTTCCCCAAAGAGCAGCGTGAAGCTGAAGTATTCTGACGGTGCAGCGCCTGTCAAGGCTTATGTTGAGCAGTGCATTGCATCCACGGCTGCACAGGGAATAGAATATGCCTCAAATCAGGCAGGACATATCTATTCCATCCAAAAGGGCCAGTCCCCGGAGCCTTCAAGTTACTATCCCCAGAACAATTACAAGGTGCCTTATCTGGTGGAGGACCGGGGGACAGGGATGGGTTACTTTGGTTTTAATGATATTGACAGGGATCTGGAGTTGGAGCTCATGCAGTTTTTTGTGAACAGGTTCACCGATTCCGGCAGTCCTACTCTGTGCAATGTGGAGCAGGAGATGCGGCAGTTGGGCTACGACGTCGCTGTTGACAGGGCAGGCATAGCTTCCACCGCTGTGCTGAACGACAAGGAACTGCTTGTAAGCCTCCACGCCCCCATAACAGTCAAGCTTCAGGGAACCGAGTATTTTCTTGAGGATTTCTCATGGTCGCAGAACACAGTTGTTCAGCCTTCCTACTTCGCAGCAAAGGAGGTAATAACTGAGATACAGGCAGGCGCCCCGGCCGGTCGTAAGCAAAAGCATGCAGGCCAAAGAAGCATAGGGCTTAAGCCTAAGGTGCAGGCATCTCATGGAGCTGGAACCGACAGCTACCTGGTGGCTTTGGAGGACGAGTTGGTGAATTCGCCATCCATTGAGGATTTCAAGTTCGGGTCAAAAGCCCAGGTGATTGCAGGGAGTTGATGTCATGGTCCGCTGGTTCGCTGCTATGTTGGTACTAATGTCGTTAACTCCGGTAATTGCTGTTGCCGATGCAGGATGTTGTGTCAATCCAAAGAATGTAGAGAGCCTCTGCCTTGCTGTGGATCCGTCAGCCTGTTGTCCTTCCCCTGCTAAGAATTTTCCCAGGATTTATGGCGAAAATCCTGCTGCAAACGCAGAGCAGGCTTGCAGGGACACCCTCTTTCGCCCAGGTAGCTGCAGTTCAGCTTCTGAATGTCAGACTGGCTGCTGCTGCCCTGACGGGACTGTCAGGGTTAAGGCTGCGTGCAGCGGCAGCAGCTCGTATTACGCTATAGAATCAGGAAAGAAGTGCGACCAGCTTTGCAGGGAGAAGCCTGCATCGCCTCCTCCAGCGACAGGAACTACTCCTGCAACAGGCACTTCTTCCTCTGGCGCAGGGCCCGCGTCTTCCACACCTCCGGGCTCATCCACTCCCGCAGGCACACCTCCCACAAGTACGGGGCCAGGTCAGGGGGCTGAGAGGGTTCTTCCAGGAGAGGAGACAGTTCCTGTCAGGAAGGTCCCTGCAAATTTTGTTGTCAGGGCTAAGGGACAGCGTGGAGCTGTGGTGCAGCTTTGGGTTGGAGGCAGCAAGATTAAGGAGTGGGTGGTTGAGGATTCAACTGATTACAGGGAATACAAGGCAACATACCTAGACTACTCAACTGATAAGGAGGTGGCTGTTGTTTTTGTGAATGCAGATAAGGCAGAGGAACGCATTGTCCAGACATTTGTCCTCAAGGACTCTTCAAAATACTATTACAGGTCCTGCCGCATGGATCCCAAGGACAGGAATGGAATTGCGAGGCTTCCAAGTGGAAATGCTGACTGTACAGGCTGGCAGGAGGCCTTTTTTAGTAATGAAAGGATGCTTTTTGAAGGCCAGCCCCTGGGTTCTGGCGAGCAGAAGTTTTACGGCTATGATAACTTTGTCTTTGAGGACTCTACAGGAAAGCTACGCATTGTTGAGTCAGTGGTGAATTCTGATGGCTGGCGTGCCTGGAACAGGGACTGCATTGTTGACGGCACAGGTGTGCGCGGGATTGACCTTTCATCCTGTTCACCTTGGAATCTGGTAAGCCTGAGGGATGAGTTGTTTCCTGACCCGGCTAGGCCTGGCCAGCTTCTTTCCCAGGCTGATTTGACTTTTGCAGGCTTTGACGAAATGAAGTTCCTTAATTCAAAGGGCAAATATACGCTGGTGCAGAGCTTTGTCCATAAGGATGGCTGGCGTGCCTGGAATAGGAGGTGTCCTGTTGACGGCCGATATGTCCATGGCTTCTCCGGCCCTCCCAGGCCTGAGCATAATTATCCCGGATGTGACGACTGGAAGTATGTTAATCTGAAGCTTGAGGAGTTCAGGGACCCTGCTAAGGGCTTGCTTTCTGATGATGAAAAGCAGTTCGCAGGGTTTGACACTTTCATTTTCAGGAATGACAAGGGCGAGTTAAGGCTTGTGCAGTCGTTTGTCCATAAGGATGGCCGCAGGGCGTGGAACAGGAATTGCGGCGTTGACCCCAACAACCCGAATGGGTTCTATCATGACGTGGATTATGAGCATGGCGGCTGCTCTGACTGGTATTTTGTGGATATTTCTGCTGAGGAGT
Source organism: uncultured Methanosarcinales archaeon (assembly GCA_964504135.1). Lineage (GTDB taxonomy): Archaea > Nanobdellota > Nanobdellia > Woesearchaeales > UBA10216 > JACPTG01. The sequence continues at coordinate 20,128 of CAZDCW010000001.1, forward strand.
TCTCGTCAAATGGCGTTCCGTTGTCCTATGACCAGAAGGTCTTTGCAGGCTTTGACGATTACATTTTCACTACCAGGCCTCCTGAGCTTTTTGTGGAGTCTGTTGCTATAAACAGCGAAGTCTATAATGCAGACAGTAAAGAGTTGGTGTATGATAAGGGAAAGGCAGAGGCTGCGTTTGACGGAAGGGATTTGGTAAGCGATTCTGAGCGCTCATCTCTCGGCAAGAGAATGCCCTATAATGGCGCGCTTAGGTTTAAGCTTCGCAGCTTTAGCTGCGGGAATGGAAATTTGGATTCAGGGGAGTCTGATGTTGATTGTGGGGGAGTATGCATGGCTCGGTGTGCAAACAGCAGGGCGTGCTCTGCCGGCGCAGATTGCCTGTCTGATTATTGCGCTTCTGGAAAATGCGCCTTTGACGCTTCCAAATGCGGGAATAGGGCAAAAGACCCTGCAGAGTCAGATACTGACTGCGGCTCGGCCTGCCCGCGGAAATGTATTTACAATCAAAAATGCTTTTCAGCCCAAGACTGCGAGAGCAATTACTGCAGTGGCGGAAAATGCCTGCAGGCCGAATGCGATGCAGATTCCAAGTGCCTTGGAGGCCTGAAATGTGTTGAGGGAAAGTGCACTGATGCCTCTGAGTATTCAGTGGCGTTGAATGTAAACCCGCAGTCCGCAATTGTTGGAACTGTTGCCTCTGTAAGGGCTGCTGTCAGTTCGTCATTGCCTTTTGAGAAGCCTGAGGCGTCGCTGTTTGATGAGTCAGGCAGGAAGGTGGGCAAGATCCAGATTTTTGATGATGGCAATCACGGTGATGGGGCTGCGAATGATAAGGTGTACGGAGGCGTTTTCAGCACTTCAGGATTGGTTCCGGGGAAGTATTCTGTGGAGTTTTCAGCTGATGTGAGGGAGTTGCGTGGCTTATTTAGCAGGTCTGAGCAAAAAACTTTGAACCTGGTTCAGGGCGGCGTCTGCAAGGAGCTTATTCCAGGCCACAATCTTGCAGAGGGAGATAGGGTAAATATGGTTTTTGCAGGAGTGGCCTATAAGAGCCGGGAAAACTTCATTAAGTATGCCCGGAACTCTGTTGAGGGGCCTGCCGGGCTGTTGTCATTGGAGCCGTTTAAATCCGGAAAGGGCAAGTTTAACTTCTGGTATATGGACGTCCTTAAGGGCGACTTTGAACGTTATTCTGGCAGTCAGGAGCTGCAATCTGAGTTAAATAGTTTCGGCAACCTGTGTGCCATGCCAAACAGCCATACAGTTTTTCTCATAAACGCCGAGTTTCGGGCATTCGCTAACTGGGATGGGGATGCTTACGTCTCATATCCTGATTTTTGCAGCGAAGTGGATTCCTGTCTAAAGGTGAATGTAAGGCGGGGCTGTTTGGCCTATGCTGATGGCAATGAACCTGCGTGCAGTCTGGTGAGGAAGGAATGTGAAACAGGGGTTGTGTGCTCCCGTGTTGTTGTGCATGAGTTCGGCCATGCCTTTGGAGGCCTTATGGATGAGTATGAAGAAGACCGCGGCAATCCTTTATTCTCGATTCGTCAAAAAGGCAACTGCTATGATGTGCCTTCCAGGCCTGTAACAGCTGACCAGTGCAGGGCATCAGCCCAGTGGTCTAGGCTGATTGGAAACGGATGTGGAAGCGATGGCGTGGTCGACTGTAAGGAGTCTGATGCAAACTATAACTTGGAGGTTGGGTGTCATGATGGCTGCGCTTATCATAAGGGGGTTTTCCGCTCCGTATTTAACAGCATTATGAGAAATCTTTTTGCCAACCCTTACGCCTTTGGCTCCTGGAATGAGAAGCTGCTTGGCGCGCGCCTCGGCTCTTTCTCTGGAACAGCGAGGCCAAAGGCTTTGTCTGTCAGCGCCTATCATACCCCTGAAACAGGGTTTATTGGCCAGTCAGTTACGATAACTGCTGCCAGCGATTCATCCGACGTGGACAAAATAGAAATTTATGCAGGCCAGGACTCGACCCCAGAGGCCACCTGTTTCAGCAATACCTGCAGTTACGCTCTTAGGCTGACTAATCGGAATGTTTACAGGAATTATTATGCAGTCGCCACAGGCAAGTCGGGCAATAAGGTAAGGTTCCCGGCGGGCAGTGCAGTTATATCAATTCCTGCTGTCAGCCTTGTTGATGTTTCGTATTCGCCTGAAAGGCCTGTCGCAGGCTCGCCTGTAACAATAAATGTTCGAAGCAAGCTTGCCGACACAGATCTCACTATAATCAGCCTTGATGACCGCAGCGTGAAGGAGTGCTCCAGCGCCTCATGTTCTTTGACAGTAACTTTCCCAGAGCCAAATACATTTGTCGTATCTGGAAAAGCCGACTCAGCAAGGTTAGGCTCAGGCTCCAGCGAGGAATTATATCTGTCAGTCGGTGGAGAGGGGCTTTTAACCCTTGTCAATAACCCTGCCTCCCCCACAACTGCCGACCAGGTAAAAATCAGGCTTGTAAGCGGGCTGACAGGCACATATAGGTATAAACTCTATGTGGACGGCGGCGCAAATCCTGTTAAAACGTGCGACTCAGTTCCTTGTGAGTACGAGGCCAAGTTCGCGTCAGGCAGGCACACTTTTTATGCAACTGTCACGGATTTTGAAAGCGGGATGGTTTTCCACAATCCGAATAACGGCCTCTCAAAGGATTTCAATGTTATTGGGGGAAGCGCTTCTGACAAGACTCCTCCAGTTGTCACATTGGTAAGCCCCGGGCCTGTTGTTACTTCCACTCCGGTGAGGATTGAGGTCTCCACTGACGAGCCGGCAGCATGCAAGATTGGAGCTTCCGACGTTTCTTTTGATCTAATGTGGGAAATTTTGTATGCTGATGCGGCCAAGAAGACTCATACGACAATTTGGGATTTAACAAAGAATTTTAACGGGAAATTCAAATCATTCGTGAAGTGCAAGGATGTTGCTGGGAATGTTAATCCAGCCGGTTTGGAGGTGGCATTTACGCTTAACTTGCCATGAGAAAACTCGTGTTATTTGCACTGGCAGTGATTATGTTGGCAGCTTGTGCTGCAGCTTTGCAATTCGCTTCTTCGGAGAAGATTTTTGTAGTTACCCTACTTTATGATAATGGGGCGATTTTGGATGGCGGGGCCTATGTTGCTGATGGTCTGTTCTACCCTGAGCGGAATCAGCCTTTGGACGGCTACCTGGCCAGGATGGTGGACAAAAATTCAAATCCAATAGCCGAGGTCAGGTTTAACTTCCCCTTGGAGCTTGTGAGCGAGCCGGACCCAAACTGGTTTGACGAGTCAGGCAAGCAGGTTGTAATCCCGAATCAGACCTCTGTTGCGTTACAGAAGTCAGGCAAGGATGTCTTATTCCCTTATTCCAACAATGCTGAATCTGTGGAAGTCTATTCAACTGGCGGAATCAGGCTGCTTACCATACCCTTAGCTCATTTGACCAGTTTCTGCGGCGACTCAGTCTGCGCGGAGGGCGAGCAGTGCGATGTTGACTGCCCCAGGGCTGCTTCAGATTCTAAAGTTATTCCTGTTGCTGTGAAGCGCTCATTCCCTGTCCTGCCTGTGGTTGCTGCCGTGGCTGTTGTTTCGCTTGCCGCCGTCTTCATCTTCATGCGCCGCAGGCCTCAGAAGGCTGCCAAAGCCACTGCTCCAGCCAGGCCGCAGCAGGCTCAGGCAGCTGCTCCTTCTGCTGTCAGGACCCAGCCGCCACAGCAGCAAAAAGTAAACTCCCCCGCCACCCAGCAGCAGCCAATTAAGCGGCAGATGTCTCAGGAGGAGAAGCAGGAGTATTATGCCCTTCAGCAGCTTAAGCAGAAGTATGGGTACAACAGGCCGGGTCAGAAATGAGGCTTTCTGTTGGGAAAGTCCTAAACAGAAAAATATATACTTCAGCTAAGATTTAGGAGTTTGCAGAGAATGTTTGGTGCCAGATTTGTAAAAAAGGGTGCGCTTGTTTACTTATTACTGGTATCTTTGGCTGTTCTGGCGCTTCTTGCCTTTGGCGCCAGTTATGTTTCTGCCTCTTGCTGCGTGAATCCCAACGCCATTGAGCGTGTCTGCGCCTCAACTGATGTTTCTCTTTCAGAATGCTGTCCTTCCCCTCCGTCTGATTATCCGAGGTTTTATGGCGGGTCTGTAACGGCTGTGAATTGCATGACAGACTACTTTGTGGCAAATACTAATTGTAATGGTGTTCCTAACTGCATCATTGGCTGTTGCTGTCCTTCTGGGTTGCAAACTTTAAAGTCAAGCTGCACTGCCCCAAGCACTTTCTACAGCAAGGAGTCAGGCAAGACCTGCACCCAACTCTGCCAGGAAAAGGCCGCCCCCCCACCACTTGGCACAACTCCTCCCAGTTCAGGCACTACACCTCATAGCCCCCCTCTACCCCCTGGCCAGAATGCCCGTTTTACCATAACCGCTATGGGAGTGAATAAGCCGAAGATGCAGTTGTATGCTGCATGCCAGTTTGTCAGGGAATGGGAAGTGAGCAACAATTGGGATTTATACCAGGCGGTTGCAGCTGATTATGCGGAAAGTGACGAGGTTGACGTTGTTTTCGATGATGCTGATGCCCCTGTGTATGATAGGCTTATTGTCCAGTCTTTTGTAAATCAGGAGGGTAATGTTGCGTGGAACAGGGTTTGCAAAATCAAGGGTGTTCTTTACTGGGGGTATGATGAGTCTGAGTGTGAGTCTCCGTGGCGGAGGGTTGATTTGGCCGCTGAGGAGTTTAAGGATTCCAATGGTGTTGATTTGGCTCAGTCTGACAAGACTTTTTCAGGTTTTGACACTTTTATTTTTGATAGCAGGGATGGCTCTAGGAAGATTTTGCAGAGTTTTGTGCATAAGGATGGTTGGCGTGCGTGGAATCGTGTTTGCAATTATGATGAGGCTGATGATCATGGTTTTAGCCATAAGTCTGATGGTTGCACTGCCTGGAATTTTGTGAATCTTAGGGATGAGGACTTCGCTGACTCTGTTGGCGGACGGCTTGCCGGCTCTGAAAAGACTTTCTATGGCTTTGACGACTACATCTTTGATTCATCAGACGGCACCAGGAAGATTGTGCAGTCCTTTGTCCACCATGATGGCTGGCGTGCCTGGAACAGGGTATGCACTATTGACGGCAGTTTCCACGCTTATGACCAGAAGTCCTGCGAGCAGGTGTGGCGTTTTGTTGATTTGAGTTTGGAAGAAATGACTGACGCCGCTGGTAATGTTATTCCTAAGGATGACCACAGGTTTGCTGGCTTTGATGTTTATTCCTTTAATGGCGATGATGGTAAGAAGCATCTTGTTCAGACTTTTGTTCATAAGGATGGTAAGCGCTCTTGGAGGCGTATTTGTGATGTTGACCCTGATGATGATCATGGTTTCAGCCACAAACCGGGCGGCTGTTCAGGGTGGTATTTGTATGAGCTGGATAAATACGATATGCGTGATGGCTCTGGCAATCCTTTATCTTCGAACAGCCGTGCTTTCCATGGATTCGACAGCTTTATCTTTGATTTTAAGACTAAGGAGAAAAAAGAGCTTTCTGTCCAAAAGATATCCATAAACAATGATAACATCCTTAATGACGGCGCCAGGGTTTACTATGACAAGGGCTCAGGCCAGGCTGCGTTTGACGGCAAGGACTTGGTTTACAGGCAGGCTCATGCGGATTTGAATTATAAGATGCCTTGGAATGGGGCTTTGCGTTTCAGCTCGGTTGTTCTTGACTGCAGGAACGGAAGGGTGGATTATGGCGAGGTTGACATTGATTGTGGCGGTTCCTGTGGAAAATGTGCTGATGGGAAATACTGCAGCGATGATTCAGTTTGCCAAAGCAATTTCTGCAGTTCTGAGAACAGGTGCACCCGTTATTGCTCATCTGCTGGCGTGTGCGAGTCAGATATGACCCCTAATGTTGAAATTCTTGGCCTGATTTCAGAGACCATAGAGCCTAATGGGCTATTGGCTGTGAGGGTTAGGGCAAACCAGTATACAAACAGGGTGCAAATGTTTATGAACGATTGGGATTGGCCAGTAGGTTCTGCTAATGTGGCTGAGGGAGAGTCAATTGTTTATTCTTTTCCTACAACCTTCAGCCCGGGTTTATACAAGGTGTCTGTCAGACCATTATTTTGTCCGGCATTAGCTTCATGCACAGAAGGCGCACCCATATTCTGGCCTCGGGATATTACAGTTATTCCAGCGTCGATTTCAGTCCACACAGAAGTCAAACCCGGGCTGGGGCTTGCCGGGACTTTGTTCTCGATATCATCCTTTGTTTCAGGTTCTGACGTAAATGAGATATATGCCGAGGTGTTGGATCTATCAGGCGAGGTTATCGAAACATTACCGATGCAGCTTAATTTTGAGGACGATGGCAAAGCGGTTTATGTGGGTGCATGGGATTCTTCAGGAAGGGCGCCCGGGCAGTTTTCTATCAGGACCATTATCTTTCACGATTCAGGAAATTCTTCATACATTAATCCGGTAAAAATATTTCCGCAGGCTGTTTGCGAGGATGTAATGCCTGGCAATGATCCTCTGGCTGACCGCCATAACATTGTTTTTGTTGGCATGGGTTTCCCCAGTAGGGAGTTGTTCATGAAGTATGCCCGGATGGCGGCTGACGCTTCGGGCATGAATTATGGCATCCTTTCTGTTGAGCCTTTTAAGTCCAATAGGGCCAAGTTCAACTTTTATGCTGTTTACCAGCAGGAGTTCGGGGGTAATTATGTTCAGGATGGCCTGGCATTAGCCAATTCCTGCCCGTTTTCAAACAAAAAAATTCTGTTTATGATATATGATGACGAAACAGGGGGTAGGGATGGATTTGCATATATGGGCGGGGAGGCCTTCTGCGGGTATAATGGCGGCGGAGGCGTTGGGATCCCAGCAGCCACTGATTTTTATGGAGAAAAAATTAATGTTTTGAATCTTTTCGGTCAGAGCAGCATAGCTGATGTCACTAGGAACCAGGTCACTGGCCTTGCCCAGTATCATTCTTCTGGCGTTATTGTAGACAAGTCAAGCAGGCCTAATAGGGTTTATGTGGTTGATACTGGCAATAATAGAATTTTGGGGTATGACGGTTTGGGCTACTGCAGGGGAAGCACAAGTATTACATGCACTGCTGATTCTGATTGCAGCAATGGCTGCCTGATTGATGGATCAAAGCCGGCTGATATGGTTTTTGGCCAGGACGACCTTAATTCGGGCTCTTGTAATCGGGACGGCAATATTGGTGTTTACATCAGGCCGCGGGAGTCAACCTTGTGTTTGATGGGTCTCCCGTATTCAACTAACACGGCTGAATACTGGATGAGGTCTAATTTTGATGTTGATTCTTCAGGAAATGTTTACATAGTTGATACATGGAACAACCGGGTCTTAAGGTATAACTCGCCGTTTAGCGATGATAAGCGTGGTGGAAAGGGTGATAACCTAGCGGATTTTGTTATCGGCCAGGACGACTTCTCAGGCCACGGCATTAACAGAGGTTCTTCGGCCTTAAGCGATAATGGGGGCAAGGTTGACAATGTAGGCCTATGGACTTCTAGAAGTGCAATAGATGGTGGTGCCGCACGGGGCGTTTCAGTCGATTCTGAGGGCAATGTATGGGTGGCTGACATTTTTAACAGCAGAGTCTTAAGGTTTCCTAGGGATTCAAAGGAAGCAGATCTCGTTATTGGTCAGCCAGACTTTTCAAGATCAGGCTGCAGCACAGGAAAATCGGATAGGTTTTGCCTTGCTACAGCAGCCAAGGTTAGGCCTGATACAGGCCAGTTGTATGTTTTGGACGAGTATCCTGCTCCTTTTAAAGGCAGGATTCTTGTCTTTGATCCGCCGTTTAGCAATGGCATGTCCGCCAAAAAGATTATTGTTCCAAGGCAGGATGATAAAATTTCAGGCTGGAATGGGTCTGATGAGCAAGGGACTTATTTCTTCCAGGCGACAGGCTTCGAATTTAATCCTTACAGGCAAGGTGATTATGCAGAGGGTGTTTTATGGGTGAATGAGCATGAGACCTTCAGGACAGTGCTCATTGATGATAATGGCGATGTTGTTAAAGTAATCGGGGCAAAGGGAAAATCTGAGCGGGGGGGAGACAGTCAATATACCGGCGGATGTCCTTCAATCTACCAGGATTTCAGGCTTTGGTGGCCTGGAGGCTCAATTGGCTTTGACTCTGATAATAATATTTACTTTGCTGATGAACGCTTTAACAGGGTCACCACCTACAGACTGCCTTACGATCTCATCACCTTGAATGGAAAAGCCTGTCTTCCTGATCCTAGGGGCGGAACTTCGCCTGGGGGCGGATTTAACCTTAAAGTTGCAAAAGAGTTGGGCGAATCTGTGGGAATTGCAGTTTTTGCAAATCAGTTGATAGTTAAAGATGAACAGAGCTTAAAGGTTTGGAATGGTTACCTCGGCAAGCCAGTGGGTGCTTCTCCTGATTTATATCTTGAAGGTAGCTTTGCAGACCGGGTCAGGATAAGCCAGGCAATTGATGATAAGAATAGGCTTTGGATTTACAACGAGCAGTTCGGGATTAAAATATATCAGCTGCCTTTTAAGGGCAATGATGCTCCTTTGGCCGATGTTGTTAAGTTATTCTGGAATGATGATGGCTCGGAGGTATCTTATGGTCCTGGAACTATAGCTTATGATAAAGTTTCAAAAGCCATTTATGTGGCGGATATTGGAAATCACAGGGTTTTGCGAATTAAAAATTATGACGAATTTAGGGAGAAGCTATATGTTGATATGGTGATAGGCCAGCCTGACAAGCAGACTGTTGCCTGCAATCAGGATCAGACAATGCCTTGGCGGGCATCTGGAGATCCAAGCGCTGACAGCCTATGCCAGCCAATTGTGGTCAAGTTTGACAGCAAGGGTAATATGTTCGTTGTCGAGAATGATTATGAATGCCACGGTAATGATAGGATAGTCGTGTTTTATGCTGATGATTTGAAGAACGCCAATGGAATGTTCCCTTCTATCGAAGCTAAAAAGGCATTCATCGGGGCACTTACCCGAAAGGGGCCTTGCGAGGCGGTGAATTATCCTGCTTCCCCTGTATCAATTGCTTTTAACTCAAAGGACGAGATGGTTGTTGGCAGTGACGGCTATTATCCCTCTAGTCAGCTTGATTTAAGACATAAGAGGCAGATTTTTGTCTATAAAAATCCGCTTGTTAAGGGTTCCCCTGATTATGCCGTGCAGTTGCCGATGGGCGCTCCTGGCGAGATTGTTTTTGACCAGGATGACAATCTGATCGTTCAGGACCATACTTGGGGAAGGATCTGGGTTGTTAATTTGGACAAAGACACTTATTGGAAAGTTCCAATTCCGGGTGATTCAGCATGAGGCTTAAAACCAGGCTTGTTTTTTCATTGATTATGCTGCTAATGTTGGCTTTGGCAGCTTATCCTGTCTCTGCAGCCTATCAGAAAGTTTTCGTTATTGAGCTGGAGTATGATAAGGGTGTAATAACAAACAGTCAGCCGTATGTTACTCCTGTTTACTTTAATAGGGAAAAGGTGCCTGAGGCTGGATATGCTGCCAAGCTGGTTTCAGTCAGTGGTGAGAGGCTTTACGAGGTTAAGTTTGATTTTCCGCTTGTTATCCTGTATTTGGTCAATGATTCGTGGTTTGACAAATCAGGAAGGCAGATTTTTATTCCGGATGAGCCCAGCCGGAAAATGCGTGACAATGCTTCTGTCCAGCTATATTTCCCGCATTCAGGAGATGCAAAGTCAGTGAACGTTTATGGTCCTGATGGACAGCAGCTCCTGTCGATTGATGTTGCTTACCTTTCCAGATATTGTGGTGACCGTATTTGTGATGAGGGGGAATCCTGCGAAAAAGATTGTGGCGCCGAGAAATTACTGCCCCTTGTTGCTGTCCAGCCTAAATTTAGCCTGATTTATGCTATTGCTATTCTTCTCATTGTATCTGTCATGGCATTTCTTCTGTTCAGGTGGAAAGTGCAGGGCCAGGTTCCCTCTGATTGGCCTGCCCAGTATAGGGATCGCTATTATAAGATGTCACAGTCCGAGCGGGATGCTTACATGGTAAAGGTCAGGCAATGGAAAAAGAGAGGCAAAGGCCGACTGGGGATATGATGTGCAGAAAATGATGCCCGCGCGTTTTTTTTTGGGGTATGGCTGGGGAGTGTCGGATTTCTTTTGAAGTCAGGCATCCTTTTTTTTGGGTTTTTTCAGTAGCTTTATCCGCTGGGGCATCAGCTCCTCAGCAAAATCTCAACAATGTTTACTCCTTGCAGCTCCAGCCCTCTGATTCTGGTTTCTCTGTGGCTTCGCTGGCTAGGGAAACAAGGGTTTTATATGCAACAGTGCCTAATCCAGGCGATTATATCGCCAATGTTGTAGCCGAAAATGATAAGCTTCTTTATCAGGTCTCTTTCAGGAGTGTTGATGAGCCTGTTTACCTGCCTTACTCAGGCGAGGCTAAGTTCATATATATTTACAGCCCGGCTCGAAAATTAATGCGGGCTAGTGACCTGTTGGTTCCATACAAGTGCAGGGATTCTGTCTGCAATCCAGGCGAGTATTGCCAGGCTGACTGTCCAGCCCGGAAAGTTGTGCCTGTTGTTTCCAAAGAAAAGTCAGCCCCTAATCTTCTGCTGCCTCTTATTGTTGGTCTGATTGCAGCCTTGGCCGCCCTGCTTGTCTACTTTAAGCTTTGGTATAGGGCTGCGAGTCCGAGTAATTATTTCCCCAGGAAGCCTCCTGAGCAGCAGCCTCAGTTAAGGCAGCCGTCGCCTGTTAAGAATTTCCAGCAGCCTGGGCAGTTGACAGCCGAGGAAGCCAGGAGAAGGCAGCTTTAGGCTGACAGGGAAAGGTTAATTACAGGAATATGGTGGATGGAAGAAATGATGAAATTCACTGCTGTGTTGCATAACTCCGTGGATGGTGGCTGACTCACGCTTCGCCGTACCTTTTCATTTGCTTATATGCCCAGAACTTGATTTTCACCTGCTGGACCATTCCTTTTTCGCTTCGCGCGTTGATGTGCTCGCCAAAAATTCCCTTGCCGCTGTCTTCATCTTGATGCGCCGCAGGCCTCAGGGTTCTGAAGGTGCGAAATGAGTCTTTCCAAAACGCAACCGGGTGTGGGACAGAATAAGGTTATGCTAACCAAGAAAGGTTATGCCATAGTGACGTGAGCATGTCCGCAGTATCTATTCTATCCGCTCTTTTCTGTCCCAGTTGCCAGCCGGTTCTCTTTTTGTCTTCAGAGAATCCGCTTTCGGATTGGTTTCTCTGAAAGTAATCTTCTATGTATGAAATCGGGTCGGTCACAAAGTCAAACATCATTCTTTTCCATTCCCAATTTCCTTTAATCGTTGCATTGCTTTTTGGTATTACGGTTATCTTAATATTCCCCAGGTTCTCTCTGAGTAATCTGACGTACTCTTTACAACTGTAATACTTGTCAAGCCTGATGCTTGACAATTTGATTCCTGATTTTTCAACCATTTTTATGGTTTCAAGAAATGCTTCTTTTTCACTTTTGAAGCTTGTTCCAAACCCGATGTACATTCTTGATTTCAGATCCATCAGCCTGAAAGAATAAACGAATAGCTTTTTCTTATATTCTTTCTTTGTCTGTGTTTCTATGTTCTTTACTTTGTCTTTGAGTTTCTGGGCGTGGGCGGCATAATTTGCTTTTATTGTCAGGGAAAGTCCTGTTCCATCTCCTGAGCCGTCTACTTCATTTACGCCTTTTTTCTTTAAAATAAGGATGTGCAGGTTATGAAGCACTGCTATTACTTCGGGGTCTGAATAAAACCGTTCCACGGTTTTGTAGCTCACATCAATATTGCTCAACAAAGAAAAAACAACGAACATTGATGACATAGTCCTGTTGCTTTTGCCAATAATGTGTTTAATCAGTAATGCCAATGTGCGTTGTTCAACATTTAAAGTGGGTTTTGCCCCTCTTGTTTCGCCTGAAACAAAAGTTATTGTTGACGCTGCCTCATGCACCAAAGGCTTGAGTTCCCTGAAGGCTGTTTTCAACCGTTCTGCAACTTGCTGTTCATAGGTGCGCCAGTTGCGTTTTGTTGCTTGCTTCTCTTCCTTATATTGGGTGATAATGTCGTCCAATACTGAAACAACATCCTGTATTTCCCTGTTTTTGACCCTCATTTACGGCCTTTAAGATAGAAAAGTATTTAAAGTTATCTATAGATAACTCTAATTATGCCCAGAAAAATAGAATTAAAAAAGGGGAATCTGCATCTGACAGAAAGCAAAGTAGAGGGCTTTTTAGAGAGGACTATAACTCCTATAGGAACATCAGCAAAAGCTGATGTCCCGCGAAGATTTCTTAACAGAAGGGCTTATGTTATTATCATAAAAGATTAGTTTTGATTATTTCTGTCCCACACCCAACGCAACCGCAAACTTCATATATGAGGATTGTTGATGCCTTGCAAAGGTGTCCATCATGAGGCCTTTTTTGCTTGTACTTTTAGCGTCGCTGGCTGCAGTGCTGATGGCTTCATTTGCCGCTGCCAATTACCATGATGCAGATGACGGCCCTCCGCTGCCTCCGCCGCCGCCTGACCAGAGCATCCAGCAACCCGCAGCAGGCTCAGGCAGCGTCCCCTCTTCAGGCACCCCTTCATCTTCAGGTTCCTCTTCTGAGGCCGCTGGCAGTCCTTTGGGTGGCCTTCTTGTGCCTGTTCTTATCGGAGTCGGCGTGCTTGGCCTTGGCTTCGCCGCTTTCATGCTTCTAAGGAAATCAAAGCCTGGTAAGGCTCAGCCCAAGGCAGTTCCGCAGTCAGCGGCTGCGCAGCTCCATGCCGAGGCCCAGAAGAGCCCTCTTTACATGGTGATGAGCAGGTATGAGCGCGACATTTATGAGAAGCGGCTGAAGGAGAAGCACTCTGAGCAGCGCAAGATTCTCCAGGAGTTCGGCAAGACACAGTAGGGTTCAAGCCAGTTACCCAAATTGAGATATCCTTCTCTTAGGACAATTTCAACCAGCAGCAGGCTGACTCTTCGTGTCCGGCACAAGGTGAAGGGTACAGGCAGTGAACATTGAAATGGCGTACATGATACCAATCCGTACACGCCGCGAATTCCTAAAGGGGCTGCTTAATCTGATGCAGCCACAGCCTGCTATTAGTTAATATGAGTAGGACAGGTTAATATTGCCGAACAGTGTTGTGAATAAGGCAAAATATAATAAAGGGGGGATTTTAAAGGCATGTCTAAGGGATGTTAAGTATTGGAGCAGCAAAAAAAGGTGCATTTTTGTACTTGTTACTGGCTTCTCTGGCCATTTTAGCCTTTCTTGCGGTGGCTGCTTATTCAGCTGATGGCGCAGAGGCATGCTGCCTGAACCCCAACGCCATTGAGAGGGTTTGTGCCAGTACTGAGGTTTCGCAGGCAGAATGCTGTCCTTCCCCTCTTGAGGAATACCCCCGCTTCTATTCTGACCGCGTGCAGTCCCCGGCTGCCTGCCGCAGCGCCTTTTTCAAGGAGTCTTCCTGCGCTGCTGAGCAGAAGTGTGCTGTTGTCTGCTGCTGCCCTGAGGGTACTAAGGTTGTGAAGGCGCTTTGCGAGAGGCCTGGCCAGGCTGCTGTTGAGCCTGTGGCTGGGAAGACTTGCAGCGTGTTGTGTGGCGAAATCACGCCTCCTGAGGGTGTTTCCTGCACCCCCAATCTTGTGCTTTTGAATGTCCAGGGGCAGCGCTTTGTAAGGCTGCTTTGGAGCGATGACTGCGCTGCTGACAGCTTTAATATTGAGCGTTGCACTGGTGCTTCCTGCACTGATTTCGCGCAGCTCGCAACTGCCAGGGGGACCAGCTATTCTGACAGGGACCAGGGCCTGAGGTGGGGGCAGGTGTACAATTACAGGGTTACTGCTTCCAAGGGAGGCCAGTCCTTTCCCGCAGTTAAGTCCATCAATACAGGCGACTTGACCTGCTGGGGAAGGGCTGACAGGAAATTCTGCATTTCAGCCCAGCTTTACTCTCAGGCGCCTTTCAAGCCTTACATTGATGAGGTAAGAGGCGCCCAGTCTTTTGATGAGTATGTTTCTGCAAGCTTCCGCTCTTTGTTCAATTCTGCGGGAAGCTGCGACTTCCAGAACAGGCTTACAACTACACAGTGCGCTGCTGGCACCCAGTGCGCTCCTGACTCTTCAAAAAGGGAGGGCTATTCCTGCGTGCGGGCTTCAACCTGCAGCCTTGTTGGCAGGCCCTTCGGCCTATTTGCCACCCGCTCCTCTTGCGAAGCTGCTGGAAATTACTGCTTTTATGATAGGTCAAAAAGCACTGCCAATGCCTGCTACGACTGTTCCCCCCAGATGAGCTGCTATGACTACAAGTCAGGGGACGCCTGTGCAGCCAACAATTGCAGGGCAGGAAACTGCCAGTGGAAGCCCACTTATGATGAAATTGGGGCTGGAGTCTGCATTGACAGTTCTAAGAACAACTGCCAGTGGCTTGACAGCGCAGGGACTCAGGGCGTTCGAAGCGCTTATAATTCAATATTCGATGCGCCCTCTTCCACAAAGCTGGCTGCGCTTTCAACTCCGCTTTTTGACTGCTCAAGGCTGGCTGCGGATTGTCCTGTTGACTGCACAAGGCTCGCAGGCCAGGCTGCCTGCAGCTCCCATTCCGCCCAGTCTAAGGACTCCTCAAACCGGCTCGTTTCCCCGCCTGATTCATTCTGCGGCCTTAATGTGTGCAGGTGGCTTCAGGATGCTTGTAAGAAGGATGCTGACTTTGACCAGGCTGCTGACTGCTCTTCAGGTCAGTGTGAGGCTGACTTTTATCCTCCCAGCACGAGCTTCAGGCAGGGCTCCAATTACATTCAGTTCAGCGTGTTTGACAGGGTTTCCAAAGAAAGTTATGGCGGCTATGTTACAGGCGCAAAGGTTTTCTTCTGCTCCTCAGCAACAAATACCCCCTGTACTCCAAGGGAGCTTCCTTCTTACCTGGTTAATATCCCTGAGGCTGTCACAGCTGGAACCCTGGCCAATGGCAGGAATTTCATTTTCTATTACAGCCAGGACAGGGCTAGGAATCTTGAAGTTGTCAAGTCTGCTGAAATCTTTGTTGAGGTTGACACGCGCTGCGGCAACGGTCGCCAGGATAATGGCGAGTCTGATACTGATTGCGGCGGCCCCTTCTGTGCCAGGTGCCCGCCTCCAAAGAGGTGCACCAAGCCAGTCGATTGCACCACCGCTTATTGCAATCCTTCAGGCCAGTGCGCTCCAATGCCTCCCAATACATGCTTCAACACGGTAAAGGACCCCGGAGAGGTTGGCCTGAACTGCGGCGGCCCATGCCCTGCCTGCCCGATTGACACTGGTTGCGGCGCTGATGCTGACTGCCTTTCAGGCTATTGCAACCCTGCCATTAAGAAGTGCGAGACACGCTGCCAGCCTGAATGCAATGAAGGCGTGAAGCGTTGCGGTTCTGATGGCAAGGTTCAGGCTTGCGGCAATTATGATTCAGATTCATGCATGGAGTGGGGTTCTGACACTGCCTGTTCTTCAGGCCAGGCTTGTTTAAATGGTCAGTGCGTGACTCCTCCTGAGTGTGGTGAGGGCAAGCCTGCTTGTCCTAATAGCTGGACTTGTTTTGCCGGCCGTTGCACGTCTTGCAGTGGCGACCGTCCATGTGCGGCTGGCCTTGTCTGCACTGCGGCGGGTACTTGCTTGCCCTGCAGTGCTGAGAATCGCTGTCCTGCTGGCCAGGTGTGTGAGTCTGAGTCTGGTTCCTGTGTGAGGGAGTGCAGCTCTACAAGGCTATGTACAGGCGGCAGGGTTTGCAGTTCCTCAGGCACTTGCGTTGCCTGTGACAACACTGCTAATCGCTGTCCTGCTGGCCAGGAGTGCAGGGGCGGCTCTTGCGTAGTTCCTTGTGGCAGCAACAATCCTTGTAACGACGCAGTTAAGAGGTTCTGCGTGGGCGGATATTGCGTGCAATGCTATGCTGACCAGCCATGCACAGGAGGGAAGGTATGCGAGAACAACGAGTGCCTTCCTGAGTGTGGCCAGGGCCGGCCTGCCTGTACCGGAGGAAAGATTTGCACTTCTGCAGGTGTCTGCGTTTCACCTGGTGATTTGGGTGTTACGCTGGTCAGCCCAAGGCTTGGCGTTACCTCAGGAACTCCTTATAATTTGGTGGTGGAGGCTTCCCGTGCTGCGGAGTGTAAGTATAGTTTTACTGCGCCGCGTTATGCTGACATGACAGCTTCCTTGGCACTGCAGTCCGGGAGCACGAACAGGTATGGGATTAGCCTTAACAGCGTGGGGGATGGCTTTGTGTATGTTGGCTGCCGTGCTTCTGATGGGGCTTTGAGGGAGCAGAGGTTTAGCCTTGCTATCCTTAATGCCAATGCCACTGTCACCCTGACTGGGCGTGATACTTCCAGTTATCCTGTTGAGTCGTCCATTTCTGTTGTGTCTGATCAGGATGTTCAGTGTAGGTTTACTAAGCGGTATGAGGAATCGTTCGTTCAGATGTCGCGTTTTGCTGGTTATGATGAGGATTTGGAGTCTGCTTATAAGAAAGCGCATGTGTTGCCTCTTGCTGTTGAGCCGTTTACTGACCTTAGGGATGGCTTTGTGAATGTTTATACCGTGCAGTGCATCAACAAGATTGGCAATTTGTCAATGAAGGCTAATGTTTCGATTTTGGCTAACAGCACGATTCCTATAGCGTTGGTTGAGCCGAGGTTTGGCGCCTTGCCAAGCGTTCCGTATACTCTGAGGGTAACTACCAATCAGCCTGCTTCGTGCAGGTATGATTTCTTGCAGACGAGGTATGAGCGGATGGCTAATAGGTTTGCTGCTGGTTCCTCTGGTTTGAGTCATTCGGCAGCTAATGTTCAGGGGATTGGCAGCGGCTATGTCAGGGTTGGCTGCTCTGGTCCTGTTGGCAAGGTTAACGTTACGACGTTTGATTTGGAGCTTGTGAGCGGCGAGCCTTCCATTAGCGTGGCTGCTGATGATGTTACTGACACGTTCTCTGCTGAGGTTCCCCTGCTTGCCACTGCCACCGTCACTTCAACCCAGAAGGTTGTCTGCCGTTATTCCAAGAAGGCGGATGCGGCTTATGCTGCCATGACTCAATTTGAAGGCTCTGACGAGTCATCCGCTTCCTCGTATAAGGCTTCGTGGCAGCAGGAAATCACTGACCTTGTTGATGAGGCGGCAAATAGCTTCACGTTCCAGTGCATGAATAAGGTCGGAACATTTTCCAACAAAGTCACAAAGTCTATTGATGTGAATACAAAGGCGCCATTTGGCATTGTTTCCTCATACAGCGATTATTATAGGACACGCACAGTTTCTTTCGGCGTTCGCACAACAAAGAAGGCATCGTGCACTTACACTCCCGGCTCAGCCCAGCCTGTGTCCTTTGGCGAGGTTGGTTTGGCTCATTCAGCCAGCCTTGAGCTTCAGGACGGCCTTTATGCTCACACCGTTGACTGCACTTCATCCTCAGGCCAGTCAGCTTCGATTACCAAGCGGTTTGTGGTGGATACCACCCCTCCATCTACGCCCACTGTCACTATTGAGGCTGTTAGTGGCCAGGGAATAAGCGCTGGTGTTGGAATACGGGGAACATGGAGTTCATCGGATGCTGAGTCAGGGATTCAGTATTATGAGTATTCTGTTTATTACGCGAATAACAATTCCGAGCTGCTTGCTTGGTCAAGGACAGCGCAGGCAAGTGCCACTATGCTTACCCTTGTTTCGGATAATCACCTGATTTATGCAAAGGTTCGTGCGGCTAACAGGGCCGGCCTCCTGAGTGCTGGGGGCAGGTCTGAGAATCTTAACCCTTGCCCCTCAGGCCAGTGTGTGGCTCCTCCTGCCTGCAGTCAGGCCAGTCCGTGCCAGGAGGGTCAGGTGTGTGTTGATGGCGCGTGTGTTCAGGGATGCCTTGCTGACACTGCTTGCAATTCAAACCAGCGGTGCCTTAACGGAGCCTGCAGTTCAGCGTGTGTCTATAATTCGCAGTGCAGCAGCGGCCAGAAGTGTGTGGCTGGAGTGTGCCAGGCTGCCTGTGCTTCAGATGCCCAGTGCGATTCTGATAAAAGATGCATTGCAGGCCTTTGCATTCCTGCTCCTGGTTGCCTGTCTGCCGAAAACTGTCCGTCATCGGTTCCCCGCTGCATAAACAACGCATGCACTACTGCCTGCAATTCAGACACTCAATGTCCTAGCCGCACAAAGTGCTCTTCCGGCGGCGCTTGCGTGGCTGTTTGCACTTCACAATCCGATTGCTCTTCCGGCCAGTCTTGTTCCGGCGGCATCTGCTCTGGCGGCTCCTGCTCTGCCAGGAGTGACTGTCAAAACAGTCAGAACTGCATTAGTGGCCAGTGCACTACTGCTTGCGCTTCAGACTCTGGCTGCCCAGTTCAGGGGACCAGATGTATTGGCGGATCCTGTTCGTCAGCATGTTATTCTGATTCCCATTGCACTGGCATTCAGAAGTGCCTGAATGGAGCCTGCATTGCTGCAGGTACTGGCTGCACGTCAGATACAGGTTGTGGAGCAAACCAGAGGTGCTATTACGGAGTATGCCTTTCAGAGTGCAGCGACTCAAGGCCCTGTCTGAACAGTAAGCCTTGCGTTAATGGCGGCTGCGTTTCAGGGTGTCTGGCGGATAATGATTGTCCTGCTGGCACGCCGCGCTGCGTTAATGGCCAGTGCAGCTCAAGCTGCATATTTGATTCAAATTGCCAGCAGCAGGGTCAGCGCTGCGTTAATGGCGTTTGCACAGCTCCTGCCTGTACTTCTGACAGCCAATGTTCAAATGGGAGATGCATCCAGGGTGTTTGCGTGCCCTCGCCTGGCTGCGGCCAGAATTCGCAGTGCCCAGTTGAGAGGCGTTGCATCAATGGCGTCTGCAGCTCTGCTTGTGTTTCAGCAGGGGATTGTCCGCCGAATACAAGATGCGTCAGCGGCGAGTGCACATCTGCATGCCTGGTCGATACAAACTGCCCGGCTAATCAGCGATGCGTGAATGGAATCTGCCAGGGCAGAAGCTGCGAACTCGGCGCTTCCCAGAACCAGTGCCCTTCAGGGCAGAACTGCATAAATGGCGTATGCTCCGCGGCGTGCATCTCAGATTCAGGCTGCCAGTCTCCGATGCTTCGTTGCGTGGCAGGAGTCTGCTCCTCTGCATGCTACAGCAATTCGCACTGCGGCTCAGGCCAGAGGTGTGTTGACGGCTCTTGCGTTTCGGCAGGCACTGGCTGCACTCAGGATTCGCAGTGCCAGGGAGGCAGGTGTGTAAGCGGAGCCTGCACTTCTGCATGCACAATTAACAGTGACTGTCCCTCTCAAAAGATTTGTGTTGGAGGCGGCTGCATTGCAGGCTGCCTTGACAGTTCCCAGTGCAGTCAGGGCCAGCGCTGTGTTAACGGCCAGTGCTCAGGCCTTTGTTATGACAATACCCACTGCCCGGCAGCCCAGCGCTGTGTAAATGGAGCGTGCACTTCTGGTTGCGTGCTCTTCACAGATTGTCCTGCTGGCAGGAGCTGCGTTAACGGCCAGTGCATTGACCCGAATGCGTGCACCCCTGCCTGTTCTCCTGGCCAGGTTTGCCAGAATGGCCAGTGTGTGGCTGAATGTTCTGATGGTTGTTCTCCCTCCGGCTCCAGGTCTTGCAGTTCTGATGGCAAGGTTCGGACTTGCGACAATTATGACTCGGATTCGTGTCTTGAGTGGGATTCTGGCTCTGCCTGTTCTTCTGGTCAGGTGTGCAACAATGGGGTGTGCTCATCCGAGCCAGAGTGCAGCGCTTCAAGGCCGTGTACTGGCGGCAGGGTTTGCAGTTCTGCCGGTGTTTGCGTGCCTTGCAGTGCTGAGAATCGCTGTCCCGATGGCAGGGTTTGCGATAATAACGGTGCCTGCGTCACCACGCCTTCAGGCGCCCTGACAATTACGCTTCTCAGGCCGAGGTTTGGGTTCACGCCCGGCAATCATTATCAGCTTGCTGTCCAGACATCAGTGGCTGCTGATGACTGCAGGTACAGCCTTACAGAGTCCAGTTACAGTGCAATGACTCAGCATCTTGTTCCATTCACCAGCTTCACAGGCCCGAACAGTTACGGCACGAGCATGCTTTCCACTGGCTCAGGCCACGTGTATGTGGCTTGCAAGGCTCCTGGCGGCCAGCCTGTGGAGGAGGACTTTACACTGACAATCCTCAAGGACAATGCAACAATAACCTTAACAGCAGACAATGCCTCGGCTATTCCGCTTGCTTCTTCAATCAGGGTTCGGTCAGACCAGGATGTCCAGTGCAGGTACACAAGGGTCTATCAGGATTTATTCGCCGAGATGGCCGGGTTTGCTGGTTATGATGAGGACTTGGAGTCTGCTTATGCAGCTTCACATGAGCAGCCGGTGGCTGGCCTGGCTGATAATTCAGTGAACGTCTTTACCGTGCAGTGCGTCAATAAGGTCGGTAATCTGTCCTTGAAGTCCAACATAACCATTGTTGCGAATACATCCTTCCCCATCTATCTTGTATCACCTAGACTTGGCGCGGTTTCAGGCTTTCCTTTTAGGCTTATTGTCGAGTCCGGCCAGGCTGCCACCTGCCGCTATGACTTTTTCGCGGCTGCTTATGACAGGATGGCAAATCAGTTTGAGGTTGACGCAACCGGCCAGGGTCATCGTTCCTCTGACATTGCAGGCATAGGCAATGGCTTTGTCTTCGTGGCCTGCCGCACTGAAAGCAGGAAGAATAACGCCTCCAGGTTTGACCTTTCGGTCATTAGTGAGGCCCCTCAGATTCAGGTCACAGCAGAGAATCTGTTTGACACAGTTTCTGTGGAGACTCCGTTTATCTCGACAGCGACTGTTACTTCAAACCAGGAAGTTACCTGCCGCTATTCCAAGCTGTTCAGTTCAGAATATTCTGCGATGACTCCATTTGCTGGCTCAGACGAGTCAGAGTCTTCCTCCTATAAGCCGTTGTGGAAGCAGAACATCACTGACCTCGTTGACAATTCAGTTAACAACTATACCTTCCAGTGCATGAATAAGGTCGGGAACCTCTCAGCTAAGGTTCAGATAGGCATATTGGTGAACACAAGCGCCCCATTCACGGTTGAGCCTGACTACAGGCAGTATTATCCGACAAGGCAGGTTGCTTTCGGCGCGAGGACAAGCAAGCGGGCTTCGTGCGTTTACTCTCAGAACTCTTCGCAGCAGACATCTTTCGGCCCGGCAGGAAGGCAGCACCAGGCCACGATTAGCCTCGCTGAGGGCAGGTATTCGTTCCAGTTCACCTGCACTTCAGCTGCAGGCTCAACCGCCACCACCAGGGCAGACTTCACGGTTGACACGACCCCGCCTTCAGCGCCGTCTGTGAACGGCTCAAGGGACGGTGCGGTTTCAACATTCTCAAACAGGATCAGGGCAAGCTGGCATTCGGTGGATAATGAGTCAGGAATCCAGTATTACGAATATTCTGTTTACTACGCCGAGAATAACACTTTGATTGTGAACTGGACGCGGACTTCTGCCGAGGAGGAGACAGTTACAGGCCTTAGCTTCGCAAACCATTCATTTTATTACGTGAAGGCAAAGGCAACAAACAATGCAGGGAACACAAGCGCTGAGGGCAGGTCTGCGAATGTTGAGGTTGAGCTTGGCCGCTCGTCCAATCACTGCGATAACAGGGAGAAGGACGCTGATGAGACTGGCGTTGACTGCGGTGGCAGGGATTGCAGGTCTTGCGGTGGCGGGGGTGGCTGCACTGATAATGAAGACTGCAGGGACGGCTATTACTGCAGCTCAGGTGCCTGTAAGCGTGGAAGCTGCAGCGATAATGTTAGGAATGGCAACGAGTCTGATGTTGACTGCGGCGGAAACTCCTGCTCTGACTGCAGGCTTAATGCCACCTGCGTCCAGAATGCTGACTGCATTTCAAACTACTGCCTGTTCAAGCGGTGCTCAGTCCAGACAGATTCATGCTCTAACGGGTTCAGGGATGTTGGCGAGTCTGATGTTGACTGCGGCGGCTCATGCAGCCGCATGGGCAGGAAGTGCCAGGACACGCAGACATGTTCTGAGGATGGCGATTGCATTTTAGGGAGCAAGTGTATCTCAGGAAGGTGCAGTTCGGCTGAGTCTTCATGCAGCAACCAGATTAAGGACCAGTTTGTGGAGACTGATGTGGACTGCGGAGGCTCCTGTGCTTTGGAGTTCAAGACCTGCACTGTTGGCCAGGGCTGCGCAAGCAATTCTGACTGCACCAGCGGCGCATGTGGCGAGGATAACAAGTGCGCCGACTCGTCAAGGCCGCCTGTCCCGCCAGCTGGAAAAGGCGGATTTCCGGTTCTGCTGCTCGTGGTTGCTGCAGTGCTTGCGTTGGTGGTCGCAGGAGCTGCCCTGCTGCTCCTTTCAAAGCCAAAGCCCAGGCCGTCCAGGAAGCCTTTTGCTGAATTCGAGCCGTTTTCCCCACCGGTTCAGAATGCTCCAATGCCTCCTGTGATTACTCCTCATGTTCGCGAGGCGATGCTTAAGAAGCACGAGTCTGACGTGGAGCAGCAGCGGAAGGACCTTATGCGGCAATTTGAGGTTCCGAAGCCGGATGAGGCATCCAAGGATTTGATTCTGCACAGGCTCAGTTCAGAGCATTCAGAGGCAAAGCCTGAGCCTGTGAAGGAGGAGAGGAGCATATTTACCAGGCTGCGGAAGAAGACTTCAGAGGCCCGCTCGCTTCTAAAGCCCAGGAAGGCTGTTAAGGCAGGCAAGTCAGGGACAGGCAGGGCAGCAAAGTACAAGGCAGGCAAGGCCAGGAAGAAAAAATGAGGGCTCAGGTTTCAGGCCAGGTCTTCGTCTTCATATTCGCCCTCATAGTTGCCTCGGCAATCATCGTCTTCGGCTATAAGGGAGTCACGCTTGTCCTTGAGAAGGCTGAGGAGGCCAAGGTTTCAAGCCTTATCAACCAGATTGAGGGCCACGTTGCCGAGGCCAAGAGCTACGGTTCAGTGAAGCAGGATATCACTTATTCGCTGCCTAAGGGATATAAGTTCATTTGTTTTGCAGACCCGGGCTCAACTCCAACATCACGGCAGGCCGCTGCTGAGGCCGCAACTGCACAGGGCAAGCCCCTTATCGCCCAGGCCATAAAAAAAGGCGAGCAGAAGAACATTTTCCTAGGTCCGAACGACTTCAGGTCTTTTTACGTTAAGAACCTGAATGTAAATTCAAACACCGCCCCGAAATGCACAACCCAGGTCTGCTGCTTTGACGCCTCGCCAGTCAAAGTCACCTATTTTGGCTGCGGAGACCGGACCATGATAAGCACTGCCATAACAACAGCAACGGTAAACTATGAAAATTTTGATTTCCATGCCGCATGTCCTGAGTGCGATGCATCAAACCCTTGCCCAGCTACAAAGACCTGTATAAATCGCAGATGCGAAACTATAGGCCCTTAACTTTTAAAATGCAAAAAAAAGGCATGATTGGTGAGCAGGTCAACTGGATTTACGTTCTTATAGCAGGCGGCGTCATCCTCCTTTTCTTCGCAGGCGTTGCCATTAAGCAGAGGGAGGCTGCCAAGAAAAGCCTGGCAGAGGACTCCCTGAAGGTTGTTGACTCGCTTACGTATCAGCCTTCAGGCAGCTCGCAGATGATTGACTTCCCAAACCTTGAGATGAAGCTTGCCTGCAGTAAGGGTTTGACTTCAATTTCAATAGGCGGCGCCCAGCAGCTGCGGCCCTTAATGCCTGTCTTCGGCTCATCCACGATAAAAAGCGATGAGCTTCTCACCTTGACCAAGCAATGGCAGGCTCCTTTCAGGGTTGCGGATTTCGTATTCCTTACATCAAAGGATACGAGGTATATTGTTGCAT
The DNA here is from genome assembly GCA_964504135.1 of uncultured Methanosarcinales archaeon. Taxonomy (GTDB): domain Archaea; phylum Nanobdellota; class Nanobdellia; order Woesearchaeales; family UBA10216; genus JACPTG01. The sequence goes on from CAZDCW010000001.1 coordinate 44,004, forward strand.
TCAGCAGCACAGATGCAATGTCCTTTGCCCTGAAAGAAAGGATTATGAAGACGCTGCCCGAGCAGGCTGTTAAGGAGGCAGTGGCTCCATCTGCTTCAATTGCAGACAAGAGCCACAGGCGAATCGTCATCATAGGCGCGAATCTGGACCCTTCCGCGCTTGTCAATGCCAATGCCTGGCTTACGTCCTCTAAATCAAAGGTAACTGTTATTCGCATACAGTCAAATGACAGGGTAGCCTCGGCAAGCAAGACCTCCCGCCGCGGAGAGCTCGGCTATTGCAGCCTTTCCACTGGCTGTCCTGCTCTAACAGGCAATTTGAATTACCTTGAGGATGCAATGCTCTTCGCAGCCATTTATTCCGAGAATCAGGCATCTTTTAGCTGCGGCATGGAGCGGGCCTTTGAAAGGCTGAGGGATGTGTCACAAGTGTACTGGACGAGAACGAATAGCCTTAAGACTTATTATCAGACTGATGCAGTGTGCAGAGTTAAATACGCCTCGGCACCAAATAAGGTAGATGCCATAAAGTCTGCTGCTGCGGCAAAGAATGCGGGTGTCCTTACCACTGCAAGGGACAGCTTGGAGATTGTAAACGATGAGGCGCTGAATTCAGCTTGCGCTACGATTTACTGAGAATGGGAAAGGCACAGGTCAAGATGTTCGAGTCCATTTCGGTTCTTATAGTCTTCTTTGTCCTTCTGGCATTTGGCATTATAATCTACGCTTACTTTCAGAAGGATGCTTCCAAGGTCAAGTTTGAGGAGCAGCAGCAGGTCAGGGCAATGAGGGTTGCCCGCATCGCCATCAGCCTTCCCGAGCTTCAATGCAGCAAGCGGGAGCCGTCTGAGCATTGCCTTGATACAGAAAGGATTGCTGCTTTTAGGAGTTATTATTCAACAAGTGATGCTGTCAAAAACAGGTACTACGACCTGCTTGGCGACAGCAGGGTTTACGTTGTTGAAGTTTATCCCACCCCAGCCTGCACTGCAGATACACAATGCAATCAGGGCCCTCCCCTGCCTAATCCTGAGCGAAAATGCATCAAAGGCGCCTGTACAGTAGAAGTCTACAACCGCCTTGACTCCAAGAAGAGCATAATCCATACTTGGAGCCCTGTGGCTGTCTTTAACCCGAAAACAGATTCAAGCAATTATGGGATGCTCGTGGTGGACGTGAATGAGTAGGAAAGCGCAGACCGAGGTAATCGGCCTGGCGTTCATAGTGATGCTGATGATAATCGGCATAGTCCTTGCCGTAATCTTCCTGAAGCCTGCAAAGGTTGACACCGCTTCCAGGAACAAGCAGCTTGCCAACGCCTTCCTTAACGCCCTTACCTCTGAAAAGCTGGAGGTTGCTGACTGCAAGCAGGGCGTTGTCATGAGGGATTTGCTGGTTGACTGCGCGGTTCCACCCCCTGCTGCGGGTGCAACTGACATGCGGACCAAATGCCCTCCTAAGCCTCCGGCAAATCCAACTCAAAAGGAGTACTGCACCAAGGCAGAGGAGGTTGCAAGAACCATCCTGCAGCGCACCTTTGAGGCCGAAAGGATTCCATACAGGTTTAAGGTGTCAGGGGGCTCAGCCTCTGGCCAGGGTTGGACTGTGCAGCCGTCATCCGGCCAGCAATGCTCTGGAGGCTCTGACAGGGTTCAGATGACTTTCTTCCTGCCTCCCAAGCAGCCAGGCCCTCCTGTTTCGCTTGAGCTTCAGCTCTGCGAGGCCAAATAGCAACATTTAAATATTAATCCCCTCAGCTTTCCATGCATGTATAAAACAGGTGCCAGGAAGGCGCAAGGCCTTTCCCTTAATACTATTGTGATTGCTGTTATTGTCCTTGTCGTGATGGTTGTCCTGATTGCGATTTTCACTGGTAGGATTGGCGTTTTTGGCACTGGCGTTACTAAATGTCCAACGCAAAATTCGGCATACACCTGTCCGGGTGGCCAAAGTTGCCCCAGCGATGCGCAAAAGGCTCCGTTTACCTGCTATGGCCCGGGCAATGCACAAACTTCGCCAACCGATGATTGGTGTTGTGTTAGACTTTCTTCCTAAAAGACAACTTATTATACCTCTTTTTCTTTCTGCCTCTTTATGTCATCTTCCAACCGTTTCGCCGCGGCTAAAGCCGGGAAAAAGCAGGCGGCCTGGGAGGAAATCCGGGCTTTATTCGAAAGCGCAGCCGCAGTCTTCCCCTCTTCTCCGAGGCTTGCTGACAGGCATGTCAGGAAGGCCAGGCGGCTTGCAATGAAGCATAAGATAAGGCTGCCTTCCTCTCTTCAGAGGCGCTTTTGCAAGCACTGCTACCGCTTCCTCGTTCCTTCAGTAAACTGCCGCATCAGGCTGGTTAACGGCAAAGTCTCTTGTTTTTGTTTTGGATGCAGGAGTTACAGTAGGTTCCCTTACAGGAAGGGCCGCAACCCTGCGACCTCTTCTTATAGAAAGCTTTAAATAAGATTACTTCACTTCTTAGTAGTAAAATGACGAATGGTTTGGGTGGGGGCTGTTATAAGTCTACAATAGTCGCGACTCTTATTTTTGCGGCCGCGGGTTCTTTTGTAGTCTCGCCGGGTCTGCGAAATGCTGTGCTGGAGAAAGCCGCCCTTATGCCAAATCCTGTCCTGGAGGCGTCAGTTGCCCCGCAGGTTATGTCAGACCTTGCAAGTTGCGGCTATGAGCTTTCGCCTGCAGGCTCACTTGGCGAATATGCCCTCGCAGCCAAGCCGAACTCGCACATGATTGTCTCTCGTAGAACTGGCGCGCTTTGGAATCTATACCCGATAGACCCTTCCATTTCCGCCTATGGAGCCAGTGTCGAGGATGGCGCAGAGCCTAATCTTGGTTTGGTAGATGCTTTAGATAACATAAGAGATGCCCTGAATCTGCCGTTGGCTGCAAGGCAGACCACGTATGGTGCAGCTTTAGAGGGATGTGTCCAGAATGGATGACTTTGAGTTCCTGGTGGACGAGGAGGAGGATGAGGAGACTATTGAGGAGCTGAAGAAGCTCAGCAGGGCCCGCCATCGTTCCTTTTCCCAGGTCATCAACAAGAAGAAGCTCACCAAGTACGAGCTTGACGAGGTAATGACTTAGGGCAAGGTAACCTGACCAGTGTACAGCGGAATTACAATCATAGTCTAAGCGTGAGCAAAAACAACATTGGTTGGCGAGCCGGGGGATGCCCATCCGGGGTGGCGAGAGCTTTTTCCGCAGAAAAAGCGTCCAACCCCTGTTGTTGTTTTTGCTCAATCACCATACACCCTCAGTTACTTTACCTGACTTAGCAAGCCTTTTAAGCTATTCAGTCTTCACCTTTCTATAATGGAATACGACCTTGAGCTTGATAAGGCTGTGCAGAAAATCCAGGAGGAAGGCGCAAGGACAGTCTGCATCCAGCTTCCGTCAGGGCTTAAGCCAATGGCTGCTGAAATCCAGCATTACATTGAAAAAAACACAGATGCAAAGGTCCTGATTTGGGCCGGCTCATGTTTTGGCAGCTGCGACATTCCGCTTCAGGTTGAGCGCCTTGGCGTTGACCTCATTCTTCACTGGGGCCATGTTCAGTGGCATTAGCCTAACTTTTTTATATACATGCTTTCTAAAGGCGAATCATGGCTGAGCTGGCTGCTGTTTCCAGGCTGGCGGCAATCACCCCTGTGCTCGGCAGGCCTGACTTGGATTTTATCGCATCAGGCCCTGCCATAGGGCGGATTTATGATATTCTCAGGCAGGTATGCGAGCATGGCTATGACTATTACATGGCTGCGGAGAACCGCTACATTTATGATGCCGACCTCCAGGCTCTTGGGGATTACCGGGCGAATCTTGTGTCATTTGCCAATTGGTTTGGCGACAATGGGGGGGCGGCCGATGCCTTGGCCCTTTTAAGGGCGGTTTTGGACAAGGCTTTGGCGTCGCTTCGCTTCTATCCACGTCTTCAGAACAGGATTTTTGCAGAGCGCCATACAAACCTGCATGAGCTTTTTGACAGGATTTTGCTGAGGTTTTCAGATGACCTGGTCAGTGACATCTCGGCTGGCATTTCAAAACCAAGGCCGTATACCCGTGACCAGCGGCTGAGGTATATAGCTGCAGTTGTGGGCAAAAGGTACGGGTTTGTTAATGATGATGACCGGTTTAACCTGTCCAAACGGGTAGGCCAGTTTAATGACCAGCTTCTTGGCACCCTTATTCGCATTCTTTCAGGCCAGCCGTTGAAGAAGGCGCCATTTGGATGGATGGTGTTTGGCGATGGCAGGGACCCGCTGAGGGTGCTGATGCATGATAACAGGCTTTACTATGTCTTTTCGACTGATAGCGAGCACGCGGATTATGAGCGTTACCTCAGGAGGAATCCATAGCCGCCTGTTCAATTATGTCCAGCAGCGTGAACTGCTCGTCTTCAGGAGGAATCTCTGTTGTAATTCCAAAGCCATTTGCGCCTGCTTGAGCAGAGCACAGGGCGTATTTTATCCGATGGGGGTATCCAAACCTTTCAGCAGGGCTTAGGTCCAGCCTGGCGCCCAGGGAGTTGAGGTCAGAGCATAAAATGCTTGTTATGGCCTTGTCAGGGTATTCATCCACTCTGGCGAATACCTCTCCCTGCTCAAGGACTCTGCTTACAAGGGGAATCCCTTCTGATGGGTTGAGCTGAATTGCCCGCTCGTCCCTGAAGTACACAGCTATGCTCATGCATGGCTTGGGAGCTTTTTGAGCTTTATATTGCTTTTCGTAAATATTATAAATTGCCACAGAAGCCATTGTACCTGATGAAAGTCCATCTTGGCTGCGACCATGGCGGCTTTTCCCTTAAGGAGGCGTTGAAGAAGCACCTTTCTTCAAAGGGCTATGGCGTGTCGGATGAGGGCGCCCATAGGCTTGACCCCCAGGATGATTATGTTGATTTTGCGCTGAAGGTTGCCAAAAAGGTTGGAGTGGCTGAGGGAAAGGCGCTTTTCCAGGATAAGGTGAGGGGCATCCTTCTGTGTCGGTCAGCGGCTGGCATGGTTATTGCCGCGAACAAGGTTAGGGGCGTGCGTGCAGTCTCAGCCTTTGACGAGGAGTCTGCCAGGCATTCAAGGGAGCATAACGCCGCTAACGTCCTTGCCCTTTCAGGTGACTGGATGGAAGAAAAGAAGGCCCTTCACCTTGCCGATGTCTGGCTTTCAACGTCCTTCAGCAACGAGGACAGGCATTCCCGCCGCCTGAGGAAGATTGCAGGGTTTGAGGGCTTATGAATTTTCAGGACTATTTTGTCGTGATGGCCTTGTCATTCTCAGGCCTGATTGCAGGGCTTGTCATTGCCCTTAATGTAAGGGAGGAGCTTGAGCCAGGCAGGAAGTACTTCATTTTGATGCAGAAGTCGGTTGTGGTTGCTGTCCTGGCTGTTTTGGTTTCCTTCCTTCCAGTGCCCATTGTTGCAAGGGCAGGCCTTTACCTTCTTGCAGTTTTGCTTGCTATTGTTATGGTTGACAGCAGGATAGCCTATTGTATTCTTGGTGTGGCTTTTTTTGCAGTCAGCGCAAGCCAGTCTCATTTCCTGCTTGCGGCAGTGCTGGTTTTCATCTATGGCCTTGCTTCCGGCAGCCTCATTGCAGCAGGCAATTCTTCCAGGGGCGTGGTCGCGGGCCTTGTTGCTTCTGACAGGCAGGTTGCCATGAACTTTGGCTTTGTCATTGCCGCGTCAATGGCTTTCCTCATATTCCAACGGCCCTTCTGAAGAAGATGAGTATCTTCTGGATTAGGCTTAGCTTCCTTAAGGTGATGGCAGCCTTCTGTTTTTCCGCATATTTCTTCCCGTTTGCGTCCTCATAGGCTGCGGTTATCTCCAGCAGGTTCAGCCCCTCATTCAGGTCGCTGCCTTTCATGGGGACAATATATGCCCCAGTCCTGTTCCCTTCTATTTTTTTCCCGTTAATTTTTATCTGGCTTTTGTATGCATCTGAAGAAGAGCTTTTTTCCAGCCTGAATGTAAGGTTAAAATCCTGGCCGTAGTCAACTTCCTCAGGCGCCCTTATCCCTGTTATCCTGAGTTTTGGCTCGTCAAGGATCTTGACTGTCAGCGTAGCTGTTTCGGATGCAAGCAGGTTGGACGCTTTTAGCCTTATTGTCTTCTGGCCAGGGCTGCTGAAGCTGACATTATCCGTTACAGTTCTCGCTTGGCCGATCGGGAGCTCAAGCTTGTGGCATTTTGTAATGCAGGCGTCCATGTCCCTGAGGTACGTGTTGCCTGTGTTTCGCACAGTGCAGTTTACCTTTGCAGTCTCATAAGTGTAGTACGCTGGCTTGTCGGTTGCGCAGCTTGCCGAGATTCTGCTGAGGAGCGTTTTCCCCTCAATTCCGTTGTCTTCCAGGCTTGAGAGCTCTGACTTCTGGTAAACCCTTTCGTCAGAGGCGGAAGTGAATGTGGCAATGGCACTTACGTTTCCGGTTGCCCTCACGCTGACTGGAAAGGTATAGATGAACTTTGACTCCAGGTCTTCGTCCACTTTCAGGTGGAAGTATTGCTTTTTGGCCTCCTCAGGCCCAAGCAGCAGGTGCCTTGTCGCCTCATCTGACTCTGTTCGTGTTGTGTGGCTTGGCGTGAGTTCTACCGCAACATAATAGTCGCGCAGGTTCTTTACAGTTACCTCAGCGGAATTGTAGCTTCCAAACCCGACTTCAGGCTGCAGCATGCTTATTGACAGCGCAACATCAGGCTCTGCCCGGTCGGAAGAGCTAACTATTCCCGGCTTTATTTCAATTTCCCGCGTTTCGATAAGCACCCCCCGTCCCCGGCTTTCTGCACTGTAGCCGATTGGCGCGTGCTCGCTGTCAACGCCGTCCGCTGCCTTTATGTGCGTGGAGTCCAGGTATCCGAACTGGCCGTAGGTCACGTCAAAGGGCACCCATCCATGCTCTCCGAAGTACACCTCTGCCCAGCCGTGCGCCCCCCAGTTGTCCGGGAAGAGCGGGCTGTCGGTGTATGCCATGCCTGATGCAAACCTCGCAGGTATCCCGACCGAGCGCAGCATGGCTATGAACAGTGTTGTGAGTTCATCGCATACCCCCTGCCTGTTGCTTAGCACCCAGCTTGCGTTTTGGCTGACGTCTGCTGTAAGCGTGCTGAGGTTGTACTCTATGTTGTGCTGTGTCCAGTTGGCAATTTTAAATGCAACTTCGTAAAGGTCGTCCTCGCCTTCTGCAAGTTCCGATGCCTTTTGGATTACGGCAATGCTGTTTGAGTCAACTTCTGCGGTTGGCTGGAGGAACTGCACAATTTCAGCAGGCACGTTTTCTGTTGGAAACCCGGCTTTTCCCCTTATCTTGGGCTGCCATCTGCCTATCTCAAGCGTGTATTTTGCCATGGCCTGCAATTCGCCTGGGCTTGGCTGGTTCCAGGTTGCAATGATTGAGTTTCCACGCCTTTCCATGTTCTGCCCAGCTGTAAACTCCAGTATTCGCTGGCTTTCGCTTTCCTGCGGCGCGAAGCTTATGTTCAGCCTGACATACTCCACGCTGTAGTCCGGCAATGTGACCCTGAGCCCGACTGTTGAGAGTACATCCACCTGTATCGTGTTCCTGTCAGCGAGGAAGGGCTGCTCTGAATGGGCGGATGGAATAAGGATAAGTGCCAGTAATGCTAACCAAAGTTTCATCCAGCCCTGATAACGCACTTCGGTTTATAACCTTTCGCTAAATGATAACGTGTCAGCCTGCTGCCATTTTTTAGTTCCTTGTCCGAAGAAATAACTTAAAAAACTTTAACAATTAGCAGGCTGTGGCCACCCTGATTCCGCAGCCCCTGCCGGCAGCAGTTTACTGTGTACGGACATGGCTTCGTCAACTGTTTCAATGCACAGTTCACCTTGTTGCCATTCACGAAGAGTCAGCCTGCTGCCATTCGTTAACCATCTGCCAAGTGCCTGCAACTAACCACCAGCTGCCAATGTTTCCGCAATCTTTTTATAAACCGCGATGCAGTTTTTTTCAGCATGGAAAAAGCCTATAAGCACTCATCTGACTTCAGCCAGTGCGGGATTTGCAGCAGCAGCGTGGCCAAGCTTGAGTTTGACAGCCCCTTGTACTGCGAGGCATGCATTGCGGAAATGGAGAAGCTTTCCCTTTCCCCTAAGAAATACAGGAAGTACAGGGAATTGAGGGAAACACTGAAGCATTAGGTTCTCGCATAGCTTTCCAGGGCTGTTCCTTTGACCACATCAGTTAGGTCAATGCTCAGGCCTCTTTGCCGTGCTTCGCTTGGCGCATAGTCTCTCAGGATTCGGATAGAATCCCTTTTCCCTATAAAAACTGAAGGGGGGTAGGCGTCGATTTTTTTTTCCGCTTGCTAGTGTTGATTGGTTGTGATCGACTTGTGCCCTTGAGTTTATGTTAAGCAGCGAGTCAAGGAATTCTGAGGCGTCTGATGCCAGTTTAAGTGCCTCTTCGGGTTTGTGTCTGGATGGAAGTCTGGCCCGTATACCTGTAACGTATTTTCTCCCTTTTTTTGTCGCTCCAATCACGTGCCCTGTGCAATTTAGGAAAATTGATGCAAAATCCATGCAATACCCCCCAAGGGCATCTCTTTCAGTTGATGTCAGGTTTCCTTCCCTTATAAGTGCTGAAAACCGCTTGATGTATTCAGGAAAGTCCGCCTCTGTTTGCGCCTTGGCTCCTGTTTTCACTCCCATCGCGACAAGTATTCTTCCGAGGCAGGCCGCAGCATCATCTGGTCTCACGTAAATCTTATTGTCCGGTGCCTCCCGGGCAGTAAAGGGGAAGTCTAAATAGGCTGAAAGGATTCTTTCGCTATCCCCAGCCCCTGAAGAAATAGAGGGAGTCATGGTTTTTTGGTCTACGTTTCCGCTGCAATAGATGAATGCGAAGAGGTTTGAGATTCTCCCAAGGGCCGGGCTCCCGGCGGTGAGGGGGAAGCTTACTGGCGGACTGGCGTCTTCAAGCCTGAATATGGTGTTCACTCCGTCTGGGCGGGTTTTTCCTGAGCGGTAGTTTGATTTGGTGCGTCCGCAAGGCTCGATGGGTTTTATTCCTGCAAGGTCATTCCTGACTGAATACTCCATCGGCCAGAAATGTTGTATGAACCATACGGCATTATTGAAGCTTTTCTCTCCGTAGGTTTCAAGGAAGTCCCTTGCGGTCACCACAACTATTTCATCCAGACCCATGATGTTTGGTAATCTGGATTAATTTAAAAAGTCGCTGCAAAAAATATTAAAAGCCCGCAGGGCGGTTTTTCCCCAATGTCCGCCCATGATTATGCTTCAGTTCTAAAGGCAGTAAAAGGGCTTCCTTTCCCTGTTGGCAGGAGGCTTTTGATTGATATACTTCGCGGCGACGAGTCTAACGATTCTGTAAGGAAGAACAGGCTTGACAGGCTGGATTGCTTCGGCTCCATGGCTTATCAGGAGGATGAGCTTTCAGCCCTGATTGACCGCATGTTCACCAACGGCTTGCTGCGATATTCTTCAGTTAATGGCAATAAGTACGTCAGGGTGATTGAGATTTCAGAGAAGGGTGAGGCGCTGAATCCAAGGCTGAAGAAGGCCAGTCCTGTTTTTTCCCCATCCCAGGTTACTGATGATGACAGGCGCATTTTCTCAGCCGTCGGCCCGTTTCTTGACAGCCTTAATGACGAGCAAAAGAAGGCTGTTGTCAGCCCTGCCGGCAGGATTGTCTGCATTGCAGGCGCCGGCTCGGGAAAGACAGCTGTTCTTGCAAGGAGGGTGCAGTTCCTCGCAGCTTACCGCTCGGTTCCTCCGTCTTCAATTCTTGCAATAACTTTCACAAGGAAGGCGAGGCAGGAGATGGTTTCAAGGATTGGCGGCATTCCTGGCGTGAGGGTTGAGACCTTCAATTCATTTTGTGAAAAGGTTCTGAATGACAACCATGCCGCCATCTATGGAAGGAAGGTCAGGATGATTGGCTATTCTGACAGGATAAGGCTTTTCAGGCACGCGCTTGGCAGCCTTCAGATGCCTGTTGACAGGGCTGTTGACTGCTATTTCACAGATTCACAGAGAAAGGACAAGGCTCTTGAGCAGCTTGCCAGTATGCTGCTCGCGGACTGTTTCGCTGTCAGGGATTACTTCAGGTCGCGCAGTTCTCCTATTGCAGAGTTCTATAAGGAGGCCGAGCCTGCGCATAGGAACGCCGCAAGGCTCGTGTATGATGTCTGCGTAAGGATTGGGTCTTATATGGAGGCTGAGGGGCTGAGGGATTATTCTGACCAGCTTGTGGACGCAATAAGGTTCTACAAGGGCAACCCGCAGGCAATTCCCAGATTCGCCCATGTTCTTGTTGACGAGTTTCAGGACGTAAATGCCGCCCAGGTCGGGCTTCTTGATTTGCTGGCCCCGGACAATTTATTCTGCGTTGGTGACCCGAGGCAGTCAATTTTCGGGTGGAGGGGCTCTGACATTGGCTTTATACTGGGCTTTCCAGCGAAATATCCGGGCAGCGAGGTTATTTTCCTGAGGAGGAATTACCGGTCCAGCAGGCCTATTGTCCAGCTTATCAATGAGTCCATAAGGGTTCTTGGAATGCCTGATCTTGAGTCTGAAGGCCCTCATGATAAAAATATAAGGCTGGTGTGCTTTGACAGCGAGGAGGAGGAGTCTGATTTTATCGCGCAGAGGATAATGGCATCCAGTGTTGAGCGCGGCGATATTTTTGTGATTGCAAGGACCAACAGGCAGCTTTCTGAAATTTCAAGGCTGTTTGCCCAAAGGGGCATTCCACACATAGTGAAGACAGATGAGCATGACTTTGTTAATCACCGTGACCAGGTTATGCTGGCCACAATCCACGCTATAAAGGGCATGGAGGCGAAGATGGTTTTTGTTGCAGGCTGCACTCCGGGCAATTTCCCGTGCCGCGGTAGCGAGCGCCCTGTTGTTGACTTTGTAGCTTACTATGACTATGACAAGGATGAGGAGGAGCGCAGGCTTTTCTACGTTGCCCTGAGCAGGGCGAAGGAAGCCCTTTACGTTACATATTCAACAAAGTCGCCCACCTCTTTCATCAGCGACGGCATGCTTAAGCTTTTTGACGTGTATGCCAGGCCGCAGCCTTACAGGCTTTCAGGCTCGTCCAGCCAGCTTTTGCTCAGGCTTAAGGAGTGGCGCAGGGACCAGTGTGCTGAATTCGGAATGGCCGCCTTCATGGTCCTTCATGACCGCACTCTTCAGGAAATCGCTGAGCGCCGCCCTTCATCCGAGAGGGAGCTTCAGTCAATTCCAGGCATCGGCCCCCAGAAAATGCTCAAGTACGGAGAGGATATACTCAGGATAGTTAATGGAGCCTAGAGCTTCACAACTTTCCCGATGAACCCGGCCTTCGTGCCAAAAATCTCCAGCATCTTGTCAAGAGTGCCTCCGTTTGCCTCAGTCACTGATTTCACTGTAACGCCGAAATCATCAAAAATTCTTCTCTCAGCCATCCTATACCTTTGCAGCGTTCTTCTCACGCTTATGTCATGGCCTAATTTGCCAGTGGCTGCCCTGCTGACATCCAGGTTGTAGAATGCGTTTACAGCCAGCATCCAGTACACTTCAAGCGGAAGGAACTGCATTATTTCGCCCTGCGTCTGCCTTAGCCACCCAATATCTATTTCGTCAGGCCTCAGCCCGTAATCTTCGGCAACAGTGCCGCCCATTGAATCTCCTGCCTCTGTCACGATTCCCATTATCCTGGCAACAGCGTCCTTAACCATAGCAGTCCCAATGGCCTTTGATGCGAACGTCTTCTCCTCTTCCATCTTCACCCTCCAGTCAGGATAGAGGGATTCTGTTGCAGGGCTCTCAGGCAGAATCGGCTTTACCAGCATGCCCCTTACGCAGTGCACATTGTACAGCTTTCGCATTTCACTAATAAGGCCGCCAAGCTCGCTGTTATGCATCGCATACGCCTCAGCCAACCGCACCAGTGCAGTGTCAAGCAACGTTACAATTGCTCCCAGTCTTTTTGTTGGCAGGAACTGCTGCTCAAGCTCATCTGGAGGGCACCTGGCCTTCACATACGTCCAGGGGACTAACACTTCCCCTGCCAGCCCGCTTTGGATAGCCTCATCCACCGCCCTGTCGTAGATTGCAGCAACTTCCCCGTTCTGCCCACCCCGGATAAGGGCTTCCAGGCTTCTTTCCATTCCTGTCTCAAGCGCTGCGTAATGCTCCACCCCCTTCCTTAGCCTCTCGGCTTCAAGCTGTGCCTTTTCCAGCTTGTTATAGACTCCAAACTGCAGGGGCATTTTGCCTTGCAGCCATTCAAGATTCTCCCTGCTTATTTCTCCGGTTTTGATGTAATTTTCAATCAGGCTTTTCCATTCTGATGGAACCTGCTGCTTGCCATGTTCGCTTCTCAGGGCTTCAACCGCTGCCCTGGCAACTGCAGTTGGTCCTGCCGAGAAGCGCAGTACATCATGATTCGTCGGCCTGGCAATGTGCTGCCTGACATAGTCTAAGAATGGCAAGCGCCTGTCCCCTGATAAACGCTCCACCTGCGCCTGCAGCTTTCCATGTTCCTGCTCTGCAGCCTGCAGCTCCTGTTCAGCTTTAGCCCTTGCCTGCCTGGGATATTCAGATGCCAGCACTGCAAGGTTCTTGGCGTCAGCAACAGCCATAATCAGAGCGCCCTGCTGAAGCTGCTCCAGGTAGGTTGGCGTAAGAAACAGCCTTCCGCCCATTTCAATCCTCGCCAGGACAGGAGTGTTGGTTTTCCGCCTGACAATATCATAGTCCTCCCTGTGCGGCAGGCTTAATACCCTGTACATGCCCATTTTTTGGAGAGTTCTGGCTATTTTTATAAAGGTTTTTCAGCCAATTAGGGACGTATTCAAGTATACGGCGCCCTTTCCGATACAGCCCATCCATTCAAGCCCTGTTTGCGGCGTTTGGGCATTCCTGGCTGGAATATTTCTTATATTGGCAGCACCTCCCAAGCACAATAAGGCAATAAATCCAGTAAATTAGTCACGTAAGAATGGTAACATTTATATAGTTGTGGAGGTTAAAAAGGTTAAGATGGCACGAAGGAGGAACCAGGAGGCGCCAAGGCATGTTCGCCTTGATGGAAGGCTTTACACTCTTAATGATAATGCCCCCATTACTCCTGAGGAGAGTGCCGACATTCATGATGCGGTTAGCGACCCAAGATATGCACGGGCAAATAGAAGGATTGGCAGCAGGCTGCTTGACGGCCGGGAGCCAGCAGGTGAAGCCGCAATTGTAGTGGGGCTTGGCAGCCAGCTTTTCAGGATAACTTTTCCTAATATGTTTGAACATCTCTATTCTGCAGGAACCAGCGCAAGGCAGGCTTATGAGACAGTTTCGGATGCAGTCAAGGGCGGCCCTCAGGGTATGCGGGGCGCAAAAAGTCTTGATGAGGCAATAAGGGCGCTAGAGGAGGCCAGCTCTGTAAATAGGGAAGCGGCAAGGACGCTTAATCAATATACCGCGGCAAGAAAGGAGTTTGTCCAGGCATTGCTTAGAACATACGAGGATAATGAAACCACTGCTCGTGTTCTTCAGAGGGCAGAGGTTCAGCTTAAGGCATCTGCGAAGTCCGCACTTGACGCGGGTAACAGCATCAAACCAGGCATACTGTGGGAAATATATGATAAGCCGATAATAGTGGCATATGCAACGGCAAAGAGAAATCTTGGAGACCCGTTGTATGCCAAGGCCCGTAATAATGATGAGCTGGTTTCAATAGCCCTTGAACATTCTGATAATATGAGGAAGTTTTACGATGAAACCAGGAAATTTTACAATGAAAGGCAAAAGGCAGAGGAAACAGTAAATGCCTTTACATCATATCTCCAAAAAACAATGGCTGATACACAGCAGAAAAATCAGGAACTGGAGAGACTATATCCAAAGGTAATTGAAATGGTGAAGAAAGGCTACAGCGTGGAGGACATTATTTTTGAGATGGACAGAAAAAATCTTGCAATTACAAAGGAAGATGTTCAGAAGACAGCCACGTCTGTCGGAGAGCATCAGTCCACTGTTGAAGGCACAAGGACAGAGGTTGGCAAAGTCACCCCGCTGCCAGAGCAGGGAATTGACTATATAGGGATTGTTACAAATCCTTTTGTAATTACAGCAGCCTTGTATGTGGTGGCAAAGGGAATTAGAGCTACCTTGCTGCCGAGGTTTATTGACAACGGCATTTCAAGGCTGGTGGTCTCGCCTGTAAAGCAGGGGCTTAACGGAGCCCATTGGATGTACGATACTGTAATTGATAGGTATGGGGCGCGAAGGCTGCCTGGAGGTAATTGACGATGATGAAGACAGAGCATTTGACTGACGCTGTTGTGTGCAGGATGGAGGACAGCGTTCTGGAGGTTTCAAGGATACTTAGGGATACCCAAAGAAGGCACCTTATAGTGCTTGACTCAAATGACAAGCCTGTTGGCGTAATCTCAGCAGTGGACATTAACAACCGTGTTGTGGCCGAGGAGAAGGACGCCAAACAGCTCAGCGCCAGGGATATAATGACCAAGAATATCAGGATAGTGTCTGTTGAGGACTCTTATGAGAAGGCTTATGAGCTTATGGCAAATCTGGGCACAAATTCAATTCCTGTTACAAGGGATGGAAAGCTGATTGGCATGCTTGAGTTCATGCGTGCATTCAGGCTGAGGGGAGGTAAGTAAAATGGGACTGCTTGACTTGATACAACCTGTGCCAAAGGAGAAGAAGGACATAGCAAGCTTCATTGCTAAGGAGTATAAGCATATCGGGGAGGCTGTGCAGTCCAATCCGCAGTATCAGGCTGCTTTGGAAAAGGCAGTTGAGGAGTCTATGCAGAGATATACAAAATACTTGGGGAACATTACAGGCAAGGTCAGCGGTGCAGGCCATGTGGTCGGATATGCTGCTGATGCGTGGCTTCTCGGAACCGGCGATATTGTCGGCTCCCTTGGTGGCAAGTTCCTGAACCTTCTGGCTCAGATCCCTGAGAAGGCGTACGGGCTTGTTTACGGGGTTCAGACAGGCAATTACCTTGATACAGCCCAGAATATCCTGGAGGGCGTCATCAGCTATATTCCTGGCTTTACTTTTGTGGACCAGGGCCTGGAGAGGATAATCAGGAAGCGCATAGTAAAGGACGCTGCCTCAAGCTTTGAGAAGATGATAGGCGAGTACAAGCCTTGGACTGCCAAGGTCAGCGAGGCCATCAAGGATAAGTACACTGGTGTCAGGGACAGGACAGGCAATGTCTTCAGCCCTGGCTATCAGCCTGGAACTCAGCCTGCTTACGCCATGGCGGCCTAAAAGCAGGTTTTTTATTCTGGCATGGCTTGTTGCCTTGATGAAAGCAGTAATTCCAATACTCGCCCTCGCTCTTGCGCTTCGCCTGCTGTTTATAGGCTCTGAGAGCCTGTGGGTGGATGAGGCCTTGTCAGTGCAGGCAGCGGACAGGCCTTCTTCTGATGTTGTTGGTTATGTCGCGCAGCACGATTTTAACCCTCCCCTTTACTTTCTGCTGCTGCATTTCTGGGGCGCTCTGTTTGGCTATTCCGAGGTCTCTTCAAGGCTGCTTTCGGCACTTTTCGGGGTTGCTTTTGTCCTGGCGGTCTTTCTTTTGGCAGGCTCGCTGTTCGGAAGGAAGGCAGCGGTAGCCGCCGGTATTATTGCTGCTGTTTCGCCTTTCTACGTATCAGTTTCCCAGGAGGCCCGGATGTATTCGTTGTTTGCCTTTCTTTCGGTGCTGTCCTTCTGGCTGCTTGTTCTCCTTATTGGCAGGTTTGGCTTCTGGCTGCTTGCCGCATATTCGGCTGTTGCTGCGCTGATGCTCTATTCGCATATGTACGGCCTTTTCATCCTGGCCGCTCAGACTGCTTGGCTTGCCATTAAGGGGAAGTGGCTTTACTCCTTGGTTCCCGCTGCCCTTTTCACGCCTTGGCTTTTTGTTGCGGTTCCAAGGCTTTATGCGTACACCTCAACCCACTGGCTGGATTTCCCCTCACTGGCCAAAGTTTCGGCAGGCTTTGCCTGGCTGGCTGGCAGCCCTTTAATTCTGATTTTACTCTTTTCGGCAGCAGCATTTGCTTCCTTAAGGAGGCCTTCAGGCATGCTTTTGCTGTGGCTGGCGGTTCCCATAGCTCTTTCACTCGCCGTGTCAGCCATTCTTGCCCCGGTCTTTTTTTACCGCTATTTTGCCGCAGCATTCCCTGCGCTGATTATTGCGGCTTCTGATGGCGTGGCAAGGCTTGGCAGGTTTGGCCTTGCTGTAATTCTCTCTTTTCTCTTGCTTTCGGGCTTTTCCCTGGCTTACCATTACTCTTCAATTGAGAACCAGCAGTGGCGGGAGCTTGCCGCCTTTGTGGACAGGAATTCAGGAAATGAATCAATTTATTTCTCCCCGGGCTATGCGCAGGCAGCCTTTGACTATTACTCAAGGTCCAGCCTTTCAAGGATGCAGCTCAACGCCTCCATCTACAATGGCTCGTCCGGATTTTGGGTGGTGGTTGTCGACTCCCCTGATGCCGACAGGTCCGTGGCCGCCCGCATTGTTGGATACAATTCAACGCATTACAGCTTTTCGGGTCTTGACCTGTACAGGGTTGGCTGAGCAGAAAAGATTTTAATGCCGCAGGCCCGGCCATAGGTCATGGCACTTCATCCGAAACTGGAAAAGGCAGCTGGGCTTTACAGCCTCAACGAGGATATTCCTCAGCTTGCTTTTGCCGCCATGGTAGGGGGCCTTATCCGGAAGGCTCGCTGTAAAATGCCAAGGCTGTTTCGCCGGATGGAAGCCGCCGGAAAACTGACCGCTATTGACGTTGGCTGCGGGTATTTCAGGTACGGAGTTGCCCTCAAGGCTGTCCTGTCAGCCATCAACCCGAATAATGAAATCTATGCTGTTGACAGGGAAAGGCTGAAAGCAAAATACCCTGCCGCGCTTTTCGTAAAGGCAGACATTTCAGAATTTTCGTGTAAATATCCTAATGTGAGGGCTGACATTGTAACAGTTTTTAATCCCTTTCCAAGGATACCGAAGCTTCCAATCGCGCTTTGCGCGCCGGTTATGTTAGGATGCGTTGACTGGAACAGGAAGTTCTTTGAGGACTCCCTTTGGGAAAATGGATACAGGCCCCTGGTCTGGATGGAAAACCAGTGGAAAAGGGAGATGGAGCCATGGTTCAACAATTATGACCCTTTTGTGCTTGCAAAATCATCAAAAGTGCAATTGAATTTGGGGAAGTCCTGAGGCGGGCTGGAATTTAATTTGCTATTGAACCTATGTTTATCCTTGCCCTTTCTGGCTAAATGGCGTCTCCACGCGTCCATCCTCTCTTTCCACATGCGTTAACTCACGTGGGATGTATTCAGGAAGGTATTTTGCAATTACAGCGGATATTTTTCCCCATAACGATTCAAGAGCATCCAGGGCGGTCCTCCCATTTCTGGGCAGGGCAAATTTATAGCCCACAAGGTCGCCGGCTTCATATTTTTCAATCCGCAGGCTTAACCCGGCAACATTAACCTGTATTCCCAGCAGGTCATTTTCAAACTGATCTGCCTCTGTTCTATCCGGCCGGTATTTGAGTAAAATGTAGGGATCACCGTTTAAATTATACCAAGGACTTACATGCCCTGAGCAGGATGATGATGTAAAGGCCACGAATGGGAGCATGTTTATTGCAACTATTTCCTCAAGGATTGCATGATCAACACCCCTATCCTTCATTATTTCCTTTAGCTCAGCATAATCCATAATTAGGGTTGGTGGAACTCCCGGATTTATAAAGTCAGTTAATTTTTTGGCTATGTATTACCGCAAGCAGGGCTTTGGCTCATTGCAGGAACAAGCCAAAAAATTTGTCCAGCGCCTTTCTTGCTGTACTAAAATCCTCATAAAGAAATCTGTCAGTCGAAGGAAGGTCGCTTACAGCCCTCACAACCACCGCCGGAATCCCTCTTGATATTGCGGCGTTGGCCATGCCGTATGATTCCATGTCCACGCCTAGCACGCCTTGGGGCACTTCTGTAAATGCGTCAGCAAGATAATCGTATGTTTGAAGCCTTCCAACAGAGTGTCTGATTTGGGGCAATACGGATTCTAAGCCGTATCCGGGGTTCGGAATTTGTAACAATTGCTGTTCGTACCCTATGCAGTCCGCAATGAGTAGGTCGCCTATCGATACCCCTGCGCCAGTTCCTCCGCATACTCCGGAAATTATGAGATAATTGGGATTAAATTCCTCGCAAAATTTGTCTGTGAGTGCAGAGCTGGCTTCTAATCCTACGCCAACCACCAGTAAACCGAAATCGTGGCCGTTGATTCTGCAAGTTTCAATCAGGTAGCCTGGCTCCTTGTAGGGAATGATACCAGGGACTTCATCAAATGTTGGGAATAATATGCCAATCCGCATTTTTCCATTAAGTAAGAGCGCCGATGGGTTGTTCTCAGCTCAAGTCCGATATCATACGCTTCTATGCCTTACCTTTTTCTTTTGGCTCATCAGCTCCTGTTGTAGGAGCTTCTCCGAATACGAGCCTGAATGAAGATTTTGCTTCCATGTCAAAAGTACCTGGTTACAATCTCTTATAGATATCCTTTCTGTGCCCGACTTTTACAATATGCATTATTTTCTCCCCGGTATCTATCATCATTATGGCCCTGTAATCGCCTATCCTGAGCTTCCATAACTGGCTTCTTTTCAGCCTTTCAATGTGACCGAGAGGGTTTTCCTTTATGGAATAGAGCTTCCTTAAAATCATTTCTGCGATTTCCCTGGGCAGCTTTCGCAGGCTTTTTTTTGCAGCAGGGAGAATATTTATGTTCATAGCTTTATCCCAAGCTCTTTCGCGACCTTTTCTATGGACTCGCCCTTGCCCTCCTTGATTTCCATTAGCCCGATCCTGATATCGTCTAATGCTTCATCTGAAAGCACGCCTTCTTCAACCTCATCCAACACCTTGTTAATCACTTCATCGTAGCTTTCCTTTGAGCTTTCCTTGAAGAACTTCAGCCTGTCAAGGGTAGAGTCCTTTACTTGTATTGTTGTTGGCATAGATATCACCATCTATATAGTAGTTATAGTAACTATATAATGCTTTGGTTTCGCATTGAAATTATAGCTAGAACAACGCCCGATAATGGCTGAAAAGAGCCTTCATTATTCCTTTAATCAACAGTGACAGATCCATTTTTCAACATTTTTTCCCCTTTTTCATAGAAGACCATCCATTCTTTGTTGCCCATTGCCTTCAGAATATCTGATTTAGTGAAAAAAATATGGGGTTCAAGTGATTTATGTTTTTCCCCCAGGATAATAGCCTTGCTAATTTCTTTATCTGCACTTTCCATGTTGCCTGAAGCCATCTCAACCTTTGCCAATGAACTGTACCCTGAAGGGTTCTCAGGCCACCGGCTAATCATGTAATTTGAAGTTTCCTTGCCCTTCTTCAGCTCTCCCTTTCCAATATAAGCATCATCTTCTTGTCCACATACCCTTTGGCCTTCACAGCCTTTATGCCATTAAGTGCAGTATCAAAGTCCCCCTCTTCAAATGATCTGCACACCTGATTCATTGTTTTGTGAACATCAAGCTGAGGCTGCTTGATAGCCTCATTAACATCCAGTGTCTCAATCCAATAATTTTCCAGAAATTGTTGCATGCGGACTTTATCAATACGCAAGCCCAACTCAATGTATTCCTTATACGGCTTGCCAGCCAGATAGGAATAATTTGCAATGGCGCTTACCAAATCGAAATTCCGGGGGTCTAATTTCAGCCCTTTTTTTAGGCTTTCAACTGCTTTGTTGAAGTCCTTCTTGGATGCATGGCAGTTAGCAATAAAAAAGTAAAGGTATGGATCTTCAGGGTCGCATACGAGGAGTTCATCAAGCAATCTTTTTGCTTCTTTAGTCCGTCCAAGCAAAATCAGAACCTCTGCCTTCATGCTCGCGAGCTCATAGCTATCTTCAAACTCCAGAAGACCCTTATTCAGGGTATTGAGGGCCTTTTTCAGATGTTGCTCATCAATATGATAGGTGGCCTCCTCCAATATTTTTCCAAAACTTCCCTTATTCGATTTATTCATCTCCGGCAGCTTTCTTCAGTTTTTTCTGATGGCTCATCAGTTCCTGCTGTATAAGCTTCTTTGAAATATCGTTGTCTGTCTCTATAAGCTTCCTGACAAGCGGGCTGCCCATATTAAGCCTGTACAGCTCTGCCCGTCCTATCATCCTTGTTTTTGTAACAACCTCAAGCTTTACCAGGTCATTCCAGAACTTGTGAAGGGTGCTCCATCCAATATCTGAGTTTTTGGCTATATCAGTTAAACTGTAGTCGAACTCCCTGTTCTCCAGGAAAAAGTCAAGCACCTTTACAACAGGAGCATCACCGAAGACAAGCCTGAATGATGATTTTTCTTGCATGGCCTTGGTAGGAGTAGAGGTCGTTTATATGTTTTTCTAGTAGGTTGAATGTTCACCTGAGTGAATAAAACTATTAATAGCAGCCTCTGCTGATGATGAAAAATGGACCTGAAAGTGGTAATCTTACGGAAATTGCATAGGCACAGAATAATTGGGGGCAAGCATGCGGCCGTTGAAAACCTCCCGTGTGCTTTCGCACAGTAGATTTCTGTGGGCCATTGTAAGTTTCGTAGGCACTTACAGCATCTAGCTTCCGGTTTGCATAGGTTGCTAAGCAAATCACCGCAATGGCCAGGCTATTCATCTACCTCGGCACAGAAAGACGAGTAACAGGGGCGGCTTTTAAATGTTTTGACAAAAACTTTATAAGCAATATCAAATGACTCTTTGCATGACAGTAGCCCCGTC
>CAZDCW010000001.1:64922-87951 GCA_964504135.1 uncultured Methanosarcinales archaeon
TCCAGTTACTGATTACTTAAAAGAAATAGGGGCTTCTTATTCAACTTATGCCCCCCTAAGGCGGGTAAGAACAATATTGACTTTTGAACAAGTAATGGTTCTGTCACAACAACCATATGTAGCTTCCATCATAGGAAATCAAGAAGTCACGTTGGTATGACTCATCGTATACTGACCAGTTAAAATTCAGTGAAGTTAATATTGAACTTTCATTCTTTTCGCTATTAATTTGGCCGCCAGGAACTCTGACATTCCCCGAGAAAAAAGCAGCAGATTTCGAACAAGGAGTAAAAGCGCCGAGGGGGAGACCTCGGACCCTTGATTGGAAATCACCCCTTTTTCTTCAGGCTCTTTCCAGTTCCTCCTTCTTGTTTTAAATAATCGGCAACATTATCTATTTTAGCGTTGCCATCAAAATAATTCTTTAGGGCAAAGTGTTTTTCAAGAATCTCCTGTATTTCACTTTTTTTGAATCCCTTGCCCTTCAAATAACTTACAAACTTGATTAATTTTTTATCTTTTTTTAATAAAAATAATAACAAATCAGGGCAATTATCATACCAATCCTTAGTGGTAATTCCTCCAGAAAGATTGTCGAATTTCAACCAGCCTGAATTTTTAACAATAATTTCTTCTCCGCCTAAAATTTCTTTTTTTGCTTCTTCTAAGTATTTAGCATTGTCAGCGAAGTAAGGAGTTTTAATGAATTCCTCTGTTAAACCAAATTCATGTATTATAATGAACACATTTACAAATGCTTCTTTTGTGTCTTTTATTCTCCAAACGGATTTTCTTGAAATTTTAGGTTTTTTAACTTCTGGAATCTTATCCCAGATTTTCTTAGAAAGTTTTTTAGGTTTTTTATAGATTCGTTCCAAAATTCCCGCATTGACTAGCTTACCCCCTTCCCGATTTATGTAATAATCCCTTAGTTCTTTTATATTCCCAGCTCGTAATTTTCTGCTTGGAACCTCACGGAATGAATAATCATTGAAAAGCGGCTCTTTTGTATCTCTGTCATAATGAACCTTAATTTGTCCTGACTTAGTTTTCTTTTTTAAATCCTCCTTTGCTTTTTGAATCTGCTTGTTTAAACTATTATCATCCCAAAGGTCAATTAAGGGCGTTCCAAGTTTACCTCTAGAAATATTCAATAAAATATGCGCTTGAGTTTCATTGTTTTCAACCATAATAATTATAATTATTATCAACGATATATAAATCTTATGGATTACTACATAATGTAGTAATTTTGATAAAAAATTACTAGATGTCAAAAGGATTTAGGAATAATTAGTTTATATCATTCTTCAGCTCTTAATTTAATCATGAAACTGACACGAAAAATAAACCTTGTTGGTGGTTACTCAAACGCTATAACCTTGCCTAAAGATTGGTGTAGTGCCAATTCCATAAAGGAAGGTGATGAAGTCGTGCTTGAGATAAACGATCAGTCCATCAAGGTAAGTCCAAAGGTGAAAAATGAATATTGAGTTGAAGCCTTTACCCAAAGAGTTGGAAGATTTGTTACCATGGGAGATTCGATGCTTCCGCAGCTTCTATTTCAAAAAAATTGGAGGTAAAAGCGATGTTAAGAAAGGGACAAACAGTTAAAATACAGTTAAGAAGCCCTAACAGGAGTAAAATCTTCGGAGTCGTCATCTCTACAACTGACAGGGAATTATGCGTTATAACTAATCAAAACAAAAAAGAAATTCTTCCTTGGTATACAATTCAATATTTAGAGGTAACTTCGGATGGACTCAGAAATTTCTTGTAAGATCTCTAATAGTTTGAAAATGAATTTGGATTATGTTAAATTTCAATATGAAATATCGTTCCAAGATTATCAATCCAACCAAGTAGTCTTAAATAGGATGTGGAAAGATGACCCTTTGGTTAAATCTAGAACAGCAAATTCGCTATCAAAAGACCTGGAGTTGCTAGGATACGCTGATGCTGAAGAAATTTCCAAATCAATCCTCAAAGCCTTTGCAAATCTAAGGCCAGCCTTACAGGCTAAAGTTGAATCAGTCAAGAAGCTGGCTAAGTTACCCAATAAAAAAAATATCAAAGAATTATCTGAACTGGAAAGAGAGGAAGCAACTATTTTTCTTTCAAACCCGCAAATTATGTCCTGTATTGAAGAACTCTTTGAGAAAAGGGCAATTAAGGCAGGGAAAAGGTGCACAATAGCTTTTCTTAATGGATTGTCAACCAAACTAAAGAGACGGGACCATGAGCCTCCAAATCACACCCGATATAGGGGACCGTCATCATCGGGAAAAACCTACGAAATTTCAGTCGCTCTTAGTCTGTTTCCTAGTGAAATGAAAATAGTTTTAGGTGGCGCTTCAAAAATGGCCTTGAAATATGGAGATCCAGATTACATTGATGAAGATGGCATTCCAGTTATTGACATGAATGGAAGACTGCTCTACTTCCTAGAAGAAAGAGGGGGAGAGGACGCCTACCATTTGCTATATCCAATCTTAAGCGGCGATCAAAATGAAGTTGTGTATGCCACTGTTGGTAGAAATGAGGAGGATCACAATTCACTACTCAAAGTCAAGTTCAAAGGACAACCCTCCTATTTTACCTCAACTGTGGAAGGTGGTGGGGAAGAGATCGCTTCACGCACATTCACATTAACGCCTGACATAAGTGAAGAGCATACTAAGCTGATTATTCAAAAAAGAACAAGGAGAGAATCTGCTCCAACCTCAACAGAAAATAATGTGTCTCAAAGAGAAATTGATACAATCCAAAACGCCATACGAATTCTTAAAAGCTATGAAGTGTTCATTCCCTATGCAGAAATAATAGTTTTTAGCAACTACGAAAAAATCAGGCTGAGGCGTGACATCAACAAGATTTTAACACTCATAAAATCTTCAGCACTCATACACCAAAACCAAAGGCAGAAAATAATAATATCGGATCAGGAGTTCATCATTGCAACTTTTGGTGATTATAAAATGGCCACAGATTTATTCAATAGTGAACTCTCGCATTTGGCTTCAGGCTTACCAAGGAACATAATAAAATTTTATGAACAAGTCAAGGCAGACTTTTTCAGCGGAATTTTGGATTTTGACAATTCAAAGGTTACTGCAAAGCAAGCTGCTGAAACTACAGGTTATGCCCAGACTACATGCTCTATTTATCTAAAAGAACTTGCAGATGCAGGCTATTTGACTTATGAAGCTGAAGGAAGAGAATACGTATATTTCCCCATGGTAAATGAGCCAAAAGCAGTTCTCAATGAGATAACTCTGGAAAAAATTCAAGAAGCTAAGGCTGGAAATCAAAAATATCTGGAAAAACATGCAACATGCCTGGGCGAAATGGAAAGGCATAACCTGATAGAAAATTTATATGCCGAGTTTTATAAATTTATAAAGGATAGCGGGCAATCAAATGCTTAAACGACCTTTTATCTTTTATAAATTTACAGCCTTCCGGGAGAATTAAATATTAGTTTACATTGATAAAAGCTATGTCTACTGCTTTATTCCCGGAACCCGATAATAAGCCCGAGAAAATGGCTGAAAATCGCCTCAGTTGCCTCAGTGGGCGGGCATGTAGCCTTGCCAACCTTAAACCTCCTTGGAATAGCCAAACTGCCAGATTAGCTGCCCTAAGGCCAAGGAAATTGACTGCTTCCAGCCTAAGACAAAGGAAAATGGCGAGTTTGTCATCGCGGATGGCCAAGGAAAGAGACGCTACTAAACAATCTGCTCTCATTATCAAATACGAACTGATTGCTGCAAGCGGTGACCGGGAAAGGCTTAAGTTTGTAGGGTTAGAATTGCTTTCCGCTATCGGCAGTCTGCCTTTGCATTCCTTGGAAGACAAGAAAAGTTTGCTCAATGCTATCTGTGAGTTCCATAAGGCTTTTACCTCCAAATAGTCAAATTTTCTTATTTGCAAGTTCTTCTTGTAAGCTCTTTCCCTTTTCGGTTAGCTCGTAAATTTTATTGTAGGGGTCTTTTCTATTAAGGCATCTAACGAGGCCTCGCTTCTCAAAGTTCCTTAGGTGCCTGCTCATTTCCCTAAGGCTCAAAGCCTTCTTTGCCTCAATGTTGATTTCCTTTCTTTGTGCGTTTGGAATGAACTCCGCTTTTAGTTTTGAAAAAACCAGCCTTCTTTGCCTGCCTCTAATTAACCATATCAAGTCTTTGCCAAACGACATGGACAGCAGATAGACAAATAGAGATTAAAGTCAGATTGACAACAGATAGACAAATTTATATAGCAGGGAGTTCAAAATAGGGCTTAGTGAGGTGTCAAAATGGAAGATATAAAGAAAATAATGAAAGAGCTAAAGTGGAAAGGCAAATATGATGTAACAAAAAGTGAACATAAGGAGGTCTTGCAGGCTCTATTACAGAGGGGTTACATATTGGTCAATGATAACGAATATCAATCAGTCCTAACTGCTCCGAAGCAATTCAACTGGACAGGATTCATATTTTTTTGGTTCGCCTATCTCGTTTATTATGCGTTTAAGAAATCCGGTAAACAGGTGACTCTCAATAAAATAAGTAGAAGTTAGAATTAACCCTTATTCAGGTTACAAAACCTGTGAGTTATTTGAGCGTTTTTTAAAATTGTTTTTCCTCCTTCAACATAACGTTCTATATGGTCAACATGTGCATCGTCAATATCCATTAATTTATTTTTGCAGACTTGACAGATGTTTCCATCTTTTTGCTCAAATAATTTTCTCTTTTCTTCATATGTGTATAACCGCCTATCATTTGAAGGATAATCTATAATTTCTCTCAGTTTAGTTAGCCATTTATCCATTCTTTTTTTCGTCATTTTCGTATCATATGTTCCTATTTCTACGGTTTCAGCAAAATTTGGAGTAGAAACTAAATCTATAAATGCATCTCTGATTACTTGTAATTTCGGCATAATGTCATGTTTAGAATACTCCATAAAACCAACCATTTGAGCGTCAAAGATTCCCTCATTAAAAACTGGAGAGGAATATCCGCTTAGTTCTTCATCCTCTTCTTTGACCCATCTTCTGCCTACTAGGTTATTGTCCCCAGTATCATAAAATACATTTTTGCACAATTCTATTGATTTTTTAAACAGTTCAGTTTTCTCTTGAGTTTCCTTTTCATAAATCTCGCGTTTTTCTTCCATGTAGTTGTTCAAGAAGGATTTTAACGGTGATTTGTAATTTTGAAGTCCTTTATCACAGAAAGCGAAAAAACGCAGTAATCTCTCTGCATCCTTCATCCTGTTATCTGGCTTTGCTAAATTTTGTAATTTAAGAAAATCTTCATTTTTTATTAACTTTTTAATCAGATTGTTGAAACTTCCGTGGTAAATGCAATTTCTAAGCTCTTGGTCACTTAGTTTAACAGAACCTCTATTGAGTCTCTCGAAAACATCAAATTTTATTTCCGGATGGGATTCTTTAAGTATCTTAATAACCCGAATAGGATATGAATCAATCCTTTCTTGGAGGCTTTCGGGTAAATCCGAATATCCCTTCCCATTTAGGTCTTCAAGTATTTTCAGTCTGCTTAATTTGAACCCGTCTTTTTTGCAAAATTCAACAAAAGTCCTCAGTCTTTGCTGCCCATCAACAACTACCTCTTTTCCATCTTGCATTTCTGCAGTATAAACAACAGGAATGGGAACCTTTAGAAGGACAGATTCGATTAATTTGCTTTTTAGTTCCGGCCTTTTTTCCCAAACATATTGCCGCTGAAATTCAGCCTGAACATCGAGTTTTCCTTTATTTACTCTATCACATAAGTCCTTAATAGGCGGTTCATTTGGTTGAGTTAACACTTGTCTTTCTTTTAAGGGTATTTTATAGCCTTCACCGCTATCCTCGTTCTCAAACTCGTTTCCATTATCCATGCAGAAATTAGACGATTTCAACAATTTAAAAATACTTGGTAATTCTTATACGAAAACATTTATAAATATATGTATCCATATAAATTCATATGGGTAGAAAAACATTTGCACTAAGCCTTGATGAAAACATTTATGAGAAATACCAAAAATATTGCAAAGAAAACGGCATGATTCTGTCAAGAAAAGTCGAATTCCTAATAAAAAACGAACTCGAAGAGATTGAAAAAGGTAAAATAAAATGACTGAAAATCACGAATCTATCTTTTTAAAAAACGTTCAACGAGGGATTGATAAGGGAATTATCGAAGTAACAAGTGATGGTTCCAAAATAACATATCATTGTAAAAGAGAATACTCAACTTCTTTCAAAAATCCCGAAGAAAAAGTTAGAGGTTCATATTTTTGTGAACTGGTTTTAGACTATGATTATCCAACCAAAAACATAGATGTTGAAGTTATCGTTCCAAGGAGAACTCCGGAAGACAGAGCAGATATAGTAGTTTACGATGACGCAGGAGCTGAATATCTAGTAATCGAATGTAAAAAAGATGGAATATCTGATGCAGAATTTAAACAAGCAATTGAGCAAGCCTTTGGAAACGCCAATAGTTTACGAGCAAAATTCGCTTCGGTTATTGCAGGAATAACAAAAACCGCTTTTGATGTTGCAGGATTCAAACCAAGCGAGAGGGATAAAAATGTAATCTCTGACATCCCCAAAAAATATGGAAAAACTCCCAAATATAAATTTATTAAAGGAGAAAAAGGTAGAGACCTGAAAGAAGTTTCAAAAGAAGAACTAATTAGGGCATTGGAAAAATCCCACGACACAGTTTGGCAAGGAGGTAAGTTAGCTCCAACAACCGCTTTTGATGAGGTTTCTAAACTACTTTTCTGTAAATTAAGAGATGAAAAGACAACAAAAAAAGGCGAAACTTACAGCTTCCAGATCGGAACACACGAATCAGCAGACGAAATTTTTAATAGAATAAATGCTATTTATCTTAAAGCAAAAAAAGAAGACGAAGAAGTCTTTAAGGAAGATATAAGATTAGACCCTAAAATCGTTTACAATGTTGTTGAACACCTACAAGAATTGGCAATAAATAAGACTGATTTAGACACTAAAGGCGTGGCTTTCGAAAGGTTTATGGAAGATTTCTTCAGGGGCAAGATGGGACAATTTTTCACGCCTCGAGAAATAATAACATTCTGTGTTGAAATGATGAATCCAGAAAGAAGCGATTTAATCATTGACCCCGCTTGCGGCTCCGGGGGATTTTTATTGAATGCACTTGACAGAATTAGAAAATATGCAGAATCAAGTTATGACGAAAGGGAGGCGTGGGAACATTGGCATAAGTTTGCTATGAATAATCTTTATGGAATCGAAATAAATGACCAAATCGCAAGAGTCTGCAAAATGAATATGATTATCCACGATGATGGGCATACAAATGTCATCAGCACTGACTCATTAAGGAATATTGATGAAATTACGAAAATTCACAAGGAATTTAGGAGGAACAAGTTTGATATTCTTCTAACAAACCCGCCATTTGGCGCTATTGTAAAATCAACGGAAAAAGATTATTTGGACAAATATGAATTGGGCAAGGCCAAGAAAAACCAGAAAACCGAGATTTTGTTTATAGAGAGATGTATTGATTTCTTAAAGCCAAACGGAAAAATGGCTATTGTTTTACCGGATGGAATTTTAACAAATTCGTCCTTACAATATGTTAGAGATTTCTTAATGGACAAGTCGCAGATTTTAGCAGTTGTAAGTTTGCCTCAGTTTGCATTTACTCATTTTGGAGCAGGCGTTAAATCCTCTCTTGTATTTGTGAGAAAGAAAAAAGACAACGATAAAACAGGCAATTATCCTATCTTCATGGCAATTGCAGAGCATATCGGCTATGACGCAACAGGAAGAAAAGACCCAGTCAATGACTTAAATACAATCCTGCAAGAATACCGAAAGTTTGAGAAGAGTCCGAGAGGATATAAAGGGGTTTGAATATGTCTGGAAATCCAAATTATAAAAAACTTATAAAATATGATATTAGAAAAGGAAGATATCCTATAAGATTAAGTTTAACTATTTGGGATGATGGAAAAAGCAAGCCATTTATAGAGTTATATTCTGGAGTTCCAACAAAGAAAGGATATAAAAATAATAATTTTAAGATTACTAACCAAAAAATATGGAATAAGATTAAATTTCTAATTGATTCAGATTTAATTAATGAATTACGAAAAGGCAAACCTCTCTCTGAAAAAGATATAGAAAAGTTGGAACATGAAGAATCGGAATTATTAAAGAGAGACAATCTTAGATTAAAGAAGAGGCTGCAAAATTATTCAAAATTAATTAGAGATTATAGGGATATTAAATTACCGGAATACAAAAAAGACATTACTGAATTTAAGGATAAGATATCAAAAGCAAAGAAAGAAGATGAGTTACAGAGATTTTTATCTGGAAGACCTTGGCTTTTGGGTTTAGAATATGAAAATTCTCAACCACAAAAAATAGGAATAAAAAAGAGATATGACTTTTATGTTGAGAAATATGACGGATATGCTGATATAATTGAGATTAAGAGATGCAATGAAGATTTATTTAATAAAAATGGAAAGATGGCTAAATCATTAACAGATTCTTTACAGCAATTGATAGAGTATATAGATGAAGCAATTATTGAAGGAGACAGTAAAAAAATTAGTAGAAAACTACGAATTAATTTTCTAAAACCCAAAGGTATTTTAATTATAGGACGAAAAAAGAACAAAGACTTAAAGGAGAAATTGGAGCATATTAAATATTATTTTCATAATATAGACATACTGACTTATGATGATTTGTTAGAAAGAGGAGAGAATATAATCAACAATCTTGAAAATAAAAAAGCAATGAGGGGAAAAAAGAAAGATGCCTGAATGCTTTACTGTTATCGCTGATGAAATCGAAGGAAGAATTGATCCATTTTATTATAGGCCAGAATTTAGAGAATTTGATAAAAAAATCAGTAGCGGGAAGATTAAGCTCAAACAAATTCAAGAAATATCAAAAGTAATCTGCGGACCATTCGGTTCTTCTATTACCGCAAAAGATTATAAAAGCGAAGGCGTTCCATTTATAAGAATCTCAAATATAGAGGAAGACCATTTATCAAAATTTGATATTGTCTATATCTCAGAAGAATTATCTAAAAAATTAAAATCGTATATTGTTAAAGAAGGAGATTTAATAATATCTCAAAGAGGAACTTTAGGGTTAGTTGTTAATGTTGGTAAAGACTTTGATGGTTCGGTTATAAGTGCTAATTTTATCGCAATAAAAGATTTAAGAGAAATCTCTCCAGATTTTTTACAAATCTTATTGTCCTCAAAATTTGGTCAAACCCAGTTAATAAGAAAAACAAGCGGACAAGTTCAAGCAAAAATAACAACTGATGATATTAAAACATTTAAAGTGCCAATTCCGTCTGAAGAAAAACAAAAAAAGATAATCAGTTATATTAAACGAGCTTATTCGTATAAAGCAAACAAAGAAACAGAAGCCCAGAAACTTCTTGGTTCAATAAACGATTATATTCTTGATGAATTGGGAATAAAACTGCCTGAATTAAATGATAAAATGGCCTATGTTGTCGATAGCGCCGAATTACAGAATAAAAGAGTAGACCCCTATTACTATCAGCCAAAATTTGAAGAAGGTGAGAAAGAGATTAAGAAAGGAAAGTTTGATGTAAAAGAACTAAGGGAATGTTTTGAGAAAGAATTAATTAAAGGAATACTCCCAAATGAAGAAGAAAAAATAGGTGATGTAAAAGTTTTACAGATTAAGAACATACTTCGAAATGGATTTATTGATACTAACGAGTATGTTACTTCTAAAAATATCTTCAGTCCAGAACACAAAATAAAAAAAGGAGAGGTAATTGTAGTTGTAACTGGAGCAACAATAGGTAAAGTAGGATTATGGAAGTCCAACGAAGAGTTTTATCTGGGTGGTGACATGATTAAATTTGGAACAAATGGTAAATTTAACCCTAATTTTATTCAAGCACTCTTACTATCTGAATTAGGGCGATTTCAATTATCAAGAGAGATTACAGGAGCAACAAATAAGCATTTATCACCAAGTGATGTTGAACAGATTAATATTCCAGTTCCATCGATTGCATTTCAAAACAAAATCGCTGAAGAAGTAAAGAGAAGAATGCAGAAAGCCGAGCAATTGCAGAACGAAGCTAAAGATGAACTAGAAGAAGCAAAGCGACATGTTGAAAAAATAATTTTGGGAGAAATTTAGATGAACTCGATTGACGACATTCCAAAAATAGATGAAATTGATTATGGCAATTATTACAATGATAAGAAGATAGAAGAAAAATTCAGGTTAAAAAAGGAAAAATCCTGCGACCATTATGGCCATTATAAGAATTGTCAATGGTTCATAGTTGAAGCAAAATCTAAAGGAAAAATTCGTGAAGCTATTGAGCAAATTGGAAACACAATAAGAGCGTTGCCTAATAAGAAATTAGATTTTATTTTTATTGTTGCTGATAAACTAGATAAACGTGACTCTAGAGAATACGAGACAAGAAAAATTGAAGGGCTTCCTTATAGAGTTCTAGTTAATAAAAATAGCAATAAACCGCTATTTGACAAATTAACTAAGAACCAAATTTTCTTTGTTCAGAGAGACACGATAAAGAAAGTGAATGAATTTTATCAACAAAAGATGCTTGGAGAATTCAATGGCACTAACACTTAATTTGAAATCTAGCACATGGTATGGAGGAGTATCTCCAGAAAATTTGGGCGCATTAGGTAAATTTATGCCATTCATTTTTCAACGATTTAGCTGTGAAAAAGTATGCTTCTATTTAGGCTATCCAAATGATATTGAAGGGGAAAAAATCGCTGAAAAGAATGTTAGAAACTCAGAGATAATGCAGGCGATTTCTTTTAATTTTTTGAGAGAAATGCTGAATAACAACAGGAATGACTATAGAGAATATTTTGAGAAATTAAGAAACCTAATTATCAAAATAGAAGGAAAATTAACTATTAAAGGCAATGAATATTTCGCTTATATATTAATCCCTAACAGCAGATTGACTAAAGTCTATGGATCCTTTTTCTTGGATATATATGCTACTGACAATTATTATAATTTTTTTGAGCTTATTCAGAAAGAAGACCCAAATTTCATTGAAGAACTCGAGAATTTTATTATGAAAGATGACAACAAAATAAAAGAATTCGTTAAATCTTGTTTTGTTGTAAATGATAATTCTGATAAAGACTTTCCATTTAATTCAGTTTATCTATATTATGATTCTCCATTAGGATACGTCAATGATGGTTTTATTGAAGTTTACAAAAAAGATTCAGAAGCTAAAAGTCATCTTTCTCCTGTTAAATCTTTTCTAGCTAGAAAGATTGCTGGCAATGAAAGCTTTAGGAATTATCTGTTTGAAGAGAGCAAAGCAGTTGGAATGGTTGCACAAAGTGGCAGCTTATCAATAAGAGTGATTAAGGAAGGCGCTCTTGAGGCAATTTATGAAAACATTAAAAAGAGAATTGATTCCCTAGTTAGGTCTCTTCCAAGAGAAGATTATTTCGAATCGGAAATTGAAAAGCGTTTCAAATTGTGACTCCAAAAACCAACTTTAGACCAATTTATCTAGCTTATCCAAGCTTCCCCACACAATTCTTTCAGCCTTATTATCAATGCGTTTTCCTGCTTCGTCTATTGCTTTGATTTGAATCAAGAGTTTAACAAAAGTTTCATACTCCTCAGCTCTTAATGGAATAACTCTGACAATATCGCCATAAAGCGCTTCGCCTTCTTCATCAAAATGCATATCATCCATGGCAAGATAATAATGGGTTTTTGTATGATGAATTTTAATTGGCATTTTGTTCACCCTCCTTGTAGTTTTGCCTGAATTCTTGGAACTCAGCCATGAGCTTAGGGTCTTTAGCTATATCTATTAGCAATTGAAATGCCTTTTCAGTTTCATCTTTAATAACGCTTCCAAGCCCTATGGCGGTTTTTAATGATAGCGGGTGGCCGCAATTCCTGCAATAGTCTGCTATATTTTCGTTCTGGGTTTTGCAGATAGCACAATGTTGAGGTTTGTTTACAACTTCTTTTTCCTTCTTTGTTTCTATCCCGTGCATTTCAAGAATTGCCTTATCAACATCCCTCCCCGATGAATGAACATAAGTTGCAACTTGCTCACTGCCTATTTTCCAGCCGAAGAAAAGGCATAGCTGGGGCTCTGTTAAGAAATTCGCATTCAATGTCGCCCTGCTATGGCGAAAGAAATGAGGATTACATTGTTTATGTCCAAGCCCTGCCTTGTTAAATGCTTCCTTTATCAGCCTGCAAAATCCAGGATAAATCAACGGACTATATTTGAATCGGGGATTGTTCGTAACCCATAGAAGCGCATCTGGATTTTTTCTGTCTGGGTGCTGGTCAACATATCGCATCAGGTGAGGAACGCAGTTTATGATGATGGATTTTCTCTCACCAGTTTTGCCATCAAGCCTAACCTTTGTTATTTTTTCTGTTGTTATTATATCCCTAATTCGAATGTTTAATAATTCTCCAGCTCTTGCCCCAGTCTCATGGAGCAAAGATAAAATTGCCCTGTCTCTGATGGAAGGGCATTTTTCCAAAACTTTTTCTATCTCTTCATCTGTTATTATGTCTCCGAGCTTTGTGTATCTCTCGCTTTCTTTTTTCCTTATTTCAAGGTCTTCAACAAGAGGCGTGTTCTTGCCTTTCAGCCATCGAAAGAAGCTTTTGATTAGCCTTAGATAATCCCTTTTTGTGTTGTAGGAAAATGGTTTCCCCCTGATGTGGAACAACTTGCCCGTATAATAGTTTTTTAGCTCCCTGTCTGATGAGTTTTCTCTGTTTAGCTTGGCCAGCAGCTCCAAAATGTCCTCCTTTGTAATCTGCTCGAAATCTTTATTGAGCAAAGCCCCAATCCGCCTTAATTCGCCCGCTATCTTGGTTGCCCTAAGCTCGCATAGCCCTCTGGCAAATAAATCGCGGCAAAATCGCTCTATAAGGGCTTTATTCGCGTTTGATAGCGAGCTCTTAGCCAGCCTTGCCCTCTCTTTCTCAAATATGCCTTTTCTCTTGTAGATGTCCAATCGTTCCATGGTCGTTTAACAGAAAGAGCCTGCTTTTAAGGATATTAATAGAAGCCCTTGCGAGCTTGTATTAACCAGGAGATTTCCAATCAAGAATAAAAGCGCCGAGGGGGAGATTTGAACTCCCGTGTGCTTTCGCACAGTGGATTTCTGTGGGCCATTGTAAGACATCGTAGATGCAACAGCACCTAGCAATCCACCGCAATGGCCAGGCTATGCGACCTCGGCATATTGAATCACTGCACACCGCATAAGCCATTTCGAGGTCGCGACCATAAGCGCACTTATGTGTATGCGACCTCGGCACTGGCATGCTGGATTGCCTGGCGCGTTTTTATAGTTTTGCATGAAAGGCATGTCCGATACTTATAAATAGTCTGCCTGGCAGGTCATAGTCATGAGGTTGTATAGCGCTGGGGCTGCATTCTGGATTGGCGTGGTTCTTTTTGCCCTTTCCTTTTTTCCTTTTGTTGCTGGCAGGAGCCAGTCCACTCTTGTCCTTGGGAACGTTTTCTTTTCTGTCGGGTATATTCTTGTCATGGATGCGGTTTCTTTCAGGCTTGGCGGTTCGTCAATTTTGGGCTCGCCGCATCCCTTGCGCCATTTTTTGCATTTTTCTGTTGCTGGAATAGCCGCAGGCGTCCTTCTGGAGGGGTTTGCGCAGTGGCTGGGCAAGCTGTGGTATTACCCTTACTTTTCAGTTGGAAGCTATGCCTTGTGGTTTGTCGGCGGATTTGTGATGTATTCCCTGCTGGTTTTTGAGAGCTATGAGGGGATTAAGGCTGTTGTCAGGCGTTTCATGAGGCCCAGAAGGGTAAGGCACAGGAGGTTCGAGCCTCGCCTTTACACCGCTTTCTGGAGGTACGGGCTTCTTGGCATTCCAGCCGGGGTGTTCGTGATTCTGCTGTCTTACGATAAGGGTTACAGGTTCGTAATCGACAGCCCGCTTTACCTTAGGACCGCCTTCCTTGGCGTCCTTATCGTGTTCCTTTCTGTTTATCTGCTTCTTGAGTATTTTGAGTATAGGCGGCGGGAGTCTTCTCTTTTGGAGCGGCTGATTAACCGCGATTACGCTCCGCTGGTTTCTATTTTGATTGCGTCTGTTGTGCTTTCCCTGGTCATGGAGGTTCAGAATGCGCCTCTTGGCTTTTGGAGGTATTTTAACCTGCCGGGAATGGATGTGCTGTTCCTTGGAGTTCCGGTAGCTGTCTTCCTTGCATGGCCTCTGCAATATTTCGCATTCCTTTCATTTTACAGGGCTTTCTTTGAGAAGAAGGATGATGTGTGGAATTAGGCCGCCCCTATCAGCACAGCCCCGGCCACAGCCAGCAGGGTTCCTATCGTCACTTCCCTGGTTACCTTCTCAAGGTGGTTTATGAAAGCCTGGCTCAGTACCAGGGCGAAGATTGGCGCTGTTTGGATTAGCGGGCCTATGACAGAGACTTCAGCTTGTGAAAGTGCTGTGTAATTTAGTATGAAGGCCACGCCCACGCACGCTCCTGATATTAGGAAGAATTTCATGTTCCTGTCATGAATGCTTACCTTCCTGATGTGTCCTCCGAGTCCTATTATCAGCAGCGCCATTAGCAGCGCCATCAGGGCAGTTATGGCGCCTGCTGCAATTGGGGCGTCCAGCAGGTTAAGCCCGTATTTCCTTATTGGCATGGATATGCCCACCAGAACCGCTGCGCCCATGGCGAATATCATGTCAGCCCGGTTTGTATCAAGCTCCCTCCATGACGCCACCAGGACACCTGCTATTATCAGGGCTGTTCCAAGCAGTATTCTGGCCGTAAGCTCTTCTCCAAGCAGCAGCACTGCTATTCCTGTTGATATTATCGGAGATGCTGAGGTTATTGGTCCTGTTCGTGTAACTCCAACTCTTTCCAGGCTGGTGTATCTGAGCAGCCTGGCGAGTCCTGGCGCAAGCAGTCCGGCAATGGCAAAGATAAGCAGGGCTTTCCAGCTTAGCAGAACGCTGAGGGGCACAAACAGGAGAAACACGATGCTCAGCACTGCAACATTTGCTATGGCGGAGAATATTATGCCTGCGTGCGGGTTTGAGCCGTGCAGCCCCCTTCGGACAAGTATGCTTGACGCCCCATAGAATCCTGCTGCGGTTAGCGCAAGCACAGCAGGCAGTACCATCGTGCGGAGTTTCTGGTAAAGATTTATAAATTGTTGGTTTATCCTCAAACTTATAGCGGGGTAGGGCAGCCAGGAGTGCCCGATGGGCTCATAACCCATAGGTCGTAGGTTCAAATTGAGATAAAACTCATGAATTTCCTGCCCCCGCTACTTTTTTTTTAGCATAAGTCTATTTCGCCCTTAATATGCTTGTAAACTCTGTGGGTGTGTAGACTTTCCCCTTCATCTCGGGTATTCTTTCAAAATGCTTTTTGTTCAATGTAAGGAGGTAATCTGCGCCTGTGGTGCTGAATGTGGCTGCTATAGCAGAATCTTGGTACCCTATGATTTTTCCTTCGGCAATCAGGTATGCCTGGTATTTTGCGGTTTTCTCTGCAATTTCAGCATCAAGGTCAATCCATAAGAACTGGCCAAGTATTCGCTTGGCGGCAGCGCCTGCATTCTTGATATCAGGCCTTAAGTATGACCCGGTGAGTATCTCGGAAATTGTAACCGTGCTGATAATCAGCTGGGAATCAGTTTCTATCAGCCGTTTGATCAGTCTGATTGTCGCCTCATTCCTGCGGTGGAGTTCCACAATTACAGAGGTGTCAAGAAGGATTTTCATCTTATTATGCCGAGCCTTTTAAGTCTTTCAGCTTGGTCAGACCTGGTCTTCCTTAGTACTTCCTCAAAATTTGAGGGTAGAAAATCCTCAAAGTCATCGAAAACTTTAGGGTCTCTTTTGCTTACGGTAAGGGTGTTCCCGCTGATATTAAGGATTACCGTATCGCCTTCCCTTATGCCTAGTTTGTCTCTAATCCTCTTGGTCAAGGTTATTTGGCTGCCTCTTGTAACCACAGTCTGTTCCACCATACACATACTAAATATTCTAGTATTTAAATAATTTACTACATTTTATAGTATGGTAAACTGCGTGGCTTATGTGACGCTTTGATGCGCAGTTTACCAGATTAGAACTGCGCACATCAGTCACATATTCTGCGCAGTTCTCTATATAAAGCATCACCCGGGCAGCAGCTGCCTTCAGCGGCGGTGGCTCAAGGGCCTGTTTTGCGTTTGCAAGCCGCTGTGTTGGCAGCGAGCCGCAGGTTAACTTTTACCATGCGGTTGCCCCTTTAAATATCATGCCCTGGTGGTTGTCCAGTGTCCAGTGGAGGCCAGTGCGCGAAGAATTCGTATTATAATCAGTCCAAGCATTGTTGCTGCAGCCGAGGTTATGAACAGGGCAGTGGGAGTCCTTAGTATGCTATCCATGTGGGGATATGCTATTACTAGGTAGGTTATCAGCATTATCCCCGCTATGGGCCAGAAGAATTTGACCAGTTCCCTGGGCTTCCTGCTTATATGTATGCAGAGTGCCCCGAATATCAGTCCAGCTACTGCAAAGAAGATGCTGCTTCCTTCAGCAGGGTAGGGATGCTTTATCGCAAACATTGACAATAGCAATGCAAAGAGCATGAAGCTGGTGTAGCATATCAGGTGTCCTGCATATATGTGGTAGAACCTGTTTATCTTGTAGCCTGGGTGCTTTTTGTCCATGAACCTTGAGAGCATCTTTGCTGAGCTGTGCATTCCGCTTCCCAGGAACCCTAAGCCAGCCAGGAGTGCCATGGCATACAGGAAGGCCCTGTCCGGCGCGAATATTGGCTGCTCTGGAAATTTTAGCAGTTCTGAAATAATGAGGAACGCTATGCTGCCAAACAGTATCGGCACGCACAGGTTTATGTACAGCTGGGCAGGGTTTAAATATTTTTTTGGGCTGGGGCTTCTGCGTTCGTAAATGGCATGAATGTAGACTCCCAGGGCAAGCCCTGCAACCAGGAGCAGTACAATAAGCTGAAGCATGCCCTTGGAGAGGCTGCCACGCCCTATTTAAGCCTTGCTAAATCCGGGTTGAATGCGAGTTCCTTTAAATTTTAAGGATGCAGGCCCGTACACATTGGCGAATTTCCGATAGGAGTTGGGAAAGACAGAAGCCACAGGCTGCTAATAGTTTATAGTAGAGAGTCCAATTTAAGCTGCCAAGAAAAGAAAACAGTTTTAACCTGAAGAATGACCGCCCTGCTATGCTTGTTTGCGGCGTGGATGAGGCTGGCCGTGGGCCTATTATCGGTCCTCTTGCAATGGCTGGCATTGCTCTTGGTAAGGCAGCGGCAGAAAGCCTTAGGTCATTGGGTGTTAAGGACTCCAAGCTGCTGACTGTTGAAAAGATGCGCTCATTGAGGCAGCCAATGGTTGCCGCTGCTTCAGGTTTTCACCTCGTCCTCATCCAGCCTGCTGAGATTGACGCTGCCGTTCAGTCAGATTCCTCTAACCTGAACTGGCTGGAGGCAGCCCACTGCTCGGCCATTATCAACAGGCTGGCTCCTGGCAGGGCCATTGTGGACTGCCCTTCTCCAAACACAGCAGCCTACGCCCGCTATCTGATGAGCCTTCTGGATGACAAGTCCATGGAGTTGGTTGTTGAGCATAAGGCAGACTTCAACCATATTGAATGCTCAGCCGCCTCAATTCTGGCAAAAGTCGCCAGGGAGGATGCCATTCAGGAGCTGAAGGACAGGCTTGGCATTGACTTCGGCTCAGGCTACCTGACTGACTCTAAGACGCAGCAGTTCCTTAAGGAGAATTTCGAGTCCAATTCAGATATTTTCAGGAAGTCCTGGCTTCCGTATAGGCAGGCTGTGGCTGCGAAGTTCCAGAGCAGGCTGTCTGACTTTTGAATTTTGGTTGCAGGCTGACTCTTCGTTCAAAGGTATCATAAATTGCGGTAATTAGTGCAAAATTCGCATGCAATTCCCAAATTAATCATTGCTTAATTGGGCCCAATCACCGCAGTGATTTGGGTACGAGATTAGAATTGCGCATACCCATCAACTAATCAGCGCAATTCTCTATAGCTGTACATTGGGCAAGGCGTGCATGAGGCAATACCGTACACGTTACCAATGCCCGAAAGGGGCACCTCGGTTTTCTAGTTATCAAAACGAAACATTTATATATTAGATAGTTACCTTTTAGGTAACTAGAGTTTTTATCATGATGAGCGAAATTCCCCCATATTGCTTGAGAGCCTATGCTTTGTTCTATTCAAAGCACGGCTCAAGAGAACCTTTCAGGCAATCTGAATTAGACTGGATAGTGGGCCAGTCCATGAAAAAGAAGATTTTTGCCTTGTTGTTAAGGTCCGGATGGATTGTGAAGGAAAGTAGGAATAGCTATAAGTGCGTGGAGCCTCATAAGGTTATGAAAGGCTTATTGGAGTTTAAGGTGCCCGGGATAATGAAAGAAGCGTCCAGGCCTTATGCATTCACTAATTTGTCGGCCGTTGAAATCTGGTCAGATTATTCGTATGTCCAGAGGGGAAACGAGAGGTCTCCCTACTTTATCAAGATCTTAAAGGAGGATGTAAGGTATTGGAAGGAATTCTTTAATAAGCAGAATATCCCGAATTATATCGGGCACGGTTCAACAGTGGGGGAGTTTGTCATATTGGTTCCTGTAAACAACTTTCATTCTGAAAAAAAGGGGCCATTAATGGTTGAACCATTGAGTGAAACAATAAAAACCGCCAGGGAGAATGAGATGCACTCATATGCTTATAACTATATGAAGGATAAGTATGGGCCTGCTGCAGCTTAGGGAGAAGGAGATATTTGAAGCGCTTAAAAAGATTAAGACCTGCCAATTTGTAGTGATTGGCGGCTATGCAGTAAATGCTTATGCGCTGCCTCGTTTCTCAGTGGATTGTGATGTTGTTGTGGAGGATGATGCTGCTGCCAAGGCGATTGGGTCAGAGCTTGGAAAGTCCGGCTATATCGGCGCCAAATCGGATAAAAGGCTTTCCTATGAAGGTAACGAAGGTAAATTTGAGAGGCATGAAAAGCAGATTGATAAGGATTTTAAGGTAAGCGTGGACATTCTTATTGGAGAAGTGTTTGACAGGCAGACAGGCTGCAGCTTTAGCGCCAAATGGGTATTTGATAATTCAGCTATAAGGCGGCTAAGGGGAAAAACAATAACCGAATCCCTGGAATTGCGGATTATTGATATAGATGCGCTTATTGTGATGAAGTTCATATGCGCAAGGCTTCCTGACATCAGGGATGTTTTCATGCTGATGCCAAGTGCAAAGGATAAGAGATGGATTAAGGAAGAAATTTCAAAAAGGCTTTATTTTGAAAAGGCATTTCACAAGATTGAGGCCAAGGTGACTTCCTCCCAATTCAAGAACAATCTTCAAGGCGTATTTGGCTATGTTGACACTAAGGCATTTGAGAAGAATAAGAAAGCAATTTTGAGCTTGAAGTGACTGGGGTGTTAAAATCCCGGATGCCCGGTGTGGTACTGTTTTCCCACAGCCCGGCGGGGGCAGCTGAAACAAGGCATGAACAGACCACTACTAGTCAAATGTAGGTATGTGTCAAATGCCTGTGCCCTCTGCAAGAAATCCCGATGCCATAAGCTTTATATATCATTATTCCCGCTTGCTTGCATCAATTTTTGAGGTGGGTTTTGATGAAGGCTGATGGCAACGATGAGGAGTTCACTGGGGAGGAGCATGAGGAGGATATTTATGATGAGGATGCGCGTGAAACCCTTGAAGAGGAGGAGGATGAGATAACTCCTGGCGAGGAGGGCTTCATGAAGGGCTATGAGGAGGGTAGCAAGATGGCCCGCTGCCCGAAGTGCGGCAAGTCCATCCTGAGGGATTTTGTTGAGAGGGAGTTTGGCGGCGAGGTTTACAGGTTCTGCTCTGAATCGTGCTTAGCGGCTTATAAGCCAAAGCGGGGATAGCCTGGTATATGGTTGATTTCCAGTTCGGCAACAGCTGGGGCTGGTACGCCTTTTTCAGCCTGCTTGTCCTGGTAATCCTTTATCTTGTCAGGCCAAAGCCTGTTGAGCGCGACATTCCTTCCCTTATGTTTTTCCTCAGGGACAGGGGGACGAGCAGGAAGTCTTCTTTCTTCAGGCGGCTTTTCAGCAGCCTGGTTTTTCTCCTTCAGCTTCTCTGCCTTGCGCTTCTTGCCCTGGCGATTACCTCCCCTTTCACGACTTTCTTCGGCACTTCGGCTATAGAAAGGACAGTCATTGTTCTTGATGGCTCTGCCAGCATGCAGGTGCCAGGCCGCTTTCAGAATGCCCTTAGCGCAGCTCGCCAGGAGCTTAACGGCGAGGTGAGCGTTGTTGTGGCTCAGAATGTTCCGCTGCTTCTGCTTGAGAACGGCAACAGGGAGCAGGCCTTGAAGGTTCTCTCTTC
The DNA here is from genome assembly GCA_964504135.1 of uncultured Methanosarcinales archaeon. Lineage (GTDB taxonomy): Archaea > Nanobdellota > Nanobdellia > Woesearchaeales > UBA10216 > JACPTG01. The sequence continues at coordinate 85,408 of CAZDCW010000001.1, forward strand.
TGTTGAGCCTAAGGATACTGGCTCGGATATTGGTGATGCCATGCTGCTTGGCGGCGATGTCATAGGCGAGAGGACTGGGAAGGTTGTTGTCATCAGCGATTTCATCAGCACAGAGGGGCCTGACCCTGTTGTGGCCAAGCGCTCCCTGCTGGCCAGGGGCATCAGCGTTTCTTTTAAGGACGTGAAGGAGCCTGCGAAAAACGCTGGCATCGTTGACCTTTACCTTGGCAAGTTTACTTCCAGGGCTGTTGTCAGGAATTATGATTCAGTCCCGCGGACAGTCACCTTGAGCGTGGCCGGCGAAAAGGAGGTAAAGAAGATTCCAAGGAAGGTGCTGGCTGGTTCAGTTGAGGTTTTTGAGTTCTCCACCATTCCTGGCTCGTCAGAGATAAGTATAGATGAAAAGGATGATTTTGAGGCTGATAACCATGCTTACATAAGCGCTCCGGGGATAAGGAGGATTAAGGTCTTGCTTGTCACCAATGCAGACAGGAGCTTTCTTAAGACTGCGCTGCAGGCTTCCAGGGATATTGAGCTTACTGTTGCAGAGCCTCCTGTGATTCCTGACATCAGTCATGATGTGGTAATCCTGCACAGCGTCTCTCCTGATCATATCCTTCCTGATTTTTACCAGGAGGTGCGGGAGGCGGTCAGCAATGGCTCCTCGCTGGTAATTACCGCGCAGGATAACATGGCCGGTTTTCCGGCTGACCTGCTTCCTGTTAGCCTGGGCCCTGTCAGGAACAATACCCGCGTTTCCACCGTGATTCTCAACAAGTTCACTTCTGATGTTGACTTCGGCACCGCATTTAAGTTCCATAATGCCTCGGCCAGGGCTGATACGGCTGTTATCGCTGATGCTGATGGCTCTGCGATGCTGGTCCTGCAGGATTTTGGCGCAGGCAAGGTCATCTATTACGGCATTATTGACGAGTTCAGCGATTTCAAGACAACTGTTTCCTACCCTATCTTCTGGAGCAAGCTTATCAATTTCCTGACTGAGACTGAGGACCTTGCTGACTACAATTTCAGGACAGGCAGGGTTTTGGCTGACTCTTCGGGCAAAAAGTACTTGGACAAGGCGGGCTTTTACAATTTTGGCTCTAAGAGGGTGTCTGCCAGCTTGCTGAACGCCAGAGAGTCCGATGTTTCAGGCGATACTGGCAAGGTGTTGGAGGAGGCGCGGCTTCTGTCCGCGAGGGAGGGTGTTGAGAAGCGTGATGTCAGCTTTGAGCGCCTTCTCATCCTTGCTGCTATGCTGGTTTTGTTTCTTGAGCTGCTTTATATCAAGTGGAGGGGTGATTTCTGATTGTAAGCTTTACCCATCCTGGACTGCTGTGGCTTATCCTGCCTGCCATTGCAGTGCTGTTCCTTGTAATTACGCATGAGTTTGTCAGGTTTGGCAGCAGGCTTGAGCAGGAGTCTTTTGTGGCTTCAAGGAGGAGGGGAAGGTTCCTGCTCTTCCTGTCAAGGGTAGCCGTCTTCTCCTTGCTTATCGCTGCCTTGGCAGGCCCGTTTGACCTGCGCCAGGCTGAGATTCCAGGCAATCCCGAGCTTAACATCTTCGCTGACAGGTCTGTTTCCTTCGGGGTGTTTGACACCTCCACAGCAGACTCCATTGCTTCTGAAGTTGAGAAGTCCATTCCTGTCAACGTCAGGACGATTGCTGAGGCTAACCGCTCTGCGCTGGGTGATATGATTCTTGCGAATATCCGCGGTGATGACAATGTCCTTCTTGTCACTGATGGGAACAACAACTATGGAAGGTCTCTTGGCGACGTTATTTTGTTCGCATCTTCCCTTAACACCACCATAAGCGCGGTCAGCCTTTCGCCTGTTGAAAAGGACGCTGCTGTCTTCATTGACGGCCCTTCTGAGACGACTGCTGATGCTGATAATGAGTTTGTGGTTTCTGTTGCCTCAACAGGGGTCATGATACCTTTCATGCTGAGGGTTTTTGTTGATGATGAGCTTGTGCTGGAAAGGGAGGTATCTGAGGCGTCATCATTTGCTTTTACAAGCAGGCTTAAGGAGGGTTATCACAGGCTCAGGGCTGATATTTCTGCTGATGACAGGTTCAGGCAGAACAACCGCTTCCTGAAGGCTGTGAAGGTCCAGCCCAAGCCTAAGGTTCTGTTTGTGTCCCAGAAGGTCTCCCCGTCTGCCCCTGTATTCTCCGAGCTTTACGATGTTACTGTTGCCAGTTCAGTCCCCTCTGACATTCGCGGCTATGCCGCAGTTATAATAAACGACGTTAAGCTTTCCTCGCTTCCTGTTGACCGCCTTTCGGATTACGTGCTGGATGGCAACGGCCTTTTTGTGATTGGCGGAAAGTCATCCTTTGACCGGGATGATTACAGGTCGCTTCAGTACAAGCCTTATGAGGCTCTGCTTCCGGTTGTTGTTGGCACCGGTAAGGATGAGCCGAAGAAGGATGTTAATGTCATTATCCTTGTTGATGTTTCAGGCAGCACAGGCTCAGTTTTCGGAAAGGCAAGTGGCAGCACTGTTGAGGAGGTGGAGAAGGCGCTCGCCGTATCTGTC
>CAZDCW010000001.1:87961-90649 GCA_964504135.1 uncultured Methanosarcinales archaeon
GCTTAAGCCTTCAGACAGGGTTGGCGTTATCGCATTTGAGTCCATTCCCCATAAGGTATCTGACATTCAGAAGCTTTCTGACAATCCGGATTTGGAGGACAGGATAGCCCGCATTTCGTATGGAAGGGGCACTGATATCGGAGCAGGGATTTCCGCAGCCATTGAGATGCTTGCCCCTGTCCAGGGCAGCAAAAGTATAATTCTGATTTCAGATGGCATCCCAGGCACTCCTGCCCCTGATGATGTGAGGATGGCCTCGTCTGCCTCTGCCGCTGGCATTCGCATTTATGCTGTTGGCGTTGGTGAGCGCACAAACACAAGGCACATGCAGGATATCGCCGCCGCTGGCAGGGGCGCGTATTTCGAGCCTAAGGAGACTGAGAAGCTTAAGATAGTCCTTGGCGAGTCTGAGAAGGCCAATGCGTCCTATTCCCTGGACACTGTCAACAACTATCATTTCATCACCAGGAATTTGAGGCTGAAGGCTTCTGTCAGCGGCCACAATTTTGTGCTTCCAAAGTCGCAGGCGCAATTGCTTGTTGCAACAGCTTCAAGTGAGCCTATCCTCACCGTCTGGAGGCTTGGGCTTGGCCGCGTTGCGGTTCTTTCAACCGATGACGGCTCGTCATGGGGCGGCGACATCCTTTCCAGGGATAATTCAAGGCTTCTTTCAAGGTCTGCGAACTGGGTTATTGGAGACCTGGGCAGGGCAAAGGACTTTGACGTTGACATGGATGACGTTTTCCTGGGCGAGGAGCTGGAGATATTCGTGAAGAGCCGTCAGGTTCCTGCAGCCCCGAATCTTAACTTTTCAAAGATTGGCGAAAACGTCTACATGGCTTCATACACTCCTAAGGACTCTGGCTTCTACGAGTTTTTTGATTCTATTGTGGCGGTGAACTATCAGAAGGAGCTCAGGGAGGTGGGCATGAACAGGGCTCTGGCTGAGCTTGTCTCGGTTACTGGAGGCGTGATGTTTGAGCCTGGGGACGTTCAGGGCATTGTCCAGAAGGTAAGGCAGGATTCCAAGCGCAGCAGGTCAGAGTCTAACAGTTACTCCTGGATTCTTGCGGCTGCCGCCATTGGCCTCTTCCTTTTGGAGGTGGCTGTCAGGCGTGCAATGGAGATAAGGAGGTCTAAGTAAACTATTTAAATGGCGTTGGCAATGGTGGAGTCATGGGCTACATAAGGAGGAACGTTAACCTGTTCCTGCTGCTGCTTATCATAGTTGCGCTTGGCGTTATGGCAGGGCTCAGTGCCTATTATCAGGTTACTTACAAGAACCTGTCCGGAAGCTATGATACCAAGCTTCGGGAACTTAACCAATTGAACTATAACCTGTCTGTGCAGCGGGCCCAGCTCAGCCAGCTTAATGAGGAGCTTCAGGTTAAGGCTGAGGCAAAGGACAGGTTTGACGTGCTGTATACCAACATCAGCGGCTATAACGAGCGGCTCAGCTCGGATTTGTCCGGAACAAAAGCTGAGCTTATTGACGCCCTTCAGAGGCTCAAGCAGGCCACAGGGGAGCTTGCAACCGCGAAGTCAGAGCTTGACACAACCAAGTCAGCGCTTACCACGCAGCTGAAGTACACTGCCGAGCTTGAGGCTGATGTTGCCTCTCTTAGGACGCAGAACTGCAACCTGAGGAAGAAGCTTAACGAGACGTGCTGAAAAATGAAGCAGCTTGCATTTGCACTGGGCGAGTTGAGGTTTGGCATAGGCAAGGTCATGCTCTTTGAGCTTGCGCTGGACACCCTGATTGTCCTGCTTTTGTCCTACCTCGCCCTTTCCCTTCTGAATATGCCTCTTGTCTTCGCCGCCTCTGTTACCTTTGCATACTTCATGGCCTTGCTTGGCCGGCAGCTTTCAGTCAACAGGATTAGGGAGGTCGAGTTGTTCTATCCCAAGCTTAATGAGAAGCTCAGGACAGCTGCCGAGTACATAAGGGTCGACAACCCTGTTGTTAACGAGCTGCACAATGAAGTGTTGTCTGACCTTAAGGGCGTTGAGGAGGCTGAGTTTGTTGATGAGCGCGACATCCTTGCAAAGTCAGGCGTTGTGGCAGTTCTATGTTTCATCCTCATCCTCCTGGCTCCGGTTTCAATAAGTCTTGAGGACTTTACCCCGGTTCTTCCTGCCGGCGCAGGCTCAGAGCTTAACGTCACTTTCGACCTTGGCGGCGAGCCTGATGACAGTTCTGTTGGGCTGGGAGGCGGAAAGGCTGGCGGCGGCAAGATTGCCTATGCAGAGGACATTTTCGGCGCTCCGGCCATTGCAAAGCTTGGCGAGGAGGATGTTGAGTTGAGGATCAAGCCGGCCGGTGACTCTATTAACATCCGCGAAGTCAGGGAAGTCGAGGCCAGGGAGTTCCAGGAAAGCTATCCAAAGGAGGTTTTTGCAGTATCATCAGCGGCCTTTGAGGAGAGGATTCCAAGGGAGCAGCAGGAAGTGGTGAAGAACTACTTTTCAGCGATTGCTAAAGGGTGAAAAAGGTGATAAAATGCAGGCTTACAAGAAGACGTTTGAGGATTTGAAGTCAGAGATTGGCAAGGTGATTGTCGGCCAGGACGAGGTTATTGAGCAGGTTCTCGTCGGACTGCTGACGAACAGCAACGTTCTGATGGAGGGATATCCCGGCCTTGCGAAGACGCTCACTGTCCGCACTATTGCCCGTTGCCTTGACCTTAA
>CAZDCW010000001.1:90666-146829 GCA_964504135.1 uncultured Methanosarcinales archaeon
GACAACCATAGTGCGGACAATTGCAAGGCTGATGGACCTTAAGTTCAGCAGGATTCAGAACACCCCTGACCTTATGCCTTCTGACGTGATTGGCACTTACGTTATTGAGGAGAACAATGGCAAGAGGGAGTTCCGCTTCCACCCCGGCCCGATTTTCGCCAATGTTGTGCTCGCTGATGAGATTAACAGGGCAACGCCAAAGACCCAGTCAGCGATGCTGGAGGCTATGCAGGAAAAGCAGGTAACTGTTGGAAACTCCACGTTTAAGCTTGATGAGCCTTTCTTTGTATTGGCCACACAAAACCCAATCGAACAGGAAGGCGTCTACCCTCTTCCAGAAGCCCAGGCGGACAGGTTCCTGTTGAAAATAAGGGTTTCCTATCCGACTTATCAGGAGGAGATGGAGATAGTTAACAGATACGGCGCTGAGCTTAAGGACCGCCGTGTTAAGGTCGTTCTTGACAAGTCCCAGCTTGTAGCCCTTCAGGAGCTGACAAGGCAGGTTCCCATAGCTTCAGATTTGAAGGAGCGTGTTGTCAAGCTCATTTCCAAGACAAGGGGCTCGGAGCTTCTCGCCTACGGCGCATCCCCCAGAGCTACAATTGGCTTGATTCTGGCCGCTAAGGCCCGCGCACTGATTGACGGCCGCAACCATGTCTCATCTGAGGATATCCAGAAGATGGCCTTTCCGATTCTCCGCCACAGGATTATCCTCAACTTCGAGGCAGAGCGCAAGGGCATGACAGCTGATGACGCAATCACCCAACTGCTCGAGAAGGTGAAGTAAAAGTGAACCTTGGTGAATCCGACAACAAGCCAAAGTCTGGCAAAAAGAAGCTTGATGGGTAAAAAAGAAGGGGTGGGCGAGTGGTAACTAAATCATCGGTATTGTTACTCCTGATTATCGGACTGATTTTATTTATTGGATGTAACATCCAAACAAAAGGAGATGCCAATTCTATTTCAGGAAAGGTCATCCCAGAACAAGCGGGGATAAGAGTTCAGGCAATACAGAATTTATCACTAATTAATGAAACTTTGACGGATGAAAAAGGAAATTTTAAAATTGCTGGATTGAAAAAAGGGAATTACAGTCTATTGTTTAAATCAGATCATGAAGTTTACGTTTACAATAATAGGCAAAGAGAAACCGATATAAAAGATACGTTGAGCTCTAGTTCTTCAAATATTTTAATAGACTTAAACAGAAGTTTGCCACTCATGTTTAAAGGGCTAATACTCGTCACATTTAAACCAAACATTTCTGATGAAGAAGTAAATGAAACTATAGATTCTTGCCAATGCAGATTAGCTGCAAAAGATTTGATTTTTGGGAAAAAAATCTATACGTTAGCTACCCCTCCAGATAAGACGGAATTTGAAATAGTAAGAGAACTTAGAAAAAATGAAAAAATAGAATCAGCGGACATAGACTTTATGACTTTTGCTGGAGACTATGGTACTAAGTACTAAAACTAACAGAAAAGGGCAAATTTATCTTATTATAGCAATAGGCTTGTTTTCCATCATTTTTCAAGCAAATATTTCCTATTCAGTGACTGTAGGAGAAAACGAGCACTCTCATGAAAATAAAATTGACTACCTGATAAGTGAAAAATTAAAAAGTCAAGAAAATGTTTATGCAACTGTTATATTAAAAGATGATAGCAATATAGCTTACGATAACGAACAATATGATCGAGAGTTAACCTATAAGAAAAGGTCTGCGCATTTTAATAAAAGTGAAGAAAAAGTGATTTCTATTCTTTCTAAATCCGAATTTAAATTGGATTATAAGTTTAAGTCCATGAATGCTTTTAGTGGTTACTTTTCTGAAGGAGCCATCTTGAAATTACAAAATAATCCTAACGTGTTATTTGTAGAAGCAAACAGAATTAATAAACTAGGGCTTTCTGAAAGTGTAAAAAAAATTAATGTAGATCCTTATGTTTGGAACTTAGGTTTTACCGGTAATGGTTCCACCGTTTGTGTTTTAGATACGGGTTTAGATTACACCCACCCTGATTTAGGAAACTGCACACGACCCCAATTTTTGGCGGGGAATTGTGTTAAAATTCCTGCCGGATATGATTTTTGTTCAAACAGTAATTGTACTTCAGAAGATAATGACCCAATGGACATCAACGGCCATGGCACCCTTGTTGGGGGAATAATTGGCTCAACAAATTCAACTTATAAAGGAGTCGCCCCTGATTCAAAACTTATAGCAATAAAAGTTTGTAGTGATGATGGTGGGTGCAGTACTATTGCAGAAGCAAAAGGAATTGACTGGTGCATAGATAATTCAAGCTTATATGCCATTAAAGTTATATCAGAAAGTAATTATGATGGTTTAAATTACAATAGTTCAGAATGTCATTCTTTAGCGATTAATGCAACCCAGGTTGAAACTGCTATTATTAATGCAAATAACAAAGGAATATTTTTTGATTCTATATCAGGAAATAACGGTTACACCAACGGTACATCTTGGCCGGGTTGTGCGAAAGGTGCTATTTCAGTTGGTGCAACAACAGATTCTGATAAGATTTGGGTAGAATCAAGTATCCGAGGTACAAGTAGATATTCTAATCTTGATTTATTGGCATATGGAGAAAACATTACTTCAACATCGGTTCATTGGTCAGAGGGGGAACCTTTCAGAACTTTTTCAGGGACCTCTTTCGCTGCTCCTCATGTTGCTGGAGCAGCTGCTTTGATGTTCCAGAAGGCTCAATTATTGAAGTATAACTTAACTCCTCAGGAAATTGAAGACACTTTGGCTAATACTGGAGTGCCCATAGATGATAGACAATATAGCGGTTTTTATTATCCGAGGATAGATGTCTTGGCTGCGATTGGTAATTTAAGTGTTGTTGAGCTTGATTCTGACAGCAAATTTGTTGACGGAAAGGTGTGGTGGGGTAGGACTTGGTCGCAGAGGTTTAATTTAAGAAATAGTACTGCTATCCTTGTTCAGTTAGAAGGTAAGAACCAGAACGATATTCTTAATTTAAGTATTGTTGCGCCTAATGGCACTGAGTTGCCAGTAGGTACAAGCACGTTAGTTAATAAAATTGAAGTAAGAAGTACGCAAATAGGAGTCTGGAAGGTGAAGGTAAGTGGTCTTAAAACTACTCTTAATAATGAAGGAAATGTTTCAAAATTCGGTGTGGGTATTTATATTGCCGTTACACCTCCTGAAGATTCAGGAGATAAAACAGGAGGTATTAATTTTTCTAGGGCTGAATTGAGTTATATCTCAACCTGTAATCCTTCTAATGGTTTGGTGGCCGTTATGAAAGGTGTCGAGGCTAATAGTTCTGCTGGTGATACAATCGTAAACATCACAAACGCTACTATTCAGGCTACTAATGCGTTTTTGACTGGTTTGGTTATTCCTAATGATAGAATATGGGTTACGATGGATACTGAGCCTATTCATAATGAGCCTTGGTTTAGAGGGGATGTGTCAAGGGTTGACCCAACTTTTGCGAGGACTGAAGCTGCGAGGGTGATGTTTGATGCTGATGTGCAGTTGAAAATGGATACGCTTGGAGACAGTCAAAATATGATGCAGACTTTGATTTATGATTGGATTGAGAATGTTTCGCATGATCCTGCGGTTGTTCCTTGGACTCATGTAAGAGCATGGATAAGTCCAGAATCAATTATGGCTAATGGTACTGATTGTAAGTTATTTCTTACAAATGCTTCATTGAAGGTGCAGTCAGAAGTGATAAATGTTTGGTTAAAGGTTCCCGGTTATGATCAACAGCTTGAGGTGTTTAGGCAAAATCTGTCAAGCAGATGGTCTGACTTGGCTGAAGAAGCAGAAAGAAAAATTAACAATAATAGCGACCCATCATATGCTGAATTAAGACGAGTTTATTCATCAATTGCCTTGGCGCAATGGTATAAAAAACAGAATAGGGATAAGTCCGTATTTAGCGACTTAATTGATACAAATAATATTACTGGTTTGGATATTGGTTTTAATAGGTCCCATTATGAAAAACTAGCTGCTCAGCATATGTACACATTTTATTATGGCAATTATTATTATAGTGTTTATGGGGGAGTGGATATTACTAATGCCACTACAAATTTAAATGGCAATATAAGTAATGCAACAAACAGCCAATTGAATGGTGCATTGATTAATTCTTACGTTAAGGAGGGGAGCAAATATTATTACAGTACCTTGGTTCAAGCTAGTAGGTCTAATTTAATGCCTTTAGCATTGGGTTTCAGTTCGCTTAATCCGACTCCTAATGAGACTGTTAATTTTAGTGTTGCTGTTGAGAATTCTGGAAAGCTTAATTCTTCTAATTTTACGGTTTATTTCTATCAGACGTTTACTTATCCTGATGGGTCTATGGTTAGGGAGCGAATTGGCGAAACCAATGTTTCTCCTTTAAGGACTGGTTCTATAATTTTAGTGAATAATTCTTGGAGGACTCCTGTTATTTTAGGTGATTATAATGTGACTGCTGTGATTGATTATAAAAATGTAGTTGAAGAGTCTAATGAGCTTGATAATGAAATATCCGAGTCCGTCAGGGTTTATACGGATTATCCAGCAGCAACTATTCTTTCGCCTTCGGCTAATTCTAAGTCTTGTGGAACTACTACTTTTGTTGGTTCAGGGATAGATCCTCAGGATGGTGGCTTGAATGAAAGCAGGTTTAACTGGTCTTCAAGCAAGGATGGTTACCTTGGGAATGGCAGTTCTATTAGCATTAATTTATCCCTTGGAGTTCACTTGGTGAGTTTATCGGTTGTTGACAGTGAGGGTTTCACAGATAAGAGTAGCATTTCAGTCAATGTTGTTCTATGTAATAAGCCAATACCTTTGATTATTTCTCCATTGGGAAATAAAAGTTATGCTGAAGGGGAGAATATATACTTTGTTGGGATGGCTTCTGATGAGGAAGATGGTCAAGTTCCAAACTCTTCGCTTTCTTGGAATTCTAGTATTGACGGTGTTGTTGGAACTGGCTCATTTTTGTCCAACAGGACGCTATCTGTGGGTAATCAGACAATAACTTTGAAGGCTATTGATGAAACCGATCTGGTTGGCACTGCTGTTGTAAATATCTCCATTAAAGAAGGAAAGCCTAACATTACGATAGCAAGCCCCATAAATAATCAGGTATTTATTCATAAGGCCTCGGTTAGTTTTAACAGCACGGCTTGGGATCCTCAGGATGGCGATATTTCATCTTCTTTAGTTTGGACTTCTAGCATCAAGGGCAATATCGGAGTTGGAAGGGCATTTAGCACTAACCTTTCAGTTGGCACGCATACAATCACGGCTACTATTGTGGATTCTCATGGTTTAAGTAATAGCAGTTCAGTGGTCATAAAGATTGAGCAGCCCCATTACCCGGACGTTTCGATTATATCTCCGAAGCACACTCAGGCATTTATTCATGGTAACAATATAACTTTCAAGGGTGCTTATAGTGATTTCGAAGACGCAGAAATTCCAAATAGTTCCCTTGTTTGGAATGCGAGCATAGATGGCGTTATTGGGAATGGTACTGAATTTGTTAAGTACAATTTTTCGATTGGAAATCACACCCTTTATTTTACTGTCAGTGACAGCGATGGAATGGTTACTTCTGCTAAAGTTAACATAACAATCAATCCTGCAATTCCCGCTCCATCAATCATTGTACCCGCTTATGGAGCAATATTTGCTCAATCAGCCCATATAGCATTTAATGGTTCAGTAACAGACTATGAGGATGGAATGTTGACTGGTAATTCCGTGAACTGGAGCTCTAATAAGAACGGCTTTTTGGGTAATGGAACTTATCTTAACATTACTAATTTGTCGATTGGGACTCATTTGATAACGCTCAGCGCAAAGGACAATAACGGGTTAACTGGCTCAGCATCAATAAACATATTTGTGGTTGGCTTAAGTAAGAAACTGGTTAATCAATTTTCAGATGGTTCTAGTATAAAGAATATTACCTACTCTTATTCGGCAAATAAGTCCGAATATGTGTCTCTTCCAAAATCCGCTAATGTAACTTATGCTGCAATAAACATCAAGGGCCATTCACCATGAAAAAACAAATAATATTTGCATTAATAGTATTAGTATTTGCAGTAGCCGTTTTGGCTTTTAATGAGACAAATTCAGAAACTATTGATATTAACCCTTCTTCTAATGAAACTGTCTATTCGCCTCCAGTAGTATTCGATATTAATTTCACTGTGAATTCGACAATAAGCAATGAAACCCAAGCTACATCAAGTAATTTAATCATACTGACGAAGATTATAGAACTATTTGCTGATAAGGTCTCGGCAGTTAAGGGAGCTGTAATCAGAATAAGTGCCAAGCTTGTTGATGAGAATGAGAGCGCCTTGGCTTTAAAGCCTGTTTGGATCTATGCGAATGATACTTTGATAGGTGGAGAACAAACTGATGCAGAAGGATACATGTTTTTTGAGTGGAATACGTCTGAAACCATTCCTGGGCAATACTTGATCAATGTAAGTTTCCCAGGACAAGTGAGGACATTACAGGAGACAATTATTTTACAGCCGAGCTACAATTTTAATGCAATTTCGATTGAACCAGAATCAGTAGTAAACAACATAGCTAATGAATCCGTTTCATCTATTGTTCAGGCAGAAAATGATTGGGCGGTCAATATTAATGGACCAAATAGCAAAGTTGGGAATTATCATTTGACTACGAAAGATACCGCTTGGACTATTTTGAATAATGACTACATTACGAAATACGTGGATTATGGGTTTGTTTATATTAACGATACATACTATCGTGTGGATTGGAAATGGAACGACCCATATGTAAAATTAATGTTAAATGATTGCATTCTTCTTGACGGCCAACAGCAGAAAAACTGTGTCAAAGATGTTTCAATTAGTAGTTTAACTGAAGGATTTGTTCCGCCTGGTATTGAAAAGCAGGATTTGAATGCCTATGCTAAAGAAATTGATTCGGAGTGTGGATTATTGGGTCCGAGAGAAAAAAATTTCTGTAAAAATAACGCTGCGAAAAGGCATATTGTCAGTGTAAACTATGATTTGGACAGGTTTGTTTCTGATTATTTCCAAGGTAAAGGGGTCAACGACCTTAGGAGTTCTATTTCTTATTTGGCGGCAGAGGATGCGCCTAAGGAAGTAATTAGAGGTAATGCTGCCTTTATCGGAACTGTAAACCCATTAAAAAAGGATAGCGGGAGATTTTATTTGGAGCTTAAGGATGGCTTTTATAATAGCAACGGATTAAGAGTAAAGTGGGGGCTAAACAGCGTTTTAGCCGAATTCAATAATAGCAAGATTGCTGAAAATCTTACATTTGCTGGCGACGGTAATATTTCCAGATATGGAAACATAACAAGGTTTATTGAAATGCCTAAAAATTCAAATGTTACTTCAGCTTTCTTGAACATCACAGGATATAAGGTTCCTGAGGGAACTTACACCGGAATATGGTTCAATATAACCAACTACACATATTCTATTGGCAGCATAGTGTCTAATGGCACGCATTTATTCATAAGTGATAGAGCATATATGGGCATGGTGTACATGTATACGGCCAATTTGTCGAACCTAGGTCAAACAGGATTTGACGGAATATACTTTACTAAAAATGGCACTTTCTTTTGGAGAGTTGATGCTGGTGGGAACACTGCATACAGGCATTATCTTAATGGTACTAGTACAGGAGTGTCTCATTCATTATCGGCAAATGGGATGGGCTATCCTACTCATATCACAACAAACACTACTAATTTTTGGGTAAATGATTATTATGCTCCAGTATTTGATGCGATAATCCATAAATATGATATTTCCCTTTCTGATTTAAGTCAAAACATTACAATTGATGGTTCGATAGACGGGTGGCCAAATTCTGATTTCGCTCTAGGAGTCAATGGTATGGCTACCGATGGAACTTTTTTATGGATAATGGATGGGAACAATAGACGCATTTTCAAATATTATGCTTCAAATGGCTCCTATCATAGCAATTGGAGCACTGCCTTAGATTTTTTAGATAATAACGGAATAGGAATCGACAGCAATTACATTTGGGTTGGCCACTATAATGCCAACATTACTAAACATACCAGAAATAAGTTCCCCGACATTGTTTGGCTAGAGATAGGAACTCCAAATGGCGCTCATGAGTGGGATTATTCCGGTAATTTTAATGGGACTAATAAAACTTCAAACTTGGCATCGGCCCTTAATACAGCTTTGAATAATGGAAATTGTGATTGCACCGGGTGTTCATTGAATGGGAATAATTGTTCAATTCCTGTTCTATTCCATGCGGATACTCCTGGAATCTTAGAATATTCAAGTATAGTTGTGAATCATAATACTGCACCTTCATTTTTAGTTAATTCTACTGACGACTCAGACGCAATAAGTGCAACCGATAAGGGATTAAATGTTACTTTCTCTGCAAATATTAGTGATTTGGATAATGATGCGGTTAAGATTGTTTTTTGTGATTCTGCTGGTAGGTCGGGGCTTGGTTGTCTGTATCTTGAATACTGCAATATCGGTTTTGGTTTGCCTGGTTTCAAGTCTTGCCAATACAATACTAGCGGCTTAGCGGGTATGGAATATAATTGGACTTCTTTTGCCTGTGATAACAATAGTGTCTGTACATCTGGCGTGAATGGCACATTTTATATTGCAAGGCCTAAGGATCCTGCTATGTTTGTGAATGGAAGCCAAGTTTGGAATTATTCTGGTCTGTTTGATGGTCCTCAAACGGTTGAGAATTTTGATGATGAGTTGAGGACCGAGTTGTCTGGGTGCCAGGCGATCAACGGCTCCTGTAATGTTTCGTTTGTTTTCTATTCTAGTGAAAAAGGCAAGCTTGAGCTGTCGCTCATCAATATACAGTATGACCTATATGATACTGAGCCGCCAGTTATACACAACATTTCTGTTCAGCCTAAGCCTGTTTTTATAAATTCAACCATGAATGTCACTGTGAATGTCACTGATAATGTAAATGTGACACTTGTTTCTGCTACTCATAGGGAGGCGTCGATTAATCTGTCGTATAATGAGACAACAAGATTGTGGAAAGGAACAATGCCTTCTCCCACCACAACCGGTATTGTTCAGCTTAACATTACCGCTGTGGATTCATCTAATTTAACAGCCACCAATTCGACTTCTGGAAGTGGGTCTGGTAGTTCAGGCTCTTCTTGTCCGCCTGGTTACTCTTGCATCTCCTCAGAAGGAGGAAATAGTAGCAGTGCTGATTTGATGGTTTATCCGGGGGACATAATAAATTCACCTTCAATTATGCGAAGCAATAACTCTGTTACTTTTAACGTTACAATTTACAATTTTGGAGGTACCACTGCGTCAAATTTCAAGGTTGCCCTTAAGATGGATGGTGTGCATGTTAACAATAACACTATTAGCTTAGGTGCCTCTAGCAGTACTGTCACACAGTTCTTTTGGAATTCGACTGCTGGAAATCATACTGTCCAGGTTTCTGCTGATTTCACGAATCTTATAGAAGAGTCCAATGAGACTAATAATAATGCTTCAATCAATATAACTGTTGAGGATACTATTCCGCCCTCAATTTCAAACATTGAGACACAGAGGGGTAGTTTGGTTATTAGGGTGAATATCAGTGACGAGCAGAATATTAGCTCTGCTTCTGCTTTGGTGAATGGTACTGAGATTCAGCTTTTGTATAACCAATCCTCGAAGTTGTATGAGGGTTCGTCGACTTCCGTGCAACCCGGAACTTATCCGATGTTAATTAAGGCAGGTGATTTGAGCGGTTTGGTCACTACTGTGCAAAGCTCTATTACTGTTTATGCAGATTCGATTGATTTGAGGCTCGGCCAAGATGATTTCTGGTTTTCGGAACCATCTCCTTCTGATCAGGACGTAATTCAGACTGTTGCCAGGGTTCATAACAAGGGTGTTAATGTTTCTTCTAGTTTTATTGTTGAATTCTTAGTGGATAATGAGTCTAAGTTGAATAGTACCATTTCGGTTGATGGTGAGAGTAATGTTTCGGTTGTTTATAATTGGACAGCTTCTTTTGGGAACAGGACATTTAAGGTAAAAGTGGATTCAAGGAATAATGTTTCTGAGGTGAACGAGTCGAATAATGAGGTTTCAAGGAGCATTAATGTCTCTGACGATTCTCCTCCAGTTATTCGTAAGTTGATGTTGCCTGAGGTTCCTTATGTTGGGTCAGGATTTGTTGTTTTGGCCAATATCTCGGATAACATTAATGTTAGTAGGGTTAACTTATCGCTTAATTCTTCGGAAGTCAGTTTTTCATTTAATGCGACATCTGGGCTTTATGAGAATCTTACAATTTCCTCTCCTCCGGCTGCTGGAACTTATAATATCACACTTACTGCTACGGATGTAAACTCTTTGGCCACTTCCTTGCGGGAAGAGATCGTTGTTTATGGAGTTCAGCCGGACCTTGTTGTTGGCGTTGGGGATGTTGAGCTAGAACCGAATAATGTTTCTGAAAATAACTTGTTAGGTATTAATGTGACTTCCTTTAATAATGGAGGCTCTGATGCTGGTAGCTTCAAAGTTGAGTTGCTTGTTGATGGAATTTCCAGAACTAATAATAGCTTGTCTATCGCTAAGGCTTCTAGGAATTTGACCCGTTTCACTTGGAATGCTTCTTATGGCTCGCACAACATTTCGATTAAACTTGATTCTGACAATTCTGTCGCAGAGTCTAACGAATCAAACAATGTCAGAAACCTTTCTTTCTTCGTGCTGGATATTGCTCCGCCGCCTGCATTAACCTTGGTAGCAACTCCGTCTAACTGGACTAATCAAACTTCCCACAATATCTCTTGGACAGCAGTGACTGATCCAAATGGGCTTAGCAGGTATGAATACAGAATTAACTATGGCAATTGGTCGAGTGTCGGCTTAAATGTTTCATTTTTAACCCCCTCTTTATCAGAAGGGATTCACACGATTTATGTCAGAGCTACAGACACGCCCGGAAACATAGCCGAGCCAAGTAACATATCTGTATATATCGACATTACTCCGCCCAATACACCAGTTATAAGGGAGTGGCATTCAGGAAGCAACTGGTCAGGCCATAACACCCCTTTTTTAAGCTGGACTGATCCGGGTGATAAAGGGAGTGGGGTTAAGAACTTCACAGTGAGCGTTAATGACGGTCAAGAAACAGGTCTGGGTAGCAACTTAAGCTATCATAGCGCTAGCTTGACCACAGGCACACATACATTCAAAGTAAGGGCGTATGACGCCTTAGGCCAAGCGAGCAACTGGTCAAACACAATCACAATATACATAGACACAACTATTCCCAATGCTCCTCAAGTTACTTCGCCCACGCATCCAGATAACAACACTTGGTACGACATCAATACCCCCGTTTTTAACATCACACCTCCATCAGATAGTTCTGGAATCCAAGGCTATTACTACATCCTCGATAAAAAGACGAACACTTCTCCAGACACAATGTCTTTCTGGACAACCAATATGACGATAAACCTCACGAATTTAGGCAGTAATCAGTATGGAATCAACGGGACCAACAGTACAGACTTGGGTGTGGCTAACGGTGAGTGGTATATGCATGTGATTGCCAAAGATAATGTAGGAAATCTGGGTACGGGCATAGCTCACTACAAGGTTAACATCAATGTTTCTAAACTACTTGTTACTAACTTTACTGTTCTTCACAAATCAGGATTTTATAGGATCTTTGGATTCTCTGTTTTGAATAGCGGATCTAACAACGTCACCGATGTTAATTGGTCAATGAATACTGGGGAATCAATAGTTTCTTCACAATACCTTATGAATCTGAGCGGAGGAGAATCTGTAAAGGTCTACTTTGCAAATACATACTCCAATTATGGTGCTTACAGCGTGATTCCTTCAGCATCTTCCGGCTCTATGATTGGCGCAACCACCTCAACAGTTACAATCAGTCCAATAGAAGTTGCAAACTTATCTGTTTTGAACTCTACAAGTAGAAAAAGGATTTTTGGGTTTGACATTATGAACTTATTATCAAATAACCTATCGAATGCGTCCTGGGCATTTGATACTAAGAATAATGATGTAATTAATTCATCGAGTAACTTTAGTTTGCTGCCTTATGAAAGGGTACTTATTTTTGTTGAACATAATTTCACCAGTTCAGGAGTGTTTAACGTTAACAGTACTGTTAGGAATAGCAGCTTTGTTGATTGGCAAAACTTAAGCGTCAATGTAGGCTAAAATGATTAATGCTTTTCAGGAGGCGATGTAAAAATGAAGAAAAAAACCTGGTTGTCAATGATTTTATTCATTTTTGTTGTTGCTATGTTAAGTGGAGCAGTTGTGGGTCAGCGACACGTTAAAACAGCCTATCTTCAACATGTGAAATCAGAAGCAGGTCTCACCCAAGCTTATACATGGTATAAAATCTGCAATCCTGCAAATTTTGGCTACTCAATAAGCGACTCATCCAGGCTCAGTGTGAAATTTAATGAAACTGAAAATTCGCTCAGAGGCTACGGATTCGCTATACTGTCAAATGTGAGTAAACAGGTAACGGATTACTCTACTGTCTGTAATTCTTACAATATTTCTGCAGAAGCTAACGCATCTAATCCTTCAGGAAGCCTTGCTTTTAATAATTGCAGTGTTATAGCTGTTGGTAATAGGTCAGTTGTTGAACAAAAGTGGGTTCCATTTTCTCCTGTTGGGCAGACCTTAAAGGCGAACACATGTTACGATATCAAGGTGGAAGGGAATTATCCGGCGAAAACGGGGCAGACAGCGATTGACAACGTCGTTAGTTATGCAGGCTTTACTTTCAGTGAATTCGCATGGTGGAACGTTAGCTACAACACAAGCTTTAGGTTCTGGCTGAAGGAGCCAAATGGCACCACCAGAACTTATGCGCCTTTAAGGGTGAATATTACCGGTATTTCCGGTAAGATAGATAACTGTAGCAATGGAGTTTTGACGCAGAATATCAGCGGTTCCTTGGTAGAAATACCTTCCGAAGTTGTCCTTAGCAGAGTGGGCCAAGGCGGAAGTTGCTATATAAGATTTTTAGCTAACCTTTCCGCTAATGAGAATGCCTCGTTTGTGTTCTTCACAAATGCAAGTGTTACAAGGCCTAAGTACCTGAGTGGTTGGAGTCCCCAGTTGTGGTATAATCAGCCCTGGGGACCCAGTGCTTTTGCTGTTTGGGATGATGCTGTAGTAGCCGCTAATGGGACGGTTGTATACCAGGGCTTGGATATGAGGGCGGGCGGCTGGTCTCTTGATTACGGGTCTGGAGATATTGTTTATGATGCGGGCAGAAGTCTTAGAGACCGGGGTGGTTCTACTTTTATCTTTTCTTCAGCAGGAGGGGGTTGCGGAGTGGATGCGCAGTGTAAGATGTGTATGTATCTTAATTCTACAGACTCTGGTGATGGCTCACAAGGCCACCATACGCTTGACGCTTTGGACACTGCAGGAGGCGCCGAAATTAGTATTTATGATTATCCTGGTGTAAGCAGCACTTACTATGGGTATGGCTGGGGCGGGCCTAATTTCGTGTCGAATTATCCAAAATCAAAGCAATGGGTGTGGCTGTGTGGAATAGTCAATAGCACAAAAAAGCAGGTTTGGATTGGACCTAAAAGCGAAGCTAACACTTCAGGCACAGCAGACCTGATAGGCAAGATGCGGATAACTTCAAATGGCGATGCAGGAACATATCATTGGAGTAAAGACCGTATGGCTTCAAACAACTCGTATAATGTTTATAATGAGTCGGATTATCCTGTTTTCGCTATGGGACTGGAGGAAACTCAGGCAGGCTCATCAGGCAGTATAACAGAAAGCGAAGCCAGGACTGCTATGGAGCAGGGCATAAATAGCAGCGTGTTAGGGCCCAGCGCTTCTAAGCTTACGGATCAGAAGATTTTTTCCAGAAACTTAGTTAACGCCCAGGTTCTGGGAAGATTCGATAAGGTGGCTATTGGTGGTAATCAGAGGTGGGCGTTTAATTACGTTACTGTGGGGGATACTAATGTGAACATGTTCAATTTGACGCCCGTGTTATATACACTGGAAATGTCAAATCTCAATAGTGCCCAAATCACAGATATGGTAAGCAAACTAATAAATAACACGAAACAGTAGAGTTCCAAAATGATAACCACAGAGTTCCTTTCAGGCCTTGACCGCTTCAACCTGGTGATGAGGAAGCGGGTTACTTCAAAGTATGCAGGCTCCAGGCCTAGCCTTATGACCGGCAGGGGCGCGCAGATTAAGGATTACAGGCTTTACGCCGCTGGTGATGACTTCAGGCAGATTGACTGGAAGGTCTATGCAAGGACTGATAACCTTTATGTGAAGCGCTTTGAGGAGGAAAGGAATCTTACAGTCCACGTAATCCTGGACATCAGCTCCAGCATGGCTTATGGCAGGCCGGGCAAGTATGACTTCGCCGCCATGCTTGGGATTGGCTTTGCCTACATTGCCATGAGGGGCAATGAGAAGTTCCAGTATGCTGTCTTTTCCGATAATCTTAGGGTTTTCCAGCCGAAGCGGGGCATGGGCCATCTTGCCGGCATGGTTGAGCTTCTGAATTCCACCAAGCCCTTTGGCAAGTCTGACTTTGCGAAGGCGATGGTGTCTTACAGGAAGATTCTGGGCAGCCGTTCAATGCTTATAGTTGTTTCAGACTTCCTTTATGACCTTGAGAACATAAAGGATGGGCTGAAGGTGCTTGGCAATGCAGACACAAAGCTTGTCCAGGTCCTTGACAGGACAGAACGTAATTTAGGTATTGAGGGCGACTTGAAGCTTAAGGATTCTGAGAGCGGCGAAGTCATGAGGACTTATGTCAGCGCAAAGCTTAAGTCCGACTATCAGCGCCAGCTTGAGCATCACATTTCAGAAATAAGGAAGGCTGCTATCCCGGTTAAGGCATCCTTCAATGTAGTAACGACAGATACCCCCATTTTTGACGCTTTTTACCAGATTTTGAGGTGAGGGGCGGCATGTTTCGCGTCTTTACAACTGATGAATTTGACAAGGATTTGGCCAAGCTGGACACTTCTGAGCAGGTCAGGGTAAAAAAGATACTGGGGCAGCTTCAGCAGCAGGGAGCTAACGTAGGCAAGCCTCTTTCAGGTTTATCATTTTTTAGAGAAAAAAAGTTTGATGGCAAACGACTGTATTTTTTGGCTTATAAAGAGTTTTTGATTATTCTGGTAATCGCAATTTCTGGAAAAAAGGCGCAGCAGGCAACGATAAACAGCATTTTGACCGACTTGATTCAATATCAAAGCCGCATTTTTGACTTGGCAGGAAAAAAGTAAACTACCCTTTCCACTCCCTAACTCTTCCGCTCTTAAGGTCTTCTAGGCTTTTTTTTATTTTAGCCACCAGCTCTTCATCGACTTCAGCACCCCTTTTCAGGCGTTCATATTCTTCCTTGGGTATAGTTACTGTTTCCATAACGCGGACAGGTGGGTGGTGCACTTTAAATACCTTTTTATTGTGCGTTGTGTACAGGCTGGGCATCTTTCCACGTGGTCACGACAGATCGATTTTTGACGCTTTTTACCGGATTTTGAAGTGAGGGGCGCCACGCGCAGCATTATTTCTTCCTTCGGATGCGGTGGACAAGCTCTGGAATCTCGGATTCCTTCATCCCTGCCAGCCTTGCTGCCTGGTGCAGTGGCCTTGTGATTTCCTCCCAGGACATGGCGCTTGCCTTTTTCATTAGCAGCGTATCCCCTTCCAAGAGGAACAGCACCTTTTCCCCTTCCTTGAGTTGCATCTTCTCGCGCATCTCTGCAGGTATTGCAATCTGCCCGCGCGCGCTAACAGTTCCAATATCCACCGTTTCTGCCACCATCTTTAAAATAAGACAAATCTTGTATTTAAAGTTTTCGCCTTGGCTTCATCTGTGCCGTTCACGAAGAGTCAGCCTGCTGCCAAAAAAGTTAAGTGGCGGTGTCAAATGTCACTAGCCTGCACAGAGGCTGAAGAAACCTTTTTATACACGCCAGGGGCATTGATTGCCATGGAATCAGGGGAGGTTACCACCGGGGCTGACAAGCTCGTTGCATTGGTTTCTGGGAGGAAGCGCATTTCAACGGTTGACGCGGCTAAGGAGCTTTCTGTTCCAAGGGTGGTCATTGAGGAGTGGGCTGACTTTCTGCATGAGAAGGGCATTATTGATGTTGAGTACAAGTTCACAACTCCTTTTTTGGTGAAGAGGGAGTTCACCAAGGAGGAGATTTCCAGGAAGTCAAAGGATTTTGAGAGCAAGAAGGACGTTTTCATCAGGCAGGTTGAGTCTGCCATTGGGACCCTTAACAAGGAGTCCTTTGGCCTGCGCCGCGTGAAGGAGGAGTTTTCCAGGCTCAGCGCAGAGCTGGAGGAGGATGTCAAGAAGGTCAGGGGCGAGCTTGCCACGCTTCAGAACTATGAGGATTTGAAGCGTAACATTGACAGGCAGATTCTTGACCAGCAGCAGTCTTTCAAGAGGCAGATGGAGCAGGTTGAGTCCCAGATTCTTGGCAGCCAGAAAAGCTATGATGAGCTGGTTAATCACATCAGGGAGCAGGAGCTTAAGCTTGATGAGGAGGTGCAGAAGGCTGACTTGATAAAGAAAAATGAGCTTATTTTGAAGGAGCGGGTGGCCAAGATTGAGGAGGCTGTGAGGGATATGAAGAAGCAGCTTCAGGATGAGGACTCTGATTTGGAGGCTTTAAGGCAGAATATCATGAGGATGAAGAGGTTCGGTGAGCAGATAAGGAAGGGCATTGAGTTGAGGAAGAGGGAATTTGCGCCTTTGCTTGAGAAGAAGCGCCAGCATCAGAAGCGGATTGAGGACGTGCAGGCTAAGATTCTGGGCAAGGTTGCCCAGGCAAAGTCCAGGGTGGTTGACACTGTTTCCGCCAGCCGGTCTGCCAGGGAGGCGTTTGAGCGTTTTTTCAAGGAGAAGGTCAATATTGACATTCTGATGGACAGGATTAACACTGACTTCGCAAAGCTTAGGGCCGAGCTTGCCGGGATTGTGCAGGAGGCAAGGCTTATGGAGCTTACCGGCGCTCCAAAGGGGCATATTGAGGAGCTTGAGCAGAGGTTTGACGCTGCCCATAGGAAGCGGGAGAAGTTTGAGGCCGAGATTTTTGAGCTTGGCAGGCTTATCAAGGGCAAGGTTAATAAGTAGTTTACAAAAGCTTATGATTACCAAAAAAGAGGGCGGCGTGGCTAGGAATAATGGAGCTTCAAAGGAGGTTGTAAAGCCAGCCAGGGCTGAGGCAAGGCAGGATTCAAAGAAGCTTCTGGAGTCTTACGGCTTTATTGCCAACAAGATTCCTATTACTGTGAATATCTTCAGCGTCAAGGGCAGCTTTGTTCCTGTTTATGAGGCTTCTGTGTCTAAAATCAGCCCTACAACTGAGATTATCCTTGAGAAGATAAGGCACATGCTTGTTCAGGAGGTCAGCCTGGGCATGGTGGATATTCTTGAGATCAGGAAGACAGGGATTATTGAGCAGAGCTTCCGCGATACTATTGAGGTCCTGGTTAAGAAGCATTTTCCTGATGCCACGAAGGAGACTCTTGAGCTTCTTACCGCTTATCTCATTCAGAAATCTCTTGGGATGGGCAATATTGAGATTCTGATGGGCGATGGCAATCTTGAGGAGGTGGCGATTAACAGCGCTGAGGAGCCTGTCTGGGTGTATCACAGGAGGCGTGGCTGGCTTAAGACCAACATCGGCATTGAGTCCGAAGACCAGATTAGGCATTTTGCCGCGATGATTGGCAGGAAGGTTGGCAGGCAGATTACAATCCTTGAGCCTTTGATGGACGCAAACCTCAGCTCTGGCGACAGGGTCAACGCCACCATTAATCCGGTTTCGCTTCGGGGCAATACCCTCACCCTTAGGAAGTTTGCCTCCAAGCCATGGACCATCACTGACTTTATTGAGGCAAAATCAATTTCAGTTGAGGCTGCCGCACTGCTGTGGCTGGCTGTGCAGTTTGAGCTTTCAGCCATAATCTCAGGGGGCACTGCATCAGGAAAGACTTCTGCGCTTAATGTCCTTTCAAACTTCTTCCCGCCAAACCAGAGGATTATCAGCATTGAGGACACTCATGAGCTTCAGCTTCCGAAGTTCCTCCATTGGGTTCCTATGCTTACCCGCCTGCCTAATGTGGAGGGGAAGGGCGGCGTCAGCATGCTTGACCTGCTGGTTAACTCCCTTAGGATGAGGCCTGACCGGATTATTGTGGGTGAGATTAGGCGTAAGAAGGAGGCTGAGGTGCTTTTTGAGGCAATCCACACAGGCCACAGCGTCTATGCGACTTTGCACGCCAACAGTGCCAAGGAGACTGTCAACCGCCTGACTAATCCGCCGATTGAGGTTCCTAAGTCAATGATTCCTGCTGTCAGCCTTCTGCTTGTGCAGTACAGGAACAGGAGGACGGGCATAAGGAGGACCTTCCAGATTGCCGAGATTCTTCCTGACGCAACTCCTAATGTGCTTTTGCAGCTTGACATCAAGAAGGATGAGCTTGTAAAGGCGAATGAGTCAACAGCCCTCATGGACACGCTTGAGCTTTACACCGGCATGGGCAGGAAGGAGATGGCCGCAAACCTTGCTGAGAAGCAGGAGGTTCTGAACTGGCTTGTCAGGCATAAGATTAACACTGTTGACAGCGTGGGCAGGGTCATGGCTGAGTATTACACTGACAAGGATTCCCTTATGTCCTTTGTAAAGGCTGACAAGCCCCTTCAGCTTGAAAAATGACTGCAACCGTCTTCAGGATTATCGCCAGCAAGCTGCCTGGCATCGGGCTTAAGCTGAGGCAGGCAGGCTTTATGGATGAGCCTGCTGTGTTTGTGCAGAAGACCGCGATGTCCGCCTTTTACCTTACAACCGGCCTGATGCTGGTCACAGGCGTGCTTTTGACACAGCTTAATGTCCTGGAGAAGGCCATTTTCTTCCTTGCCCCTTTGATGTTCATTCTCACCTTCGCCTATTTCCTTAAGGCGCCTGATGTTATCATTATGAGGAAGGAGAAGGAGATTAACAGGGAGATTGTGTTTGCAGGCCGCTTTCTTGTTATTGAGATGAAGTCCGGCGTTCCTGTCTATAATGCCATGCGGGCTGTGGCCCTGAACTATGAGACCACTGGAAAGTATTTCCAGGAGATTATTGACAAGGTTGACCTGGGCATCCCTATGGAGGAGGCGTTGAATGAGCAGATTGAGTTCACACCTTCTGCCAATTTCAGGAAGCTTCTCTGGCAGATTCTCAACTCCATGAGGACTGGCTCGGATATTTCGCTGAGCATTAACGCAACCGTAGACCAGATTGCAAAGGAGCAGGTGATTGAGATTAGGGAGTATGGGAGGAAGCTTAACCCCCTGGCCATGTTTTACCTCATTATTGCGGTTATCATGCCGTCGATTGGGCTTATCATGCTTGTCATCACCGCATCTTTCCTCTCCCTTAGCCTTGACATTGGCGCATTGCTGGCAATTGCCGGCCTTGTGGGCGCTATTCAGCTGATGTTCCTGATGATTATCAAGTCTTCAAGGCCCTCGGTGGAGGTTTGATTATGGCTGAAGCTCCAAAAAAGGCCTTCCTGCAAAGGTTTTTTGGCAGTGAGGGGATTCTGAAGGGCTTCAGGAAGGTTTCAAGGGAAACAGACTTCAAGAGGCTTGACCGCAGGGAGATTCTGCGCAGGAAGCAGCCCAGGCGGATTTTTCTTGTCAAGTATTATCTTGAGCGTGCAGGGTTTAAGGCCAGTGCAAGGATTCCTGTTTACGTTTTCAGGCTGGCAGTTTTTGTGAATTTCATAATTTCCGCCTATTTTGTTTATAGGTTTTCAACTGACCTGAAGATAGGCCTTTTATACGTGACTGTGGTGATGGCTGTAATCTGGGTTTTTGTCTTCGCCGCTATTCTTTTCCTGGTTTGGCTGCTGCTTTATGTCATGCTTGACTTGAGGATTTTCAAGAGGCGTGTTGGCATTGAGGAGGTTCTGCCTGACTTTCTTCAGCTTACCTCGGCTAACATCCGCGCTGGCATGACTATTGACAAGGCGCTCTGGTACGCGGTCAGGCCAAGGTTCGGCGTGCTCGCGAATGAGATTGAGATGGTGGCCAAGGAGACCATGGCTGGCGAGGACCTTGAGGCAGCCCTTAAGCGGTTTACTGACAAGTATGATTCGCTGGTGCTTAAGCGGGCGATGAATCTGCTGATTGAGAGCTATAATGCTGGCGGCGAGATTGGTGATGTGCTTAACAAGATTGCTGACAACATCAAGGAGAATCAGATTATGAAGAAGGAGATGTCAGCCAACGTCACCACTTACGCCATCTTCATAGGTTTTGCGACTGTTGTCGCTTCCCCTATCCTTTTCGCGCTGTCAGGCCAGTTCCTGAATGTCATTAAGGACATCATGGGCAAGGTTGACTTCGCTGAGCTCCAGAAGACTCCTGGCCTTGGCTTTTCATTTAACTTCTCCCCTAGTTCCATATCGCAGGCCGACTTCACCATTTTTGCCGTTGTCAGCCTGATAATCACTTCCTTCTTTTCAGCGGCGATAGTGGCCACAATCAGGAAGGGTGATGTCCGCTCCGGTCTGGGTTACTTTCCGGTGTTTGTAGGAATCACCCTGTCGCTTTACTTTGCCTCAACCTTTGCCTTCAATTTCCTGTTCAAGGGGCTGTTTTAGGCACTGTTCGGCAGCCCTGTATCTGATTCCCCGGATCTGGTTCCAGGAGTATGCAAACGGCTCAAGAATCCTTCTTATTCCGGTATACCTTGACCTGTGCTCTTTCACTATCTGCTGCGCCTCCTCAGGGTGGATTGCGAAGTATGCGTCAAACAGCTTTCTGAAGCTGTCAGGAAGCAGGGCTGCTGTCATGATATCTGCCTCATTCTTTGGCGTGTCGTACCGTTCGAAAATCCTTCTGTATGCTTCCTCTATTGCCGCTTCGCCTGTCAGCCCCCTGTATTCTATGCCATTAGTAGGCCGAGCCTGTTCTTCCACTTTGTTCACCTCCATAGTGAAAATTTTTTTGTCAGCTCAGTCGCCTTTTTCCAGTCTCCGAAAAGGCAGATTCCATAATATTCAAGGTCCTCTTCCTTCGTCGCCCTCGTTTTTTTGTGCTGGTCAATGTAGGTTTCCCCAATCATGGTATTTGTGAAATCAGTGATTTGCAGGCTGTTTTCAATGGCGGCATTGCGCAGGCTCCTGATTTGCGCCGGGCTGGCCCTTAGGATTATGAATGGGATATCTGATATTGCGGGGTGTTTGCCCCCGTCTGCGTCTGTATAGTCCTGCAGCCTGAGCTCCTCCTTTTCTTGTGCAGCCCCCGCAATGCCAAGGGCCATGTGCGCCAGAGCATTCATTGCCCGGCCTGTCTCAAGCTTCCAGTTCAGCACTGCCACAAGCTTCTTTTCAAATGGCCTGAATTCCATAACAAGTGGTGGAAGCCGCTTGGATTTTATTTTATTGTAGACTATGGTCTATTATCGGGCCAGAAACTCTGCAATTATTTTGTTTTCAGCTTTGCGCAGGTGGGAGAGGAAGACAGTCTTTGGTATTTTTACGAGATTGCATATCTCAGTGGCAGTCTTTTTTCTTGGCCACTGGTAATACCCGAAATGCTGGGCGTAGTTAATGGTTTCCCTTTGCCTCGGGGTAAGCGGGTTGCTGATTTTTTCCTCTTTAAGGTAGTTT
This sequence comes from uncultured Methanosarcinales archaeon, assembly GCA_964504135.1. Lineage (GTDB taxonomy): Archaea > Nanobdellota > Nanobdellia > Woesearchaeales > UBA10216 > JACPTG01. The sequence goes on from CAZDCW010000001.1 coordinate 112,441, forward strand.
ATGTGCACTGGATGCCTCTTCCTCAGATAGTTGTACACTGCGGCAATGTTTTTCCTGTCAGCAGTCCCTAAAGTCCATATCTCATATTTCCCTTCAAAGCGGGTGGGGGCTGCAGGAAAGCATTCATGGCTGAAGAACAAATCCGAGAATTGGGATGTCCGCCTGTCCTTTTTTGTAATTATCCTTATGTAAATGCCCTGGTCATCTTCGCTCAGGGTTTCTGCCTTCAGCACGTCTTTCCTTTTTTCCAGGTATTCGGTTATCTTCCTGAATTTTTTCAGGCCTCCTCTGGCTAGCAGGATGTGTGCCACCTTACTCCCTACCCATCTGCAGTCCACCGAGCAAAACTTGTACTCAGGGAATTTTACGCTTATTTCCGACCCCCAGCATGTTCTGTGGTGGATTTTTAGTTCAACTTTATGCATTTTTTCTAAGGGGTTAATTTGCCTGATTACAGCACAGCCATAGGCTTTGTATTCTCAATCACTGTCTTGTATGCAGCCGCGACTATGGCTTCAATTTCACTTTTTTGAGCGGTCAGGTAAGGCCCGGTTAGTTCATCCTCTTGTTCCAGTAATGGTTTTGCGTAGTTGGCCAGGAAAGCCCGCATCAGGTCGTCTTCTGTCCAGCTTATTCTGATTTCATCCTGCAGTTCCACTATGTTCATTCCAGAGAGGTTTCCTCCCCTGCTGCCTTGTATGAACAGCTTTGAGCCGCCCAGATGCGGCTGCATGAACAGTATGGGGTGAGCATAAACCCTGTTTGCAATGTAAAGCCCTCCAATGCCTGTCCTCTCGTAAAGCTCAAACGATATCCTGGTTTGCGGGATATACTCCCTGGCAAGATCCGCTAGTCCCATTTCTTCACCCCATCTGGCTGGCTATGCTCCTGACCTGGTATTTGTCCAGGTGTGCTTCGTCTATTATGAGCCATGGCTCATAGGTGTTGTTTATCTTGTAGAGTCCGCTTGTTGACAGGTTTCCGAAGTACACGTAGTCTATCATGCTCCTTTTGTACTGTTGCACTCCCTTTTGCTGGAGGTCTGGCACGCTTACAAAGCTTTCTATTCCGTATGCTGAGCTGTTGTAGTTGCCTTCCAGCCTCATCAGGAAGCTGGGCGCTGATGTGCTGTTCGCGTAGTAATTCCCGTCTATGTGGCTTCTCAGGTTTGTGGTGTCTGTTCCGCTTGCGTAGTTCCCCTCATAGGTCGTCCCGTTTACTGTCCTTATTATCTTTCCCTGGGTGTGGCTGCTAAATGTGGGGTCTTCCAGCCCGGTTACTGGTATCTCTGCCTTTATTGTCTCGTTGAAGATGAAGGAGGCAGTGCCTATGTTGTCTGTTATGTTTGCGCTTATGTTTGACTCAACAAGCAGCGTCCAGGGGTCCTTGTGGCTTATTTCCAGGCTGTTCACTGAGAAGTTGGCGATGAGCCCTGTTTCAGTTGCCTTGGAGTTTATCCTTGCCACCCAGTCAGGGAATGTTGACTGCTGCATCAGGCTCATTGACTGGTTGCTTATGGTTCCGATTGTTACCGCTTCCCTGAAGCTCAGTTTGCTGTCGTTCAGCAGGGTTCCTTTTGTGGTTATGAACTCCTCCATGCTCATTATGGCGCGGAATGAGCTGATGTAGAGGCCTCTTTCCATGTCGTCCTTGACTGTCTTGGTGAATTCGTTGAGCGTGCTTATCCTTGCGTCTGATACTGCCCTGTCTGTTGGCCTGTACTTGGTCTGGTATGATATTGTGACAGCCAGCGCAAGGAGGAGGATAGCCGCTGTTATCGTGAAGAAGGCTGCTTTCTTGTATAAGGCGGGCTTTTTCATTGAGGCGCAGTTTGGCTTGTTAATCCTATAGGCAGGCAACAATGTTGGCGAGCCGGGGGATGCCCCATCCGGGGTGGCGAGAGCGCCGCAGCGCGTCCAACCATTGCTGTTGCCTGCCCTTTGTTTCTTAAACTTGATTTGCCACTTCATTGCCATACCCTTGCCTCTATCACCGCAGGCCCCCATAGCGAGGGTACTCCCTGCACTGTTGCAGTCTCTATGTTAATGTCTTCCTGGCTTAGTATTATGTTTAGCTTTCCGTTTTTCTCAAGGTCGAGCTTCTGGAAGAGCGAGTACGCTGACACGTCTATTGAGTCTGTGGCTGAATAGCTTGCTGTCTGGTAGTTGCATGTCTTGGTTCCGGAGTAGTCTGCGGGAATTTTGATGGTGGTGCTGCTTCCGTCTTCAAACTGGAGTTGCCAGTTGCATCCTTCTGATGTGCTTTGGCTTTGCGTGTAGCTTGTGGTTGTGTCTATGTTGAGCGTGTATATTGCCCTGTTGTCAGGCGAGCCTCCTGATGCGTTGCCGGGTCCTGTCGCTGTCTTTATCAGTATGCCGTTGTCTCCTGTGTGCAGCAGGCTTGCCGGCGAGTCTGCTATGAACGGGTCGCCGAGGGTTACATAGTCGTTTCCCCAGTCAGAAAGGGAGAAGGCTTTTTGCCCGTTTACTGTGAGGTTGTCTGTCCACTTGTTTCCTGAGTATGATGTGACTCTCGCCGCTGTTATGGTGGCGTTTTCAGGGATTGTCACTGTTCCTGTTGTGATGTTGTTCCCGAACCTGTCTGTCTCAAGCGTTACAGGTATCTTGTTGAATTCTGATGACAGGGCGGGCGTGTAGTTTATCTCTATGTATGAGTCGTCGTACAGCGTTGTGTTCGTGTTTCCTGTTCCGCTTATGTTTATCTGCTGCGCTGAGTAGCTTATTGCTACGAGCTCTCCTGCTATCTGCCTGTACACTTCGGCAAGCTGTGTTACATTTGTGGCGTTGTAGTAGCTTCCGTTGCAGGCTGCCATGTCCTGTAGGGTTTCAGCGTCCACGTCAGTCCCGAATCCCACTGTGTATACTGTTATGTTGTAATTGGTGCATGCGTCCTGGGCGGCTTCTATTGCGTCTGTCTTTGCGTTTCCTGTTCCGACTCCTGTGCATTTGTCTGTTGCCTCTCCGTCGCTCATTACAACCATGCTTCTTTTCCTGCTGGTGTTGCTTAGCTTTGTGAGTATGTCCACCGACGCCTCGACTCCGCAGCATATGCACGTTCCCCAGTATGCGTCCATGTATGTTTCAAGGTGCGAGTTTATGATGCTCAGGTTGCCAGTCAGGTTCTCCCTTCCTGCTATGCTGTCCGGGAATGGCGCATACCTGTCTGTCCATGTCCCGTTTGCAGGTATTACCGCGTTCCATTGGTTTGTGTATTCAACCACTCCCAGCCTGTTTCCGGCTGTGCCGAGGATTGTGCTGCCGAATATCTTGCTGGCGTTGAGTGCTATGTCTATTTTCCTGCTGTCGTTTGAGGTGCAGTGCGCATGCCATCTTCCGCTGCATACAGGCCCTTGTCCGGTTATTGTGTAGTTTTCTGTCCACCAGTCGCAGTATGTTCCGTTTTCAGGCCTGTAGTTGGCTATTGTGTTGCAGTATTTTTGCGGCCCAAGGACAGACGTTGAGCATATTGTGCCCGAGCACCACTCCATTGAGCCGCTTAGGTCGTTGGCAAGGACAACATCTGCTGTGCCTGCTCCTGTTATGGTCTGGTTTCCGCTTCCTGAGCCTATTCTCAGCGGGATTGTCCTCTGGCCGAGGGCTGTGTAGTTGAGCTTTGCCGCCATTTCAGTGTTGGTGATGTCTGCAGTCACAGCTCCTGCTGCCTGGCTGCTGTACACTGTGGAGTTTCCTATTGTCATGAAAGTCAGGTATGGGCTGTTGTAGTGCAGGTGTGCTGTCATCGTGGATATGTTGCCTGGTATGTAGATTGAGCTGTAGATGTTTATAATGCCTTCAATGCCAGGCAGCCATTCCCTTTTGGCGGCTGTTGTCTGGAAGTAGCCTGCTTCTGTGTCATTAAGCTCCCCTGTTGTAAGTTTCACTTTTAGGAAGCCGCCTGATATGTATCCAGTCCCGTTGAAGGCTATTTTTATTGTGTTTGTCCCGTTCCTGAAGTTCTGGACGCTGCTGATGTTCCACTTTCCAACCCCGCCGGAGGTCGTGTATTTTCCTGATTCGGCTGAATTTACGAGTAAGGTAAAGTTGTTGCTTGACTCAGCCTCAATGTACGCCTCTGTTATGCTTGTGATTTTTTGTGGGAGTTCCATTCTTTGCGTTATGTTCCCCTCTCCTGTGAAACCGCCGAAGTACAGGTAGGAGTTGGTTGTCCTTGCCTGGACGCTTGTGAGGGCCATTCTGGAGGAATAGCCCTTGTACGGCTTGTCTTTTGATATGCCTGACACAAGGGCTTTTGTCACGTACAGGCTTGACTTCTGTGAAAGGTTGTTGCTGTAAATCAGCTCGTTGTCAGCGTATACTGCGAACCCGACATTTTCAGGTATGAATTCTCCTGTCAGGTTCATTATTAGCTGCCTTGCGTATTCTGTCTTGTTCTCAGCCCAGAGCGCCCCTATCTGCTCCAGGACTGTTATGTTTGAGTTTGTGACTGTCCCGTTGGCTATCAGCGCTGTCAGGTAGCTGTTGTTTATTTCGCTGACTTTTATTCCTGACAGTAGCGTGAGCGTGTCCTGGGCAAGGTATGTTGTTGTTGCAGTCTCCTCCTTGATGTATGTTGATGAGAGCAGGAGGAGGCCAAGCATTAGCAGCGTGGCTCCCAGCAGGGCGTCCAGGCTGAAGTAGTAGCCTGACTTCATTTCTCCCTCCACACATAGACTATCATCTTTGTCAGGCCGTTCCTGTAGAGGAGCCTTTCAGACTGGACAAGGTATTTCGCGTTTACTGTTGCGTTGTTGCAGGTTTCTGCGGTTATGTTTGTTATGTTCAGCTTTCCTATCCCGCAGGTCCCGTTTATGCTTATCACGTTTCCGTTTGGGTCCTGGAAGTGGGCGTAGAAGTCGTTCCTTGTCCCAAGCAGCACTTTCAGCGTGGAATACTCTATTTTTGACGTTTCCTGGACTTTGGAGTCCATTATTACCCGCTCCCCGTTTGTTATTCCCAGTTTCTGGACGCTGCCCGAGTCCCACGGTGAGGGATACCCTTTTCCTGAGAGGGAGCTTCCTATGAATTCTGATTCCAGCCTGAGCTCCTCAAGCTGCCTTTCATCTGTGTCAGAGATGTTGGAGCTTACTCTTATGTAGGCGACAAGGGCTATTGCGAATATTATTGTGCCTATCAGGAGGTCGGTAAACCATGCCTGGCCCTTATTGGCTGACATAAATCAGCCCTCCTGACTTCCTTAATGTATTCCTGCCCTTGGCAAGGCTTCCCTGCGTTAGGGGCGCCTTGACAGGGTATTCAACGTCATCACTCGTAAATATTATCGTGCTGCCTATGGTGGTTATGGAGTAGTCCTCTCCGCTTAGATTGTGGGGCAGTTTTAGCTCCCTTGTGTAGCCTTCTTCAGCCTCTGAGGCTATGAAAAGCTCGCTTCTGGTGTTCGCCGCGAGGTCCTTTACAAGGAAGGTTTTGCTGTCCTGCTTCAGGTCGCTGAATTGCCTGCCTGCCCCTATTATCAGTACAGCCGCTATGAGCATGGCTGCTCCTGCGGCATACAGGAACTCGAGGGATAGCTGCGCCTTCATGGTCAGCTTGAGGTTATGTTTACCCTGTCTCCGATGTTTTCTATCCTTATGTAGGCCAGCCCGCCAGGGCTGGATGTTATGCTTCCGCTCATGTTGACATCTGCCACTTCTACAACGTCGCTTACTCCTGCGCTTCCCCTTATGGATATGACAAGCTCCCTGCCGGAGATGCTTACAGACTCCATTCTCTGGGGCATTAGCACTTTTATTGTTGTGACTGAGGGCTTTCCGAGGTAGTACACCTTTTCTGCGTTGTCCACTATCTTCCTTGCCACGCTTTTTGCCTGCATGCTGTTTATCTGCTCCAGGTTGCTGCTTGACTGGCTGTAGAATATGATTACTGTTGGTATTGTAAGCAGAAGGGCAAAGCCCACTATCATTATGTATTCTGTGCTTATCTGCGCCTTCATGGCTTAACCCTCGCATGGCGGCTATTTAAATTATGCTGTATGATGGTATTGTTCAGGGAACGGGTGTTAGGTGATGGCTGTTAAAAAAACGGCTGGCGCGCGGGTAGTAATAGAATCGCCAATTGAATTATTCTTAATTCCTAAGGAAAATAGATAGTGACTGTAATCACATTACCCTGTTGAGCAATACCTGTCTTGTAACTGTCCCTGTCTTCCATCTCGCTAACTATCTTAAGAATCTTCTTGACGTTTTGGTAACCTATGCCATGTATAGCTAAGAATTTAATGCCATAGTTCTGGTGCGTCTGTATTTTACGCTGGATTAAACCTTCAAGCTCATCTTCTTCCATCTCAGTATGGACAAAGATAGCGAAGGGTTGGGTTGTGATGATGGTTTGGAAATATTGTTGATATTCCTCAGGTGTAAAAGTCGGTGATTGGCTCATTTCCTCATACGCTTGCTTAAGATAGCCTTCAAAATAATTGGCGCTACACAAGTTGGAAATAATCTTTCCATCTTCGCCATATTTACGCATTATGTCTCTTTTTAAGTCCTTAATGTCTGAACCTTGTCTGTATACTTCTCTCAGATAAAGTGATGCTTCCAGAATTTTATAATGCCTATCGCTTATCTTGTCTTTGTAGTATGAGAGTGTTAGTTCAGTGGCACTTGCTTTTCTCTTGATATCTATTACTCGATCTTCGGCTTTCTTTTCTATTATGTTTAAAATATCTTTTCGTTCAAAGCCAGTAAGGAGAGCCCTCATAACCTTTTCTTTTTCTTCTGAGTCAAGCGCAAGAAGATTAACTTTTGGGACACCATTATCAACGATTGTCTTCCGAGAATCACCTTCCTTCTTTACAATGATAGTGGGGCTTAGAATCTTTGCGCTACTTAAATCAATTTTTATTATCTGCTTTAAAGCTTCAAGAAAACCCATACGCTAAGTTTTTTTTGAGAAACCTATTAGAGATATCAGATCGTTCTTGATGAATACTAAAGACCCGTTGCTGATACCTGCAAATTCACCAAGTTTTACCTCTTCACCCTCTGGAGTCAATACTCTTTGGGACGGGTTTGAGACCTCAACTACAAAGCCTTCATCGTCGACAGTCTTAGAGAAAGTCTCTAGAATGTCCTTCGCTACGCTTTCCTCAAACAAGATAGTTTCAGTCATGGTTTCACTCCAAACCGCATCCGAGCTATTAGGAGGCCTGCCCCTTATTAAGGTTTCCATTATAGATTATAAGGGGCGTATAAGTCCTCTTCAAGGGTCAATCAGCCGAAGCTTAACATCCAAAGGCTGAACAATACCTTGTATAATAGTAAGTTTTCTTTGCAGGCTGGCCCTGCGTTTTCCGTTCACTTTGTTCGCGTCAGTACACGAAGAGTCAGCCTGCTGCCAGCAATAATAAGGAGCCAAAAAACTGCTTTAAAAAGGCAATAACTCGACTAAGTAGCCTGCCCTGTGATTGTTCCTGTTGTGCCGTGGGTTACTCCTGTTTCAAGGCTCTTGTAGTTTAACGTTACTTCAGCCTTGAACCTTCCTGAGGATATGGAAGTGCAGGTTATCCTTATTATTCCCTGCTGGTCGTTCTCAAACGTTAGCCCTGCGCCCAGGGCTGCCGGTGTACATCCTACGCCTGTACATGCGGTTATTGCCGGTGCTGCGCAGTCGTCATCAGCTCCTGTGTCGTCAGTTACTCCTGTAAGGTTTGTCCTATAGCCGTTGTTGTTCCTCACTGCAAAGTCAAACCTGTTGTTTGCGTCGCTTATCTCTGCCTTTTCAAGGCAGGAGAAGCCTGCTGGGAACTGGCATGTTTCTGGCAGGTATTTCTGCGGGCTTAGGACTCCGAAATATGCCAGGGCGGCAATGGCAGCCAGCACTACGAGCAGTGCCCAGCCATAGGTCATCAAGAATTCCATTGCAGCCTGGCCTTTTTTCATATGTGCACCCTTTTTTTTTACTTCTAGCCCTGGGTTCGGTTATATATAAATCTTTTGGATTGTTTTTCTCAGGTCCCTTCCTGCCAGCTTGACAGGTATTTTCGCTGCTCTTCGGTCAGCTGGTCAATCTGGATTCCAAGGGCTTCCAGCTGTAATGCAGCCACTCCATCGTCAATCTCATCAGGCAGGACATGAACTCCTGGTTTTAGCTTGCCTCTGTTCTTTGCCAGGTACTCGCAGGCCAATGCCTGGTTGCAGAAGGACATGGACATTATTTCAGATGGGTGGCCTTCAGCCGCCACCAGGTTCACCAGCCTTCCTTCTCCGAGTATATAGATTCGCTTGCTGCCAAGGCTGAATTCTTCCATGTAGGGCCTGATTTTTCTGGATTTTGCCAATTTCCTGAGCTCGGTGATGTTTATTTCAGCGTCAAAGTGCCCTGAATTGCAGAGTATGGCTCCATTCTTCATTGTTTTCATATGCTCAATATTTATCACGTTCTTGTTCCCGGTTACAGTTACGAATATGTCCCCTGTTTTCGCAGCTCCCATGATGGGCATTACCCTGTATCCGTCATAGGCCGCCTGGAGCGCGCTGAAGGGGTCAACTTCCACAACTATAACGTTGGCGTCCATTCCCTGTGCCCGCTTGGCCACTCCTTTCCCGCAGTCTCCGTAGCCGCAGACAACAAAATTTTTCCCGGCAACCAGGACATTCGAGGCCCTTAGTATTCCGTCAATCGTGCTCTGTCCAGTTCCTTTGACATTGTCCATCAGGTGCTTTGTCTTGGCCTCATTTACAGCAATTATAGGGTACTTTAGTGCGTTGTCCTTCTCCATGGCTTTCAGCCTGATGACTCCTGTGCTGGTCTCTTCAGCGCCCCCTATTATGCCCTTTATGAGTTCAGGATGGCTCTTGTGAATCTCGCTTACAAGGTCGCAGCCGTCATCTATGGTTATGCTTGGCCTGTGCTCAACAACCTTCCTGAGGAACCTGTAATAATCCTCTTTTGTCTCGCCTTTGTATGCATAAACTGCAATTCCTTCTTTTGCAAGTGCCGCCACAACATGGTCCTGCGTGCTTAATGGGTTGCAGGAGCACAGGCTTACTTCTGCCCCTCCTGCCGCAAGAGTGCGTACAAGGGCTGCAGTTTCCTTGGATGGGTGCAGCGCCATCCCAACCATCAGCCCCTTTAGCGGCTTCTCCCTGGCGAACCTCTCCCTGACCTTCATCAGGGCTGCCATCTGGCTTTCAGCATATTCTATGTCAAGTTTTCCTGCTTCAGCCAGCCTTATGTCTTTCACTGTGTAGTTCGGGCCTTCGTCCATGGCGAGGGCAAATCCGCCGCAGCTTTTAATGTTTTTGCCCGCAATTATTTTAAACAAGCCCGCAATCCGGCACGTCATGGAAGTCGGGGTTAAGTTCTACAGCCACAACAAGGTTTCTGAGGAGGATTTTGACTTTGCTGACTTCGTGGAAATACTTGCAGTCCCGGGAAATCCGATTGGGGTTTTCGGAAGTTTCAGGGCTAAGTTCAGGGTTCATTGCCCGCATGACGCTTTCAATTTCAACCCTTCCAATGCTAAGCGTGAGGAAAGGAATACGGCCATGCTCAGGGAAACAATCATGGCTGCTGACCAGCTTAATGCCGACAGGATTGTTGTTCATGCAGGCTACAATTCGCCAAAGCTTAAGATTAGGGATTGCAAGAAGAACGCAATCGCATTTCTGAAGGCAAATTTTGATTCCCGCATATGCATTGAAAACCTGCTTCCAAAGGACGGGGATTTGACTTGGGTTGCTTACTCGCCTGAGGAGATTGCGGAATTCAGGGATTTGGGTTTCAGGTTCTGCCTTGATTTCGGCCATGCTGTTGGAACAGCCTCGCATTTTGGTCTGGACTACAAGGACTACATCAGCAGGTTCGTTAATCTTAAGCCGGATTACTTTCACCTTTCAGGCACAATCAATGGCGTGGACAGGCACCAGAGCATTCTTGTGGCTGACACTGATTTGGAGTTCATGAAGCAGATAATCAGGAGGGCAGGCAAGCCAGTCTGCCTGGAGACGCCTGTAATCACCGGGCAAAGAAGGAAGGAAGTCGAGTTTCTGAAAAAGTAGTCCTAGAATTTCCTTATCTCTTCAAACTCCCTGTATCTCTCCTCAATTTCCATCATGTTCAGCCTTTTCATCCTTTCAAGGCTGAAGTCCTCTGCGTTGAAGCTGGCGACTGCGCTTCCATATATTATGGCCTTCCTCAGGTTCGCCTCGCTCGCATCCTTGCTTTTTGCTATGTGCCCGATGAATGCCCCTGCGAAGCTGTCCCCGCAGCCAGTCGGGTCTCTTATGTTCTCAAGCGGGTATCCTGGCGCGCTGAAGTGGCTTTTGGAGGAGAACATCAGCGCCCCGTGCTCTCCTTTTTTGATTACAACGTGCCTTGGCCCAAGTGCAAGCGCCTTGCTGGCTGCATTTACAAGGCTCGGCGTCTCAAATAATTGCCTTGCTTCGCTGTCGTTGAGCAGCAGGACATCCACTTTGCCCATCACATCCAGCAGCTTTTCCCTTTTGTTCTGTATCCAGTAGTTCATCGTGTCCATTACTGTAAGCTTTGGCTTCTTAACCTGCCTGAGTACCTTCAGCTGCAGCTCAGGGTCTATGTTGGCGAGGAGCACGTAGCCTGCTTCCTTGTATGCATCAGGCAGGTTTGGCTCAAAGCCTGCGAATGAGCCAAGCTCGGTTCTTACAGTCTTGGCCTCGTTCATGTCGTATTCATAGTATCCTTGCCATCTGAATGTGCTGCCCTGCTTTTGCACGCCTTCCAGGCTGATGCCTCTGCCTTTAAGCAGTTGAAGATGTTCTTCTGGAAAGTCCTCCCCTACCACTGCAACAATGCCTGGCTTGCAGAAGAAGCTGGCTGCAAAGCCTGAGTATGTGGCTGCTCCACCAAGCGCATTCTCTGCCTTTCCAAACGGCGTCTTTACAGAATCAAGCGCGACTGAGCCTACAATCACAAGGTCTGTGCTCATTGTGGGCTGCTTTTGCTCCGGCCTTTAAAATTCTTCCCAAGCAAATTTCTCCTGACATATCTGGCAGTCCAGTATGCAGCGCCCTGCACCTTTTTTACCAGCGGGTGCTTTTGCCTTTTTCCGGCTTTTGGGTCGTACCTTTCAACTTTATAGCCCGTATCCAGGTTTGCCTTGACGTTCTTTGCTGAGGCCAGGCTCAGCCAGTTAGTGGTAACTTTCACGATTAAGGTGCCTGGCTCCGCCCTGCAATATTTCAATTCCCCACTGCCAAAGGGGCCGTCTGCGCGGCCGTCTGCTGTGTACGCGCCATAAAATACCCCTAAGGTCATCTGGTTTGCGTTGGTTTCAACAATTTTCTCAAACTCGCTGGAATACGGCTGCCCCTGTTTGTTGGCTTCCATGAGGCCGCTGGACATTTCCAGCCTCACATACGTCGGGTCATGGCTCTGGACAAGGTGTTCTATGCATGCTGCCGCATTCTTGATGTCTGTCCCTGATATCAGATATCCGGAGGGGTTTTTCTTTTCATCGTACAATGCAGGCGTTTTTGTCAGCCTGTAGTATAGGGTTTTTGGCTCCTGCTGCTGCTGGAAAGGTAATTTCATATAATGTGGGGCGCAGATTCCGATTTATAAACTTTTTCATTTTCACAACTATTTAGTGGTTATTAAACTCTGGCTCTGTGCCCAAAACTATTTATTGTTGCAAAGGCAGGCAGTGCCTGATGCTAAGGTCAGCCGCCATCTGGACAGGACTGCTATTGCTTTTGTCTTTGTCAGCGTATGCTGTCCCTGAGGTCAAGGCCGGCCTTGAGGAAGGAAATACAGGCACGTACAGCCTGAGGGGTTCTGATTATCAGGTTACATCTGATTTTGTTGGCAGCGCCCAGGCTGTTTTTGTCCATAATGGCAGTTCAAGCCCTGCGTTGTCTGTTGGGCAGAACAAGTCCTTCTCCAATGGGTTGAATCTCAGGCTGGACAGGATTCTCAGCCAGGAATTTGCAGGCGGAAAGCGCATGGTGGAATTCACCCTTTCCATCCCTGACAGGTGTGGTGATGGCGTCTGCGGAGAGGCTGAAGCATGCCTGGCAGACAGCTGCTGCAATGGCGCTCTGAAGGATTTTGGCTCTGATTCCGGCAACTGCGGTTCCTGTGCCATTCAGTGCGTGATGGGCCAAAAATGCGTTTCAGGCTCATGCGTAACTTACTGTGGGAACAGCATCTGCGAGGCTTCGGAAAGCTGTAGCTCCTGCACGTATGACTGCGGTTGCCCTTCAAGGACAAAATGCAGAAACGAAAAATGCGTTACATATTGCGGGAATGGCGTCTGCGATTCAGATGAGGATTTTTCAGCCTGCCCTTCTGACTGTGTGAGGCCAGTGGTGTGCGGTGATTTCGTGTGCATGCAGGTTGAGGAGTCGTCTTGCTGCACTGACTGTGGCTGCGGCTCAGGCTATGAGTGCGTGCAGAATTCATGTGTGCAGCCTGACAAGTGCAGCTCTGATGCCGATTGTGATGATGCAGACCCGTGTACAGTCAATAGGTGCATGGGCATGCCAAAATCATGCGTGGACTCGGCAAACAGGTCTTGCGAGTCGAAAGCACAGCAGGATTCACCGATTCAGCCAGCGGCAAACGATTCAAACATGACAAAATCACGCCAGGTTAACATTCCTTCCCCTGGGAGAGCAGGCTCTGTTCAGACGGCAAAAAAGGCCGCTTTTTTTGAAAGCCTTTTCGCTTGGCTTAACTCCCTTGTTAGGTCCAGGGATTAGCTGGAGGCTGCAAACACCCTGTCAAACTCCTTAAGGTATTCCTCCGCAATCTCCGCACTTCTTATGACCAGCATATTCTCGTCATTCCTTATATCCGCGCTTTTGGTTGGGTTAAAGCTCCCGGTTATCACTGTTTCGTTGTCTATGATGAATACCTTGTGGTGCATTATTCCCTTGGCGGCATCAATCCTTATGTCTATGCTCTGGTTTCTGAGCAGGTAATACGCATCCTTGTCGCTGCTGCTGTCTATATCCCCGCGGACATCAACACCCCTCATACCTGCTATTATCAACTCGTTTGCTATTCCCCTGTGCGTGAAGCTGTATGCCATGAAAAGCACGCTGCGCGAAGCATTTGCTATGGCCTGCTCAACCCTTGCTGCGCAGCTATCCTCTGGGCAGAAATAATACTCAACTTCAGCATCTCCCAGCATGGCTGAGTTTCCAGTGCTTTTCCTGTCAGGCTGCTCGTTCCACAGCTCTTCAAACTCCTGCGAGTATCCTCTGGCAAGCCATGGAGAGCTTATCACCAGCATATTGTTCCTGTCTTTCATGCTGCTGCTCGGGTTGAATGAGCCGGTAATCACCGTAATGTTGTCAAGTATGCAGAACTTGTTGTGCATCAGTCCGCTGCTGTTTCTTTTCCTGATAAAGCTGAAATTTCCCTTGTAGTGGGCGTCCGCGACAACCCGAAGGTTGCCTGAAGCAAGGCTTTCGTGGAAGTTGTACATCGCGCAGTCAGCTGTCCTGCTGCTGTTTATGAGCTTCCTCATCTCCTCCCTGCAGTCTGTTTCTGAGCAGAAAAGCAGCCTGTAGTCAAGCCCCGGCTCTGTTATGGCTGCCCCGGTTATCTGCGGCTCCTCGCCGTATTGCCTGAGCAGCAAAACTATCGCTGCCAGGGAAATTGCTGCAGCGGCCAGGATTATTGCCATTCGCACTTTTTTGTCCATATGTGGCCTGCATTACCAAAACCTTTTTATAGTTGGTATACCACTCAATAGTACAAACATAGCCATTCTATTTTAGAGTGGTTAAGTTCAAGCTATCTATCACCTCTTTTCCCCAGGGAGGCCCCGCAAGGGGCCTTCCTGAGGTTTGGCTGTAAGCAGGGGAACCTATCTCCTTCGTAACGCTGCTTTTTTGACAAGCTTTCCGTTCCTTTTCGGAGTGTATTTGCCAAGGATGAAGACTATTGCCGCTCCTGTCATTAGCCCTGCTGCAAATATCAGTATGGAGGGGCTTGCAATGGCCATTTTTTGCTCTGCAGGCGTGGCCTCTTCAGCCTTGTCTTTTCTGAAGTACACGTCCATGTTGCTGAGTTCCAGCGCATATTCAGAGTATAGCAGCGCCGAGTACTTGTCTGTGTCCTTCAGCGAGTTGGCGTATTCGTAATAGCTATACCCGAGTATTGGGAATATGCCTTTTTTTGAGTTTCTTACTATCGTCCTTTTTGCTATTTCAAGCTTCTTTTCAACCAGTTCGCTGACTTGCGAGTCTTCAACTCCCAGCGTGTTTAGTATTACGTCGCTTTCAGCTTTTGCCTTTGCGGCTTTTGAGAGGCACAGCTCGAATCTTTTTGCGTTGAGGTCGTCGTATGCCCTGTCTATGTCCCTTCTTGTGCCTGCCAGGGTTTCCGGGAAGAACAGCTTTACGTATTCATACCTTTCCTCAGCCTCTGAAAGCTTGCTTCTGCACGATTTTTCTATTAGCTCTGGCTCAAATCTCTGGCCATCCTTTCCGATGAACTGTGCCCATGCCTCTGCGCTGTACACCCTTTCCTCTGCGTAGGCCAGCAGGGCTATGGCATCCCGGGTCTTGTTCTCCTGCAGCCTCTGTAAGGTCAGGTTTGCAGTGTCGGTTGCGTCGAGCAGCCTTTCCTTTACTGTTGCATAGCTCTGCACGTCTGCAACTGTCTTTGGCCTTGTAATGCTGCTTTCCAGATGCATGGAATCCTCCACGACCTTCTCAGCTCTCTTTGTTATCTGTTCTCGGGTAAGGTTTGCGTGCTCAAGCGTCTTATACCTTATGTTTGCGCCAAAGCAGTAGCTTGCTGCTGAATAGTATTGGCCGCCTTCAAGCGCTGCCTTCCCCCTTTCGGTAAGGTTTTGTGCTGAGCTGTCATTGCCTGCGGCCTGAAGCTGCGTGCTCTTGTTGCATAATGACTCTGCAACTTTCTGCATTGTTTCTGCGTATGACTCGTCTATTGACAGCTGGGCGTCCTCTTCTATGTATTGCCTGCCGGTAAAATGATACAGTGCTTCCCTCATGTCAACGACTTCTATTACCTGAACCCCGTTTTCCTTTCCGACTGCAACCAGGTCTATGGTTGCGTTGCTGGCGTTGCCTGATTTTACGTACCTTTGCCCTTTGGCTATCAGGACTTTCTTGACACCTCTTTCAGGGCTTGCAGTGATTTTTTCCTGAAGCCCTCCCACCGGCCCTACAAGCCCCCCTGAGTTTATTGTTCCGGTTATTGCTGTTGACTCGTCTGTTGCGCTCCCTTCCACCACTGCTGCGGTAAGCACAGCAGCCGCAGCCCCTGCGCTTGGCCCGCCTACCAGCGCTGTGTCTGCTTTTATCGTGTAGAAGAAGTCGTATTGGTCGCATTCAAGGTCCAGTTCGCTGCATGCTATTTCCTTGGCAAATCGCGTGCTTATTTGAGTGTCCATCTTGGTCAGCGGGAAGGACTCAATGAACACTTTGCCCTGGCCTGGCTTGACTTCAAGGTACAGGTCTGCTATCATCCCTTTGCCGCCTTCTACCTTGTCTGTAACGGCAAGTATCTTCATGTGGCCTGTCTGCGCCTGCGCAGCCATAGTCAGCAGAATAAGGGCCAAAATCAAAAAAGCAGCAATTCTCATGTGCAGCCAGGGAATGCGTTTGCCTTTAAAAAGCTTATACTGGTGTCCGCTGGGTGTAAATCAGCTTTTCAGAATAGAATCCTATCTGCGCCTGCCTTTCTTTGCTTTCCCTGCGGTTGGCTTGGCCTTTTTGGATGTCGCTTTCCGCCTGCTGGCCTTTGCAGCTCTTCCTGCCTGCCTTGCCTTCGCCTCTGGAAAGTCATTTTTCCCATGCTCCTTTCCAACCGGTGGCGGTGTTATTGAAAGGACTGATGCTATGAACATCAGGATGAATACAAGGTCAAAGGCAACCCCCCATTTTAGCGGCAGCTTGCCTGAGGCAGTGTAGACTGTTGTTATCATGAACCCGAGTATGCCTGTCAGCATGAAGGTTCTTGGAAGGGGCACTTTTTGCATCTAGCTTATCGACCTCAGCTTTTCCTCTATCCTTCCCAGCTCAGCCTCAAGCTTTTCCACTCCTGTCAGCCGCTTTGGTGCCTTGTGTGTTTCTTCGTGCTTTTCCACTTTCTTTGGCGTTTCTGCCTTCGGCTTTGGAAGGCTGCCAGGCTCCACTTTTGGCATCTCTGCCCTGAGCTCTGCCATAAGGTGGGCAAGGTCCTGGTATATCAGCTTGAGTTCTGTCAGATGCGCGTGCTTTTGCGCCTTTATTGATTTCAGCTTCTCGTATTTCTGCAGGAAGTGGATGACGTCCTTTGAGCATTCAAGCAGGCTTCTTCTGAATGCGCCAGGGTTCTCTATTCCCACATAGAAAATGTCGCTGTTCATTGCTCTTTTGTCCTTGCAAGTGCATCCTCTATGAATGCCACTTTGCTTTCTATCTTGGATATTTCATTCTGCCAGCTTATTATTTCTTCGTCCTCTGCCCTTTTGAGCTCGCTTATCCTTCGCAGCACGACCTTTGCGTCCCCTAGTCTCTTGTGCAGCCTGTCCATGATGAGGCTTACTTTTTTGTACCGGTCTATCTTTACAAACATGGGAGCGTTCATTTTTTACACCTCGAACAGCTTTTCGTCTATGTCCATGAGCTTCCTTTGGATGTCTTCAAGGCAGTCTGCCATTTTTGCGTATTCACTGTCCCGGGCGTCGTTTGCCTTGTTTTCAGATTCCTTGTGTGAATGCACAGAGTCAAGGTATTCAAGCACTTCCCTGTACGTGGACGCCTCTATGAAAACAGCCCTTTCTCCTGCGTGTTTGGCAGGTTTGTATTCAATTTCTGGCTTTTGCAGCTCAGGCATTATTGGCGCAGGCATCTGTGGAGGAGACCCCATTACCGCCTGCGGTGGCTGCGGAACTATTATTGGCTGCCGGGCCATCTGCGGCTCTGCAGAAGTCTGGTTCAGGCTCTTTTCGTATTCATCATAGCTGAATGGCTTTATCTCGGGCAGTTCTGATATTGCAGGCGCCGCATCAAAAGAGGGTATTTCAAGTCCTTTTTCAGCCATTGGCGGGCCTGGGAAGGTTGGCAACTCTGTTCCAAAGCTGCCCATCTGCGGAGGCGGAGGTATGTCAAGGTGGTCAGCAGCCGCCTCCTGTTTAGCCTCCCCCTTTTTTAGAAACTTCAAAAAGCCCAAGCCAGTATCACCCTCCTTTATTTCCTGCAACAGCCAAGTTATAAAGCTTTCGGTAGGCTGCTGGTCCAGGTTGGTTGGCAAAAAGCTTATATACAATCAGCCTTAAAATGACCTGATGAAGAATAAGTTCGCCAAATTTGCGATGGGGAATGCGGCTGGCTCTGTGGTGCTCACTTTTCTGTTTGGGATTTTGGGCGCTGTTCTTGCGGTAATAGCAATTGGCTTTGGGATTAAGGGCCTTGTGGATTATAACAGGAAAAACTCTATTGGAGGTAAATGGGGGTCAATTAGTGCAATTGCTATAGGTGTTTTGATGATTATCATTGTCGTAATTAGGCTGGTTTCAGTTCTAAACTCCCCCTACTATTGAATTCTTTGCGTTAGTTCACGAAGATTTAGCCTTCTACTGTCAAGTATAACCGCCAACCACCAATCTTACTCGTACTCTATCGTGGCAGGCGGCTTCTGGGTGATGTCATAAAGAACCCTGTTTATTCCTTTGACGTTCCTGACTATCCTGCTTGCCGTTTTTTCAAGCAGCCAGTCTGGCAGCCTTGCCCAGTCTGCTGTCATGGCGTCCATGCTGGTTACTGCCCTTAGCACTATAATGTGGCCGTAAGTCCTTTCATCGCCCATTACTCCAACCGCCTTGGCTGGCAGCAGGGCTGCGAATGCCTGCCATGTCTTCTCATAGTATTTTGATTTCTTCAGCTCGTCTATGAATATGTGGTCTGCATCTTTTAGCAGCTCCAGCTTCTCCTTGGTCACTTCCCCTATTATACGAACTGCAAGCCCTGGTCCTGGGAATGGGTGCCTGTACAGCAGTTCATTTTCAAGGCCAAGCTCAAGCCCCAGTTCCCTTACCTCGTCCTTGTACAGGTCTTTGAGGGGCTCAACAAGCTTGAGTTTCATCCTCTTTGGAAGCCCTCCGACATTGTGGTGTGTTTTTATCACTGCCGCGGCCTTTGATGGCTGGGCGCTTTCTATCCTGTCTGGGTAGATTGTGCCCTGGCCGAGAAATTCTATTCCGCTGCCAATCTCTTTTACCTTGCCTTCAAATACATTGATGAATGCCTTTCCTATTATCCTGCGCTTTTCCTCTGGCTCAGTGATTCCCTTAAGTCGCTTGAGGAACAGCTCGCTTGCATCCACTGCATGGAAGTTCCTGAAGCCAAGCTTCACAAAGGTTGTTTTTACCTGTTCTGGCTCGTCTTTTCTCATCAGCCCGTTGTCCACGAATACCAGATGCAGGTTGTCTGTTGCCTGTTGGAGTATCCTTGCCGCAACCAGGCTGTCTACCCCTCCGCTTACTGCCATTATCACCCCTTTCTTGTGGACAGCCGCTCTTGCATCCTCAACTAGCCTTGCGCTCATTCCCTTCACTGTATAGGTTCTCCTGCATTTGCATATGTCCAGGAAGTTGCTGAGTATTTTTGCTCCATTCAAAGTGTGCTGGACTTCTGGATGGAACTGCAGCCCGTATATTCTTCTCTTTGGCTCTGCGTACGCCGCTATCCTGCAGTCAGGAGTGCTTCCAGTCACCTCAAACTCTTTGGGAAGCTCTACCACAGATGTGCCGTGGCTCATCCATACCTGCTCCTTCTTTCCAAGCCCCTTGAGCAGGTGGAGGGGCTTGGCAGCAAGGGTTTCCTTGCCGTATTCTTTTGAGCTGCTGATTACCCTGCCTCCGTAAAGGTGGGCTATCAGCTGGTGGCCGTAGCATACTCCCAGGACAGGCACTCCCATTTCAAATATCTCCCTGCTTGCTGTTGGGGCGTTTTTTTCAAACACGCTTCTTGGCCCGCCGGAAAGTATTATCCCTTCAGGGTTCTTTGCATGTATCTCTGCCAGCGGGGCTGTCCATGGCAGTATTTCAGAATACACCTTGAGCTGCCTTATCCTCCTTGTTATCAGGTGGGTGTACTGGCTTCCCATGTCGATTATCAGTATCATCTTTCCAGCCTTTTCCTGAAGAGATGGCATTCAAATTTGCCATTCCAGATGATTTCACCTTCTTTCCTGTAACCATGTTTTTGCCAAAATGTGAATACGCCGTTTTTTTCAAAAGGGTGTTCTTTGGTTAATGGAACAAGGCATTCTTCACAGCCTAGTTTCCTGATTTTTTCCTCTACTCTGTCCAGTAGTTTTGAATCGCTTAAAACATCCTTGTAGTTTGTTTTAGTTGTGAAAGCGCAAATCCAGCCGCTTGGTTTCCTGTTGGTAAGCTGAGGTTCTGAAAAATTTTTTGGAGCCCCTGTTTTATCCAGTTTTTCAAAAATGGCAAATCCGGTTATTGCTCCGGCTTCTTCAACTACAACCAGTCCCTGTGGAAATGCTGAAAGTTTCTCATCAAAGAACCTTTGTGTTTCCCCAAATTCCCCGTAACTTTGCCTGTCAAGCGCAATCATTGCAGCTATGTCGCTGTTCTTTGCTTCCCTGATCATGTTGTTATTTTCCCCAATGCACCGCTTTCAGCAGCAGCCTTTATCTCCATGGCTATCCTTCTTCCAACGCTTATGTCCTGTCCGTACAGGTAATGGCCATAAGGCGTGTATCTTATGCCTGGGCTTCCCGGTATCCTCAGGCTGCAGTCAAATATTACGAATTCTTCCTTGCCTTCCTCAGCCACCACTGCTCCTTGCAGTGCAAACGGCCCGATTATTCCCGGCGCATAGTGCTTCTTGGTTGCGTCAACAAATCTTTCCCCAAGTTCAAATGCCTTCTCAAGCAGCGATTCTTTAAGCGTAACAGCCATGTGCCCGCTTTCTATGTATTTTGGCGTGAAATTCTTTATTGCAAGCTGCTGTTCAGAGGTGAGCCTTAGTATTCCGTCTATGTTTGTCTGTCTTCTTGCGTCTGTTCCAAGCAGCTCAACTTCTCCAGTGAGCGCAGAGTAAAAGAAGTTCAGGTTGACCTGCGGCCCGACTGCAAACTCTTCAATTACTGCTTTTTGGAGCGCTTCCTTTGTTATTGTCCCTTTCTCAACAAGCTCTTTTGCCTTGGCCGCATACTCTTTGAAGCTGCTTACAAAGAAGAACGCCCGTTCATAGCCTCTTGCTGCTTCAGAGGCCTTTACAATGGCCAGCCTGTCTATGTCTTCAGGCCTGTTAAACCTTTTTGGAGTCCTTATTCCAGCTTCAGCCAGCAAAAAATACTGGTTGTTTGGCTGGTCTCTTTCCTCAGCCCGGACAATGTTTCTGGTCCCGAATATTGGCACGTTGAAATTATTTTCAATTTGGCCATAGTCGCAGTAAACCCAGAAGTATCTGCTGTGGACAAATAGGGTGTTCATCTCCCGCAGCTTCTGCTGCACTTTTTCCATTGTAATGTCCGCAAACCTGTCAAGGATTATGGTTTCATCCACTATTCCCTTGTAGTGCTTCGTATAAGTCTTCTCCCTGCCCTTCTGGCAAACAACCAGTGTCCTGAACCCTTCGTCCTTTGCCCCGCGGCATATGTCAAGCGCAGAGTGGCCGCCCAGTGTTCCGATTGTCAGCTTGCTGCTATCGTAGGCTTCCAGCACCTTCCTTATCTGCTCCAGGCTTGTCATTTGACGCTTACCACGATTATTCCTGCCGCCACCAGCCCCATTCCAAGCATGGTCTTCCACAGCGCTCCGCTGTTCTCCTTCAGCAACAATATTCCGAGTATTACTGTTATTATGATGTTCCCGCCGTATATTATCGCCATCTTGGAGACATCAGCGTTCTTGGATACGCCAAGCCCTATCATGATGAGGCCTATTGAGAATACCGCCCCTGCTGCTATCAGGATTGCGATGTTTAGCGGCTGTACATTGATGTCCGCCCTGGTAACAGCCGCAGTTATGCCAGCTGCAATGACTATTCCCAGTCCGTAGAGTGCCGCAGCCACAAATGGATTGACACCTCCGTTGAATCCCAGCTTGTATACTATTACGTTTGCCCCGAATGCGACCAGCGCTATCAGGCTGTAGGTTATCCACGCTTCCATCTTTGCACCTCTTAGCATTTTTCCACCAGTGAAGGCAGCTGGGTTATCCTGCTTATCATGAAGTCCGCGTCTTTAAGCTCTTCCTTGCTTCCGTACCCATAGGTGGCTCCTGTTGCCTTGCATCCTGCTTTCCGCGCTGCTTCCATGTCTGATTTCCTGTCGCCCACCATTAAGGCATTTTCAGGCCGCACTTTCAGCCGCCGCAATTCCTCTGATACAACATCTCCCTTGTCACCTTTAACCTCCTGGTATGACATGTAAATGTCAAGCAGCCTGTCAAGCTTATATGTTTCCACAACCGCTTTTATGTATGGCTTGTTGCCATTTGTGGCCATGCCCATTCTTATGCCTGCCTTCCTGAGCGCAGCCATTGTTTCAATAGCTCCCGGGTACAGTTTCCCTTTTCCTGCCCTGACTAGTTTGACCGCTTCTTCCACAGCGTACTTCATTGCCAGCGGGTTTGCATCCTCAAAGCTTTCATCAGGGATTATGCCTTTGAAAAAGACAGGGTACGGGCTGCCCATTTTCTTCATGAGCGTTTCCTTGGAAGGAAGTTCTGCATTTATTCCCAGCTCGTCATAGGCCCTTTTCAGTCCCAATACATCACCCAGGTCGCCTGCCCCGCAGTTGTCGTATACTGTCCCGTCGCAGTCGAATATTACGGCTTTTATCATCCCAATACCTTATGCAGTTCCCTCTCTTTTATCGCCTGCCTTATCTCCCTGGCTATCCTTCTGCCTGTGCTCATTGGCTCCTTGTATCTTAGTGCGGTGTATGGGCTGCCGTTTATGTATGGGTTTGTCCCTGCAACTATCCTTGCTGATATTTCAAATACGTAGAATTGCAGTTCAGGCGTTATTACGGTCTCCAGGCTGAATGGCCCTATCAGCCCCCTGCCTTCTATTTTTCTGGAGGCCTCAACCACTGCTTCTCCCATTTCAAATACCTGGGGGAGCAGGCTTTCCCTGATTACCATTGGCACGTTGCCTGTTATGTTATAGGATGTTTCAAGCCCCATGTCAAGCTGGTCTTTTGCGGCTATCCTTCCGATTGAGTCAACGTTGCTTTCGTATCTCTTGTCAAAGCTCATGACCTCAAGCTCGTCATCCAGCGGCGAGTAGAAGTAGTGTATGTATATCGGCGCTCCAACGATGTATTCCTGGATGATGTAGGTTTTTCCGTGGTGCTCCTCTATCTTGCGGTGGAATTCCTCTCCGCTCTTTGCAAGGAAGAATCCCTTGCCGCCTTTTGCGCCGTGGAACTTGACGATGGCTGGCACGTCTATGTCTTCAGGCTTTTTGAATATCCCTGGCAGGGTCAGCCCTGCTTTCCTGAGCCATTCCCTCTGCATTGTCCTGTCTGATTCCCATTTCAGTATGCTCTTGTTCCCGAAGTATGGCACTTTGAGGTTTTCTATCTGCCCTATGCTCATTATGTTCATGAAGCTTGCGTGCGGGATTAGTATCGCATTCTCCTTTATCAGCTCGTTTTCGGTTTCAGGGAAGCTGCTCATCCTGTCCAGCTCTATTATGCTGTCCGCAACCTTGAATCTCCTGTATGGCCAGCTTTTCTCCCGCTCGCAGACTGCTATTGTCCTAAATCCTTCGTCCTTTGCGCCTTTTAGTATCTGGAGCGCCGAGTGGCTTCCTATTGTTGCTATCCTGTGCTCCACAGTTCCTCCTCCCAGTGTTTGCATACTGCTTCGGTTTTGCGCGCTGCGATGCCTGTGTAGTTCTCCGGGTTTCTTATTATGCTCAGTTGCTCCTCAGTCATTTTGTCCAGGTATGGCCTGGCTTCATTGTCTTGCATCAGCAGGTCAGAAAAGGATTTGGCTTCTTTCTGCGCTTTTAGCGTGAGTTTCCTGGCATATTCGTGTGCGTCCGGGTGCCCAAGCGCTGCTAGCAGGATGTATGCCGGCTCTGCGGCTATGCTCTGCCTGCTCTCCTGAAGGTGGGCTTTCATCTTTTGCCTGTTCACCGCCAGCTTTTTCATTATCCTGTCCATCCTGTTGGCAGACAGCGCCAGTGCGGCTATTATCTCGGTTGAGAACCTCGTGCTTGCTGAGTTGGTCAGGTCGCGCTGGTGCTCTGATATCTGGTCCATGTAGAGGGTGGTCATCCTCGGCATGAAGGCCTTCCACATGGACTTCACATTCTCAAAATTTACCGGGTTGCGCTTGTGCGGCATTGTGCTGCTTCCAACCTGCTCGCTTCCGAACTCCTCGGCTATCTCAGCTATCTCAGTCCTCTGGAGGTGCCTCATGTCGTCAGCGAGGTTTGCCAGGACTCCAAAGGCGCTTACAGCTGCGTGCATGTAGTCTGCCGCGTATTCAGGCTCACCAATCTGCGTGGAGTGCGTAGCAGCCGTTAACCCGAGTTTCTCCAGCACTTCCTTCTCAAATTCTTCAGGCTCCTGGAAGAACAGCATGGAGGCATTATAGTTTCCTACAGCTCCTGACATTTTTCCCCTGAGGTTGGCTGCCGCTTTTTTTAAGGCAAGTATCCTGTTTCCTAGCCTGCTGACGTATTCGCACATTGCGTATCCGAATGTTATTGGCTCTGCGTGCTGGCCGTGCGTCCTTCCTATTTGCAGGCTTTCCTTTTCCCTGCGGGCGGTTTCAATCAGCGTCTTCTCAAGCTGCAGCAGCTGGGGAATGAGCAGCTTTTCTGCTGCGTCCTTCATTCTTGCAGCGTCTGCCGTGCATGTTATGTCTGATGATGTTGCAGTCAAATGAACGTATGGCTTTGCCTTCTCGGAAACTTTTCTTCTTATGCAGTTCACAAGCGCCCTTATGTCGTGCCTTATCCTTGCCTCCTCCTCATAGACTTCCTGGGCGGTTACTTGTTTGCATGCCCCTGAAATTTCAGCATATGTTTCCCTGCTGCAGACCCCTCTTTCGCATAGCGCCTCGGCGAGCTTTTCCTCCGCAAGCAAAAGGTA
The DNA here is from genome assembly GCA_964504135.1 of uncultured Methanosarcinales archaeon. Taxonomy (GTDB): domain Archaea; phylum Nanobdellota; class Nanobdellia; order Woesearchaeales; family UBA10216; genus JACPTG01. Next base: position 136,503 of record CAZDCW010000001.1, read on the forward strand.
TCTTATTGCTGCTTTCTCAGACAGGAACTCGTTTATCTGGTCATGCAGTTCCTTGTTCCCTGTGTAGTACCTGTAGTCCAGCGGGCTTATGCTGTCAAACCTGTCCATTATTCCAGCCTCCAGCCGGGTGCTGCCACAGCTATCCTTTTGGCTGCGTCCCCTTCCACTGGCCTGAACATCTGCCCGGTTATCTTCTCAAACGCCTCTATGTATCTTGTGGCTGCCTCTACCCTTATGTCGTCGGGTATTGCAGGCGGCCTCCCTTCGCCTGTGTATCCTCTGTCTGCCAGCCATTTCCTTACGTATTCCTTGTCTATTCTGCGCTGTTCTTCCCCCTTGTCAAACAGCGAGTCATAGCTGTCCTTGTGCCAGAATCTTGAGGAGTCTGGAGTGTGGAGTTCGTCTATCAATGTTATCTCTCCGTCTTCATCCTTTCCAAACTCGTATTTTGTGTCAACGAGTATTATGCCGTTTCCTGCGCAGTGCCTGGTTCCGTATTCAAACAGCTTTAGGCTCGTTTCAGCAACTGCATCGAACTCCTCAGCGTCCATAATTCCCCTGCTTATTATCTCCTCTCTTGAGATTGATTCATCGTGCATTCCCTTTTCCGCCTTCGTTGTTGGGGTTACGATTGGGTGGTCCAGCTTCTGGTCCTTTTTCAGGCCTTCGGCCAGCTTGTGGCCGCAGAACTCCCTTGCTCCCTGGCTGTAGTTGTACCACAGCGAGGTTTTTGTTACCCCTGTTATGTACCCTCTTACTACGAATTCCACAGCTATCGGAGTGCAGTTGCGCGCAGTCATTACATTTGGGTCAGGTACGGATATCATATGATTTGCGGCGATGCCCTTCGTCTTCTCAAGCCAGAACGCTGACAGCTGGTTCAGCACCTGCCCTTTGAATGGCAGCGTTGTAAGCACCACGTCAAACGCAGAAAGCCTGTCTGTGCTCACGATTACCCTTTTGCCGCCTGTCACATAGTTGTCCCTTACCTTGCCTTCATATTTTTTTCCGATTTGAAGCTCTGTTTTTTGCAGGGTGTGCTTCAGCTGCCTTCTCAGGGTTTCTGCTTCAGTCATTTAGGCCCCTTATTTTTTCCACTGTTAGTGTGGTCATGTCTTTTTCTATGATGTCAGCCTGCTTCAGGTCTTCTGCGGGGTGCGTTGTTGCAACTGCTATGCATTTCATCCCTGCTTTCTTTGCTGCCTCTATCCCGTGCCTTGCGTCCTCTATTACTACGCATTCTGCAGGCTTTGCCCCTATTTTCTTAGCAGCCTTGAGGAAGACTTCAGGCTCTGGCTTGCCTTTGCTCACGTCGTCTGCGCATGCGTATCCGTCAAGGTATTTTCCAAGCCCGGTTTTCTTCATGAAGAACTCGACGTTTTCCCTTGGCGCTGATGTGCCCAGCGCGGTTTTGTAGTTTTGCCTCTTGAGGCTTTGGAGCAGCTCCCTTGCCCCTGGCAGCGGCTCGAGGCTGTTTTCTGCAATTTGCCTGAAATAGGCGTTTTTTTGGAATATCATTGTTGGGATGTCTTCAGGCGCTTGCTTGCCGCTTATGGTGAATTTTTTTCTCACTATTTCCTGTCCCCTCATTCCGAAATAGTGCTGGAACTCCTCCTTGGTGAATGACAGCCCGAATCTTTCCAGCTCCTTGTTCCACGCCAGCCTGTGCAGTTCCTGCGACTGGATAAGCACCCCGTCCAGGTCAAATATAACCGCTTTTATCATCCCTTTGCCTCCTCATCTGCCTTCAGCACAGCCTGCGCCGCCTCCCATCTCTGCTCCTTGACCTCAAGGCTCTTTCCGAGTATCTGCGCCGCAGCTATCGCTGCATTTTCAGCCCTGTTCAGGCCCACCCATACGCCTTTTTTTATGTAGAGCAGCTTCAGCGCGTCACTTGCCCCTGCTTCCGCAGCAATTGGGCAGTTTATCGTTATGCCCTTTCCGTTCTCAGCGTTTCTGATTTCTCCCAGGTCAACAAATCTTATGTTTACAGCCTCGTCATGAAGCGCGTATGATAGTTCATACCTGACCTTCATTTTGGCCAGCGTGTCTGCTGCCTTTTCAGCATGGCCGTTCCTTACCCTTATGTATATCTCCCTTTTCTCATTCTTTGCTATCTCCATGGCCGCCTCAGCGGCTTCCTCAGCCATGCTGACCCCGACAGTCAGTACAGGCACGCCCGGCGGCATTTGGAGTGTTGAGAGCAGCGCATCCAGGCCGTCAAAATTGTCCGGGCATGGCACTCCGATTACAGGAACACTCATCTTTGAGGCTACAGCGCCTGCAAGGTGCGCAGCCAGCCCGGCTCCTGCTATAATCACCGAATACTTATGCGCCTCTTCAGCCAGGAGCTTTCCAAGTTCTTCAGAAGTCTTGTGCGCTGACAGGATTCTTAGGTCAAATTCAGCCCCCCCTGCCTTCAGCACAGAAACAGCCCGCTCATACACCTGCCTGTTGCTTTTGCTTGCGAACAGCACAAGTATGCGCCCCATTTTAAAGGGGTTAAGCGGCGTGTTTTTATATTAAGCGGTTTTTGCCTTAGTAAGGTTGTTTAACCTTCAGTTCCTTTACTTTCTGGAAATCCTTCAGATTTCGCGTGTAAAGCGTGCATCCGATTTTCATGGCAGTAGCCGCTATTATTGAATCTGTGACGTTCAATCCGTAATTTCTTGAATTTTCCCCTGCCTTCCTTGCTATCCAATTACCAACTTCTATTTTGGCGCCATGTTGCAGCATGTCCATTATTCCTGATTCTATTGCCGGGTTTATGCAGCTTCTTCCGGCAAGAAGTTCGGTTTCTGTTATTGCCGAAAAATGGACGTTGTAGTATTTGAACAACTCTGAGAGAAACTCAGTTCCAGGCTTATGGGCCCTTATGGCATCTATGAATATGTCAGTGTCTACAACAACGTTATCCATGCTTAAAGCCTTGGCCTTTCCTTTTCAGATCTTTCCCTCATTGCCCTCACATAGGCAACAGGGTCCTTGATTTCTTTGAACGCTCCTGCGATGTTCATTATAGCTTCCCTTGCGCTGGTCTTCATTATTCTTGCCCCTCTCTCATCTGCCACAATGTTAAGTGTATCCCCCATTCTTATGTTGGCGGCCTTCCTTACATCCTTCGGAAGGGTTATCTGGTAGTTTCTTGTTACTTTAGTCGTTGACATTTTCCACCTATTAATTCATGGTAATTATTACTAGAAATTTATAGTAGTATTTAAGCTTTTGTATATGCGTGTGCCCAATGCCCAAAACAACAAAATTTATATATGACACTATAATCTTAACTTCTAAGATTTTGATGTTAAAATGAAAGGGCTTTCAAAAACTGAAATTGCTGCCATAGCGGACCTGGAATTCAGGCAGAAGTATTATTTCACAAAAGAGGACATAAAAGGCCATTTTCAAAACAAGCGGCAGATTACCAACACAACATACACCCTGAGGAAAAAAGGAAGAATAGCGTCCCTTAACAAAAACAAGTACTTCCTTGTGCCAATAAAGGCAAGAGCAGGAAAGTGGACGGACACCCCCCTTATAATCGCGGATGAGATGTTCAATGGAAAAGATTACTTCATAGCCGGCTGGTATGCCGCATTCTACTGGAGGCTTACAGACCAGGTTCCAATGCAGGTGGACATTTACACCACCAAAAGGCAGGGAAAGAAAACCCTGCTTAACAAGCGATTCGTTTTTCATAGAACCACTAAAAAGAGGATAGGTGAAGCGGTAACACGGAAAATTCAGGGGCATGCCTTTAAAATACTGTCCAGGGGTGCTTCAAAAAGATGGATGAAATCAAGAGAATAAGCCATGACGAGCTTACGGAGATAGTTGCAATTCACGGATTTGATCCGGATCTGGTGGCCAAGGACTATTACATTACCTCTATATTATACCTGATAAAGGAGGTGGAAGGCATATATTTCAAGGGAGGGACAGCCCTTCAAAAAATATTCCTGAACTACTCCAGGCTCAGTGAGGACATAGATTTTACAGTAACAGGGGACGTGCAAGCAATAACAAGGGAAATCATCAGCATATTGGAGGCAAGCACATTATTTGGAGAAATAACCAAGGATAAGGATGTTGAGGGCTTTACAAGACTGGAAGTCCATTACAGGGGGGTTGGTAATGAAAAAGGAGCGGTGTTTGTGGACCTTAACAGGAGGGCAAAACTTCTGATGAACCCTGAAAAGCATGAAATAAGGCATTTTTACAATGGGTTCATTCCCGAATTTTCATTCAGCACGCTGGCAAAAGAGGAGATTGTTGCTGAAAAGGTTGCAGCTGCAATTGGAAGAAACATGCCCAGAGACCATTTTGACATTTACAGGATTATCAAGGCAAAGCTGCCTGTAAACTTGGAGCTGGTCAGGAAGAAGTGCTCTGATGCGAATGTAGAGTTTAACATCATACGAATGTTTGACAAGGCGCAGAAGCTGAAGACAAGGTGGGATAGTGATTTAGTCCCGCTTTTGGCCGAGGAAGTGAGTTTTAAGGAAGTTATTGCTGCGCTAGCCAGGCACTTCAACCTAAAAGAGGAAAAGAATAGGCAAAAATTGTACACTATTTTATAGGTTTAAGTTCAAAACTTTTAGAAACAAAATCAAGGTAAACTTGCAGGTACGCATAAGTTAGAATTATTATTAGCAATAATAAGCATGCGCCACCTAGATAAATTAATTTTTGATTATTTTTCTGAACACCGAAAAATGATGATGTTAAGGAAGCTAATGCCAATCCGGTAATTAGAAAAATAAAGAAAATGAAACCTAAAATGCTCGGGATTGATACTTTGCCTGTACTAACATAGAATGTAAATAGCCCGGAAGATATACTTAAGAAGGTGATTGTCCCACTAAAAATCATCGCTCCAAGTTTTTGATTTATAGACTCTGCCATTTTATTCAATTTTTATTTTCTCTTTGTACGACCCTAATGTAACTCCGTTGTTTTGTGTTAAAATAGCTTCAATTGTGATATTGCCTTTTAGTTCTCCTTTCAAAGGGTAAACTGACCGTCCTATCCCAACTTCGTTTATTTCAGCAGAAAGTAGTTGTTGATTTTGTTCATTGAGCAAAACAAGATTTAATTCAAAATCGCCAAAAGGATTACTTTTCGAAAATAGATAAATTACAGGCTTTTTAGTTGTTTCTATATTCACAAAATCAAGTTTTGGTTCTCTCTCTGTGCCTGAAACCTTAACTATGATTTCTTTCGATTCAACCACAGGATAAAGAAAAAGCACTCCTATTAAAACAATAATTGCTAAAAATGCCCAAACACTTAGTTGTCCCTTACTTGTCATAAACCTTGCTCAAACTGTGCCATTTTTAAACTTTCCTCATTCCTCCGAAAGCCCTTGCGGTAATTCAATAGGGCTCATATAGACAAGCATTTCGTTTTGCTATTCAAGATTGACCACTCAAGAAAAATTGTTGATGTATAATACTACGGCAATCATGATAAAGTTTACCAATGGAAACCAAAAGAATGATACTCTGTGTGGTACCATTTTCCCATCCCCGGTAGGGGAATAAGAAAGAAGAAGCCACAGCCTACCACTAACCATTAACTACCCGCAACCAACCACTTAAACCAGTCTCCTCTCGGCATACTCCACCATGTTCCTGTATATCTTCAGCCCTTGCCCTTCCTCTGGCAACTCTTCCCTTGTCCATCTTGGGTGCTGGTATTTGCTGACTATCTTCTCAGGGTGTGGCATCATTCCGAATACGTTTCCCTTTTCATTTGTCACCGCGGCTATGTTCTGCATTGACCCATTCGGGTTGTGCGGGTATTCAGGGCTTTCGTTTCCTTCCCTGTCGCAGTATCTGAATGCTATCTGGCTGTTCTTGTTTAGCTTCCTCAGCGTTTCTTCTTCTGCAACAAACCTTCCCTCGCCATGGTTTATCGGCAGGTATATTTTTTCTATTCCTTTGGTGAATATTCCCCTGCCCGCAGCTTTTATGTATATCCACCGGTCTTCAAAGTGCCCTGATGTGTTGTCAGTCAGTGTTGCCGTGCAGTTTCCGGGGAGGAATCCTGTCTTTGCCAGTACCTGGAATCCGTTGCAGATTCCTGCCAGTATCCTTCCTTCATCCACAAATTCCTGGAACTCCCTCTTTAGGGCCTGTTTTATCTGCAGGGCCATTATCCTTCCTGCGCCGAGGTCGTCTCCGTAGCTGAATCCGCCGGGTATTACGGCTATTTGGCAGTCTGCCAGTTTTATCCTGCCTCTTATAAGCTCGTTTATGTGGGCCTGCTGGGTGTTCGCTCCTGCCAGTTGCAGGGCGTGCTCGGTTTCGTCATTGCAGTTGAGCCCGGCTCCTCTCAGTACCAACGCTTTTGCTTTCAAGGCTTCAGCCCCTCCTTCCATGCTTTTTTCAGGTCGTAAATGCTTTCGTTTACAGTTTCTTTCCCGTTAAGCCCTGTAACGACAAGCCTTTTTTCAGCAGTGGTTTCCCCGATGGCGGCCAATGGAATTCCGTCCATTGCCATGAGGAACCCTTCCTCAGCCTCCCTTTCTATTTCAGCCATGAACCTTGTGTTGCTTTGCGAGAAGAGTATCTTGTCATTTCTTAAGGTGCCCTCATACTGCACTTTTCCAAGGTCTGCCTTTATCCCCAGGTCTCCTGAGAAGGCCATTTCAGCGAGTGCGACCGCAATTCCGCCTTCTGAGCAGTCGTGGCAGCTTTTTACCAGGCCATGGCTGATTGCGTCGTGCAGCTTTTTGAATGTGTCAGGCGCGGTTGTCCTGACTGTGGGCACGTTTTTCCCTGTTTCGCCATGCAGCTCGTAGTAGTGGCTTCCTCCAAGCTCGTCGTATGTCATTCCCACAGCGTATATTCTGTTTCCCATTTTTTTCAGGTCCATCGTTATGCACTTTCTTATGTCTTCAGTTACGCTTATTGCCGAGATTAGCAGCGTGTCCGGGACGCTTATTGTTTTTCCCTTGGAGGAGAATTCGTTGTGGAGGCTGTCTTTTCCTGATATGAATGGCATCTGGAAAAGCACTGAAATGTCATGGCATGCCTGCGCCGCCCTCACAAGCGGCCCCAGCTTTGCCTCGTCGGATACGCTTCCCCAGCAGAAGTTGTCCAGCAATGCCGTGTGCTCTGGGTTTCCTCCTGTTGCCACAAGGTTTCTTGTTGCCTCGTCTATTGCAGAGGCTGCCATCCAGTAGGGGTCTATCTGGCTGTACAGCGGGTTTATTCCGTTTGCCACCACCACTCCCCTGTGGGAGTTAAACAGCGGCTTGATTACTGCTGCGTCCCCAGGCCCGTCATTTGCTGCCCCTACCAGCGGCTTGATTACCGTTCCAGCCTGCACTTCATGGTCGTATTGCCTTATTACCCATTCCTTGCTTGCTATTGTTGGGTGTGACAGCAGTCTTTTTAGTGTCTCCCCGTAGTTTTCCTCCTCTTTGATGAGTGGCTCGCTTAGTTTTGGCTTCTTCCATACTGCTTTTCTTTTGCTCATTGGAATGCCTTTGTGGAGGAATTCCATGTCCAGGTCGCCCACTTTTTGTCCGCTGTGGAATAATTCCAGTTGCCCGGTTGTTGTAAACTCCCCTATTACTGCGGCTTCAGTGTCCTCGGTCGCGCACACATTTAGGAATTCCCTGAGTTTTTCTCTTGGGACCGCTATTATCATCCTTTCCTGTGATTCAGATACCCATATTTCCCAGGGTCTCATTCCTTCATATTTCAGGGGAGCTTTTTCAAGTTCTACAATCGCTCCTGTTTCGGCTGCCATTTCGCCTATGGCTGAGCTGAAGCCTCCTGCCCCGCAGTCTGTTATGCTGTTGTACAGCCCTTTGTCTCTGGCTATGAGCAGCGCATCAAGCATTTTTTTTTCCTCAATCGCGTTTCCTATCTGGACTGCGCTGCTTGATGAGCTTTCGTCCAGTATTGCTGAGCTGAATGTTGCCCCGTGTATTCCATCACGGCCTGTCCTTCCGCCGACAGCCACTATCAGGTCTCCTGGCATAGCCTTTTTTCCAGGCAGTCCGCTTGGCATTATTCCTGCTGTTCCGCAGAACACAAGCGGAGCTCCAAGGTAGTCTTTGTGGAACACTATTGCGCCGTTTACTGTTGGTATTCCCATCCTGTTTCCATAGTCTCTTACCCCTGCAACGACTCCCCTCATTATCCTTTTCGGGTGCAGTATCCTTTCAGGCAGCTCATCCTTGAAGTCAGGGCTTGCAAAGCAGAATATGTCTGTGTTGAGTATCGGCTTTGCCCCCATTCCAGCCCCAAGCACGTCCCTTATCACCCCTCCAAGTCCTGTGTTAGCCCCTCCATACGGGTCCAGTGCGCTTGGATGGTTATGGGTTTCAACCTTGAAGGCTATGTTATGCGCTTCGTCAAATTTTATTATTCCAGCGTTATCCTTGAATACGGATATAAGCCATGGCTTGGCTGTCTTCCCGGTTGCCGCAACTATCGTCTCCTTGAACAGGTTCTCTATTGTCTCCTGCCTTCCGTCATTGTCGAACTCTATTTCAGAGTTGAAGGTTTTGTGCTTGCAGTGCTCGCTCCATGTCTGGGCTATTGTCTCTATTTCCACGTCAGTCGGCTCCCTTCCGAGCTGCGCGAAATGTTTCTGTATGGCCTTCATTTCTTCAAGGTTTAGTGATAGCAGTCCTTCGTTGCTTAGCTTCAGGAGGTCTTCGTCCTTTAATGTGGTTATCTGTACTGTCTCTGCCATGTGTGCAGCGTTCTCATGGCCTGTTTCTTCCTCTTCGTCCAGCTTTTCATATCCAATCCTGCAGTCCTGTATTATGCTGTTGGACAGGTATGCTGCTATCCTTTTGGCCTGCTCTGCGTTTATTCCTTCTATTGCTGTGACTGCAGATATCTTTACCCCTGCTTCGCCTGCGATTCCAAGCTGCCTTAACGCCTTGGCTGCGCTGAGCTCTGCAGGGTCCTGCACGCCCTTTTTGTAGGATATTTCAAGCACCCAGCTTGCCGGGTGCCTTGCCCTTCCATGCCTGTATTCCTGTACAAGTTGATCGGCCAGCACGTTGGCCGCTATTTCCCCGGCCAGTTCCACGCTTATTCCCTTTATCGTGTAGGCTGTTCCTGTTTTTATTTTTCCGGCCTTTATTCCGAGGTCTTCAAGCAGTGCCTGGCCAAGCCTTTCGGCAGAGTGCATTTCCCTTGGATACACCTCAATCCTCGGCATACATTACCCCTTTTCCAGGCTTGGCCTGCCCTATTATCCATGCCTTTTCGCCCATTTGCTTCAGCCTGCCCCATGCGCTTGCGGCTTCCTTTTTGTCAACCGCTATTATGAGCCCGATTCCCATGTTGAATGTCCTGTGCATGTCCTCTTCAGGCACATTTCCATTTTCCTGGAGCCATTTGAATATTGGCAGGATTTCCCAGGCGCCTTTTCTTATCTCAGCGCCTATGCCATTTGGAAGTATTCTTGGCAGGTTGTCTGTTATCCCTCCCCCTGTGATATGGGCGATGCCTTTTATTCCGCATGTTTTCTTTAGCTCAAAAATCGCAGTTACATACTCCCTGTGCGGCTCAAGCAGCACATTTCCAATGGCCCTCCCAAGTTCTGGAACGTGGCTGTCGGTCTTGAGCCCTGCTGTTTCAAATGCTATTTTTCTCGCCAGAGAATAGCCGTTTGTGTGCAGTCCTGTGCTGGCTATTCCTATCAGGGCATCACCTTCTTTTATTGAGCTGCCGTCTATTATCTCAGCCCTTTCTACAACGCCTCCCATGGTGCCTGCAAGTTCATGTTCTCCTTTCATGTATGTGCCTGGCATCTGTGCTGTTTCTCCGCCTACAAGAACAACATTAAGCTTCCTGCAGGCTTCAGCCACCCCCTTTACAAGCTGTGCAGCAATTTCAGGGTTTATCCTGTCAGAGGCTATGTAATCCAGGAAGAAGATTGGCTTTGCCCCGCTTGTTAGGATGTCATTGGCGCAGTGGTTTACCACGTCATATCCGACGGTGTCATACTTGTTCATCACCCTGGCTATTGCCATCTTTGTGCCCACTCCGTCTGTGCTTAGCATCAGCGCAGGTTCTTTGTAGCCTGCAAAATCCGCTTTTATCCCTCCGCAGAAGAATCCGGCGTCCATTACAGAAAGCTCGTTTCGGGTTTCCTTTACATGCTCTTTTATTCTCTGCTTCGCCTTTTCAGCGGCGTCTATGTCCACTCCCGCTTCCCTGTAGGTGGTCATTAACCTGGCGGATTTCGGCCGTCTTTTTATTGGTTTCTGAATGCCGGCTCTGCGGCCACAAAATTTTTATTCTATTGCATTGTACAGCTTTTTCATATCATTTAAGTCCAGGTATAAAGC
>CAZDCW010000002.1:0-35686 GCA_964504135.1 uncultured Methanosarcinales archaeon
CTTAAAAAGCGACTCAGGGATGAACAGGGGAAAGTAGGCGTTCTGCACACCTAGCTGCTTGAACCTTCGGTCAAGGGCAGCCTGCATGTTCTCCCATATCGCGTAGGAGTAGGGCCTCAGGACCATGCAGCCTGATACAGAGGTGTAGTCGGCAAGCTCTGCCTTGGCTACAACCTGCGTGTACCACTCGGAGAAGTCTTCCGACTTCCTGACAGTGAGGCCTGCAGTGACCTCTTTCGCCTTTGCCATTTCCAGGTTTGGCTACCGGATTCTATATAAACTTTTGCAGGCTTCCTCCAGGCTTTCTATGCCCAGCACTTGAACACTTGTCTGGCGCAAGCCGAGCCTGGCCTGGCCTTTGTTGTGCAATGCCACCCTATCCAGGGCCTGCTGCTTTGATTCCCCATTGCCAGTTCCCATTGTTCCGCTGTCAGTGAAAACAACCAGCGCATCAGCTTGTGCATCGCACGCAACCTCAGCAGCAAGCGTGTCATTGTCCCTGACATACTCGAGCATTGCATCGTAGGTGTTTAGCAGCAGGACAAATCCTTCACTGCGGGACAGCCCCATAATCCCGCCCAGGCCATCATAAAAATTGCCTGAAACAGGGCAGTAGGCCACCTCAAGGCCATGCTCTTCAAACGCCGCTGCGTAAAGGTTCCAAAGCAGCCTGCCGCCCAGGGCAGCAAAAACCCGTCTTTCCTCAAAACCCTCAGGCCTCCTGCGATAGCCAAGCAGCTCCATGCCTGCCGCAACAGCCCCGCTGGTGACAATGTATGCGTGCACCCCCGCCCTGGCCAGGCCAGAAACCTCATGCGCAATCCTGTGAACCGCGTCTCGGTTAATATACGGATAGTTTCCGCGCACAAGGGAATTTGTCCCGAACTTCAGCACAACAGTCTTATCCCGGACATCCAGGAAGACAATCATCTATAGCCATAGACACCGCCTCCAAACTTTTTGTAGAACTCTATCTAGGAATTTTGCCTCACACTGGAAGGTAACCAACTCCTAGCATAGCAAACCAGGATTTGCCTGGAAAATAAAAAGGTTGGCATATAGTATATATGCTATGCAAACAAAGTTGAGCTTAACAGTTTAAGCCCGAACATGGCCGCAAAATAAGCAAGGACAAAACCTGCGGCCAATGAGACATATTTGAAATTGCTTGCAGTAACGAACCTTCTTCCAAATTGAACCAGAAGAATAAGAAAGCTTGTGAACAAAATCACCCCGATTAAAATGCCTAAGCTCAGCTTCAGCCCATTTTCAAATGTGGCTGAGCTTGAAGCCAGGTCAGCGCCCAGTATTCCTGTCCAGAACAGCAGGACAGCAGGGTTTGAAATGGTCAATACTACGCCGGGGATGAAGTTATTGCCGCTGCCAGCTTTTGCAGACAAGTCCAGCTTCCGGTTCTTAAAAAAGTCGGCAAAGGAATTGTAAGCAAGGTAGAAAAGGACAAGCACTCCGAAGAGCAAAAGCAAATTATTGAATAACTCGGATTTAGCCAGAAATGATAGGCCCGAAATAACAAGCATGAGGTACACTATCAGGACAACATTAACTCCAAGACAAAAAACAGCAGAAGATTTCCACCCCTCTTTCAGCCCCCGCCTGATTACTTCAATATTCGTCGGGCCAATTGGGGCCGCGATTGACAAGCCAAGCAAAACACCGTTAATCATTCCAGGCATTAGACCCCTCTAATAATCGAAACTCATTTTTTCAAAAACTCCTCGGCAATGTTTATATACTTTTCTTCACTGTAACCGCTCATTTCGGAAGCAATGGACGCTGAAATCAGGGGGCAGAAACTCAAAAAGAGGCTGCTTGTGCCATAGCCCTCACTCCTCCATCTCCGAGGCCTTCTGGCGAAGTTGTGTGAATAGCTTTAAAACGTCATCCCTCGCCATCTTAAGCGTCCAGTTGTCCTTGCCTGCGCTTTCCTCGTTGCGGATTGCGTTGGACAGCTTGGCGTTCAGATCCTCAAGGTACTGGATGGAGTCAAGGCATTCCTCTCTGCTGGTGAACTTGCCTGCCTTCAGCCGCTTCCTGATGTCGTCAAGGGCCTGCTTGTCGTGCAGCTCAAGCTCGTATTCTCCCTTGACTGAGGTGTAGGGGATGAACCTTTCCCTGTCGTAGAAGCCCTCGCCTTTCCTGTCAGTCGGCATCTCTCTTGGCATTTCATTCACCCATCAGCACGCTATTCCAAAAATTTATAAAGCTTGTGCAACTAAGCCGGAGGTGGTTGGATTTGAGGAAGCTTGGAACACGGGTGGGTGAGGCCGTTAATAGGTTATGGGCAGTCCTGCTCAGGCAGAAAATCCTGATTTTTGCTTTTCTCGGGGTCGTAATCGCTGCGTACATGCTTGGCTTCAGCTTCAGCTCAATCGCTGACGCAGTCCTGATTATAGTCCTTTTCCTGGTGGCTGCCTTCTCCACGTTCTACAAGAGGTATTTCAGGGCTCCGCCCGCATTTGAGCTTATGACATTCTCGGTTGTCCTGATGACCGTAAAATTCGGGCTGGTTGCCGGCTTCGTTTTCGGCGCGATAGTGCAGGTGGCTTCAGAGGCTGCGCATGGGGCGATTGATGCCCAGATAGTTATTTTTGTCCCTGCAAGGGCAGCGCTTTCTATCTGGACCTGGGCGGCTATGAGCGTGTTCAGCGTGACAGACTTCTTCACTTTGGGCATGATTGCCGTTGTGGGCTATAACCTGATGGTTCAGCCAATCTCCTGGTTCATGGGCGACATGCAGCTGAGGGCAAAGACAGTTTACTATACCCTATTTTACACAGTATGCAACTTCTTCGTATTCTCAATCCTGAGCGGCCCGGTGCAGTATTTGCTGTAGAATAAATCTTACAGGCTTCCAATTCTTATGAGAAAATCCCGGTACTTGTCAATAATCAGGTCAAGGCTTTCTACAAACTCAGTGGTTCCCTTAGGCTTTTTATTCCCTTTTGAATTCACGGATCTCACCTTTTAGCAGCCAATCCTTAATCTCATCGTCATTGTAGTAGCCTTCTCTAATCCCCTGGAGTATATAAGCATTTTCGCTCCCGGTCACGCCCGCTTTGGCCTTGTTATAGAAGAGGAAGTTTCTTGTGACCAGAAAGGCAGTCCTTCTATTGCCGCTTGCAAAAGGATGCGCCTGTATAATTCCCTTCAAAATCAAAACCGCCTTGTCGTAAATATCTCCTTGCGCTTCCATGACCTGCTCAAGAACCTTGGATAATTTTCCCCGGCTCAGGATCTTATGCTCATCGGCCCTTTTAACCCGAATTTCTCCCAGGACTTTACTGTTTGCATATACAATGTCCTCAACATTAGGGTATCGGATCATAGCGTAATCTGTCAGTGGGAGGTATAAAAAGCTTGTTGAGGTGCGTCAACTAATCACTACCAATGAGCCCGGAGGGATTCGAACCCTCAGTCGACCGGTCCGAAGCCGGTAATGTTGTCCGTTACACCACGGGCCCGATTAGCAGGTTGGTGCGGCCATGATATATAAAGGTACATGTAAAAGGGTGGAAGGCCCTTGCCAAGGCAAACAATAAAAAGCCGGGCCGGATTTGCTTGTTCATGGTTCAACGAAACAGGCTGAGGCAGTGGGCAAGGGACCATTTTGCGCTGCAAAGGTGGTTCAACGAGCTTGCACGCTGGTGCTTTGAAAAAAAGCTGCCCCTGCTTATCATAGCGGTTGCCGGCCTAGCCGTTTTGCTGCTCTTCAGCCTGGTTAAGGGGCTTCTGATAATATCCTTCTTCATAGGGCTTGGCGCAGCCTCGCTGCAGTACAACAGGTTCATCAGGACTTCGCTTGGCATAGAGTTGATAACCCTCGGAGTCGTAATCACAGGCAGGCTCTACGGGCCAGGGGTTGCTGTTTTTGCGGGTTTTGTCTCGCTGTTTCTTGGTGAGCTGCTCAGCGGCTCGCTCCAGCATAAGACAATAGTGTCATTCATAGCCATTGTTGCCATCGGCCTCCTCACCCAGAATTTCGCAGGCGCATCAATTACAGCAGAGGGAATATGGCTTATAGTGATTTACGACATCATCATAGCGCCTGGCTACCTGCTTCTGGGCTCAAACCCGTTAAGGACAGGCATATTCGTACTTACGCACATAGCTTTCGGGATATGGCTGTTTACAGCAGTCGCGCCATTCGTCCACTCCTTCTTCGCCTAAACCCTCCCGAGCGTGATTTCAATAGTGCTGACCCTGACAACCCTTCCTTCGTTGTTCTGGAACTCTTCAGAGTTGATTGCAATGCCCTTTACGCCAACCTGGCCTTCAAGGAACCTTTTGGTGGCAACCTCGGCAATGTCAACCGCCCTGGAAATGAACTTTCCGCGGGCCTTGACTATTACCTCATCAGCGTTCTTTGTCGTAAACTGCATGACCACGGCAGTCACATAGTTCATGAATGGCTTGGTGCCGACAAAGATCGAGTTGTCCATAGCTGCCCCTTTTCCTCAGATTGGCCGGCAGCCTATATAAAAGTTGCGCAGGCAAAGGTGACAGACCAGGCCATCATGCTCAACAGGTGCAATGCCTGTATACTATACGCCCCAGCCTCAGGGAAACCTTTAAGAACATGCACGCCGGTCACGCACCAATGCTCAAGCAGGTAATCCTTGTAAGGCAGGACCTGAAGATGGGAAAAGGAAAGCTTGCAGCTCAGGTTGCTCATGCATCCCTGAACGCTGCGCTGAAGTCAGACAAAAAGCTCCTGTCCAGCTGGCTTGCAGAGGGCGGGAAGAAGGTTGTGCTGAAGGCAGCCGGGGAAAAGGAGCTGGTGGAATTCAAAAAGGCGGCTGAAAAGGCAAGGCTCAGGAATGACCTGGTAAGGGACGCCGGGCACACCCAGTTGCTGCCAGGGACCTTAACCTGCCTTGGAATCGGGCCTGATTCAGAGGAAAGGATAGACAGGATTACCGGAAAGCTGCCGATGCTATAAGCCATTTTTTAGCAGTACAACACAGCCATCAAAAAAGCTTAATAAACGGCCAGGAAACTTGGATAACATGAAAACACAGTGGAAGATTGGCGGGGAGGCAGGCTTCGGCATAATGACAGCTGGCCAGATTTTCTCAAAGGCGTGCACAAGGGGAGGGCTGAACTGTTTCGGCTACACAGAGTACCCTTCCCTCATCCGGGGCGGGCACAACACATATCAGACAACTGTTTCTGAGGAGCCCGTCGGCGGCCCTATGCGCATGGTGGATGTCCTTGTAGCCCTCAACAAGGAAACTGTAACGCTCCACAGTGAGGAGCTGTCAGGGGGAGCGGCAATAATTTATGACCCGGATAAGGTACAGATTAGGCCTGACGAGGCTGCTAATGCAATTCTTGTTCCAGTGACTTTCTCAAAAATAGCCATGGAAACAGCAGGGCATGAGCTCATGTCAAACAACGTTGCCCTTGGCGCTTCAATCGCGGTTTATGACTATGACATTGACCTGCTTCTCAGCGTGATTAAGGACCAGTTCAGGGGCAAGGGCGCAGAGGTGGTTTCAAAGAACCTGGCCGCGGCAAGGGCAGGGTATGATTACGTAATGCAAAAGCTTCCTGGCCCTTACAAGGCAAAGCTGGTTAAAACCAAGAAAGCGCCAAACATGCTTATGTCAGGAAACGAGGCAGTGGGCGCAGGTGCAATAGCTGCAGGGTGCAAGTTCTACGCAGGCTATCCGATGACTCCAACCTCCAGCCTGCTGCACTTTATGGCTGCAAATGAAAGAAAGTATGGTATGGTGGTAAAGCAGGCAGAGGACGAGATTTCTGTGATAAACATGGCAATTGGCGCAGGATTTGCAGGAGCAAGGGCAATGGTTGGCACTTCAGGAGGCGGATTCTGCCTGATGACAGAGGGTTACGGGCTTGCGGGCATGACAGAAACGCCGGTTGTAATTGTGATGGGGATGCGGGGCGGGCCGTCCACAGGCCTGCCTACATGGACAGAGCAGGCCGACTTGAAGTTCCTGCTCAACGCCGCCCATGGCGAATTTCCAAGGATTGTCCTCACGCCAGGCGACATGGAAGACTTGTTCTACTCAACCATGAAAGCCTTTAACCTCGCGGAGAAATACCAGACTCCTGTGATTATAATAACAGACAAGCACATGGCTGAAAGCCACGCATCATTAGGCAGGCTTGACGCTAAGGCCATTCCAATTGAAAGGGGCGAGCTTGCCTCTGAAAACACTGCCGGCTACAAAAGGTACAAAATTACTGATTCAGGAGTCTCGCCAAGGGCCCTTCCAGGCCAGCCAGGGAACATCTTCGTTGCAAACAGTGATGAGCATGATGAGACAGGGATATCAACAGAGGACTCAGGCATGCGCGTTGGGATGATGAACAAGAGGATGAGGAAGCTTCAGCATGCGGCGAAGGAAATCGACGGAGCGCTGCTGCTCGGCCCCAGAAGGGCGGACATAACCCTTGTCGGCTGGGGCTCAACAAAAGGCGCAATCTCAGACGCCATGAGGCTCCTGGAAGCTGAGGGAATAAAGGCAAACCATCTCTACATAACAGCGGCAAGCCCTTTCCCGGCTGAGGCGGTGGGGAAGGCATTGAAGCCAAGAAAGCCAAAGCTGATGGTTGAGCTCAACTTTTCAGGCCAGATGGCTTCGGTTATAAGGGAGAAAACAGGAGTGGAAATAAAAAACAGGCTGCTGAAATACGATGGCAGGCCATTCTACCCTGAAGAAATATGCGCAGAAGTGAAGAAGGTGCTGGGAAGATGATAAACCCGACAAGCCTGAACTCTGGAGTTTTTCCCAACTGGTGTCCTGGCTGCGTGATGCCAGGGACGCTAATCCATGCCAACCCAAGCGTCAAGGCAATTGAAACACTGAAGGAAGGGGAAAAAGTGCTGGGAAGTGACGGCAGATACCATAAAATCACTGAAATGGTGGTTCACCGGCACAAGGGAAAAATGTTCAGGATAAAGACCAAGTATTTTGGCGAAACAGTGGTTACTGATGACCATCCTGTGTATGTCGGCAAAAGACGCAGGCTGAAGGCTGAAAATGCAACCATAGAGCTTTCATGGGAACGGGCGGACAAAATACAGGTTGGAGACTACATTCCTTATCCAATACCAAAGGATGTGGTGGAAACCTGTTCACTGAAGCTTCCGGGCAGACTTTTCCAAGACAGAAAGAGCAAAGAGCTGCCGGAAAAAATTCCAGTGAATGAATCATTTGCAAGGCTTGCCGGCTATTACCTGTCCGAAGGATACATAAAGAAAAGAGGAGCCATAAAAAATTTCATTGATTCAGAAATCATATTCACGTTCAACTCTGCAGAAAAGGCGCTTGCACAGGATGTAACTGATATTGCCCGCCAGTTGTTCGGGACAAAGGCCTCAACCAAAATACGTCAGCAAAAGCACACAATTGACGTCAGTATATACTCTGCCAGGCTGGCAAGGGCCTTCCATGAATGGTTCGAAAGCGGCGCCAAAGAAAAAACAGTGCCGCACTTTATGATGCTTCTTCCACCCGCCTTGCAAAAAGAACTGCTGAAAGGATTATGGAGAGGCGATGGCTGGGTTCACCAAAAAAGGATGCGGGCAAGCTACAAGACAATCTCGCCCAGGCTGGCTGAGCAGGTAAAAATCCTCCTGCTGAGGCAAGGAATAGTTCCAACCATGTTAAGGGAGCCGGCAAGAGAAGGTCACCAGGAAGCATGGTCTGTCTGGGTGCTCGGCAAAAGGGATTTCCCTACCCTTGGAAAAATAATTGGCGAGGAAAGGGAAATGCCTGCAGGAAAAGGCGCATCCTCAATTATTGACCGGGACTATGCATTCCTCCCTGTCTCAGGCGTAAGCTCATTTGACTATGACGGGCCTGTTTATAACATGGAAGTTCAGGAGGTCCACAGCTATGTAAGCCGGAACGCTATACTGCATAACTGCGGGGATTTCGCCATCTTCGCCAGCGTTAAGAACAGCCTCGTCAAGCTGGACATGCCGATTGAAAAGCACTTCTTCGTCTTTGGAATAGGCTGCCATGGCCACATGGTGAACTTCATGAAGGCGTACGGGTTTGAAGGCCTGCACGGAAGGCCTTTGCCTGTTGCCGAAGGAGCCAGGCTCGCCAACCGCGACCTTAACGTGGTGGTTGTTTCAGGGGATGGCGATACTTATGGCGAGGGGATGAGCCACTTCATGCACATTATGAGGAGGAACTTTGACATAACCCTGATTGTGCACAACAACATGGTGTATGGGCTCACGATAGGCCAGGCGTCGCCCACTGCAGACTGCGGGTTCAGGTCAAGGTCAACCCCTGAAGGGCTGATAGAGCATCCTGTAAACCCAATCGCGCTGGCCATAGCAGGAGGGGCTACATTCGTGGCAAGGGGGTTTGCAGGCGACCCTGCGCACCTCACCAATCTTATCATGGAGGCAATCAACCACCGCGGCTTTTCCCTCATAGACGTCTTCCAGCCCTGCGTGACATTCAACAGCGTAAACACATACCAGTGGTTCAGGGAGCGAATCTACAAGCTTGAGGAGAAAGGCCACAACCCATCAGACAAGATAGAAGCGATGAAAAGGGCTCTGGAGCCGGATAAGCTGCCCATAGGCGTATTCTACAGGGAGCAGGCAAAGCAGTATGAGGAGCAGACTCCAACTCAGAAGAGCATAGTGAAGGAGCCGATTGAGGCCGACATAGGCGAGTTGCTGCAGTCGATGAGGTGATGCTTGGGCTTGTTGCAAGGTGCTGTTTAATCTTTTAGTACCTTGGTATTGAACATTGCAAGGCAGTGCACGAAGCCGGGCCGTACACATACGATTCCCGAAAGGGGGATGATGAATCTGGGGTGGCCACAGGCTGCTGGTTGTTAATGGTTTTTTAAGTGATTTCTGCGGATAAACATTATAAGCAGGGTTTAGTCCCTCTGAGGGGTGAAGGACCCTGTCCAAAGGCTGGAAGGAATACTGCAGCAGGCAGAGCGGCTGGCGCGAACCGAGCCTGCGCCCAATGCGCAGGGCTACATCGACTACATGCTCAGGGTTAGAATTTTTTTCAGTCAGGCCAGGCTGCTGGACGATTCTCCCAGCACTGAAGGAACAATAAGGAAAATCGCCTGTATGGCTTACCAGCAAGTTGTCTGTTCGGCGCTTGAGGCTGCTGCCAAGGATCTGAGCTTGCACCCGTCGCATTTGATGGTGCACAATCCTAAAAGCCCTGCCTTCATGACTTACATCAAATTTGCAAGGCTGTACGCGGCAGAGTCGCCATGCAGGGAAACAGCAGTTGAAGAGGCCAATGCAGCTATCAGCGAAGTATACCGCAAGTGGGCAATCAGGCTGCTTGAGCGTGCAAACTACATAGTCAAAGCCAGACTGATACCGCACAAGATGCCTCCAGTTATGCTGGAGGCGAAGCTGGACTTCTGCCTCACCCTGGCGGTGCAATGCGCTGAGAGGTCTGGGGATGGCGACGCCCTGAAACAGGCCAGGCAGCAGGCGGCCAGCTTATACCAGGCAGCCTCGGACCACTTTTCCACCGCAGCTGAAAGGCTCCAGGGCAGTCCAAAGCGTCGTGAAGCATACCTTGCAAGGGCGCAGAGGTTTGCAGAGAGGGCCGCAGCGTAACTCCTGTCTTTCAGACATTTTCCTCGCCTTTTTGAAAAACTTCTTATTGTGATTGCTTACTTTTACAATGCCGTGGCAGGAATAGAAGCAAAGCTGATTGTTCTGGAATAACTGATTTAATGCCCGGCACCCTGATGCACCTTGTAATCCGACTCCCTGACTCCAAAGCCCTCAGGGGCCTCACCGTAATAAGTGAGCAGCATCCTCTTGTCGCCGTGGTGCTCAACCACCCTGCCGGAGAACTTTGAGGCGTCTGCCCCAAACCCGCGTGAATGCGTTCTGCCGTTGAAAATAATCCCCTCTCCGAGAAGAATAACCGTGTCGTCCCTTGTTCGCCTGTTCACAACCATTGAGGCGGTGAGGTGTGCCACTCCGTGCGTGTCCATCTCAGCGGCGAAGGCAGGCAGGGAAGCCTCAAGCCCGCGGACTGCAAGCAGCGCAGAGGCCACCGCAGCAGTGATGTCCTCCCCGGTCTCTGCAATTACGCCCCTTCTTAGAGTCCTGACATTTTCTTCGCCCAGGCTTGACAAAATGCGGCTGTGGTCTGCATTGGACAGGTCAGCATGGTTAAGCGCCGCCATGACTGCGCCGCATGCAGCCCTTTGGCCGCGGTACGCCGATTCTCTGGTCATCCCGAATGAGGTCGCCTTGTCTGAGTCCAGGCGGCCCACATGCGTCTGGATGTCAAAGCTGTATAAAATCCCCGAGCACGGGTTTCCGGCGTAAAGTGCTGACCTGATGGCCTCGTCCACGGCATGGCTTACTGTGACCTCCGCTATTGTCCGGGCGTCAATGACTCCGCCCCCTGCGGGAAAGTGGCGCTCAAACCTCGGAAGGCCAACCTCAGACATCATTCCAAACCTCCTTCCTATGTCGTTGAGGTAGGTGAAGTGAGCCTCATCCTGGACCCGGTCAACGCAGCTGCTGTGGGCGAGCGCTGTAACCATGCATGGCATCTGGAAGGTGGCGGCAGAATGTTTGGGGTTCAGCCGCATCTCGTCATTGATAATCTGGAAGCCCCGGGCGAGATGAAAGCGTGCCTCGGCAACCCTGTCAAGGTAGATATGGTGGGCGTGCCTCTCCATGCCAAAGGCCGCGGGTTCTGCCAGAATGCGGGCAACGTTGTCTTGAATCATTCCGGGTGAAAAGTCCATGCTGAGGCGGGGATTAAAGCCGGATATTAAATTCTTTGGTACCCGCTTCATCAGGAAGTTCGTGTGCTTCACTTGAAAGGCGAGCAATCTATGAAAGCAGGAAGGGCAAGAAGTAGTTATTTGTAACCAAATTTTTTGTCGTAATCCTTATGATTCAAAATGTCAAGGACAAAAGCAACAATTTCAATCTGACTTTCTCCATCTGTTAATGCGTATAACATTCTCCAAAAACTGGGCAGTTCTACTCTGAATAAATTTGTAGCTTCATATTTTGTTTTGTATTCATCTGGAATCAGTTTTTTGGCAATTGGCTCTCCGTAATGAACATTTGCCTTAATCAGTCCCGCTTTTTTATTGATGGCGTTTAGAATTGACCTGTCAACTTTTGAATTTGGAGCAATTTCGTTTAGGTGTTTGTATACTTCTTCAGCCTCTGGAGAAAAAATTACCCTTGCTTTTTTCATAATTCAAGGCCTTCCTTTATCGCTTTCCTTATTTTTTGATTCGTATTGTGGATCCACGTAATTCCTTTCATTGTTACCGCTATTTTGTTACTCTCTTCCAAATATTCAAGAATTAATTTGAGAGTGTTGTGATTTATTTGCTTGGGAAGTTTTCTTTTGAGTTGGGCAACTGAAATTACACTTTCGTCCATATTTTTAAATGCTTCTTCAACCATAAAGACCGTATTTAGAGTAGGCGAATGTTCTACTTTCCTTCTTTCCATCAATTCAGCCATTTTCATCACAAAGTATTATTAGCTAATAACTGATTAACACTAGCTTATATTTAAATGTTTCTGACATGAAAATTTTATGAGCATCAATTTTATAAATCCCAAGCTGGCTTAATCACAGATGGAAAAAGAATGGGTGCTCCTTCTTGTTGCAGCGATTGGTGCAGTGTTGCTGGCCACTTTCGGGCCAAACCAGGGCGTAACTGGCCATGTAACATACGAGCAGCGGCAACGCCTGTGGGACTTCAGCACTCCAGGCGACTACCAGTACAATTCATCAATAAACATCAGCGGTGGAGTCAGGCTGGCTGTTGTTACGGTAACCAGCATCCAGTACGACAGCACAACAAACCAAAGCAAGGCAATAAATGCCCTGCTTGTTGATGATGAAAATGAAACAGAGGATGCACTGGCCATGATAGCGGCTGTTGACAATTCCCACGCCTCCCTAAGCAAGAATAAGGCACTGGACATCACCTTCAGCCATGCCCTGGGCAACGGCGACAACATCAGCATCTACATGGGTCCAAGCAAGGCTGACAAGCTGAGAATCTGCCTTTCCTCAGGCTGCGCAAGCCCTGGCTACGGCGAGGTAAGCCATTCAAAAGACAAGGGATGGTACACAATCACCCTGGCAGGGCTTCCATACCAAACGGCAGGCATAACCCTCGACTCAGACAGCACAGTGAAAGTTGACTATGTTGAGGCAAATTACACAGACCAGTATGCATTTTATGTATACAGCAATTCATACGCTGCTGCCGGTGAAATACAGAGCGCAGACTTCACGCCCTCCTCCATGGACAAGTGGGGCAATTTCAGCGCATCAGCAGTGCTAAACGGGCAGGCTGTTGAATACTATTATTCCACTGATTCAGGCAGCACATGGTCTGTGGCAGGGCAGGATTTGTCAGCAGCAGCTGCAGGAAAAATCATGTTCAAGGCAATTCTGAAGGGCAGCGGCGTGGAAACGCCTGTGCTTATGGCAATCGCGGCAAACTATTCCAGGGCAAACTGCACTGAGTCGTGGCAGGCAGCCTACGGCCAGTGTCTTCCAAACGACAGCAGGCAAAAGATATACGCAGATGCAAACACCTGCGGCACAAGCGATGGAATCCCCGCCGACAACGGCACTTACGGCGCATGCGACTATTGCACGCCAAATCTGCTGCTTCGCAACACCAGCTGCCTTAGGAATGACACGCTTGTCATGTGGGCTGAGGATTTAAACAGCTGTTATGGCCAGACGCTTCTTGAGTCTGACAGGGTGCCCGCAAATACGACCTTTGGCTGTGACTTCTGCACTCCGCTTTGGACTGAATTCAATGGCAGTTGCCTTGTTAATGACACAATCATCTCATACTACCTGGACTCCAGCTTATGCTACAATAAAACAGGCCTGCAGTCAGACAACAGCCATCCGTCAAACAAAAGCTACCTATGCGACTTCTGCGCTCCATCCTGGACCTGCCGCTCTTACGGAAGCTGCGCAGGCGGCTTCAGGCAATGCACAAACATAACAGACATTAACAGTTGCTATGGCAAAAGCCTGCTTCTGTCCGACACTTATAGCGGCAACGGCTCAGAATTCCAACAGTCGTGCAGCAGCCAGCCCCGGCTCGCAGGCTATAACATGCCAGAGGCAGCCACAGGAATCCTTACAGTGACGGCCAGGATAATCAATGAAACCGAAGTTAACACGAGCGTGACGCTTTATAGGGAAGGGCAGGTTGCTTTGAATGAGGCGGGGCAAAACGTAAATGGAACATTCAACTATACCTTCAACTTAAGCAGACTCGCAGGGCTGTTCATAGCAAAATTGCACATCGGCAGCGAGAACAACACCCTCGGAGCCGTGGCAATCTCCAAAGTGGCTGAGGTTAAAACAGAAAACGCAACAGGCCAGGCAACCCTCACATCATCAAACACCACGGCGAGGATAAAATACTCGGATAACATCACCCGGCAGGTATATATGGCGGAGTACAATGAGAGCCCGGTCAACATAAGCACTGAAGCCATGCCGCTGGAAAAATTTGTTGAAATAACCCATTCGGCTGAGGCAAACGTCTCCAGCGCGGAAATCACAATAGCCTATGATGAGCATGCGGCTATTGATGAGTCAACGATAAAAGTATATTACTACAACGAGACATCCGCAAATTGGCAGGCGGAAAACTCAACAGTAAACACAACGGCAAACAGGGTCACGGCTAACGTAACTCACCTCAGCCTCTTTGGCGCCTTCGGCCAGCAAAGGCAGGCTGGGCCGACCGCAATTGCCGCTCCCTCATCCAGCGCAGGCTCCTCTTCAGGCGGCTCAGCAGGAAGCACATCCACAGGCGGAACGCCACCAAGGCAGGCCAGCAGGCAGCAGGCACCACAGGAGGTGCGGCAGCCTTCACCGCAGAAAAAACCAGGCAAGCCGCAGCCGGAAAATTGCACTGATATTCAGCTTATTGGCCTTCCTGACCAAATCTACATTGCAGACCAGTCCAGCTTTCAGGCAACCATTGCTTCGGTTTCACAATGCGATGGGCATGAATTCAGGTTTGTTGCAGCAGCGAAGCTCAGCGGGAAAATTGAGTTAAGGTACGGCTCATCCCTGCCATCAACTTTGCTGATCACTCCCAGGCAGGCAAATGCCACCAAGGCTGATTCTCCCGGCGGCTTCGCGGTTAAGTCCAGCCAGCCAAGGCTAATGCAGGCCACAGGGAACCTCACTGCTTATGCATATTCAGCAGGCAGGCTGGTGTATGAGAGGCAGATACCTGTTACAGTGGAGTATTATGAGCTTGAGGAACAGCAGAAAGCTGAACTCCCGGCTCTGGTTATTGGTCTCGCTGCCGCCGGCCTGATTGTGCTGGCACTCTTGGTCAGGAAAAGGTGATTTAGCAAGACATTAAGCCAGGCCAAAATGTTCCAGAATGCCAATGACGCCATTTTCATCGGGTTCATTATTCCATCCTTATAGCCCCAAGCTTATTCTTAATGCTTCATCGACTTTCCGAACTGTATCCTCATCCAGCCTGCCAATTTTCCTTGTTAGCCTGACTTTGTCAATCGCTCTTATTTGATTTAGCAGAATTTTTGAAATCTTGTCCAGGCCTGTTCCTTTAGGCAGGAATACTTCAAAGGGAAAAATTTTTTCTGTTTTTTGGGAGGTTATCGGCGCGACAATGGTGATTGGACTGTACTTGTTCCCTATGTCATTTTGTATTATCAATCCAGGCCGGACTTTTTTTATTTCATGGCCTATGGTTGGGTCAAGATTAACAAGCCAAATATCCCCCCTTTTTATTTCAAGCATCAGTCTGAATCAGCAGAAGCCGAGTCCCAGTCCTTTAATGTTTCAAGCTCGTCCTTGCCTATTGCCTTGTAACCTGCAATAAGCTCATCCTTGAGGTTTTTCTTTTTTGCACTGGAAACAAGCTTTGCGATAACTTCATCATAGGTCTCCCTGTCTGATTTAATTTCATCCAGAGAGGTCTTTGTTTCATTCCTTATTTTAACAGTCGTTACAGTCATAGTATACTGTTAGTATACCGGCTTTTTAAATTTATTCTTTTTTTATCAGAATAGTTCTTTTCCAAGGAGAGCATTCTCCAGGCTGAATTTCCCGGCGCCAAAGGCCAGGGTTGCAAGGAACGCCAGCATAAACAGGAGGGCAGGTTCGCCCTGGTTTGTAAGTGGATTCCAGCCGCCCGCTGAAATGTGTCCCATGAAATAGGCCACAGCCATTTCTATGACGCCAAAAAGGGAGGCGAGGCGAGTCAGCACCCCAAATGCCAATGCAGGCCCGATAAGCGCCTCAGCCATGCCCGCATACCACGGCAGTGTTCCAAAGGCAGCAGGCCCTCCGGGCATTCCCCATAGGCCAAGCAGTTTCATCAGCCCATGCATGAGGAACAATACTCCGATTCCTGCGCGAAAGGCAGCATACAGGTAATCCCTGTGTTTGGTGTCCAGGTATGCCATGATTGGCAGCGTAAAACACCAGGCTTATATAAATATGCTTAATCAGAAATCAGGAATTCCGTTTTCCAGCAGGCTCGCTTTGTCTATCATTTTCTGTAGGCCTTAATTATGCTTTTGACTGACTCATATCCCGACTGAACTCGCCTAAGGCCCCTCTCAACAGCGCCTTGAATTATTGGCCGGGCGGTTGAATAGGCAGCCGAATAATAGGCAGATCCTGCAAAGAAAAAGCCTTCAGCGTAAGAGGCAGTCAGCTTTCCAATAATCCTGAAATCATCTGCCGGAGGCAATCCAAGGTGGTGGTGCAGGCTGGCTCCTGTTGTAACTCCCACAACAACATCTATTCCGGTTGCAAGTGTTGCAGCATACAAGCCCCCATCAATTTTTTGCCGTATGTTCATGGCATTAGCCCGGCTGTTTTTTTTGGTTCAGGCCAGATGCGTTCTCCAACCCTTCTTTCAAGCCGTGTCATGTATCCGCCCTGTCCCTTGTGCTGCCAGAATCCGATGGCCCTTGAGAGGGCATATCCTGCCGCAGCGCATGTCAGCATTGCAGCGCCTGTTTCAATCGGCTGCCTGCTTATGTTGTCAAAGATGTTTGAAACCGCTGTAGTCAGCCTGTCAAAATCAGGAGCGTACTTGGTAACGAACTCCTTTGCAGTAACTGTATCGTAGGCCCTTACCGCCTCATTGATTTTGTAGGCGGCTGGGATAAAATTAGTAACGTTTGCCAAAGCCTCAAGCCCGTCCCCAACCTTGGCTGCATAGCCTTTTCCGTTGTCTATATAAGCGCTCCTGCGGCTGCAACTCCGCCAGCTGCGTTTGCAGCGTATTTTCCAACTGTCCCCACACCCCATCTGATTATCCCCATATGTATCCACTAATAAGTGGCTATATTTAAAGGTTCCCATGGAGAATTTCCTGTTTTGCCGCAGGGGAGCCAGGTAACTCCTTGTTCATATGGCCTGGCGCAGCCTAAGTGAAGGCGGATTCAATTAACTCCTCTATTTCTTTCTTCTTTTTGATATTTAATGAAATGTTTAAATATGGGCTTGGCTATTCAATAAGCAATGAGGGACGAAAGCATATTTGTAGGATACTTTGGAGATTCACCCTCGGTTAGAATAATCAACTTTCTGATACTTGGGAAGGATTTTGACTATTCAATGACTGATATAGCCGAAGGTGCGGGAGTTGGATGGACATCTTTTGTTAGAGTGTGGAAGAATTTGCTGGAAAAAAATGCTGTTGTACCCACAAGGGTTATTGGAAAGGCCAAGCTTTTCAAATTAAACACTGCTGACCCGACAATAAAAAGGCTTGTGCAGCTGCACTGGGAAATAATCAGGGAAGAGACAAACAAGATGAACATCAAATCAAAAATCAGGGCTTAGACAGTGCAAGTTGGCAAATCATCCGCATTAATATGCCTGCCCTCATGCCCTCTCAAGGAGGCACGCAATATTTATAAACCTAATTGATTCTTATTATCAATATGGGGAAGCTTTCGAGGAAAACCAGGCAAAAGCGCCTCCTTCAGGACGAGGCTGAAAAATTCACAACCTTCTTCAGGGCAGAAGAGCTGTTCCATTCTGCCAGGAAAAAGGACAAAGGCATTGGAATGGCCACTGTCTACAGGTTCCTTAACGATTCCCGCAGGAAAAAACCTGATCCACGCCTACAGCTGCGAGAACAGGATGCTCTTTTCAGTAAGCAACAAGACGCACTGCCATTTCAGATGCACTGAATGCGGCCTGGTTTCCAGCATCAGGCTTGATTCAGTGGACTTCATCCAGAGGAAAATCAGGGGCTCGGTGTGCCATTTCCAGCTGGAGATAGAGGGAATCTGCGAGGATTGCCTGGGCACGTCGCAGCAGCGCCAGGCCCAGGATTAGGGAAGATTCTCCTTCTTTGGCGCTAAAATCTCAAACCGTGCTGATTTAATTCTCTTTCTAGTTGTTGAGTGTTCTTGTATTGAATAACTTGCATGCCCAAATCACGGGCAGGTTTCAAATGCGGTTCCCTGTCCTCAACATAAATGGCATCACCTGGTTTTATCCTGAATTTTCTCAAAAAAGCTTCAAAGAATTCAATGTCAGGCTTCCAAGCATGCGCCTCATAAGAGCAAAGCCCGAAATCAAACAGTGCAAGGAATCCATATTTCTTGTCAAGGTATTCTGCCCTGTCTTTCGGACTATTGGATAGATAAGCCGTTTTTATGCCAGCTTTTCTCAACCTGGCCAGCAAATCGGCAGTTTCTTTATTTGGATAGTAAGAGTTAAAGAATATTTGAGCCAATTCTCCAATATTATTCACTTTCAGCTCTGAGCTGGCCCTTTGCCAAAAATCCTCTGGCTCAATTAAACCTGTCCTGTATTCTTTTGCAAAAGCTCCATTAAGAACATGTTCTACTTTGGAAGATTCAATGCCGTATTTCCGCCTGATTTCCTTGACAGCCACACTGAGCCCTTCATTAAAGAAAACCCCGCTTAGGTCAAAAAGCACAACAGTATTCCTATTCGTAAATTGTGTCATGGTGCTGGAAATCCTTGAACGTGACTTTCTTGTTTTGCTCGTCAACTGAAAAGGTCAATACAAGATGCGAATCAATGTGAACTCTCTTCCAATGCTGAAGCGGCGCCCTTAAATTCTTGTAATGCTGAGGGTTCTTGATTGCTTCTCCAATTTTCCTTAGAATCTGCTCATACTGAAATTTGTTTTTCTTTGACAGCTTTCCAAGTATTTTTTCCAGCTCAGGGGATAGATCAAAAGAATAAGGTTCAGCCATAACGTTTCCTTAAGTTTTCAATAGTCCCTATTTTGATTGGGGACTGCTTGTCAATCATCATGGCTCTTTCAACGTACTCTGGCTTAAGTTCAGGTTCGAGAATTTCCTCACCGAATGACTTTACTATTTTATCTATTGCAGCTGACTTGTCTTTTAGGCCGTATTTTGCCTTAACCACGTTCAATACCCTGTTTGCATCATCTGATATGTTGATTATTGCCTGAACCATTGTTAATACCCCATTAACAAACCCTTAATGTGATGTTAATATAAAAACCTTTCGGCAAAAAAGTTCAAATCCTAAGAAAAAATGGAGCGCCAGGCCCAGACGTCTGACAGCTTGTTAATGTTTCCTGGCTTTAGGGTTTGCACGAAAATCGCTTAAACTGGTAGCTTTCTCTACCATCTCCAGAGTAAGATTGTTTTCCACGCCCCTTTCTGCCATTAATTCCAAAAAGTCGCCAATGTACATCTGAGCAAATTTTGCAGCCTGTCCCAGGGAAAACTTATTTTTTTTGTACATGTCAAGTGCTCTTTGCTTCCTATCTTCTTCTATCCCAGAATGAAGTATGTTCCTTATTATTGTTGATTTATCGGCCTTTAGAAAGGAACTAACAGTATTCAGATACTCCTGGCTTTCCTTATCAAGCCTTAAAGCAATTACTTTCATGTTTTCAGCCATTTTTACCACCTTCCAATTTTTCAAGTGCTTTGAAAATAACCTGGTTGTTAAACCTTCCTTTTACTGCTAGATCCCTCATCATTTTTGCAGCAGTATTTTTGTCTATTTCTTTTTCTTCATATGAGTCCATTATTAGTGTAATTGTAGTTGTAAATGGTATTCTGAATCTTTCACAATATCTTATTGCCTTGAAGTCATCCAGTGCCACTATTGAAGCTTTATTCTCCAAAACCAGGCAAATAGCCTCGGCTTCCCCTTCTCCCAAGCCATGATTTTCCTTAACCTTACGGAATTCAGCTATCCAAGTAACTTTTTCGATTTTTATCATTTTTTTATCGATTAGCTCTCTTAGTTTTAAGGCATCTGGGTGCTTCCTGGCTAGACCTTCTTCA
The DNA here is from genome assembly GCA_964504135.1 of uncultured Methanosarcinales archaeon. Classification (GTDB taxonomy): domain Archaea; phylum Nanobdellota; class Nanobdellia; order Woesearchaeales; family UBA10216; genus JACPTG01. Next base: position 19,340 of record CAZDCW010000002.1, read on the forward strand.
ACGGCTTCTTTGTAAACCTCCAGCGGGATTACGATTTTGTGCTTCTGGCACAACGACTCTAACAGTTCTATTTTACAAAGCAATATAAGAGCTGAAGAGTCAGCTACAACAATAACCATGTAATACAATGTAAACTTTGTAATTTAAATAGTTTGTGTTTTGTATACTCAAGTAAAGAAATCCTTAATTTTACCCCTCGATAAAATAGAAAAAGACGCCAGGCCCAGGATTTGAACCTGGAAGCCCTTTCGGGCAACGGTTCACCCAGCGTAAACGCTTCGAGACCGCCGCAATAGCCGGATTCTGCCAACCTGGCACAGCGCTGTGTAGAAATCCCTGATTTTTATGCCTTTGCTATTTCCTGGCGACCTTCTCCTCCTTGAGGACAACCTTGGCAAAAAGGAAGACAAACAAGGCTATGATAAGAAAATTCAGGGCATTGCTGGCGAAGGACCCCCAGCTTATGAGAATAGGGCCAATGGCAAGTTTTGCAGCTTCCCATGCGCCGCCAGGGACAAATGGGGTGAGGAACGGCATTATTATGTCATTGACCATGGACTGGACAAGCTTCGTGAGCGCAGCGCCTATTGCAAAGGCAACTGCCAGGCCAACAATCTTGTATTCCTTCAGGAAATCCCTGAACTCTGCAACCAGTGCCATGCGGTTCCAATGTGTTCAGCATTATTCTTTTTTTTCTTGAGGCTGATTGGAAAGAAATCCTCTTTATTCGAAAGCTTTAAATATAAAACATGTTTTAATATTAAAACAGGTGGTAATTATGGAAGTCGCCATAACTAAAATTTCAAGGAATGGCCAGGTGGTAATACCTGTGGAAGTCAGGAAAGACGCGGGCATTAAGCCATCTGCAAAATTCATAGTTTTTAATGAAGGTGGGAACATTATGCTGAAGCAAATCAGCCAGGAGGCGCTGAGGGACGATATGCTCCTTATTGAAAAAATCAGGAGAAGCGAGGAACAGATTAAGGAAGGCAGGTTCGTTGAGGCAGATACTGCTATGGGTGATAAGGAGATTGACGACTTATTGATGGCATAAAAATGCATCTTCTGTTTTCTGAAGAATTCAAAAAGGAGTTCAAAAAGGTTAAAGACCAATCTTTGAGGATGCGCTTAATAAAGCAGCTTAAAAAGTTAAGCGAGAATCCCGAATCAGGAAAGCCATTGAAGCGTAATCTTAAGGGGCACCGCAGCCTAAGAGTCCCTCCATTCAGGATAATCTACAGGCTAGAGCAGGATAAAATAATTATCAACTGTTTTGATCACAGAAAGGACGCGTATAAAGAATAATCGCCATTGGTAATACCTGCTATTTGCTGCATGAAAATCAAAGGCCTCTTCCCGGCATTCTTATACTGCGTTAAAAATGCCTCGCCTGGGATTTGAACCCAGGTCGCGGCCTCGAGAGGGCCGCATGATTGGCCGGACTACACCAGCGAGGCAGTTTTAGTCCCGCTCAGGGAAAAGCGCTAAATCCCGGGAATTTATAAAAGTTATTAATAAAGCCTTATAAAGGGGCGAAGCATGCTCATCAGTAAATGGGTAAACTCGGAGGGGTGCAAACAATGAAAATTCTTTCAGTTATGGCTGTGTTTGCAGTTCTGCTGCTGGCTGGATGCGCGGCTGAGGGCAACTACCAGAGTAGCAGCTCAGGCTCATCGGGAGGCACATCGCAGCAGTCCGGAAGGGCTGTATACACTATGACAGATGCAGCTGCAGATATGGGCGCGGTAACCAGCGTAAAGGTGACTGTTGATAGTGTAAGGGCGAGGTCAGAGGCAGGAAGCTGGGTTGATTTGTCCTCTTCAAGGCAGACTTATGACCTGCTTCAGCTGAAGGCAGAGGGGAAGCAGGCGGTTATGGCTGACGCAGCCCTGTGGGAGGGCAATTATAATGAGGTCAGGCTTGGGATTTCAAAGGTGGTTGTTACAGATTCTGAGGGCGACCACGAGGCAAAGCTGCCTTCGAATGAGCTTAAGATAAAGGGCGAATTCACAGTGAAGGCAAATTCAACTGCTGTTGCTGTTTTTGACTTCCAGGCAGATGAGTCGCTGCACACAACTGGCCAGGGCGAGTATGTAATGGCTCCGGTCGTGCAGCTGGAGACCCGGGAGAATGCGCAGGTAACTGTGCGGGGTAATGAGGCAATCATTTCAGGCGGCTCGGTTAGGACCAGGGTTAAGGTTGGCATGGATGTAAATGGCAATGTGGGCGTTGGGCTCGGCATTCCGGCTGATGCCAATGTTACAGTTAGTGCTGGCCGCCTGAGCATCGGATTAGGTTCCAGCGCGAGGACAAGGGCAACTTCCGGAAACCAGGCAGAGGTGGGAGGCGAAGTTGCAGGCGGGATTTATTGAGGCTTGAAGAAATCCCGTAGCTTTGGGACGAATTCCCTGGTAACCGTAGGCCGAAGGTCTCCTGGGAACAGGGAATAATACCTCGGCCAGGCATATCTTCTGTCCAGGAACAGCATTGCACCCCTGTCATTCTCGCTTCTTATGCACCTTCCGGCTGACTGGAGGGCTTTTGTGAAGGCAGGGAAAACATAGCCATAGTCCCAGCCCTTTCCATATCTTGTGTCATAAAACCTTATCAGCTCGCTTGTGTAGAGGTCTGGCTGCGCAAGCGGCAGGCCGACTATCAGCACGCCATTTAGGAGGTTGCCTGGCAAATCAATGCCTTCGCTAAAGCTGCCTCCAATGACTGCCATGAGGAGGCCGCCGCGGAGAAAGCAGGCCTTGTAATCCGACAAGAGCCTTGCCTTATCCTCCTTGCTGATGTTGGGCATTTCTGTGAATATCAGCTTGCCAACCTTCCCGTAAAGGTGCCTGTGGACTTCGCCCAGAAGCTGGTAGCTTGGGAAATAGACTGCCATGTTGCCTGGGATTTCCCTTGATGCCTGGATGCATACCTCTGCTATTCGCCTGAATTCCTCGTCAGAGCGAAGGCTGTACTGGGTTGTTACGGAATTTATTATCATCGGCAGCCTGTTGCCCCGCGGGAACGGGTTCCTGTACTGGCGCTCCACAGTCCCTTCAGGAAAGCCAAGGATTTCCCTGTACATGGAGGTTGGCAGCAGCGTTCCGCTCATAATGACCACGCTATGCGCCTGCGCAATGACCTTTCCGGTCTCAATTCCAGGGTCAAGGCACTTGAATGATAATGAAAAGGCCCGGCCTGCCCTTGAGAAGATTCGGGCAAAGCCATCATCGCTGCCTGAAACCCATGCAGACACAAAGTCGGCTACAGAGCCGCAATAGCTTTGTCGGTCCTCCTCCCTTACAGAGTCAGCGATTGTCTCAAGGAGTTTCAGGCAGGATACGATGTCAAAGCCATTCAACGCGTTGGTGAGGTCAGCTTTCTTTACTATCCTCTCCCCATCATTATCCGAGTTTGAGCTCACTGCCCTCCTTAAGCTTGAAATAAACTCCTCTGCCATTGGGCCGCCGGCTCTCTTCGCTTCTCCGGCTGCCCTTTCCAGGGCAAATGACGAAATTCTGGAAGTGAGCATCTCGCGCATCCTGTCAGGCAGGTTGTGGCCCTCGTCAATGATGATTATTGATTCCTGAAGCGACTTGCCGGTCTTCCTGAGGAAGCCCTCCCTTATCTTCGGATGGAAAAGGTAATAGTAATCGGCTATGATTACTGAGGCATCCGAGGAGGCAAGTGCAGCGGCCTCATAGGGGCAGACGCTCCATTTCTTCCCAAGCTCAACAGCCTGCTCTGAATGCAGCACGTCAGCCTTCAGCCCGGAAACAACCGCCTGAGCCTCATTGGAAATCTCGCCGCTTCTCCTCAGGTTAGTGTAAAACCTGCACTGGTTATTCTGCCTTAATGACCGGCAGTACTCGTGGAACTGGCTGACAGGCAAATCCTGGACTCCTGGCTGGGCGCACATGTTTTTCTTGCCTACGATGTCGATTGCGGCAAACCTTGCTTTATGCCTTATCCTTGCAAGCGTTTCCACTGCGATTGCGTGCTGGGTCTGCCTTGAAGTCAGGAAGAAGACAGTCAGCCCTTTCTCAATAGCCAACTCAAGCGCAGGCGACAATGCAGCAGCGGTCTTTCCAAGCCCTGTAGGCGCATGGGCCACAAGGCATTTTCCTGATGAGACTGCGCTGTACACGTCCTCCATGAAAAGCTTCTGCCCGTCCCGGACCTGCTCATAGGGGAATAGCCGCATCAGGATGCCCGAAGGCTGCCGGTATATAAGGGTTTCACCTGCTATTTATCCAAACTCGACAACTATCCTGCTCCTGCTTTCCGGGTATATTTTTACAGGCTTGCCTTTTTTTATGTCCATGAAGTCAATTATCCTTTTGGGCAGCAGGACATAGGGCTTTACAATTGCCTTTAGTTCCCCTTTCCCGCAAATGTAGCAAAAAGTTTGATTATTTCTGCACTTTAATATGACATCATGCAAGAGTCCCAACATATTCCAGTATCCTTGCAGTAGGCTCGATGCTGTTTGGTAAGCCATCCTTTCCGTCACGCTGGTATTTGACAATCTGGTCAAGCTCTATTCTAACAAACTCCCGCCTCGTCGCCCAAACAATGCCCTGGGAGTGATATACGAATTCATCCCATGGCTGCTCTGCGCCAGCATGGGGATATATCCGAAGCTCTGGAACTCCCCCTATGGCAACGCCTTCCCTTATCGCAACGCTTGCGGCAGTCATAAAAGTGCGAAGGTAATGGAAGGGAGCTGGGACAAGGCAGACAGAAGTAATTCCCTGCTCCATTGCCCAGGGAACCAGCGCCTTAAACTTTGAAAGGGTGTTTACCTTATGCCTGTCTGCTATGGGAACCATCCTGATCCTTTCACTGTTAACATAGTCTGAAAATCTCCTGTACCAGTTTTCAAAGCCAGGGTATCCGTTGGCCTCTGCCCCGTCCAGAATCAGAAACATCTGTGATAGCCTTTCAAGGCTTTTGGCTCCTGTAAAGATAGACCACTCATTGTCCTCAGTGTTCGGCACAAGAAAAATCGCATCAACCCTGTCCGGAAGTCCGACCGCCCTGATTCTATAATACACTTCCAGCAGGTCGTAAAGGCCTCTTGCCTTTGCCTGCTTCTCAATCTCCAATGTAAGGATGTCAGGCATTAGGGCGGGAGACTTTTGCTGCTTATATTTTTTTCACAATGGCTAATGCTGTTGTTCCTTGCTGAGGCAGGCAGATACATCGCCGCTTTCACCACTTATATGTGGCTACAAAATAGAAAGCTTTATATACTTGTCTGCGCACGTCCAAAGTATGGCAGATTATGAAGCCCTAAGGCGGGCTGAGGAATTGGTGGCTAGGTATAAGGCTCTGATTGGTGGTTTGGATGAAACTGTCGCTGACAACCGGGATGCAATTGAGGAGGGCGAGGAAGCTCTCAGGCAGGCAGGCGATTTGTCCGCAGATGCGCAGGCGCAGTTTAATTCTTTGGTCGAAAGGCTGCGCGGCTACAGAAGGCCTTAGCGGTTCCAGGCTCCGTAAAGTTTAAACACTGTGTATCATACCCATGGCCAAAAAGACCATATCGCTTACAGAGGAGGCCTACAAGCTGCTGCTGAGGAACAAGCGGCCAGGCGAAAGCTTCTCCGAGTTGATTGTGGAAGGCTTTGGCAAAAAGAAACGCCTTCTGGATTATGCCGGGATATGGGAGAGCATGCCTGCTGATGGATGGAAGGAGATTGAGCGCAGGGTTGCAGAGGCGAGAAAAGGAACGATGCAGTAAATTCATGGCATGCCAGCACTTCTATTTGAACTTACAAAACAAGAAGGCGTTAGCAGAAAAAAGGTAACTTTTTATAGATATTCTGCTTTTTTCTAATTTAATGGAAACAGTTACCATACCCAGGCAGGAATACTTAAGGCTAAAGCAGCTCGAAGCAATAGACTTTGAGCTTGCAAGGCAGTTTGCAAATAGTCTTGATGACCTGAAAAAGGGCAGGTATAGGCGCTTGGCTTAGAGTTTTTCAGCAACGGCTCTAAACTCTTTCAGGTTTTCCTTGATATGACCTATTGTAGCCTGTTGATCCTTTTTCCCACTTGCAGCAACAAGCAGAACCAGCTGTAAATCTTCATAAACCAGGCAATAAATTCTTTTCTCTTTTATCCGCTCATCCGCTTACTTTGTGAAAAAAAAACACGCCGGGACTGGGATTTGAACCCAGACGCCCGTGAGGGCCAGGCTTGCGGATAAAATTCCAGGCCTGCGCAATACCAGGTTATGCGATCCCGGCATAATGATACATACGAAATTAATAAACAGTTCAGCTAGCCCTTGCCCTTGGACAAATGAACCTTCCTTACAGGTGAGGAAATCTCAATGCCGTTCTTGTCGTATGCCTCCTTAAGCGCCTTTATAAACTCGTGCATTACAAGATATTTATCCACAAATTTTTCCACGCGCAAAATGACTGAAAAGTTTATGTTGGAATCGCCGAACTCATTGTATCTTATGAATGGCTCGAATTCCCTGACAGCTCCCTGGACTGTCTTCTGGGTTTTCCGGGCCACATCCGCAGTTACCTTTTCAACCTCCTTAAGGTCGGACTTGTATGAAACACCAACCTTCACCACAACGCTCATCTCAGGCACAGTCAGGTCATAGTTTGTGAGTACGGAGTTGGCAATTTTTGAGTTGGGCACAACAATGATATTCCCGGGCAAAGTCTTTATCCGTGTAGTCCTCCAGCCAATATCCTCAATATGCCCTCCAAGGCCATTGTCCAGTTCAATGTAATCCTTCACCCTTATAGGCTTGTCAGATGCAATGTAAACGCCGCCAAAGAAATTGGAAAGCGTGTCCTGAAGGGCAAGCCCGATTGCCAGGCCTCCAATGCCAAGCGTGGCAATCAGCGGAGATATCTCAACGTTGAAATGCTTAAGTATAATTATCAGCCCAACCATGTAAATAAAGACGTAAATCGTGTTTATGAAAAGCCGGGGCACGCCTCCAGCACCACCCCGGGGCGCCAGCCAGGTCTGTATGCCAACTTTCACTATCCGTTGACTTACAAACAAAATCCACAGGATCGCAATTACATAATAAATTCCGTCATATATCGCCTTGTTCTGCTGGATAAAAACCGTCCTCTGGGCAGTGAAGAACAGCACCACCAGGACAACTCCCGCCACAAAGGGGGTTCCAAGGGCGGCCAGCAGCCTGTCATCAAGGTCAGTCTTTGTCTTCTGCGTAAGGCCTTTAATATACTTGGAGAGTATGATGTGGGCCACCTTTGCCAGAACATAAGCGGCCACCAGGCCAAGCAATACAATCACATACTCGTTGGACGTTACTGAATTGATATCCATCCTAATTGTTTTCACCAGCGAATATATAAACTATTGCCAAGCTACTTTAAAACCCCGCTTGCACCAAGCTTTTTCATTATCTTCTTCATGTCCTTTTCAGTTCCGCCCTTGAACATCTTCACCAGCTTCTTGGCCTGCCTGTATTGCTTTATCAGTTCCCTTATCTCTGCCTGGGGCACTCCTGAGCCTTTTGAGATTCGGGCAGCCCTGTTTGTGTCGATTAGCTCAGGGTCTTCCAGTTCTTTCTGTGTCATTGAGTCCATTGCTGTCTTCCAGTGCTCAAGCTTGCTTTGCTGGACTTCTATGAGCTCCTTCGGGAGCTTCAGCTGGCCCATGCCTGGGACCATTTCCATGATTTTGTTAAGCGGCCCCATCTTCTTCATTGCCTGCATCTGGTCGTACAGGTCCAGAAGCGTGAATTCGCCTTTGAGCAGCCTGCGGCTGAGGTCCTCGGTTTCTTCCTCTGTCATGGCCTCCCTTGCCTTCTCAAGCAGTGCCTCTATGTCGCCCATTCCGAGGAGCCTGCCTACAAAGCCCTGGGGGTTGAATCTTTCAAGGTCGTCAGCCTTTTCCCCTACGCCAATAAACTTGACAGGCGCGCCTGATGCAGCGCATGCTGTAAGGGCCCCGCCGCCCTTTGCAGTGCCCTCAAGCTTGGTGATTATTACCCCTGTGATTTTGCTCGCGTCATTGAAAGCCAGTGCCTGCCTTTCAGCAGCCTGGCCTATGTCGGCTGAGATGACAAGAAGGGTCTCAGAAGGCCGGATTGTGCTGCTTATTGCCTTAAGCTCACTTATCAGGTCGGCAGAGAGGGCGTCCCTTCCGGCTGTGTCAAAGATGACGACGTCAAACTTGTCGTACTCGTTTGCATTGTAAATCCTTATAGGATCCTTTTCCCGGGGGTTTCCGAACACAGGCACGTTGATTTTCTTCCCAAGCTGTAATAGTTGCTCGTAGGCTGCGGGCCTGTAGACGTCAAGCTGCACAAGTGCCGCCTTCAGGCCCCTTTTCTGGAAGTACAGCGCCAGCTTTCCGGCTGTTGTTGTCTTTCCTGAGCCGAAAAGGCCGACGAGCATGATGCTGGCAGGTTTCCTGGAGGTGTCAACTGAAGCCTCATCTTCTCCAAGGAACCTTGCAAGCTCCTCGTAGACTATCTTTACAAGAAGCTCCCTTTTGCTTATTCCCGGAAGTTCCTCCTTCAAAGCCCGCTCCTTAATCCGCTTTGTAAGGTCAAAGACAAGCCTTACATTCACGTCAGCAGACAGCAATGCCTTCTGGAGGTCCTTGACAAGCTCATTGACCAGCGTTTCGTCTACAAAGAGGGCCTTTGTTATCCTGTCAAGGCTTTTCCTCAGCGACTCGCCCAGCCGGTCAAGCATGTCCCCGGGACAGCAGGAGCGTATTTAAGCGTTGTGCAATTGCCGCCTGAAAAAAGAGGCATTAAGAATTCTTGACATTATTTCAGCTGCTGTCAGGTAATCATCGGCCCTTATGAAGGCTGGAATTCTTCGGCCTGGCCCGGGAAATTCCCTGTCAAGCTCGAGTTCAGGCAAATCCGCGTTCCTGTCAATCTCGAAGCCAACCAGCGCGTGCTGGCCGATTGCAATCTCCTCAGGACTTCCATATTTGTCCGCAAAATAGCAAATTCTTCCAGTGAGACTTTCAACTCTGTGCTGGCTAAGGTATTTTTCTAGGGCACTGCCCTTGCTTAACTTGACATTTTCTGCCAGATATTCAGGCCTCATATAGAGCCTGACGTTCTCGGCGCCCTTTGAAAACGCAGTCTTGGTTATGGTTGATAGTGGTGTTCCTAAAAGCCTGCCTGCCCAAAAACTGAATTCCTGGGCTTGCAAAATGATCAGAGCCTTAAGCCCATCTGAAATATCTGGTGGAAAATCGATGATAAATGAATTCTCAGTGTCACGCAGAGCCCAGTTTGACCATGCATGGACAAAGTCAGGGAACGCAGGCGTTTTGCTCTTGGAAAGCCATTCCAGGCTTTCTCTGATTTCGGCAGCATCCTGCGCATTGACCAGAACCTGGCCATAATTCTGAGCCGCAGGCGACATAGCCTTGGCAGTGGTAAGCGAATCGCAAATGGCAAACCTGCTGTAGCCTGGATACCTGAGGGGGCTGTATCTCTCAACCCAATCAAGGAAATTTTGGCCTTCGCCGATTGTCCCGCTTGTGACAGTTCCAATATGGTGGATTCCTGTAATGTGAGCCGCATGCATCAATCTTCGCATGCCCTCCTGGTCAGCCTCTGCGAGAAACAGGTCATCATACTCCAGGGTTCCTCTCAAATCATGCACCAGGGCGACCAGGCCACGCACCTCATTATGCAGTCTGTCTGCCACGGCTTGGGCAATCTTGTTAATTGCCGCCTCATAGCCCGGATCCGCCAGTCTTTCCAATCTTTTTCTGCTTGGGTCAATGGGCATAAAGCTGGCGTCATGACTCAGGCGAACGTAAAACCTGGTTTCCTGCCTGCGCTGGTAAAGGCCGCTTTCTGTCTTATCCCACAAGTTAACATTACAGGGCTCGACATACAGCCCGATTGGGAAAGGCTGTTCAAAACCTTCAGGCCTTGCTTCAAAAAAGGCTGAAGTCTGCTGCGCTAAAAGCTGGTCAATGCCTGAAAACCCGGAAGCCCGTCCGAGGGCCTGAGCCAGTTTGCCTGCTGTATCAACACCGCCCCCAAGGCCAAGCTTAACTGAGAGGTACTCATTCACAGGATTAAAATGCAGCCTTGTCCCATCGCTTCCAAAAAGATAGTAGGCAATGGTTCTGCCTGCAGGAGCACGACCAGTAAGAGTCAATGTTGCCATTATGAAGTGGTGTACTTATCTTCTTTTTAAAGATTTGTGTTTGCGCGTTTGCTGTGTAGCCAAAGACAAAATATAAAAACAGCATAGGCAAAGCCCAGCGTTGGGGGTGTACCTATGGATAGGAATCTTGCTCTTGACTTTGTAAGGGTTACTGAGGAGGCGGCGATAGCCTCTGCGAAATGGCTTGGGAAGGGCGACAAGAATTCTGCAGACCAGGCAGCGGTCAATCTTATGCGGAAGAGGTTCAATGACATTGACATTGACGCCACCATAGTCATTGGCGAGGGTGAGAGGGATGAGGCGCCTATGCTGTTCATTGGTGAAAAGGTCGGCAACGGAAAGGGATTAAAGTGGGACATTGCAGTGGACCCCCTTGAGTGCACGAACAGTGTTGCCTATGGCAGGCCAAATGCGATTTCTGTGCTCGCGGCCGCTCCAAGGGGAAACCTGCTCGGAGCTCCGGACACCTACATGAATAAGATAGCCGTCGGCCCTGAAGCCCGCGGAAAAATAGACCTCGATGCCACGCCTGCGGAAAACATTCAGGCGGTTGCTGATGCCCTGGAAAAGGATGTGGGCGAGGTCACCATCGTGGTGCTTGAGAGGGACAGGCACCAGCAGCTTATTAGGCAGATAAGGGAGACAGGGGCGAGGATACAGCTGATTCCTGACGGCGATGTGTCAGGGGCTATTGCGCCTTCGCTTGATTACTGCGCTGTTGACATGCTGCTTGGCATAGGTGCTGCGCCTGAAGGCGTGCTGGCTGCTGCCGCAATAAGGTGCCTCGGCGGCGAGATGCAGGCGAGGTTTGCCTTCAAGGATGATGCTGACCGGAAGCGTGCTGAGTCAATGGGCATTAGGGACCCTGAAAAGGTGTTCAGGACAGAGGACCTTGCAAAAGGGGACAATGTTGTGTTCGCAGCCACAGGAGTTGTCAGCGGCCTGCTGCTGGAAGGCGTGAATTTCACGCGGGATGGCGCGATAACACATTCAATTGTGACCAGGTCAAAGTCAGGCACTGTAAGGCTAATCAAGGCAACGCACAGGATATCGCACAGCAGGTGATACTATGAAAAAGATGGAAAAGGAAGACATGGCAGTCCCGGCAGATGTTCCTGCAGCGTCAAGGGCTGCTTACAGGAGCAACTATCATCTTGCTACGCATGGCACAGGCAGGCTCATGCTGTTCGCAGGCGACCAGAAGATAGAGCACCTGAACGACGACTTTTTCGGCACAGCGGACACGGGCCAGATACCGGTTGACGATGCAGAGCCTGAGCATCTCTTCAGGATAGCCTCGCAGGGAACAATCGGCGTGTTCGCAGCGCAGCTCGGCCTGGTTTCAAGATTCGGGCCAAGCTATGATTCAATCCCTTATCTTGTAAAGCTTAACAGCAAGTCTCACCTTGTAAAGACAGAGCAGAAAGACCCAAACAGCAAGGCAATGTGGACTGCAGACCAGGTGGCTGAGTTCCAGAAAAGCTCAGGCCTAAAAATAGCGGGAATAGGCTATACAGTGTATCTCGGCAGCGAATTTGAGGGCGAGATGCTTGCAGAGGCGGCGCAGGCAATCCACAGGGCGCACCAGCATGGGATGATATCAGTAATCTGGATGTATCCCCGCGGCAAGGCAGTGAAGGATGAAAAGGACCCTCACCTGATTGCAGGCGCGGCAGGAACTGCAGCGTGCCTGGGTACAGACTTCACAAAGGTAAACCCTCCGAAGAAGGAAGGCCATGACTCGGCAGAATTGCTGAAGGAGGCGATAATGGCTGCTGGCCGCACAAAGGTGATTTGCGCAGGGGGAAGCAGCGTGGACACGAAAAAATTCCTTGAGGGCCTGCACAGGCAGCTCCATGTCGGCGGTGTAAGCGGGAACGCGACAGGAAGGAACATTCACCAGAAGCCATTGAAGGAGGCTGTCCGGATGTGCAACGCGATTTCCTCATTGACTTTTGGCGACTATGATGTCGCCAGGGCATTGCGCGTGTATAGCGGCGAGGAGGAGTTTAAACTTCCTGGATGATCCCTTCAGAAATGGCAGGTTTTCGCTATCACGGGCAGGTGCCATGCCTTGACGACCTGAGCAACAGGTTCTATGTCCTCGTGCAGCAGCCCTGTAATGGCACCTATTCCGATGAGCTTGTTTCCTTTCTGAGGCAGCGCTCAGTTTCAGTCGCCGCAGTAGCAGGGGAGATGCGCATCCCTGCAAGGTTGGGCCTGCTTACAGTCTCAAACACCGAGCTTTACATCCCAGTTGACTCCGCGTACCAAAGGAACAGTTCCTGCCTTATCGGAACAGTGCAGTTAACATATGCTGCCGATGCGCATCAGCAGCATTATGCCCTGCTCAGCTTTACGCATCATGCCATGCAGCCAGACAGGTATCCGGGATATAATCATGCACTGGGCCTGCTTCGGCAGTTCCTGGATGGGGACTAGCCACAGCGAGCATAACTTTATAAAACCCCTCAAAATAGCAACAGCCCTTGTGGGCCGGTAGTTAAATCTGGTAAGGGAGGCATTCCCCAGAGTAATGCGCCCTTGGCTAGGGTGATCGGACTATGGCGATTATGCCATTTCAGACCCTTAAGGCTCCGGGTTCAAATCCCGGCCGGTCCACCTTTTTTCATGGAAAACCTTAAGGAGCTTGTGGAGCTGGTAAGGCGGTGCAGGGCACATTGCCCCTGGTGCAGCAGCCAGACGGTTGAAGGATTTCTTGAGCATGTTATTAGTGAGGTAAAGGAGCTGGAGGAGGCTATTAAGTCAAAAGACAGCGATGCAATCAGTGGGGAATTGGGAGACGTTCTATGGGTGACAATCATGCTTGTGCACATCGCAGACCATGAGGGCATATCTGCTGAAAAGGTGATCCGGGAAGTGAACGCGAAAATGATGATGAGGAAGCCGTACATAGTGACTGGCGAGAAGGTCAGCCTGGACAAGGCTATGGAAATCTGGAATGCTGCCAAGAAAGGCGAAAAGGCCGGAAAATGAGCAAAGCCCTCCTCTATGCCGTTGTGTCCGTCCTTCTCGTGTCAACCTCATTTGTCGGCTTCCAGTACATACTCCAGTACATATCGGTTGAGATGGCTATGCTGCTCTGGTTCCTTTCTGCGGCAGGTGCATCTCTTGCCATCCTGTTCATCCGGAAAGCCAGCCTGAGGGGGCTGGTTGCAGGGCATTGGCGGCAGGCTTTGATTCTCGGGGTGATAAACACCCTGACTCTGGCTTTCTGGGCATTTGCAATAAAGTCAGCAGGAGCATCCCTGACTGCTTTCTTCCTGAGGTTCTCAACCATATTCGCCATAATCCTGGGGATAACATTGCTCAGGGAGAGGCTCAATTCATGGGAGGCTGCTGGTGGAGTTCTGGCTGTTGGGGGTGCAGTTGTTATCAGCTGGCAGGAACAGTCAGCGCACCTGGGGATACTGCTTGCCATCGCCGCAGCCCTCACACTGGCTGTCCAGCAGTTTTATGAAAAAATCGCAGTGAGGGATGTGGAGCCTTTCTCGCTGAACGCACTTAGGACTTCAGTGACTTTCCTCCTGCTGCTGCCATTGCTGGCGTCAATGGGCTCAATAAGGGCTGTTCCAGCGCAGATGCTTCCGGTAATCATTGCTGGCTCAGCAGCCAGCGCAGTCGCAGGCTTCATTTTCTGGTATAAGGCCCTTCAGGGGATGGAAATGTCAAAAGGGGTGATAGTAAGGACGCTTGAGCCTTTTGTTGTTGTGGCCTACGCCTTGCTGTTGTTCGGGACCATCCCCACAGCCATACAGCTCGTTGGAGGAGCAATGATAGTCGGCGGCGTGGTGCTGTCGCAGGCGAAGTTCTAGAGGGCCTGCATAAATTAGCCGCCTCCTCGGCGCAATTTCGCCTGCAAAGGATGGGGTGACCGGACGGTTATCTCCGAAAGCTATTTATAATAGTTATACTAAATATAACTCATGGAAGTGCATTCAAGGGCGAGGAAATGGGGGAACTCATTTGGGGTAATAATACCCAAGAAGGTGGTGGATGAAATGGGTCTGAAGGAGGAGGAGGACGTTGTATTCCAGATAAGCACACCCGGCAGGTCTGACGTTCTCAGGAAGAGCTTCGGCCTCGGCAGGAAGCTGAAGAAAACAGCCCAGGAGTGGAAAGATGAGTTCAGGAGAACACTATACTAAATTTTTCTTTGACACCTATGCGCTTATCGAGGTTTTCCAGGGCAAGGAGGCCTACAAGCCGTATCTGGATGCCGTTTTCTTTGTTACAAAGCTGAATTTGTTTGAGTTTCACCAGTATTTGCTCCGGATCAGGGGGCCTGGATTCGCAGACGCCGAAATAGAAAAATATCTTCCCCACCTCAGAATTTTTGACCTCCAGGTCATAAAGAAGGCCAGCAGGCTCAGGAAAGGCAGAGCGGGGGGCGTGTCAATGACAGACTGCATAGGGTATGTCTATGCAGTGGAAAACGGCCTGATATTCCTGACAGGGGACAGGGCTTTTGAGGGCATGGAGAAGGTTCGGTTTGTAACGTGATTGCAGGCATCAGCCATCACATGAAAAAACTTTTTATACATGTGTCCCTGCGCTCCCAGCCATGCAATCCTGCATCTTCTGCAAAATAGTTGCGGGGGAGATTCCCTCTGCAAAAGTGTATGAAACAGATAAAGTGCTTGCATTTCTTGACATCAGCCCGGTGAGCAAGGGCCATGCCCTCGTAATTCCAAGGCAGCACTTTGCAACAGCCATGGACCTCCCGGATGGGCTCCTGCAGGAAATTATTGTGGTTGTCAAGAAAGTGGCGAAGGCAGTAATGGAGGCAACAGGGGCGGGCGGCGTAAACCTTGCATTATCCAATCACGAAATCGCGGGCCAGACAGTCCCCCATGCCCACTTCCATGTGATACCAAGGCACGCTGGCGACGGCCTGAGGCACTGGCCGCAGGGAAAGTATGCAGAGGGGGAAATGAAGGAATATGCTGAAAAGATTAAGGTACAGCTATGATAACTTATGATGATTTTCTAAAAGTTGACATAAGAGTTGGCCGGATAGTTTCCGCAGAGATTTTTCCGGAGGCAAGAAAGCCAGCTTACAGGCTCAAAATAGACTTTGGTAAGGAAATCGGCTTAAAGCAGTCAAGTGTGCAGATAACCGAAAATTACAAGGTCAGGGACCTGCCAGGAAAACTCGTGGCAGCGGTTGTTAACTTTCCCCAAAAGAAAATAGCGGGTTTCAGCTCCGAAGTCCTGACTCTGGGGTTTCCTGATGAAAACGGAAAAGTCGTATTGGTATCGCCTGATACCGAAGTCCCCTTAGGCTCAAGGTTGTTCTAGAAAGGTTTAATAACTTTGAACAGCAGAAATTCAGGCATGGTTTGGGCAGAAACTGGAGACTGGTTCGGGTATTTTTTGGCAATAGTCTTTGCGGTTTTTTTGGTTCTGCTTGCGCTTGTGCTTATAAGGGGTATGAAATGGACTGGAAAAAAAGCAAAATAAGCCTAATAGATGCAATGATAATAATCCTTTTCCTGATGGAGGTATATTTCATACTTACCCGGATTTTCGGGCACTCAGCTACAGATTTGACAATAGCAATACAAAAAATAGCCTGAACAATAAGTCGGCAGTTTGCGTTCTGATGCGCGCAACAGAATATTTTTATACATGCTAAAAACTCCCACTTCCATGCCTGTTGTTAACATCAGTAGCGTGGCTGAGTTGGTTATGCCGCCACGCTGCGATTTTGTGGTGATGAATTTCTTCAGGCTCGGCGACAGCCAGTTTGACGAAGATTTAAGGGGCGCTTTGGAGGGTTTGTCAAAAGCATCCGCTGGCGGGTCTCACACCGAATGGGGGCTTACAGTAGGTATGGACGCGTATGACTTTGGGTTGCTTCTCAAAAGGGGCGGGTTTCCAGCAGAAGCCATGAGATATGCGGCTTTCATCCAAACCACAGAAATCCCGGGTTTTGGCAGGATTAAAGGATACGGGACAGTATTGGCGGAGTATTGCCTGGATGGAACCGGCCTTAGGTACGGCGGCCCGATTTGAGCAAAAGCCACTATCCATAATCCTGATTCTTGGATGGTCGATGGCTGGCCTCATTGAAAAGCTCGTTTTTTGCCTTAAATTAATAATGGTGGGCTTAATCTTCGTGTACTAACGCAAGGGCATGTTAACAGGGGCAAACGAAGGGAACGAAAAACGC
>CAZDCW010000002.1:35696-71546 GCA_964504135.1 uncultured Methanosarcinales archaeon
TCGTATATCCTATTTACTTTAGTAATGTCTTTTCCTAATAGCAAGGGAATTATTCAGGGCATACTCGCTTCCGAATATTAATGTCCCTTGCTATAACTTCAGCAATGGATGCAGGGTTTTCAATACCGCCAGAGATTGCCGCAACTTTTATAAAACGCCCCCATTCCTCGGGGGTTGTGCCGCCGTAGCTCAGCCTGGTCAGAGCGCCACGCTCATAAATCAATGAGCGCTGAGACTGGTAGGGTCTATGACTTACGCTGACTGGGTCACGTGGTGCAGCAAAAAGCTGCGCGGAGAGGTCGCCGGTTCAAAGCCGGTCGGCGGCACTTAAACTTGCGAGGTGGAAAAATGAACGGACTTCCGGAAGGGCTTGCGGAGCTGGCCCGGTCAAACATCTATGTCCTGAGCGATAAGGGCAGGCCGTTTAAGGGGGCCCCAGAGGCTGTTCTCGTGGCAAAGGTGCTTGGCGAGGAATCTCCTGATGGCCCAGCGTATGTCGTGGGCCCTGGAAACCTGCAGGGCTCCCCGGAGGGGGTGCTCAAATACCAGTTTACCCCAACTGCCCAGGCGGAATTTTATGGATGCTACAATCAGCGGGACAGTGGCGTGCTGGAGATAATTGTGGCAGGCCCTGACGGAGCAGGGGGCGAGCTCCTGGTTTCCTTCGCAATCCACCGCGAAGCTGCGACGATGCCTGAGCTGCCATACACCGCTGTCCTGTCTGAAACTTACCACTCTAACCGGGCTGACATTCAGGGCTGAGGATGCCGGACTTATAGCCCCATCAGGTGCGGCAAACGGGCAAAAAAGCTCCGCTGAATTTAAAGCCGCCCCGGCTTTCCCGCATGAAATTGTTACCAAGGGAGGTTTTGGAATGGCAATCGCGGGAAAAATACAGGATGTAAGTTCTTATGCAGCCGGCCGGCTTGCCAGGCAGTGCAGGTCTTTAGGCACACACGCCGCGGCCGCAATTCTCGGGGCTGCATTGGTCGCTGCGGTATATTCCGCCCAAGCACAAAGGCCTGAAGTCCTTCCGCAGGTGATTGGATATCAGCCAGATACCCCTGTGTACAGTGGCCATGTGATTTTGCCTCTGAACATTGGAGACCAGCCCCTTGGCGATTTAAATGCCGTAGGATTCCAGGACGGCAGCA
Organism: uncultured Methanosarcinales archaeon; assembly: GCA_964504135.1. GTDB lineage: Archaea > Nanobdellota > Nanobdellia > Woesearchaeales > UBA10216 > JACPTG01. The sequence goes on from CAZDCW010000002.1 coordinate 36,851, forward strand.
GGACAGTGGCTCATGTAACCTTGGGCAATAGTTTAACACTTCTGGCAATAGGCGATCCTGGAAGCAACCAGAGCCTTGCCTGCGTTTATGAAGGCGTCGCCATTCCAGGCCGGCCTGTGGCTGGTGAGTTTAGCCGCGATGGCAGGCCGCAGTTCTTTGGGCTGGGCGGCCAGAATAATCCGGCCCTTGAGTGGATATGCCTGATGCAGGCAGGGAACATAAAGGCGGTGTATGAGAAGGCAATAGTGCCTGGGAGATGATTGAAAAGGGAAAATCTGCTTTGCACAGGTCGGCTTGTTGCCGTACACGTAGAGTTAGCCTGCTACTTAAGGTTTTTTTTTGGGGATTTTCAACCGCAAGAGTCATCCTGCTACTGTTGGATTAAATAAACTACCCACCACAAACCACCAACTATCAGAACACAAGCCCCTTGAACATTGTGCCGACTACGAGCATCATTACCTTGTATATCAGTATTGAGCCGAGGATGTAGATTGGGACTAGTTTGATTCCTCCCTTTACTGTGCCGCTGCTGATTATTGAGACTATGATTGAGGCGAAGAAGGAAATCATGCCGACAGCGTACATTGAGAACATCTTGAAGCCCTCTGTGTCTATGTTCACCTTTCCGAAGCTTATGGGCAGTCCGACGTTGGCGCTGCCTGATGATGAGACTGCAATCTTGGCAGCCATGCTCTTCAGCACTATTAGGAATTGGAATGATAGGGTGAAGAGCGCGGGCGTTACGACAATTACCACAAATGTCACGAATATTATGTAGCTTAGGTTTGTCGCCTTCATCTCTGCCTTGAGGTTGTTTGCCTCGTCAATGTCCTCGATTATCCTGTCTATTATGTCAGCTATCCTTCCGCCGCCTTTCATTCCCGCAAGGATAAGGTCAAAGGCCCTTGTGAGGATTGGGGAGCGGTATTTTGATGTAAGCTCGTCCAGGGCGTCCTCCACGTCCTGCCCTGTCATCACCTTCTTGGCCGCGAGCCTGACCTCAGCTGCAAGAACGCCGAACTCTGGCTTGATGGATGACCAGAGTGCGTTTTCAAAGCTCATGCCGCCTTTCAGGTTTTCAGCCACAAGCCGCAGGAAGTCAGGAAGCACGTCTTCCATTCTTTTGGTCCTGTTGAAGATGCGCATGTCAAGGTAGAAGTAATAGGCGAAGGCCAGCAGCACCACAAGGCCGAGGGGCAGTATTATGAAGGTTGCTGCCGTGTAGAGGAAGACTTTTGCCAGTGAGAAGTCTATGTCAAACAGCGGGTAGACATACCTGAAGTATGCAAGCACAGTTCCGATAAGGCTGATGTAGAAGATGCCGCCGAACAGCTTGTAGGGGACTTCTGTTATGCCTGCCTTCAGGAAGTGCAGCCTCATAAATGGCCTTATGCGCTTTGGAACGAATGCCTTGCCAAACTCTTCAAGGAAAATCACAGAGTTAAGCAGCTTGAATAGTGCGTTGCCTGCCATCACAGGTCAACATCCGGCCTTGAGGCCTTTATCATTATTATGAAGAACAGCTGGACGAAGAAGATGCCGATAAGTACAATAATGAAGTGCGCGGTGACGACCGCCAGGCCGAGGAAGCTGGCTATGATGATGAACAGTGATATGCCGAGCGAGGGGACGATGCATGCGAGGACCATGTAGAACAGCATGTATGAGTTGAGCTTCTTCCCGTAGCCCTTTATCTCAACCAGTTCCTCGTTGGCGATGTTCTTCAGTATGCTTCTGAGGGAGCCTGCGACCTCAGTCCCTGTCTTTAGGCTTGACAGTATCTGCCAGAGGATTTTCTTGAATTTCTGTGAGGCGTTGTACTCCCTGGCGCCCTCCAGTGCGGCTTCAATTGGCGTGCCTGTGTTTATCTCATCAACTATCTCTTTGAAGTACTTGGCTATCCTGTTTTTCATCCTCGCCGCGTCTATAAGCGAGTTGAACAGCGGGTAGCCTGACTCTATCTTTACCAGCAGGTAGCGGCCTGCGAACAGCACTTCGCGGTTTATCTCCCTTTCCCTCCTCCTGATGGAGCCCTTTGGCACCTGGAGCATGAATGCAAGCGAGAAGAGGAAAAACAGGGAAAAGGCTGCAAGCATCAGCGGCAGGACCGCTGCCTTAACCTTAATTGACCGGGAAAAGAAGAAAAATGCAAGTGCAGCACCTCCGATTCCCAGGTATAGCGAAAATACGAAGGCTTTCTTTGAGAACTGCTCAAGGGTCTGGGGCAGGTGGGCCATCTTGAGCTCGCGCTTCAGGTGGGGGTTAATCCTTGTTGCCAGCCTGGAAAATTCGATTTCAAATCACCTAGAGCTTGAAGCTTCCCCTGTAATATTTTGCCATGATGAGCCCAATTTGATGAACGTCAGTGATGTTCTGCTTCACAAACCATTTCAGGATTTTTGTCTTCTCGGCGAGGTCCTTTTCAATATCAGCAGGGCTGAGGCCTGTGTAGAGGTTTAGTATTTCGTAGAGCCTTTTTGGCTCGCGGAGCTTTACAAGCGCGTCCTTCTGGATGTCGAGCTGCATCAGGACTTCCGCGTCGCCGTTTTCCTTCATTTCGGCAATCTGCAGCGTCCGCCTCATCCCTGTCCTCCTGTTCCTGTTCTGGGCGAGTATCATGGACAGGGCGCTGAGGGTGAACTTGGCTATGTTGATGGGCGGGCTTGTTAGCCTGACTATTGTCTCGGCTGCGTTGTTGGCGTGGATGGTCGCATAGACGCTGTGCCCGGTGTGCATTGCCTCAAACAGGACTTCAGCTTCCCTCTGCCTCCTTATCTCTCCGACCAGTATCCTGTCAGGCCTCATCCTGAGGGAATTGACTACAAGGTCGAGCATTGTCACTTCGCCTTTTCCTTCCGGGTTCGGCAGCCTGGTCTCCATTGGAACCCAGTGCAGGGTGTTGGGCAGTGTCAGCTCCCTTGTGTCCTCTATCGAAATTATTCTCTGGTTTGGGGGGAAGAAGTTTGCTATGGCGTTCATCGCCGAGGTCTTTCCTGAGCCTGTGCCCCCTGCTATCAGCATTGAAAGCTCGTTCTGGATGCCCATCCACACAAGGCTGGCGCCTTCGTATGAGATGGTGTTGCCTGTTATCAGGTCAGTGATGGACCATGGCTTTTCAGAGAATTTCCTTATGGTTATTGTGTGCCCCTTTGTTGAAATAGGGGAGAGGGTCGCGTTTACCCTGTCTCCTGTCTTTAGGGACGCATCCATCAGTGGCTTGAGGAGGGTTATTTCCTTGCCTATGTCCCTTCCAATCATCGTCGCATAATGCCTTATCCTCGCCTCTTTGGAGATTACGACGTTTGTCTTGAGCCAGCCGTGCTTTTTGTGATAGACCCATACAGGCTCCGCGGAGTTGTTTACTACAATTTCCTCAAGGTCCTTGTCCTTCAGGAGTATCTCAATGTTGCCCAGCCCGATGTTCTGCTGGATTACGTGGTTCATCAGCAGGTCAGCGGTCTTTGTGTCGATGTTTGGGAAGTACTTCCTGATTAGGAGCATAATCTCCTCTCTGAACCTTTCCTTTATGCTGTCAATGGTGTCCTCGCTGTATTCCCTGGTTTCAATGTTTATCTTTGAGACGAACTCCTCCCTGAGCTTGGCGAGGATTATGTTGGTTGTTGGGCTGATGTTCAGTATCGAGATGTTGTATGTCGGGACGACTTCCTGGGGCTCAAAGTATATGTGTACGTCCACAATTACCCCTCCCACGGTCAGCTTGTAGGAATCAATAAGCTTAACTTCCTCTTCCACCAAATCCCCCTTTTTTTTACACAGGCATTCTAATCCTGGGAGCCGCAGACCGCCTGAGCTGCCTTATCTTGATTTCAAGCTCCCTCATCCCCTGTTCCCCTGAGTTTAAGACTGCATTTTTTCCCTGAATGTCTTGAGCATGAAATATTCCAGGCCTTGGGATGCCCTGAACTGTGGCTGTTATTGGCCTGGCTGTGTTGGCTGGAGCAGGTTTTGGCATGCCCGGCGCAGGCCTTGTCATAGGCCGGATTGCCTGAGCTGCAGCATTCGCAGCCGGACTCGCAGCACGGATTGTTATGGGCTGGATTGGCCTGGGTGTTGTTGCCTGGTTGGCTCTGAATGCTGTGACTGGGCGTACAGGAGGCCTTGCCATTCCTGCGGCCGTTGGAAATTTTGAAAATTGGCTTGGCACTTCTGCCTGGGCTTTTGGTGGTGGGCTTGCTGCTATGATTGGCTTGATAATGGCTGGTGCCACGACTGGCGTGCGTATTGCAGGCTGGGCTAGTGCAGGTTGTGGAATTGCTGTCTTTGGCGCTGTCTGGATGCTCGCCGGTTTGGCAGCTAAGGCCACGCTTTGGACTGGCAGATGGCTGGCTGCAATGGCTGGCTTGGGCTGCACGGATTTGGCAACTGGCTCCTTGGGCTGGGCGCTTGCCTGCGCCTGTGCATTGCGCTGTTCCCAGTATTCCATCAGCTGCCTTGCCTCGGACATGGATAGTTTTTCTCCCAAGGACGCAATATCCCTGTGCATTTCAGCAAGCGCATTTTCCCCTGTCGCCTTCTCCCAAATGCTAACCTTCCTGTAGAAGTCAACCTCGTGCGCAAGCTCTGCCACGCTTTCCCAGAGCCTTAGCTTTTCCTGGACAAATCCAAGGGGCAGCTCATTGAACACCTTTCTTACCTTATGGTAATCAGGCTCAAGCAGGTCAAATTGCTTGGCCTCCATGTGGTGCTTTGCCTCAATCAGCAGCTTGAGTATCTCGTGATACATTTTGTTTACTTCAGATGAGTGGGTGGCCAGTATATTATGGTCTGTCCTTAGCATCAACTCCCTGTAAAGTTCCAGCACCTTTTTCCTGGCAATGCTCTTCTGGTAGTCATAGCCTTGTGGCAGTCTGCCGTAGTCAGACGCGGCTTCGGAATACATTTCTTCTGCGAGTTCTAGCCTGCCTGCCCTGAGGTAGCGGTTTGCTTCAGCCACTTTCCTGTCAAGAGCCACCAGCTTGGTGTGGATGTCGGCTGCCATGTAGTTGCCTGCTTTTGACAGGACTGCCTCGTAGCTTCTTATGATTGCGTTCTGCAGGTCAATTTTTTCAGCGATGAAGCCTTCAGGGAGGGAGGCATGGAGCCGCTTGAGGCTCTCATAGGTTGAGCCTGCATCCTCAATTTTGCCCCTCGCGGATTCTTCCTGCATCCTGCGGACTAGCTGGATTATCTGCGCTGACTTTTCCTTCAGTTCGCGGCCTGCTGCCTCGGCATAAGCCTGTGCGAGAGAGTGGTGCGCTGGCATGAGCCTTTCAAAAATGGCCAGTTTTTCCCTGACAAAGGCCTTTGGGATGGTGTCGTAGGTTGCCTTTGCCTCATGGTACTTGCCTATCGCGTCCTTAATCCTTCCTGCCTTGACATCCTCCTGGATTGCGGCCAGGAGCGCAGTTATCTTGGATGACTTTGAGTTGTATTCCCTTGAGAGATTATCCTTCCTTATCTTTGAAAGGTTCCCGAACAGGGTGAGTATCTTCTGCTCAAGTGCCTTCCTCTCGCGGTAAAACCCAGAGGGGAGTTGCTCAAAAATTTTTTTCATCTCGTAGTAGGCCTCTTCAGCCCTGGCGACCTGCCCTTTTTTGTTGGCGTCCTCGCATACCCTGATGAGGGCGACTAGCTTCTTGGTGCCTTCGCGCATCTCCTCCAGTGACTTGCGGTCAATTACATTTGACAGGTCCTTGTTCAGTTTAAGTAAGTCCTTCTCCACTTCCAGCTTCCTCCTGGCAAAATCAGAAGGCATCCTCTGGTGCATTTCCCTCAGCTGCGCATAGAGCCGCGTTGCATCCTTGACATTGCCCTGGCCGATGAATGAGTACGCCCTGTCAAGCAGGACTTTGATATCCGCAGAGGCCTCCTCCTTTCTCTGCTTCTGGCGCTCAACGTCGCTGTACACCTGCTTCAGGCTGAAGATAAGCTCCTTCAGGTCCCTGTGGATGCGGCTGTACAGCCTGCTGGCCTCGTCATACCTGCCTGTCTCGGCAGCGTAGTTTGCCTTCTGCAGGAGGCTGTCAAGCTCACCAAGTTGCTTTGCCGTGGCCTCCTTCTGGCCGGCCGGCAGCTGAACTGTGCCCTGGTATGACTTTGTCTTTGCAAGAAGCTCGGGAAGGGAGGCCTTTACATTGCTGAAATCGCCATGCTTAAGCTCAGTATCAACCTTTTGGACTAGCTCCTCTGTCCTCTTTAGGACAGACTTGTTGTAATCCTCCTGCTCTTCCTTTGGCATTGGCTTCTCAAACTTCTCCTGGACAGGCTTCTGGCCGCCTCCAGGCTTAGTATATACAAGGTAGGGGGTTGTGAACTTGTACTTCACAGAAAGGAGGCGCTCCTCCTCAAGGAAATTGGCCCAGTTCTCGAGCGTGGCTGGAGGTATGCCGAGCACTTTGGCAGCTTCATCCAGCGAAATCTCATTGACCTCCTTCAGAAGGTTCATCAGAAGGTCCGCTTCTGTTGTTATCTTTGTGGGTTGGTCGGCCATTTTAGAGATACAACTAATGCCTTCAAAAGCCCATCCCAGCCTTAAAAATCTTTATCACTACTATAGAATTACAGTTACTCGGTTTCTTCCTTTTCCTCGGCTGGCAGCTCTTTCGCTGCCTGTTGCTGGGCAACTTTTCCCTTGGAGACTATGCCTGCCCACTTGATTTCGCAGGACCTGATTGGGTAAATCTTCTTCAGGCTGGATTTTGCGCTGGTCTGGAGCCTGTTGGATATGATCATCCTCACAAGCTCTTCAAAGCTAACCTTCTTCACCTCAGAGGCGATATACCTCATCAGTTCCTTCCTGAGCTTTGCCACGACAGCGCCCCTGCCCAGTGCCTTGGTGACAAGGAAAGGCTTCAGCCTGGCCTTGCGGCCATCAGCAGTCTCGCAGACATATGAAACGTCAATCCTGTTGCAGCCCCTCCTGACCAGCCTCCTTACGGCTGCGGGAATGAGCTCTACGGCAATCAGGTCAGCAGTGGCTTTCTCCGAATCGGCTGAGATAACCTTAAACTTAAGGTAGACTGACTGCTGCTTGATGTCATCAGTCAGGGTCATAAGATTAACAGAAATAATCCTTCCGACAAGGTCTGAAGGGCCTGCGACAAGGCTTTCGCCTATAATCTTTTCGTCAAACTCCTTGGATGCGCAGACAGGAAACCACTTCTTCTTCACTGCCTTGAGCGCCTGCCTCTGCTCTGCCATGGGAGAAGTGGAAACCCGGCTGGTTTATAAAGTTGGTGGTGGGCGATTTGCAGTTGGTGGTTAGTCGTTGGTGGTTTGTGGTTTTACTTAACTAATAGCAGGCTGACTCTTCGTGTACTGTACAAAGTGACCTGTGCACAGGGCAATGCATATTCACAGGGAAAGCACAGTGAACATTATCGTAAATTGCGGTAATTAGTGCAAAATTCGCATGCAATTTACGAGATTAGAATTGCGCATATCCATCAACTAATCAGCGCAATTCTCTATATCAGTCAGTGCACGAATCCAAGCCGTACTCATTGCGTACTCCCGACGGGGGCTGCTGAATCCAGGGAGCCACAGGCTGCTATTTACAGTAAATAACACATAAGCAAATTGCTTGATAGAAAAAGGTTCCGCCCTAAACGTCCAGGTTCTTCACAAACCTTGCATTGGACTCTATGAAGGCCCGCCTTGGCTCCACCTCGCTGCCCATGAGCACTGTGAAAATCTTGTCAGCCTCGACAGCGTCCTCAATCGTGACTTTCAGGAGCGTCCTGGCTTCAGGGTTCATGGTTGTGTCCCACAGCTGGCCTGGGTTCATCTCGCCAAGGCCTTTGTACCTCTGGACTTCCACGTCGCCGAAGGATGCAAGGCCGCTGGCAAGCTGGTCGTCATTGTAATAGTAGTGGTCTTTCCTGTCTTTGGTTATCTTGTAAAGGGGGGGCTGCGCTATGTAGACATGGCCTGCATCTATAAGGGGCCTCATGTACCTGAAGAAGAATGTCAGCAAAAGAGTTCTTATGTGGGCGCCGTCGACATCAGCGTCGCACATAAGGATGAGCTTTGAGTACCTCAGCTTCGCGATGTCAAAAGTCTCCCCAATCCCTGCGCCAATCGCTGTTACCAGCACAACCAGCTCGCCGCTTGAGAGTATCTTGTTCAGCCTTGCCTTCTCAACATTCAGGATTTTTCCCTTCAGCGGAAGCACTGCCTGGAATTCGCGGTTTCTTCCGCCCTTGCAGGAGCCGCCTGCGGACTCGCCCTCAACTATGAAAAGTTCGCATTTGTCAGGGTCTCGCGAAGCGCAGTCGGCAAGCTTTCCGGGCAGTGAGCCGCTCTCAAGCGCGGTTTTCCTCCTTACAAGGTCCCGTGCCTTCTTTGCAGCCTCCCTTGCCTTGGCCGCGTTCAGGCACTTGTCAACCACAAGCCGGGCTATTTTGGGGTTCTCCTCAAAAAAGGCTGACAGGGAGCTGCTGATGGCAGAGTCAACAATTCCCTTCACGTCAGAGTTTCCCAGCTTTGTCTTGGTCTGGCCCTCAAACTGCGGCTCAGGAACCTTCACGGATATTACTGCTGTAAGCCCTTCCCTGACGTCGTCGCTTGTCATCCGCTCGTCGCCAAGCCTGTTCTTCTCTATGTAAGAGTTGATTGTCCTTGTAAGCGCTGTCTTGAATCCCGAAAGGTGCGTGCCGCCTTCAACCGTGTTGATGTTGTTGGCGAAGGAAAAGACAGATTCGTTATAGCCGTCGTTGTACTGCAGGGCCACTTCAACCTGGACGCCATCCTTTTCCCTGGATACGTAGATTACAGGGTGGAGGGCTGCGCGGTTCTGGTTCAGGTACTCTATAAAGGACTTGATGCCTCCCTCATAATGGAACTCATTTGACTTTTCGGTTCGCTCATCCTGTATGGAAATCCTTAGGCCCTTGTTGAGGAATGCGAGCTCTCGCATGCGGCTTGATATGGTATCAAAGCTGAATTCTATGCTTTCAAAGATTTCCTTGTCAGCCAGGAAATTCACCCTGGTTCCAGTGCCTTCGCCGTCTGCAACAGCTGAGACGTCAGCAAGGGGATTTCCCCTGGCGTATTCCTGCCTGTATATCTTCCCGTCCCGCCTGACCTCAACCCAGAGCGTTTCTGAGAGGGCGTTGACAACCGAAACGCCAACCCCGTGGAGGCCTCCGCTTACCTTGTAGGCTTTCTTGTCAAACTTGCCTCCTGCGTGAAGCCGCGTCATCACTATCTCAAGGGCTGACTTGCCAAACTTGGGCATGATGTCTACAGGAATCCCCCTGCCGTCATCAGAGACTGTCACAGAATTGTCCTTGTGGATCACAACCCGGATGACCTTGGCAAAGCCGGCAACCGCCTCGTCAACGCTGTTGTCAACAACCTCATAGACAAGCTGGTGCAGGCCCCTGGCTGAGGTGCTTCCAACGTACATTCCAGGCCTTTTCCTTACAGCGTCAAGGCCTCCTAGGACTGTGATGCTGCTTGCGTCGTATGCCATTTTTTATCCTGCCGTCGGAGAATTCCGCATCAGGCAAAAAGAGCACTGGTTTAAATATTTTGCCTTTTGAAAAAGAGGGTTTCAGCGCCTAAAATGGCTGGATTTTGGGGTTTCAGCGGACAGGTCAGGGCCTGAAGAATAAAAAAATAAGCGCCTGTGAAACACCAGTCAGCATGGTGAAATCGAGGCGAAAGTTTTTATGCGACAGGCCGCTTTCCAAGAAAACCAAAAAAGGAGGTTCAAAAATGGATGTTCAAAATTTTTTTGGGAGTGGAAGGCACAGCCATATAGGCTCAATTGTGCGAGAGTTCACAGTCGGCCAGGTTGCCGGAACACTGCTCTCAGCCATTATGCCAGCGGGCGATTTAAGCCCGGAGCGAATATCCGCCGTGTTGTTTATAGCCCCTGCAGCGGTTGGATTTGGGGCTTCGCAGCCAGTGAGGGAGTATGTAACAAGGCATCCAGACTACTGGCCGCTCCTGGCTGGAATTGCTGCCGGGATTGCAACAGGGTTGGCGGCAAAATATGTGGCCAAAGCACACACAGATAAGCCTGCATCATACAGCATGCCTGTTTTTATGTCAGGCGGCAACACGTACAGGGTTTGAGTCCAGGCTATGCAAGGCGCTGAACCTTTTTATACACTGCCAGACTCCCCAGGCCAATGCTGAGCACATCTGATTTATCCCATTTGGCTAAGGACTTCGGCAATGGAAAAGTCCTTCAGGTCATAACGGATGGGCCGCTTACTATATACACGCTGGAATCAGGAAGCGCAAGTTTATTCCAGGCAGCCTATGCTGATGGGCGCATTATTGGAACCAGGAGGGTAGTTCTCGGCAATGTTGACGTTTCCTACTGGACGAGTGCCCCTGGCATCATCAGCTCCTTTTCTGCTGAATCGGCGGCAAAAATAAAACTCTTCGGCACAGGCATGGACTTCCATCACCCAGCGCCTGATTCAATTGAAGCCATGCTTGGAAGCACAGTACGCCGGATGGAGCTGGTCTATGACCTTGAGCGCGCTGAAGGAAAGCTTGCGCCTGTCATTTTTGCGGCAGTGGGCCAGCGCACAATAAAGAACAGTGCATACTATAAGAAAGCCGCGGGTGGGCATGAGGGTTTGTTCGGCACAGGGCAGCCTTACATACTGGAAATCCGGGCTCAGGATACGGGTGAGCTGCTGGAAAAGCTGATGGTTTCCATAGACAGGGCTTGGGTTGAGGTTGTCAGGGAAAGCCCTGGCATGAACGCAATCCTGCGGCTGCCATGCCAGCTGCCGCTGGGGAGGATAGAAGAGGCTTATGCTTCTGTAAGGTCAGACAGCAGCATGGCATGGCTCAACAGGACAGGCCATCCACAGCCTGAATGGATTGTCTCAAGCAAGCCTATCGGATTATAGAAACCTTGTCAACCAGCCTTAACTTCTTTATCACTAAATAACCGCTGTACTTGTCCTCCATTACGCGGTCAGCCTCCTCAATGATTATGCGCTTCTTGAACACAGGGCCGTCGCATACGAAAGTGTCAGCGTAGCCGCCTTCAAACCCGATGTGGAATCCGTATTTCTGCGAGCGTCTTTTAAGTTCCTGGAACGCCTCGGAGGTAATCTGCCTGCCGAGCCAGTCCTCGCCCAGTCCTTCGGTTGCAATCTGCGTAATCCTGATGTCATAGCCCTTCTTTATCATCTGCTCGACAATCTCCTCGTGGTCGTATCCTGCGTGGGCTGCAAAAACCTCTACCCTTGAGGGCATGAGCGCCTTCTGGAGGCTCCTGAGCTGCGTTTGCTGCAGTCCAACCCCGCCAAGCACAAGCGCCTCAACAGGATTCTGCTCAATAAATTGCCTGATTATCTGGGCTTCCTGCTTTGGGCTTGCAACGTCACAGGCAAGAAGGTGGTGCCTGATTCCAAGGGCCTCAGCCTGCTGGGGAGTGTGCTCGACAGTGGCAAAGTGGAAGAGGTAGCAGTCAGTTCTTGTTGGCTTGACAGAAAGCAGGTAGCTGATTTCCCAGCCCATCTGCCTGGCGTAGTCAACAGCATAAGTGCTGTCCTTTCCGCCTGAAAACATGACAGCAACTTTCATTTTCATCCAAGTAAACTTAATCCTATTTAAAGTTTTGGATTTTCTATTTCGAAGGGCCAGGCGGGAAAATGCTGCCAAAATCTTTTTATAGCAAAACAAAACCCTAAAATGTGATGAGCATTAACCTGATTGTTGAGGATGGCCAAGTAAAACCATCATCTGTCCCGGAAGGATATTACACTGCCTTTGTTGGAAAAACCCCTGAAGGGGAACATATTGTGATGTTCAGGGCAATGGGCCAACATTTTGATTATAGGGATAATGCGAAAGTGTTTACCGGTTCAGGTGTCCTTGCGGAGGCAACTGTGGATTCAGTACTGTTCCCCCCGTGTGGAGAACGTTGGTTTGTGAACTATGAGCTTCCGCATAGCCTTGATAGGCTTGTCATTCCAGCACCATTCGGTTTCAGGAACGCCGATGGAACACTCAAAGAGCAACCTTATTTGATTCGCAAGCAGCCGCCTGAAGGGATGACAATAGCAGGTGCAGAAGCAGCGCAAAGGGTATACCAGGAAACGATGCCGGACCTTTATACGCATTCTGAGATTCCGTTAGAGACTTTGTTTAGAGCCTAACCTGAAATGGGGAAATCTGCTCAATGAAAATTTTTACACCTGCTCAAGCAGCCTCAGTGCCCTGTCCCCGAGGGCGAGGACAAACGGCGCAAGCTTTGGCCCGCGCTCCTTGTTCAGCAGCACAAGATAGCCTGCCTTGAAGAAATCCTTTGGGTCAATCCCCACCTTTTTGGAAATCTCGTAGAATTCCAGGAAAAGGGTCTTTTCATCCCATTCCCTTGATTTCAGGGCCCTGACAACCTCCCTGACTGCCTTTTTCTGCAGCTGTGACAGCTCCGCGGCAACCCTGTCCTGGAGGACATACCTGTCTGATTCAGGGGCGTATTTTGAGACCCAAACTTTGGCCATTGCAATCCGCCGAAGAATTGCCTCTTCAGAGTCAGCGGTGTAGTGGCCGGTTTTCCTCAGGCTTGAAATGTAGCCCTCTGTTGAATCAAATACCTGGGCGAGCATCGCAGCGTGGCTGAAGCTGATGCCAACAGGCTTCTCAACGTGGCCGCTGCAGGAAACCTCGTAATGGCGCTTTATGTGCGCAGCCTCCTTCTGGTTGTCCAGCTTCTTCTGTCCGAAATGCACTTTTGCGGCGTCGTCAAACTCGTCATAAAGCGCAGGAAGCTCCTTCCAGGAGAAGCTTCGTGTCATCATCAGCCTCTTGTTGTAGAAAAAGGCCAGCAGGTTTGGCGGCGCAACTTCAAGCCAGTCGTGGGGATAGATGACGTTCCCGAGCGAGGCAGACATCTTCACCCCGTCAACCATCAAATGCTCGTAGAACATCGGCTCAGGCGCCGGGTAGTCAAGGACTTTCTCTGAAATCTCAGCATTTATCCAGAAGGCGCTGTTCGGCACTATGTACTCTTTCCCTGCGCCCTCGCAGGACACCTTCCAGAATGCCCATTCAGCAGCCCACTCGCTCTTCCAGAGCAGTTTTCCATTTCCTTTCATCGGGTCGCATGTTCCCTTGAACCCGCATCCCTCTGCGGTTGTGGTCTCGAACATGTAGTCCTTGCATGCATAGCTCACCATTCCGCCAGAAACAGTGGTTACCCTTGCGGTCACAATCCTTCCACACCGCTCGCATACAGGCGTCCACGGGCTCCAGCCTGGCTTCAGCGGGTTGGTCCTGTGCCTGTTCTGGATTGCCCTCACATCCTCGGATTTCTCAACAAGCTTTTTTATGAATGGGCTGAAGCTGCCTTTCCTGTATTCCTCCCTGGTTGAGTAGGCCTTCATCTCAACAGGGACAAATTCATGCAGAACCTCAAAATACTTTTCCTTGTGATGCTCAGCATAGCTCTTGTGGCAGCCTTCCGGGTCAGGAATGTCTGTAACCGCAAACCCTATGTATTTTTTGTATTCTTCAGGCACGCCTTCCGGAACCTTCCTGAACGGATCCATGTCCTCGGCAACCCAGATGAGCCTTGCCTTGGCTCCTGCATCCTTCAGTGCCCTGAAAACAGTCGCTCCCCTGATGGTGTCAGAAAGCCTTCCGATGTGCAGCACGCCTGAAATCGAGGCCGAGGTCTTTATTACAAACTCAGAAGGTTTCCTAATCTCCTTGCCAGAATACCTGAATTTCTCCCTGTGGATTATCCGGTCGGCAAGCTGGTCTGCCCAGAACAGGTTGAAGTCTTCCTCACTGCCTTTCTTTTCCTTCACGCCTCAGACCAAACAGGATTTTATTATAAAGTTTGCTGTGGCAAAAAACTTTCGCTGCAAAAATAGTGGGCCCGCAGGGATTCGAATTCCAGCGGCATCTCCCAAGGTTGATGCCTTCCCTGGACCTGAAGGTCGCCCTTCATAACCTGGTGAAGTTAAGAGCTTCGGAATGCGTTCTTCCGCTCTACCAGGCTAAGCTACGGGCCCGCTATCCCACATGCAATCAGGAGGGTGTTTAAATAGTTTTTTGAAGTTTTGTGATTAAAACAGTTTGACAAAACCTTTTATACCTCAGGCTAAAGCCAGGCAAAATGCTTGATGTACTAACAGACGCAAACTATCAGGAATTCATGCAGGCAGGCCTTGCAGTTATCATTGCAACAAAGGAATCCTGCGGGGCATGCGCATTCTACAAGCCCAGGGTGGAAAGGGCAGCCAAGGCAGATGCGGGGATAAGGTTCGGGAATGCGCAGCTCGACGCCGGGCATCTTGGCCAGTTCAAGAGGAAGTTCACTCCTGATATCTTCACTCATATACCTGTAACCATTGTCCTCAAATCAGGAACATGCGTCGAGATGGCGTATGGCTTAATGGCTCCTGAAAGCCTGCTGGAACTGGTGCGTGATGCCGCAGAAAACCCCTATATTTATGTTCCCTGGAGAAGGGACTCAATCCTGCCGTGGGCGCGAAAATCCGGATATGTTCCGGTGGAGCTCGTTGCGCCGATACAGGACGGAAAGCTGACCAGCATCAGGGGAATGCCCATTCACCTGCATGAAGGCGTCTGGCCCGAGGCAGGATACGTGGTCAGCCTGGGTGTAGATTCACCGCTTGGAGGGCAGGGCGAACTTTACGCTGTCCCAAAAGGCCGGATAATAAGGACGGCTAGGCAGCAATAGCATCCAGGACAACCTTTCTGTACTCCTCCCGCAGCTCCTTCAGCCGCTTTTCATTCCTCGCCTCAATGACAAGGCAGAATTCCGGAAGGTTGTTGGATTTCCTCAGCAATACCCACTCAAGCTCGTTGAGGAAGAACTTTATCCCGTCCCTGGTGAGCGTTGCGTCAGGGTACTGCTGCCTGTATTTTTTTGTAAGCTCCTCCCTGACTTTTTCTTTTTTTTCATGCGTGCCGCAGTCAATGTATTCCTTGAGCATAGGCGCGAACCTGACTTCGTCAACAAGCTGCGAAAGCCTCTTCGGTGTTTCGCAGAGCAGCTCAGCCATCTTCAGGCCTGCTAGGAACCCGTCTGAAAATGGAAAGTGTTCAAACCAGAAATGCGAGCTCATCTCGCCGCCGAATACTGCCTTGTGCTGGTGCACATTCTTTCCTATGAACCCGTGGCCGACCTCGCTCCAGATTAGTTCAGAGCCGTAGGATGCGGCAAGTGTCTGGAGCTCGCTGTTGCAGTCAACTGTCATAACCACTTTGCGCGGCCTGCCGCCCTGCTTTGAAAGTATGTGCCTGATGAATATTGCTGCTGCGACGCTGCCGTTAATCTCCCGCCCCTTGTCGTCTATAAAGACCGAGCGGTCGCAGTCGCCGTCAAAGCCCACGCCAAAAGCAGCCCTGTCCTGCACAACCTTGTCCGCCATTTCCCGAAGGTTCTCGCCTTTTGGCTCTGGCCGCTCGTTGTTGAAGTCTGGCTTTGCCTCGCAATGGGAAGGGATTACTTCAATTCCAAGCTCCTCGTAAAGGTGCGGTATGACAGTTGCTGCCGACGCGAATAGGCACTCTGCTGCAACTTTTATTCCGGGCTTTATACTCAGGTGCGCCTTGAGAAAATCCCTGTATGGCTTGTACCCGTCAATCTCGTCATATTTCCCTTTGCCTTCAGTAAACTCTCCTGCCTCGTAAATGCTCCTGAGCTCAGCGTACTGGGCGACAAAGCTGCATCCGTTTGCCTCCACAAACTTGAACCCGGTATAGACTGCAGGGTTATGAGAGGCGGTAATCATCGCCCCATTCTTCTTTTGCTGCCAGCAGTTGAAGAAAAGCACAGGGCTGCCGTATTCACCCACAAAGGTAACATCAGAGCCTGTTGATAGCAGCCCTTGAACAAAGGCAGGCTGTATCTTTGCCGATGAATGCCGTATGTCCCTGCCCACAAGGACAGGCTTGCCTTTGAGAAAAGTCCCAAGCGCCCTGCCAACCCTCCCGGCAGTCTCATCATTCAGTTCTTCATCTATCAGGCCCCTGATGTCGTACTCCTTGAAAAAGCTCACGCCAGGTCCTTCCATTCCTTTATCGCCCTCTCGTACCTTTCAAGGGTTCCTGTGTCAAACCATTGGCCGCTGAACGGATAACCGAACAGCCTGCCCTCGCTGGCAAGCCGCGGGAAAAGGTCTTTTTCAACCATCGCGAAGCCGTCAGGTATGAAATCAAGTATTTCAGGCTCCATTATGTAAAGCCCGGCGTTGATTAGGTTTGAGGGCGCTTTGTCCTTTTTTGGCTTTTCCACAAACTCAAGTATCCTGCTTCCCTGCAGCCTGGCAACCCCGTAGGCGCTCGGGTCATCAACTGTGGTCAGTGCAATGGTAACCGCAGCCCGGTTCTCCTTGTGCAGCATGTACATTTCCATGAGGTCTATGTCCTTCAGTTCGTCTGCGTTGCAGCAGATGAACGTTTCAGTGAGAAACTGCCTTGCCAGCTTGAGCGGGCCGGCTGTGCCAAGCGGATTCTGCTCCTCCACATAGGTTATGTTCAGCCCAAACCTTCTTCCGTTCCCAAGGGCTTCCTTTATCTTGTCAGCCTTGTAGCCAACGGATATTATCACATTGCGGACATTGTACTTCTTCAGGAGCTCAAGGAGGTGTTGTATCAGCGGCTTGTCATGCAGTGGGATGAGCGGCTTTGGCAGCTCATGGGTGATTGGCGCAAGCCTCACTCCCCGTCCCCCTGCCAGGATTACCGCTGTCTTTGGGACGCTGTTGCCGAGGGCCTGCATCAGGAATAGCTCCACTGCGTGGGACCTGTTTTTTATCTTGTAGCCATCAACCCTCCGGTCCACGTCCTTCAGCAGGTCAGAGTCAAGTGTAAGGGTGACGCGTTCCTTCATGGTCAGGCAGCGGTTGGGCGTGCGGTATAAAAATCTTTCTAAAAGTGTGATGAAGTAATATAAGCGAAATATTTATATAATAGCGTCATATATCGTATGAGTATGTATGATGAATGGGAAAAGCGGGAGGTGTTGGGGATGGAGGTTGATTCAGACGATTTTTATGACTACTATGAAGACGCCCTCGAGGATGATGAGATAACGCCTGAGGAGGAGGGCTTCATACACGGATACAACAGCGCATGTTAAAGAAGGCCGGCAGCCGCCTCCGAATGGACAAGGTAGCCACAAGGCTGCCGGCAATAAATATCCTCTTGTTATGGGCAAGATATAAATAGCGCAGTATGTTCCCTCCATTATGGCCACTGCAAGGGCGCCTGGGAAGCTGATGATTCTTGGCGAGCACGCCGTGGTGTATGGCAGGAGATGCATAGTTACCGCGGTTGACGCAGGAGTCCAGGCGTCTGTGACTGATTCTGAATCCTATTTTATAGATGCCCCTGACATGGGTTTCTCAGGCCAGGTTGACCTCAGCCAGGAGTCATTCCCGAAGCAGATTGCGTTCGCTGCCCAGGCCGCGAAAAACTTTATGCAGGCATTTTCGGTTGCGAGGCCTTTCAGGATTACAACGCGCAGCCCTGATACGCCTGAGAAAAAGGTCGGGCTGGGCTCTTCAGCGTCGGTGACGGCTGCGACTATTGCAGCCCTTGCGTCGCATTTCAGGGTGCCCCTGGACGAGGCAAAGCTCTATACCCTCGCATACAAGACTGTGCTTGAGGTTCAGAAGGTCGGCTCAGGTTTTGACGCAGCCGCTGCCTCCTATGGCGGGACCATAATGTATAAGATAGGCAGCCCAGAGCCCATCAGCCCATTGGCAGAACAGCTTGTTGTGGCGTACACAGGCCAGCCTGCCAGCACTCCGGAAATAGTAAGCCATGTCGCTGAGCATGTGAAGAATGACCAAAAATTCTACAATTCGCTTTTTGATGAGATTGAAAAGCTGGTTTTGATGGCCAGGACTGCGATTGGCAGGCAGGACTGGAGGCAATTAGGTGTTTTGATGAACCATAATCAGGAGCTGCTGAGAAAGATGAAGTCCCCGTCAACTGAGCTTGGCGTAAGCTCGGAGAAGATTGAGCGGCTTGTGGCAGCGGCCCTGGATGCTGGCGCGTATGGCGCGAAGCTTTCAGGCGCAGGGGTTGGCGACTGCATAATAGCCCTCTGCCCTGAGGCTTTGGAGGCGAATGTTAAGAAATCCTTGCAGGCTGCTGGCGGCCAGATAATCAATGCGAGGCCGAATGCGGCAGGGGCATGCGCGGTATGAAGGCAAGGGCAACAGCTTCTCCTAACATTGCCCTTGTGAAATACTGGGGGAAGAGGGACAGCCAGCTTAAGCTTCCGCTTAATGACAGCATTTCAGTGACCTTGGCAGGCGACTTTCAGAGCAGGACAACTGTTGAATTCTCAGAAGATTATGCGCAGGATTCGTTGCTTCTTGACGGC
Organism: uncultured Methanosarcinales archaeon; assembly: GCA_964504135.1. GTDB lineage: Archaea > Nanobdellota > Nanobdellia > Woesearchaeales > UBA10216 > JACPTG01. The sequence goes on from CAZDCW010000002.1 coordinate 55,203, forward strand.
GTAGAGGCATCTGAAAAGGAGATGCAGAATGCCTCTTTGCTCCTTGATTATCTGCGGAAGCTGGCAGCAGTGGACTTCAGGGCATCTGTAGTTTCACAGAACACCTTCCCAAAAGGCGCAGGAATAGCGTCCTCCTCATCAGGGTATGCTGCCCTTGCCGCAGCAGCCTCAGCTGCCCTCGGGCTGAAGCCTGATGCAAGGCAGCTGTCCATCGCCGCAAGGCTCGGCTCTGGCTCTGCATCGCGCTCAGTCATCGGAGGATTTGCCCACTGGAAGGCAGGGAGTAAGGATGACGGCTCAGACAGCTTTGCAGTCCAGGTTGCTGATGAGAAACATTGGCCTGAGCTGAGGATTGTTACGGCAATTACAAGCGCAGAGCCTAAAATCATCGGCTCAACAGAGGGGATGAAGCGGACTTGTGAGACGAGTGCGCTGTACAGGCAAAGGCTCAGCACGATTCCTGCAAAGGTGGAGGGGATAAGGCAGGCCATCCTTGGGAAAAACATGCACTCACTTCTTCCTGCGGTGATGGCAGAAAGCAACAGCCTTCACGCAGTGATGCTGGACAGCTGGCCTCCGATTATTTACCTTAATGACACATCAAAAAGAATTATCGCAGCCGTCCACGAGCTTAATGACGCCTCCGGAGAAATAATGGCAGGCTACACTTTTGATGCAGGGCCGAATGCGCATATCCTGACAGAGCAGAAATACCTGCATGAGGTTGAAAAGGCAATAAGGGGCGAAGGGGTTGCGTCACTCCACGTCAGCAGGCCAGGGCCTGGTCCAGGAATTAAGCTGGGTGAAAATTGAAAACTTTTTTTTTGCGCAGGCTGTGGCTTCCTTGGATTCATCCACCCCTTTGGGAGAGTCAAGGCGTGTACGGTTGGGTTAAATATAACTACCTAATTTTTCCAATGACACTTGCGTTCATGTCGCCATTTGGAAGTGGGACTGGCTTTATATTTTTATCGGAAAAGAATTTAAAAGGCAGCTTAAAACTTACAAGGGGCTTATGGAAAAAGCGGGCATTGCAGGTTACGGCGGTTATATACCGCGCTTCAGGATTAAGGTAGAGGAGATTGCGCGGGCGTGGGGCAGGGATGCTGAGGCGCTTAAGAAAAGCCTCTGCGTGAATGAGAAGGCTGTGCCTGGCATAGACGAGGATACTGCCACGATGGCTGTGGAGGCAGGCAGGAAGGCATTGGCCGCAGCAGGAATGCCTGGGGAGAGTATCGGCGCGCTGTTCATCGGCTCAGAGTCGCATCCGTATGCTGTTAAGCCCACCGCGACAGTGGTTGCTGAAAGCCTCAGGCTCAACCGCGGCCTTTTCTCAGCTGACCTTGAGTTTGCGTGCAAGGCAGGGACTTCAGCCATGCAGATAGTTTACAGCATGGTAAGGTCAGGGATGATTAAGGCAGGAGTGGCTATAGGCTCTGATGTTGCTCAGGCAAACCCTAATGATGCTTTGGAATGCACTGCGTCGGCAGGCAGCGCTGCCCTGGTTTTGGGCTCTGAAGGCCTTTTGGCTGATATTGACGCCACCTGTTCTTTTGCTACAGACACGCCTGACTTCTGGAGGAGGCAGGAGCAGCCTTATCCGAAACATGGAGGCCAGTTCACTGGAAAGCCTGCATACTACAGGCACGTTTCAGAATGCACTCAGCGCATGCTTCAGCTTACGGATTCAGGTCCGCAGGACTTTGACCATGTGATATTCCACCAGCCTAATGGCAAGTTTCCGGTTGAGGCGGCAAAGATGCTCGGCTTCACTGAAAAGCAGCTTGAAAAAGGACTGCTGGTCAGGCAGATTGGCAACTGCTATTCTGCATCTTCGCTGATTGGCCTGTGCTCGGTGCTTGACCAGGCAGGCCCTGGGGAGAGGATTCTGATGGTGTCGTACGGCTCAGGCGCAGGGGCTGACGGTTTCGCGTTCAGGACAACAAGCCTGCTTGCAGGGAAAAGGCCTGTTCCAAGTGTAAGTCAGATGATGTCTGATAACCTGCAATACCTCAAGTATGAAAAATACATCATGAACACTCGAAGATGAGCAGGGTTGCGATTATTGGCTGTGGAATGACGAATTTCGGCCAGCAGTGGGATAAGGGGCTGGTTGACCTTGCAGTTGCAGCCAGCCTCAGGGCGATGCAGGATGCAGGGACAGAAAGCAGGATTATTGACGCGGTGTATTGCGGGAACATGTCATCAGGGATGTTCACAGGCCAGGAGCACATCTCGAGCATGATTGCAGATGCAGCAGGGCTGCGGATGGTTCCGAGCACAAGGGTTGAGGCAGCGTGCGCGTCAGGTGCAGTGGCGCTTAGGCAGGCGTTCCTTGCTGTAAAGAGCGGCTTGCATGACTGCGTGCTTGCGCTTGGCGTTGAGAAGATGACAGATGTATCTTCAACAATGTCAACCCGCATTTTGTCTGCTGCCTCCAGCCAGGACTATGAGGCCAGCATTGGCGCTACATTTCCCGGGCTGTATGCTATGCTGGCAAGGAAGCACATGGGCAGGTACAATACAAAGGAAGAGCAGCTGGCTATGGTGGCTGTCAAGAACCATGACAATGCGCTGGCAAACCCGTATGCGCATTTAAGGAAAAAAATTTCAGTGGATGATGTGATGCAGTCCCAGAGGATTGCTGACCCGCTGAAGCTGCTGGACTGCGCACCGGTTTCAGATGGCGCTGCGGCAGTGATTGTCGCTTCAGAGAAGATTGCAGGAAATGCAGACACTCCGGTCTGGATAGAGGCGTCTGCCCAGTCGTCTGACAGCATATCACTTCACCACAGGGAGGACCTTACAACTTTCAAGGCATCTGCTTGTGCGGCGAGGGAGGCCTTCAGGCAGGCAAGGATAGGGCTGAATGAAATAGACTGTCTTGAGCTTCATGACTGCTTTACAATTGCTGAAATTCTTGCGCTTGAGGACCTTGGGTTTGCTGAAAAGGGAAGTGGCGGAAAGATGGTTGAGGAAGGCCTGACGCAGGTTGGAGGGAAAATACCAGCCAACCCGTCAGGGGGGCTGAAGGCCAAGGGCCATCCGATAGGCGCTTCAGGAATTGCCCAGGCAATTGAGGCGACGTGGCAGCTGAGGGGCACTGCCGCGAACAACACAAGCCCGTCAAAGGTTCTTACGCACAATGTTGGCGGCTCAGGCGCAACAGCGGTCGTCCACATTTTCGGAAGGTGAGAAGGTGCCTGCAAGAACCTGGAGGAGCATGCCTTCCTTCTATAACCTGGCAGGAAGCAGGTGCAATGGCTGCTCACACCTGGAATTCCCTAAGGCAGCGGCCTGCAGGAAATGCAGCTCCCAGAATTTGTCAGAGCACAGCTTTAGCGGCACTGGGAAAATTGAAACGTACACAATCATCAGGCAGCCGTTCAACGAGGAGGGGATGGCAGAGCAGCTGGTCAGCAGCAGCCCGTACGCGATAGCGATTGTCAGGCTGGATGAGGGGCCCATGATAACAGCTCAGCTTGCGGACTGCGAGTCTGGGGAAATAGCCATCGGCAAAAGTGTTAAGGCGGTGCTGAGAAAAATATCAGAAGGCGGGGATGATGGGCTGATACGGTATGGCTACAAATTTGTCCTCGCGTGAAAAGCTGATTCTTGCTTCCATGGCACGCCTCAGCGCAGTTAGGAATCACCATCTTACTGCTGCCGACGTGAAGGGCAACATAGAGAACATGATAGGCGCAGTTCAGGTTCCTGTTGGCGTGGCAGGCCCGCTGAAGGTGGAAGGCGATTATTACAAGGGCAATGCAACAATACCGCTTGCCACAACAGAAGGCGCGCTTGTCGCGTCAGTCAACAGGGGCTGCAAGGCAATAACACTCTCAGGCGGGGCGAAAGTCCGCATTTTCAAGTCAGGCCAGACAAGGGCGCCATTAATGGAGGCTGAAAGCCACGAGGCAGTATGCAGGCTGTTAAGTTACCTTCACGGCCATTACAGGGCCATCCGGAAAATAGCAGAAAGCGACAGCTCACACTTAAGGCTCCAGAAAATAGATGCGCATTTGTACGACGGCCTCATCTGGCTGAAGATAACAGCAGACACAGACAATGCAATGGGCATGAACATGATTAGCAGGGCTGCAGAAAAAATCTGCCTTCACCTTGAGGGAAAGGTCCAGGGCGTAAAATACCTTGCAGTCTCAGGGAACCTGTGCGTTGACAAAAAGCCAAGCAGGATGACGCTGGAGGAAGGAAGGGGGAAATCAGTCTATGCAGAAGCGACAATAAAGGGCAGCGTAGTCAGGCAAGTCCTCAAGACGACTCCGCAGGCAATGGAAAAGCTTAACACATACAAGAACATAATAGCATCCCAGCTCACCGGCAGCTATGGGTTGAACGCCCACTTTGCAAACGTGACAGCAGCAATATACCTTGCAACAGGCCAGGACATGGCGCATGTAGTCGAGGGAAGCCACGGCGTAACAATTATGAAGGCAGAAGGGAACAGCTTGCACGCCTCGGTAACCCTGCCCGCAGTGCAGGTCGGGACCATAGGCGGAGGCACAAAGCTGCCTGCGCAAAGGGAATGCATAAGGCTGATGGGGATAAAAGAGAAGGAACAGAACGCATCCAGAAAGCTGGCAAACATAATTGCAGCGGCTGTCCTCGCAGGCGAATTGTCGCTGATGGCAGCCCACGCTACAAAGGAGCTTGTGAAGGCCCATATGAGGCTGAACAGGTAACGCATATGACTGCAAGCGCATGCGCAAAGCTGATTTTGTTCGGCGAGCATTCTGTGGTGTACGGCCAGCCTGCGATAGCCGTGCCGTTGCGCAGCATAAGGCTTAAGGTTGAGCTGAAGAAATCCAGCCAGGACAATGTAAGCCTTAAAGGGGTAAATGCATCTGACAGTAAGAGGGTTCTTTCCGCCCTGCTCATTGCAAGGCAGCAGCATAATATACATTATCATTTAAGGCTGGGAATTTACTCAGGGATACCGCTGAAATGCGGGCTCGGAAGCTCGGCAGCGCTCAGCGTTGCTGTTACAAGGGCGCTTTCAAAAAGCAAAGAGCCTTCAACTGTTGCTGCGGCAGCCTTGGAGCTGGAAAGGGTCTTCCACGGCACGCCCAGTGGAATAGACGTAGCAGTATCAGCTTATGAAAAGCCCGTATTCTTCATCCGGGGAAAGAAGCCAATATTCATCAGGATAAGGCCGATGTGGATTCTCGTTGCCAACAGCGGCAGCAGGATGCATACAAAAAAGGTTGTCCAGCAGGTAAGGATGAGACTTCAGCAAAACCCGGCCTTGTGGCAGGCAATCAGGAACATGGGCGCAATAGCTGCAACAGCGAAGAATGCTCTTGCAAAAGGCGATATAAAAAAACTTGGCCGGCTGATGAACCTGAACCAGACTTACTTAAAGTGGCTTGGCGTCTCCTCGCCGAAGTTGGAGGGCTTAATCAAGTCAGCGCTTGGTTCAGGGGCATTGGGCGCAAAGCTCAGCGGCGCAGGCAGGGGAGGATGCATAGTGGCGCTGTATGCAACAAAGGCAAAAGCGCAGTCTGCGACCAGGAAAATAAAAGGGGCTTTTGCTGTCCGCATCAGCTAGAAGTTCGGGATTCAAGGTTACTGACAGCCCTGAGGATTTGCCCGGCGTACGTTGGGCCAATGTCCCGGGTTTCAGTCAGCTTTTCTGCAGTTTTCGGCAGCTCGCGCCAGTCCTCAAACCCTGCGCGCTCAAGAGCCTTGTATGCCCTGAAATCAAGGCCAGGCTCACCTGTCAGCAGCGCCTTTAAATCATAGCCTCCTGCGAACCTGCCAGCGCCTTCAAAAACGGGTTTCATGTAGTCTGGCATCCTTGCAGCAAGCTTCACTGCTTCCCGGGCAAATTCATTCTCCATTGGCGCCGCGTAATAGTAAAGCCTCTGCAAGGCCTGCTTTCTTAATCCCTCCACTTTGTGTGGGCTCAAGCCTGTCTGCCTGCTTATTTCCGAGAGCTTCCTGCCTTCAAAATACTGCAGGGCCATCACCTGGCGCGCATCCTCCTCAAGCACAGATAATGAGTCGCGTATTGACTGGTTTAGCCGCGGCTTTCTCCAGACCCTCCGGATAGTCCGTGTTCTTGCTTGGATATCTTCAATGAACCCGGGCTTGTAATCCTGGGATTCTGTTGCTAAGTCTGTGGCTGCCTGCTTCCTTGATGCATAATATCCCAGCAGAATCCTGTCAAGGGTTGCAAAATCAGAACTTACAAAAGGCATCCCGCCGTACACGTCCATTACAAGCCTTTGCTCTGCAGTTTCTATGGGGAAACCTTTCTTCAACTCCTGCATTGCCTGATAGGCGGCGGCCGCCCTTTCCCCGCCAAAAGCAGTGGACACTTTCTCGTAGTCCCTGAATAACTTTTCCGCATGGGCAAAATCCCTGACAAAAGCTGATGCTCCAAAATCGTTTAAAAAGACAGCCAGCCTTGCGCAGTAATTGCCCAAGGCCCCCCCATTTTTTCTGCTGCCCAGTATCAACTCAAGCTCATAAGGGCCCTGTGCAAGCCTGCGGTCAAGGCTGCCTTCAGGCCCCTGCACTGCCCATCTTAGTAATTCATTCAGATTTGCCTCTGCCTGGACTGAAGCCCTGACTTCAAGTGCTGCTGGTGAAATGCCCTCCACCGGGTATAGGCCGACAATCCGCTCTGAATATCGCCCGACAGCCTCTTCTGAAAAGTCAATAAAGGGCGTTTCACCTCTGCCTGACAGTCTAAGAAAGGTTCCCAGGCCCTGTGCGTAGGAGCCACGGAGAGTGGACATTAAGCCCTTGGCCACAAGTTGGGCAGCCTCCAGACGCATCCTGTCCACATGCTCTGCTGAAGGTTCAGCAACCTCTTCTGCCTGCGCCTGCTCCACTGCCGCTTCCAATGGGCTTTCCGCTGCCGGTTCACCGTTGCCTCGCCAAACCCTGCGAATCTTCCCATAAACCCGCCTAAGCCAGTCCATAGCTACAATAAAGTGGTGAATTACTATAAAAAGCCTTTCTTTTGCGTTTCATCTTAGAACCGCCACCAAAAAATTTTTATACGCTCCTGCCAGCCGGTTCTGCAATGACTGAAGAGCCTGTGAACCTTGTGGCGAACATCCAGCTGACAGGCTTCAGGGAGCTTGACCCTGGTTCAATGACTGTTCTCAGGAAAATGATAGGCAACCATGCCAGAAGATTCTCTGAGATTTGCCGGAAGTTTGAGATGCTTAAGCTTCAGATGAAGCCAATCCACGAGAGTGATAGGTCAGAAAAGTACGAGGTGCACGGCTTCCTTCAGGACAACGGGAAGCATTTCAGCTCTCACGCTTCAGACATTAACCTTTTCTTTGCGGTTGACCGCGTGCTGAAGAAGCTTGAGCATGAGATTGGCGAGAAGTAAAATTTTTAACTGCTGGCCGAACACCAGGCGCATGGCCGCGCCAATCGCCATTGATGGTTCTATTACTGCCGACCTGGCAATAGTCAGATTCGCCGGCGACGTCAGGCTGGCGCTTCATCCCTACATTTCCTTAAGGGGGGTGGAAATGATCCTGCATGCAGGGCTGTGGAAGGGCAGCCGCCTGCAGGCAATTGTGGCGGGATTTCACAATGTGGAAGGCATGCCCACGTTCTGGTCTCCGGACGGAGTTACTCCCGACGGTTTTGCTGACTATCTTCAGGAAGGGGTGAATATGGGTCAGAGGATGGCTCATGGCCTTGGTTATTCTGGCAATCCGTGCCTGCCCTACTTTTGCGAAGTGCTGGCTGGAAGCGAATACCTTGTACCGCTTCTGAGAAACCTCAACCTCGCAGAATTCAAATATCCCATCCCGCGCCATGATGTCAATTAGGCAAGGAAATTGGCCATAACATATATAAACCGCCCAGCTGCCTCAAACCCCGATGGCTGCGAGAAAGGAGGACATTGAAAAGTACGCCCTGCAGAATGCTGTGGCTTTCGGTGGCAGGGCAAACACAAACGCAGTGATAGGCAAGCTGCTGAAGGAGAGCCCTGGGCTTAAGGATGAAATCGCGCTTCTGATGCCGCAGGTGGCTAAGGTTGTGGCTGAGGTGAACAGGCTTAAGCCTGACTTGCAGAAAAAAATGCTGGAGGAGCAGGCCCCTGAGCTTCTTGAAAGGCCGAAGCCCGCAAAGAGGGAGCTGCCTGAGCTGGAGAACGCAGGGATGGGGAAAGTTGTAACAAGATTTCCCCCTGAGCCGTCAAAGCACCTTCACATCGGCCACGCGCTAAGCTTCCTGATTAACTACATGTATGCAGAGAAATATAATGGGAAATGCATACTGAGGTTTGAGGACACAAACCCTGCAACAGCAAAAAAGGAATTCGTGGAATCAATCAAGCAGGACATAACCGATTACCTTCAGGCAAAGCCGAGCCAGGTATTTGCAGTCAGCAGCCACATGCCTGAATTCTACGCCCATGCTGAAAAGCTCATCCAGATGGGAAAGGCATATGTATGCGCGTGCAGCAAGGAGAGGATAGGCGAGCTCAGGCAGAAGGGGGACTTGTGCACCTGCCGGACAAAGGCCGCTAACCTTCAGGAATGGAGGGAGATGCTGTCAGGCAAGCACAAGGAAGGCTCAATGGTGCTGAGGCTTGTTGGCGACATCCAAAGCCCGAACATGGTAATGAGGGACCCTGTAATTTTTAGGATAAGCAAGGACGAGCACTACATTTACAGGAATAAGTATTGTGTCTGGCCGATGTATGACTTTGAGAATGCCATTGAGGACGGGACAGGAGGAGTCACCCACATCATGCGAAGCATAGAATTCGGCCAGATGAGGGTGGAGCTTCAGGACTACATCAAGGATTTGCTTGGCCTTCCAAGGCAGACAGTCGTCCAGTACGGCAGGTTCAACGTCACAGGAACAACAACAAAGGGAAGGGAATTAAGGGAGCTCATCAAATCAAGGCATTACATTGGCTGGGACGACCCAAGGCTGGTTACTCTCTCTGCGCTGAGGAAAAGGTGCATCCAGCCGCAGACGTTCAGGGAGCTTGCGCTTGAGGTCGGACTGTCAAAAACACAGACTAACATAGACTTCTCAGTCATAGCCGCCTACAACCGGAAAGTCCTTGACCCTGCAACCAGGAGATTTTTCATGGTGGCTGAGCCGGTCTCAATAACAATCGAAGGCGCTCCCCAGCAGGTGGCCGAGATAAAGAACCACCCCTCAAATGAAAAGCTTGGGACAAGAAAGTACAAGGTGCATGAGCGCTTCTACATAGACAAGAAAGACCTTGAGCAACTGCAGGAAGGCGAGCTTGTAAGGCTGATGGACTGCCTGAACTTCAGGAAAGCGAAGGGAAAGTTCCTGTTTGACAGCCTTGAGTACGAAAAGTTCAGGTCAAAAGGAAAGAAGGTCATCCACTGGCTGCCTTATGATGAGGCGGTTAAGGCAAAATTAATGATGCCTGATGCACAGCTCAAACAGGTGCTTGTGGAGGCCGCCGCGGCAAAGCTGAAGGTAGGAGAGGTTATCCAGTTCACCAGGGTGGGGTTCTGCAGCGTGGAAGGCAGGGGCGCATTCTGGTTCGGGCATGAGTAGCCAAAAAGCTTAAATATGTAAAAAATGTGCTGATACATATGGTAAGCAAAGCACATATGACCGTAAGCGTAGGAAGGGATTTATATGACCGCATAAGAAGGCACCCTGAGGTCAAGTGGAGCCAGGCTGCGCGCCAGGGAATACTGGAGAAACTGAGCGAAGTTGAAGGCTTCATGAAAGGGGAGGATTTTTTAAATTCCCTTCCTGCTGAGACAAAACACCGCACTGAGGAAATTGCCCTCCTGCCGAAAAAGGACTGGGAAAAATATCTGGGGAAGGAGATTTGACATAATGATTTCAGGCATGTGCCTTAACAGGGGGCTTAAGGTCATTACAAAAAACAGCGATTTTAATTCAATAAAGAGAGTTGAGCCTTCATTGCTGCTTGCTTTTCAGAAATAAGCAGGATGAATTGCTTTCAGAAGGGAAATTTCCAGTTATTCAATCCCAAACTCGCTTTTGGCGGCATTTGAGGGGACAGCAAATCCCAGGCCCTCATCGCCGAGCTTCTGCGTGACTATCCCGACTATTTCGCCGTTCCTGTCCACAAGCGGGCCGCCTGAGTTGCCAAAGTTAATCGGCGCATCAGTCTGAATCCAGAATTTCCCAAGGCCATCATTCAGGTCGCGGCGGGTTGCGGATACAATTCCCTGCGTGGCCGAGAAGTCAAGCCCTTCAGGGCTTCCAAGCGCGACAACCTGCTGTCCAGCCTTCAGCGAATTGGAGTCCCCAAGCCTGAGCTTATGCCCTGCAAGCGGCGTATCCATGAGCGCAAGGTCATACCTGCTGCTGAGCCTTGACACAGAGCCGCTGGCAGACCTTCCGTCCGAGCCGGTTATCCTAATGGTTGCAGGCTTGCCTGTGCAGTTAAAGCCGATAAGCCACTTCAGGAACTCGTCATTGCATATCTCTTCCTGCGCGTTGGCAACGTGCCTGTTTGTGAGTATTTTCCCGCTGCCTACAAAGGCGCCCGAGCCGCTGACAGGAATAATGTCAAAATCAGGCGTGGCATGGCTCAGCTTGTAGCCCTTCTTCGCCAAGGCATCCTTTACCTTCGCGGTATCAAAAAATGTCCACCATGGGTCTGTGTATTGTATTGGAATCTCAATGTCAATCCTCACAACCCCTGCCATGGAACTGTCAACAGTGGACGACAAATCAGAAGCCATCCCCCTGACATCTGACAGTTCCCTGCGGAGTTCTGTGGCTGACTTTCTGGCTTCGTCAATGCTCTTCTTCTGTCTTGACGTCCTGCTAATCATCAGAAGCTCCTGGTCCTGAATCTGTGCTTCAAGCTGCCTGAGCCTTAGCTCGTTAATGTCAGCCGCCTGCTGCCTGTTAATAGGATTTGAATATTGAGCTTGATTGTAAGCCGCATTATTGCCTGACAGAGGCGCAGCCGAAGCGACAGGCGCCTGAATGTAGCTCACTGCAAGCACCCCTGCAAGAACCAAGACAGCAGCCGCAGCAAGCGCCAATGCAAGCTTCATAAGTGCTCCCCTTTCCGCACTGTATAAATATTTTTTGCTCTTAACTACTTTAAAGTCGTATTAGGCTTCATACAATATTCACCACTTCCAAGAAACAAAAAGCTTTTAAAGGCTGGAATCTTCCCGAAGTTATGGGTTACCTGCTGAGGGCTGAAGTGCCTTACAGGAGCGCGATTAGCGCCGCATGGAACATGAACAGCCAGTTGCCTGGATTCTGGAGTGGGGCGGCTCGTTTGTTTGGAAGGCAGCAACCTGCACCGCCAGATGAGGCTGTTCTGCAAAACTATACCCTTAGGGATTGCCAGATTGGCTCAAGGCGAACTGGCGGAAGAAACGTCTGGGGAAGGGACAGGCAGCAGCCAACCATAGATGTGCTTGTGGAAGCACAGGCTCCTGAAGGGCCGGATCATTCGCGATTAAACGAATTCCTGACCTACCTTGGTTTCGTAAGGGGACCTGTCCATGCTGCAAAAACCATCGTCACAGCAGCAGACAGTCTGGAAATAAGCTTTGAGGTGAAAGCCCGGGACGCGGTTCCAATTACCCTTCTTAAAAATGAAATTCTTGGCCTTTTGAATGCACCTAATGCTGGAATGTTTCCAGTCCAACATGAAATCCAGGATACGACATATGACCGCAAATTTTTGGGGATAACAGTGCGTAAAGGAGTTGGAATAGCGGGTTATATCAGGGGGCCTGAAAGGGTAGTAAGGCACATGTACAACATAATTGAGGGCAGAAGGAGGACTATTGAGGTGAGTATCGAGAGGGAGTATATAGGCGCGGTTATAGGCGTGCCCGCTGGAGCGCCAGGAGCTGGGCCAGCTGCACCATAGGCGTGCATTTATCGTAAATTGCGGTAATTGGTGAAAAATTCGCATGCAATTTAAGAGATTAGAATTGCGCATATCCATCAACTAATCAGCGCAATTCTATATATTGTTGAAAACTGCAAAAAAAAGCGCTTCGTAGAAAACTTTAAATATAATCCGTTGCGCGAGAAGAGTCCATTGGGGGTGTCTGGATGATTGATGTACTATTCCTTGCATTTATTTCAGGAGTCATAGGGCTCTTGTTTGCAGGCTATCTGATGTGGAGTGTTCTCAGCAGGGAGCCTGGCTCAAAGGAGATGGTGAATATCGCAAAGGCCATCCAGGAGGGCGCTGTTGCCTACCTGAACAGGCAGTATAAGACAGTGGCGGTTGTCGTTGCAGTGGCTGCGGCCATTCTCTGGCTCGCGCTGGGCTGGGCGACTGCGGTTACGTTCATGTCAGGCGCAGTGCTGTCTGCAGTGGCAGGGTATGTTGGGATGATGATTTCAGTAAGGGCCAATGTGAGGACTGCAAACGCTGCAAGGTCAGGGCTGAAGCCCGCATTTACAGTCGCATTCCAGGGAGGTGCAGTGACTGGTTTTGTGGTTGCCTGCCTTGCGCTGCTTGGGGTTGCAGCATTCTATTACATATTCAGGAATCCGGCAATGCTCATTGGCTTTGGTTTTGGCGCCAGCCTCATTAGCTTATTTGCAAGGGTCGGCGGCGGAATCTATACAAAAGGGGCTGATGTGGGCGCAGACCTTGTTGGGAAGGTGGAGGCAGGAATCCCTGAGGATGACCCGAGAAACCCTGCAGTTATTGCTGATAACGTAGGCGACAACGTGGGCGACTGCGCAGGAATGGCTGCTGACTTGTTCGAAAGCTACGCAATAACCATTATTGCGGCAATGCTGCTTGGAGTCGCAGCTTATAGCACAAACGGCGTCTTATACCCGCTTGCGCTGGGAGCCGTGGCCACAATCGCATCCATCTTCGGAAGCCTGGTTGTTAGGACAGGCGACAGGGAAAAGATATGGCAGGCGTTGAGCAACGGCATACTCCTGAGCGCTTTACTGTCAGCAGCAGGATTTTACCTTATTACAAGAATGATGGGCCTTGACATGAAGCTCTTTTACTCAGCCCTTGTAGGCCTGGCAGTCACTGTGATAATCGGCTTCGTGACAGAGTATTATACCTCCCATTCGCAGAGGCCAACCAGGAGCATAGCTGAGGCTGCAAAGACCGGCCCTGCAACAGTCATAATAATGGGCCTTGCCAGGGGAATGGAAAGCACGCTGCTTCCTGTAATCGCAATTTCAGCAGGAATATTCGCCGCATACACATTCGCAGGAATATACGGTATAGCCGTGGCGGCAGTGGCGATGCTGTCCATGACTGCAATCATAGTCAGCGTGGACGCATTCGGCCCGATTACAGACAATGCTGGTGGAATAGCAGAGATGTCAAAGATGCCTTCATCTGTCCGGGAAGTGACAGACCCGCTGGATGCAGTCGGCAACACAACCAAGGCTGTTACAAAAGGCTTCGCAATAGGCTCGGCAGCGCTCGCTGCGCTTTCGCTATTCGCAGCGTACGGCGAGGCAACTGGCCTGAAGGCGATTAACCTCTACGACCACAGGGTTGTTGTCGGCCTCTTTATAGGAGGCGTGCTGCCCTTTGTATTCTCATCCCTGACCATGAGGGCTGTGGGAAGGGCGGCAGAGCTCATAGTTGAGGAGGTCAGAAGGCAGTTCAAGGAGATAAAGGGGCTTATGCAGGGCAAGGCCAAGGCAGACTATGCCCGATGCGTGGATATCAGCACAAGGGCGGCAATGAAGGAATTGATAGCGCCTGGGGCCCTCGCAGTGCTCGCGCCGCTGGCTGTAGGCTTCGCTCTCGGCCCTGAGGCGCTGGGCGGCCTGCTTGCAGGCTCAATAGTAACAGGCCTTCTCCTTGCGATAACAATGACAACTGGGGGAGCGGCCTGGGACAACGCCAAGAAATACATAGAGACTGGAAAGCTTGGCGGTAAGGGAAGCGAAGCCCACAAGGCGGCAGTCGTCGGCGATACAGTGGGCGACCCTTTCAAGGACACGTCAGGCCCTGCCCTAAACCCGCTGATAAAGGTGCTTAACACAGTCGCACTTTTGGCTGCAGGGCTGATAGTGGCGAATCATCTCACGCTGTTTGGATAGAGTAGTCAAAGGCTCAGGATATAGAGAATTGCGCCGATTAGTTGATGGATATGCGCAATTCTAATCTCGTAAATTGCGTGTAAACTTTGCACTGATTACCGCAATTTACGATAAAACATGGGCATCTGGCAACTCCCTGAAAGCAGAGTCCTTTGTCAGGATGCCGAGCCTATAGACTTGTGCGGTAGCTGCTATCATGCAGCATCTTAAAATTCCCTGTCCGTCTTGTCCCTCTCGAAAGGCCCCAGCCCCCTGAGAGAGCCTTTTAGCTTGAGAACTGCCTTAAGCCTCCTCCTCTTCGCCACAGACATTTAAGTAATGAAAGCAATTAATTCCCGCTTGCATTTAAGGCTGCTGGTTTTTCCCAGCATTTCCATACTTCCGGAAAAACCGGAAATTCGCACAGGCCACTGGACAGGCGCCTGCGGCTTTGCCCGAATAGTCCCTGAAAAGGGCAACTTGCCCGAGAAGTAGCCAAACTGCCCGAAAAGTAGCTAATTAGGTTTCTGGTTTTCTAAAGTTCAATTTAATTTTTTCAATCATTTTTTCCCTAAAAGCGGAAAATTTTTCTGCAAATTCTTCTGCAAATCTTTCTTCTGGTGTCAAAGTTTTCTTACGTTCCTCTTCAGATTTCATATATTCTTCTTCAGATTTCTCATAACTCTTCATTTCTTCATCTGAAGGTGATTGGTGCTCTGGATAAGGACTTTTTTGATAGCAAAAGCTTTCAAGTTCTCCTAATTCCTTTTCTAAATCTTCTCTTAAATTGGTAGGTATAAACTGTCCATGAACAGAATCAAGAAAGTTTTTAACAGAATTTTTGACATCACTATATCTTTCGTTTTTTGTGATTCTTTCAAATAGGTCAAATAAAGCCCCGTTTCTGTCTTTATGAGTTAACTGCAATAGTAAATTTTTCTCAGATTGTTTTAATATTGCCTTATTATTCAAATAAGAGATTATCAGAGAGATTATACCTATTATGATTGAAATTACTCCAACTATCGCCAAAATTTCTGAACTTGATATTACCATTTAATTTAAGGAATAACATTTATTAATAAGCTTTTCTGCGGTGCTGTCGCAGTTTCGGGACGCAGATAAGGGTGTCGTATGAGGGACTTTATAACACCCGTCACACTTTTTCTATCAGTTTCCACTCACAGAACGGGCTTTGCCCGAATAGTCCCTGAAAAGGGCAACTTGCCCGAGAAGTAGCCAAACTGCCCGAAAAGTCGGAGCTATAACATAGTTATCGGGCAAAGCCGGCGCCTGCAAAAGGTTTATTAATCAGCTTTGCCGCCTTCCCGCCATGGCTAAAACAGGAAAACACTGGATTTTCGAATTTTTGGGGTGGGAGAATAAAAGATAGCCACATAGGAATAACAACAATGAATCTTTCGCTTAAATGCCCTTTACCTTTCCCCAAACCAAACCGTACACATTGCACACTCCCGAAGGGGCTACGGAAAAACTAAGGCCACAGCCTGCTAAAAAACAGTTTAAGGCCGTGTTTGGGTCAAGTTACCACTGCGCAATGGCGTGATAAACAAAAACTTTATAGCATTAACCTTTTCCCCCGGCAGCATGTAGGTTTTTCCAGATGAGCGACCCATTTATCCAAAACCCTGAATTGCTGCTGGGAACCCCCAAGCTGACAGTGGCAGGCTATGTTGAACGCCATGGCATTGCTGTGCCAGGAAGGTATGCGTCATTGGAAGATGCAATGGGTTCTGGACATGGATTCATCGCAAGAAGCGAGCACCCATTGGAATATGCAGGCCCTTCCGGGTTATTTTCCTCGTTTGTTGTAGACCCAAACAATCCGGATATATTCGTTGTTGGCATGCTCAGGGGGGTAAACAGCAGGAGTGCTGAGTGGCTGGATTCAGAGTGGCTTCCTGGCAGGAACAAAATCAACTTGTACAGCCGGTACAGCGGTGAAAACCCCAGACAATTGATTGATGCCTTGTCATTTAGCTTTTGGGAGCACCTTGGCGGCTGCAACAAAAGCATCGTCGCTGACAGCGCGATTGAGGGCAGGTATCATTTTTTTGTAACCTGGAATGAGGCAGAAATGACCCGCTTCGGAGAAAGGAAGCTTGTCAAGGGTTCATTTATAACCTATGACAATGGCCAAACATTTGCAAGGGATGACCCCCCCAACGATGAGATTATGCACGGCCTGCAGAAAGACATCCGGTTTTATGAGCAGGTCAGGGCCTTGTTTGACCCCGCTAACTGCCCTCTGGTTGAAATGCAAACTTTTGAGGGGGGAAATTACTTTCTTCAGTATCACAG
>CAZDCW010000002.1:71640-87325 GCA_964504135.1 uncultured Methanosarcinales archaeon
TTGTAGGCACAAAGCTTCTTTATGAGGCACCGAAAGCCATTGAGGTTCTGGATGGGCTTATGTACCTGTATTGGCCCAGCGAAATGCTGAAGGAAGTATACTCCAGAAATGTAAGCGTGCATTTTGACCAAAGAACCAGTAACACCCCAACGCACGCGAACAAATCTGCGCTTCTCAACCCGCCAATTTCCATTATTTTGGAAAGCGATTTCAATCTGCTCCACGGGTCTGACTCTGAGGCGGTCTGGCCAGGCGAGCCGCCGGACTTCATTAATGGGTTATTTCTGACAGAAGGCGATGCCTGGTTAAGAGAATGACTTGACGCATAACCATTTTATATTGACCTGCTGGACAAGGGCGCATGCATCTTAAAGACCTTTCAGCCAGAATCCCTCCAGAACTCCTTAAAGTCCTGTCTTCTGAAATATCAGAATTGCGCCCGGCCCAGGAGAAGGCAATAAAGGCAGGGCTGCTTGAGGGAAAGAACATTCTCGTCTGCACTCCCACCAGCTCAGGCAAGACGCTGATAGCAGAGCTTGCAATGGTCACTGAAATACTCCGAAGCAAGGCCAAGGCAATCTACATAGTCCCGCTCAAGGCCTTGGCGAATGAAAAGTACAATGACTTCAGGAAGAGGTATGGAGGCTTCCTCAAAGTTGCCTTGTCCATCGGAGACCTTGACGCCTCTGACAGCTACCTGATAGACTATGACATTATAATCACTGTATCCGAGAAGCTTGACAGCCTGATAAGGCATTATTCGCCTTGGATAAGCATGGTGAGGGTTGTTGTCATAGACGAGATTCACCTGCTGAACGACTCAGACCGCGGCCCGACTCTTGAAATACTCATAACCATACTCAGGCAGCTGCTGAAAGACGTTCAGATAGTCGCCCTTTCAGCGACCATCGGAAACCCTGATGAACTCGCTGAGTGGCTGGGCGCTGTGCTGGTGCAGGACTCATGGAGGCCGGTGCCGCTGAAGAAAGGAATTTACTTTGCGGGTGAGATAGAGTTTGACTAGGGAAACCTAAAACTAACAGCAGGCTGACTCATTAATGGTTGGCAGTTAGTGGTACGTGGTTGGCAGTTAATCTTGATAAGTGAACATTGCAGGGCAGTGCACGAAGCCAGGCAGTTCACGTGACACACCTCCCGAAGGGGCAGGGTGAGTCTGAGGTGGCCACAGCCTGCTACTGATAATTACTAGTTCTAAAGTTTAAACCGATGGCCCTTTTTTTGCAAAAACTTTAAATATTACCGCTGAAAAACAACAGGCTATGATGGGCCATTCGAACATTGGCAACTCTTTTAGCTTCATCATTTTGGGCTCCATCATTATTTTGAGCCTACTCGCATAGGCTCCTAACTTCTTCCCTTAAGCGATGCAAATTTGCCTGGGGAGAGGGGGCTATACAAAAAATGAGACACTTGCTGCTGGCAGAAAATGAAACTAAACCTTGATTACCAATTAACGCCCAGGCAATGCCTTGACCTAATCAAAGGCTTGGAAGGTAGGCTCAGTCGGTATGAGCGAAGCGCCTTAGTGAGGGGATACCGGGGTGTTTCCGCAGTGTATCTAAGGGACTTGTATCAAGGTTCAGGAACAGGATGCTTAGAGGAATCTGCCGGGCTCCTTGAGCGGAGGGGATATGACTGGCTTGCTGAAAAATTCAGGCAAATGAGAGAGTGGAAGCTTGAGGAAAAAGCCGCTGCCACAGCTGCTGCAACTGAACCTGGGCAGCCAATTCCCCTTGAATTCAGCGCAGCATATATCAAGGATGCTCAAAGTGGAGTAGTAAGAATGATTCAAAATGAAGAGCTTGAACCCATTGTTGATGTACGCAAAAGAGTTTATTATGCTCACAACAGTGCAGGCGTGGGGGGAACTCAATACGCTTTGATGGTTGGAAAAACAGCTTATCCTCTGGACCAGAGGGCTTTTAAAACAGTCGCCACCGCAGAAAGCCCACTTGAACTGGCCACGAAGTTAAAGCAGAGCCTGGGTTCAGGGGAAGTTGCAGTGATTGACCAGAAAGTCTATGAGGACCCCTTCTTCAGGGCAGAGATTACCAGAAAAAAGGGAAGCATGAAAGAGGCACTGAATCAAGCCTTGTTAGGATACCGCTAAAGCCCAAGGCTCTCCACAATAATCTTGGGCTCAAACTCCTTCAAATCAGAGTACTCCTGGCCTGTGCCGATGAAGATTATCGGCTTCTTCGTAATGTAGGATACAGAGACAGCTGCGCCTCCCTTATCGTCAACATCAGCCTTTGAAAGGATTATCGCGTCAAGGCCGACCTGCTCGTTGAATGTGCGGGCCTGCTCTACGCAGTCATTGCCTGTTATGCTTTCGCCAACGAAAATCTTCAGCCCAGGATTCGCTACCCTTATTATCTTTTTCATCTCGTCCATGAGGTTTGCGTTGCTGTGGAGCCTTCCTGCAGTGTCAACAAGCACAACGTCAATATGCTTTGCCTCAGCATACCTGACTGCGTCAAACGCAACCGCAGCGGGGTCTGCGCCGTAGTCATGCTTGATAAGCTTCACCTTAAGCCTGTCTGCGTGCTGCTGGAGCTGCTCTATTGAGGCAGCCCTGAAGGTGTCAGAGGCGGCCATGGCCACTGAGAGCTTCCTGTCCATGAGCATCCTGGCGAGCTTCGCGATGGTTGTGGTCTTTCCAGAGCCGTTGATGCCGAGGAAAAGGATGACAAAGGGCTTTTTGGAGCTGATTAGGTCAAAAAGGTCAAGCCGGCCCTCGAACAGGCTCTCCACGGATTTCCGCAGCGCCTTCCTTATCTCTTCCTCAACCTTAAGCCTGGGCAGGGGCTTTTCAACCACCGCGTTTTTCAGGTCTGACTTGATTTTCTCAACAACCTCAACAGCCACGTTGCTTTCTATCAGGCCAATCTCCATGTCCCACATTATCTCATCAAATTTTTCGGCAGAGATTCTTGTGGTTGTAATGCGTTCCCTGATTGCGCTGAACAGTCCTTTTGGCCTTGCTTCGGCTGGCCTCTGCTCCTGTACTATGGCTGGCCCTTTTCCTTTAGCCAGCTCCTGCGCTTGCTCTTTGGCTGGCTCCTGCATCTGAAAATCCTTTGCAGCATCCGCGACTGGTTCCTCTGCCTGCTCTGCTGCGGTTTCAGCGGGTTTTGCCTCAACAGCCTTTCGCTTTGAGGCAGGCGCCTGTTTTTGCGCTGGGGGCGTCTCCTCCTTTGCCTGCTTGGATAGGCTTGAAATCACTCCCTTCAGCTTGTCCTTGAGAAATCCGAACATTTACTCAAGCATTGAGCCCAGCTCCTTTTGGAACTCCTGGGCTTCGAGCATCATCCTTTCAAGCTCCTCTATGAGCGCTGCCCTGTGGCGCTGGCCTGCTTCCATCCTGCCTCTTATCATATGCTGTGCCTTGTCAACCGGCTTTACAACTGCAACTCCGCTGCCGACGTTTACGATTAGCTCGTTGTTGTCCTGCAGCGAGCTTTTTACGAAAAGCCCCTCGGCTATGCTGCTGAGCATCTCAGAGCCCTGCCTGAGCTCCTTGAAGCTTTCAAGCTCCCTGATTGTCCTGGCCAGGGCCTGCAGCTGCTCATCCAAAGCTTCCAACTGCTGCTGCCCGGCCTGTATCCTTTTTCCAAGGAGCTGCAGCTCAAGGTACTTCTTCTGCACATCCTCCTCGTTGACATCAGGCTTCATTTTGGAATGTTCATTTGTGCTGGTGGAAAAGGTACGTTACAGGCTCCCTGTTGTGGATATGGGCAATTGTCCTTGCCAGCATATCATCCACTGAAAGCACCTTAATCCTGTCAAACATCTTCCCTGCGCCAAGCTGGATTGTGTCGGTCACTATGATTTCATCGCAGTCAGACTCCTTCAGCCTTTGCGTGGCAGGCTCAGTGTGGATTGGATGCGTGCAGGCAACAATTATGCTTTTCACCTCGTGGTTTCTCAGTGCCTTCACAGCCTCGACAATGCTTGAGCCGGTGTCTATGAAGTCATCAATGATGACTGCGTTCAAATCCTTTACCTTGCCTACGACGTTCATCGCATCAGCTTCCTTGAAATGCTTCCTGTACTTGTCAATGATGGCAAGCCTGGCGTCCAGCAGGTTGGCCAGGTTGCGCGCCCTCTTCACTCCGCCGGCATCAGGGGCTACTATGACCAGGTCGTTCATTCCCTTTTTCCTGATATAATCTGCAATAAGGTTCAGGGGGGAAAGGTTGTCAACAGGGATGTTGAAAAAGCCTTCTATCTGGGGTACGTGCAGGTCCATTGTGACAAGCCTCTGCACTCCCACAACCGCAAGGAGGTCAGCGATTACCTTGGCTGAAATTGGCTCCCTGCCTGTCTTTTTCTTGTCCTGCTTGGAATAGCCGAAGTAAGGGACTACAGCGGTGATTGTGCTTGCAGAGGACCTCCTTAATGCATCAATGATAAGGAGGAGTTCCATTATGTTGTCGTTCACAGGCGGGCAGGTGCTCTGAACCACGTACACGTCCTTCCCTCTTACAGACTCAAGTATTTCAACCCGTGTCTCGCCGTTTGGAAAGCGGTCTATCTCGGCCGCGCAGAGCTGGACTCCAAGATGCCTGGCTATGCTCTCGGCAAGCGGCCTGTTGGACGTGCCTGAAATCAGCACAAAGCTTTTCTGGCTTTGGAGGTTAGCCTTTGAGTCGCCCATGGAACGAAAGAATCAGAGGGCGGTTTATAAAGATTGTTGCTGCAGTTTCCATCCTTCAGGGATAGGGTGTTAAAATTGTGGATGAAGAGTAAACCCCTATAATTCTTTTCCGTAACGTTTCCGTATTTGTCCGGTGTTTTTTACGGATTTGTATATGAAAATCACCCATTGGACACTGGACAGATGCCTCCATAAGCCTGATAAACCTTATACACAGTTAGGAAAAAAGAAAATGCGGCGCCAAAAACCGGTCACAGACGCCTGAGAACAAATTGAGAAGGTTACTGGATTATTTAAAGCTTGCTATGCCGCGGACGCCTAGCTTGGTTTGGCGGATGCCTGAGAACCATCGCCCGAAAGGGTTTCCGGGTTCGAAACATCTCCGGGTGCGATAATCCCGGCCGCGGCGCATCTACCCATTAGCATCATGTAATGGCTCAGGAGCAGATTCCGGCTTTGCCTGGGCTGCTTCGGCAGCCTTCGTCTCTGGCACGCGTATTACTATCTCAAAGTCCATGAAAGGCTCCTGCTGGACCAAATCCAGTTTCCTCTGGTCGCTGTTTGCAAGGTAAAGAAGGGAGATGAAGAGGAGTATCTTATCCATCCTCTGCTCAGGGGCCAGCTGGCTGAACATTACCTTTCCAGTGCCCATGGCCAGGATACGCTCCCAGACCGAGGCAGTCAGCTTGGTGATGTCCACCTTCCTTTCAGGAAGCTTTAGCGTGATGACAGGCCTCCTGAGTACGCGCCTGTCCCTGACTTCCAGGGCCTTCTGCAGAGCATTCATCAGGTCATATATGCTGACCTTCCTGCTTCTTGGCTGCGGCGTTCTGGGCGTAAGCTGGGGGATTTCGCCGGGCTGCGCCTGCTGGGAGCCCTGTTCCAGCTCCCCGTAAAAGTCGTCAGCCATGTCAGGCTCGTTCTCAGTGCGCATCAGCCTGTCAAGCTCCATCAGGTCCTCGCCAACAAGCCTCTTGGTCTTCATCCTCAGCAGGATAGCGGCTGCAAGGACCATCTTTCCGGATATCCTGAAGTCAAGCTGCTTGAGCTTCTTCAGCATATCCAGGTACTTTCCGGTGAGAAGGTTGATGTTGATGTTCCACGGGTCCATGCCCTCGGTCTTTACAAGGTCAAGGAGCATGTTCTGCCATGTAACCTCGTCCTTCTGCACTACAATTTCAAGGATGCGGTCTTCCATGGCTGCAAATCCGCAGGGCTGGTTTATATATTTATGTTATCATGAATTTTCAGAGTTTGTGGAATACAAATTTGTTGATGACGCAACCCTTTTATAGTTCAAGTTGCTTTTGGGCTTGTATGGGCGGAAGGTTAGCCGGGTTAGATATTGCAGAACTTCTGAAGCGGTATGATGATGGCGAGCCAATAATTGATATAGCCAGGCATTTGGACAGGTCCAGGAGTGCTGTGGTTAGGTATATCCGCAGGCACAGGCCTAGGGAGCCACATTCAGAGCCTCCATTGGAAATTACAGCCGCCAGTCCTTCGGCTTTTGATGGCAGTTTGAGCCCAGAGGAGGCAGCGCATTTTTTCTCTGGCTACATGAGGAGTCATTGGGCTGGCAAATCCTATGTAACGCTTGGCCGGCTAGCTGGAGTCAGCCAGAGGCGTCTTGCCTCTTATGCTAAAAGCAGCGGTGTTCCTCCCTCGCCTGTTGCAGTAAGGATTTTTCAGGCTTTTGGCCACCCTTACCAGACCATTGAGGAGATGGTCGCGACTGAGTACAAGCCACAGGCAAAGTGACTATTTGCGGATTTTTTCGGGCAAAGATATATTAATGCCCCGCCCTACAATCCTGCACATGGCCCAATTCGCTTTTGTTGAGAGGAACAGGCATTGGCTTGAGCCATTGTGGGTGGGCTTAATTATAGTCACTTTTGCACTCATAGTTTTAAGAATTCTTAAAGTGATGTGAATGATTAAGCAGGCTGCAACGTCTTTTCTGACTTCAATTATTGTTACTATTGCAATTTTTAATGCTTTAACAGAAATGTCTTTAACCTTCAGGCTAATCAATGTGGGTGATATTTATATGCTCAGTTTACTGCTTATCGGCAGCTTTCTTTTGTCTTTCTACTATCTTCTCTTTACCCGCATTTTTTATTTCAGGCTGGCCTGAGGGCAGTTTTCTGGTTTTCAGAAAGCATTAAATAATAGTTATAACTAACCAGTGGTTATGAATCTCCTTTACAGGGCAGCTGCGGCATCCATGATAGCCTACATGCTGCTTGTAAAAGACGCAGCAAGGCCTACAGCCAATGTCGGCATGGACCCTTTTGGGCAAGCCTTGTGGACTCTTAATTTCGCAGGCCTTCCGGTGCCTGAGATCACGAGGGACACTAACGAAGGCCCATTGGGCACAGAGTCCCTGAGGCCTTCCTGGACGAATATTAACAACGATGGGCGTGGTGATGTTATCATTACTTACGCTGCGCCAAAAGGCAGCCCTTATTACCCGGGCATCGTGAAGGAAATCATTGACCCCAAGACCAAAAAGACCTTGTTCCTTGACCAGGCAGTAGATATACAAATAGATGAAAATGGAAGGCGCATTGAGGATATTGTGGTGACATCAGAAAAAATACCTGTAGCTCGTGAGCCTTTTGCCGCAACTTATGTTGACCTTAACGGCAACAGGGCAAGCATAGAGCATCCTTATGAAGAACCATGGAAGTGCCACAGAGTAATCGTCAGCTACAGGTGGGTTGATGGCACGCTCAGGCCTTTTGAAGTGAAATGCGCCAAGCCGCCTGAGGTGGCAAGGTTTCTTAAACCTGATGGCACAATCTTCGATACGCAGGAAGCTGCAAGCCCAATCCCCCTGGCTGGCTCAAAGCGGATCCACCTGCCGGATTTATACAGGAGAGTTGCAAAGCCTGATGGTGCCTTTGAATATGAACACATCTCAAGGCTGCTTACAGGCTACAAGCAAGGGGATGACAGAACTCCCCAACTTGAAATAACATACCCTCCTGTGCTGGGCGGCAGGGTTGTTGAGGTTATTGACGGCCTCACTTATGAAACCCTTTCCCTGGAAAATCTGCCCAAAGAGGAGGAGAACTCTAATTCTCCAAATACACCTTAAGCTTCGGATGTCGCCGCGCAAGTTCTTTTTCCACAACCCTTTTATAGGCAATTCCCTTATCATTTCTGAGTATGGCTCACACTGTTAATCACAGGCAGGATGGAAGTGCGAATTATTCAGCTGCCGCAGCAGCACTCTTTGGGGTTACTCCTAATTTTTTCAAGGCTTACTCAGGCAAGTCTTACCCAGGCACGCATTCAGCCCAGATACCGCTGCAGCAGCCTCCGGCGCCTACATACATCCACAGTTATCGTCATCCGAGGTCCTTGTTTCCAGGAGCTGGAAGTTTCAGGCCTGACCGTTTTTACGCAGGGCAGCGGCCTGACCTTGAGGCCCGGATGTTGGAGCTGCCAAATGCATCAGACCAGTCCCATTTACAGCAGAATCCCGTTGCCGCGGCTTCCACCTGGGAGTATTCTTTGAAGCTTGGGGCAGTCGAGGAGTATCTTCCAGGAGTTGTGTTCACTCTCCCAATTGCAAAGAATGTTGTTCCTGTAACTGCTGACACTTACGCTATTCCGTTACCTGTGACCTTGATGGCGTATGGCTTCAGGGGTGTTGACCCGTCTCTTCAGCCTCAAGTTGGACATGACGGGAGGATTGAGCAGTTGGCTGGCCCGCTCAGCTATCACCGCCTGCCTCTTGAGGAATTCGCGGGTAAGCGTCAAATTTCTGGACGCTTTGAGAAGGGGAGGCCGCAGATCGGAACTCAGATGCATGATAAGGGGCTGTCTGCTTATTCAGGTCGTTCTGCCTATTCCGCCCTGCGTTCAAAATGAGCTATGCTCCTGTGCCTGAAGGCATTGTGCAGCTGGCTCATGGAATGAACAGCGGCCTTGAGCTTTACCTTACCAGGCTATACGCCGTTCAAAGGATTCCCCCGCAGCTACATGAGCCCTGGAACAGTTACCCGCCCTTTACAGCCTTTGCCGCGGACGATTCCCATCGTCTTGGCTTCCCGGCTTCGCTCATTTCAACAGGCATCCAGTATGAAGGTGTAAATTCTGCGGGTTATGGTGCAGGAATTCCGGCGGGTTACATTCAGGTCCATTAATTTCCGGCCAGATGCTCCATTTTTCCGTCTTGTCCGGAAACTTTGCGGTTTTGTCGACGATAAGTTTATTAATGGGCAGATATCCGTGAATTGTATGAAACAGGTGCTAATGCATGCCGCTGATGTGGAGACGGTCAGGAAGTATATTATTGGCTTAAAATCAAGGGGCAGAAGAAGCGTCAGCCCAATCAGCATTGTAATGGAATGCGGGGTTGCTGCTGAGCGGCTGCCTGATATCAGAAGGGCTCTTGAGAGAGAGGGTTTGGTCAGGTTGGAATGAGTTCTATATCAGTCCCCTTTAAGGTTGTTGATGGGAAGGCGTGGCTTTTGCTGGATGGCTTTTCCAGCACCGGCCTTTTAAGGGCAGTCAGGATTGATAAGGGGAAGAAGCAGGTTCTTGATTGGGACGGGCACCACTGCGATGAGGCTTCTGCTGAGCGCAGCATGCGTTTTTGCCCTAAAAGATGGCTGTTTTGATGGGCTAGCTTTCCGTTAATGCCGAAAGATTTTCGACCTATGCCGCTTTTTCCAGGCATAAATCCGCCAGGCTCGAAGCTAATCCGTCTTGTCCGGAAACTTTGCGGTTTTGTCGACGATAAGTTTATTAATGGGCCTCCCGTCTTATGCAGTAATGACCAAGCAAGTATTCATTAACCAGGAAAAAACAAGGCCAAAAAAGGATAACGGACTTGCGGAACAGAATATTAGGGATTTCCTCATTCTGTTAAAGAAAAGTGGCTTGAGAAAGATAAGCGTTATTGAGCTGACATGGCATTTTAGTTATCCTCCTGAAAAAATTCTCAAAGTCCTGGAGAAGTTTGAGAGGCAGGGTTTGCTGATGGAGGCTGAATGACGTCCTTTTCCGTGCCCGTAAGAACGGTTGAAGGAGAGCCCTGGCTTCTTCTTGGCCAGTATACGAGGAAGGGCGTTCTTCGGGCTGTGCGTATTGAGAAAAGGAAAAAGCAGGTTTTGGATTGGGACGGGCACCACTGCGATGAGGCTGCCGCTGAGGGAAGTATCAGGTTCAGGCCCAAGGTTTACGACTTGTCTGCGTTTTCATGACCATTTATCACAGGCCAAAGGTTAGGCCTTATTGAAAGGCTCGTTTTTACCCTAAATTAACCGTAGTGGGCTACTCTTCGTGTACTGACCCAAGGCCATCTAAGGGAGCGAAAAACGTAGGGTCAGCCTGCAAAGAAAGTATTATTTTAGCTTCAATAATGGAGGCAGGGTTTTCAATGCCACCAAAGGTCAGATACCTTTAAATAGTTCATCCGGGATTGGCAGGCTGATGCGTCATACTTCCTTTACCTTCTCAGTTACAGAGCTTTCGCAGCTTTTCAGGGCGTGGTTTGCAATTGCCCTGGCTTTCGGCATCCTGCTTAATGGCGGCTTTGCCCTGACTCCGAAATTCTTTTTCCTCATGGTTGTTGCCGCCTTCACGGTTGGGCTTGGCTTCCTGCTTCATGAGCTTGCGCATAAGGCTGTGGCTGTGCGTTATGGCTGCTGGGCTGAGTTCAGGAGCTTTGATTCCATGCTGGTCCTCGCTGTTTTGATGTCCTTCTTCGGCTTTATCCTGGCAGCGCCCGGCGCTGTGTTCATCCAGGGCAGGGTCAGCGTTTCAAGGAACGGCCTGATATCTGCTGTCGGCCCCCTCACCAACCTTTTCCTTGGCATTGTCTTTCTTCTGCTGTCATTCGTCCTTTCAGGAAGCCTGGGAATAATTGCCTTTTACGGGCTTATGATTAACAGCTGGCTTGCAATCTTCAACCTCTTGCCGATTCTTGGCCTTGACGGCACCAAGGTTTTCAGGTGGAATAAGCTCGTTTACTTCTCCATGCTTGTGTTTGCCTTTGGCATGCTCGGCCTGTCGTATTTCCTGAACAACAACGTTTAAATATCACTGCCCAATCCTGCCTTTTATATGGTTGAGTTCAAACTCGTCATTTCAAATCCCAAGACCGGCCTTAGCGTGCAGAGGGATGCAAAGGATGATGCCGCCCGGCAGCTTGTGGGCCTGAAGATTGGCGACAAGGTTGGTGGCGAGCCATTGGGCTTCGCTGGCTTTGAGTTTGAGGTCAGCGGCGGCTCTGATTACTGCGGCTTTCCCATGCGGAAGGACATTCCTGGCGTTGGGAGGAAGAAGATTCTTGCGGTTTCCGGCGTTGGCTTCAGGATGGCTGCAAAGGGAATCAGGCAGCGCAAGACTGTCTGTGGGAACACCATTCATGAAAGGACGGCCCAGGTTAACCTGAAGGTTCTGAAGGAAGGAAAGGATAATATTTTTGAGCCAGCTGAAAAGAAGGCTGCCGAGAACAAGGCTTCCAAGGAGGCTAAGAAGGCTGAGCATGCGGCAAAGAAGGAAGCAAAGGCTGCGCCCACGCCGAAGCCTGCGGAGAAAGTGCCAGACAAGCCTGCGGAAAAGCATGCAGAGAAGCCTGCGGACAAGCCTCTGCAAAAGGCAGAGGGCGGCGCTGCTGGGCAAAAGCCTGCAGAATCCGAAGACAAGCCAGCCGCAGAGCCAAAGAAGCCCAGGCAAAAGAAGGCCGAGCCTGCAAAGGAAGAGGCTGCTGAGTAAGGCTAAATTTAGGTTCTCTCTTATTCTCAGGGTAGTATGACTTTGGAATTGTATCTGATTGGCACGGTTCACGTAGACCCGAAAGGGCGGCGCAGGCTGGAGAAACTGTTGGCGGTTATCAAGCCGGGGATAGTAAGCGTTGAGTTCAGTTCTGACGCGGTTTCTGAATTGGAGCAGTATAGGCCGCACTTGGCAAACCCTGCGGTGGTACTCGAGGCAGCCAGAAGATACTTCAGCGGGAAAGGGGGTAATGTTGACACTGCTTCGGCTATTATTCGCGCTGTAGGCTTTGAGTATTTTTCTGCAAAAAAATACTGCAGGAGGGCAGGCGCACCGCTTTTAACTACTGATAAATTGTCCGGGATAAACCCTCACAGGGTAGCCTTGGAGACTGATAGGATGTTTCAGAGTTGGTTTATTGGACAATTGAAATATTTTATCTTTATGAGCTTTTCATTAGGTAACTCTATTATGTTATTACAGATATCGTCAAATTTCACATTAACGATTCCATAATTATTCTTGCAATTATGGTAGAAGTTGCTGCCATCAAAGTACGCGAATACTTTTTTCTCCATTAATGGACAAAAACAGAATTTGTTTAAAAAACCTTTCGTTACGGAACCTTAAAGATTCCGGTAACAAAAGGGAGTTAATTGAAAAGGGATAGGCTAAGAGCCCTTTTAAATTTTTCGTTAATCTATGGTTTTCAATATGCATATTCTGGAACCTGATTCTTTCTGTTAAGGCCGAATCTTCTTAGCCATCATCCAGCAGGCCTTACAGTTAATGAGCAGATTAACTTTATAAACATCCCTCTTTTCTTTCTGTCAGATGGCTCGGAAGTCTGATGAAAAGTCTGTTGTATCTGCCCAGCCTGAGGTTAATATCGGCATGGTCGGCCACGTTGACCATGGCAAGACCACCCTGACCGAGGCTTTGACTGGCAAGTGGACTGATACGCATAGCGAGGAGATAAGGCGTGGAATCACGATTCGCCTTGGATATGCTGACGCTGTCTTTTACAAGTGCTCAAAGTGCCCTGAGCCTGAGGCCTTTTCAACAAGCGAGGTCTGCCATTCGTGCAAGTCGCGCACTTTTCCTGTGAGGAAGGTCAGCCTTGTTGACGCGCCTGGCCACGAAAGCCTTATGGCTACGATGCTTTCCGGCGCGGCGATTATGGATGGCGCGTTGCTTCTTGTTGCGGCAAATGAGCCTTGCCCCCAGCCGCAGACCCGCGAGCATCTTACGGCTTTGCAGATTATTGGCGTAAAAAACGTTGTCATTGTCCAGAACAAGATTGACCTTGTTTCTGCTGAGGATGCGTTGAAGAATTATGAGGACATAAGGGCTTTTGTCAAGGGCACTCCTTTTGAGGAGTCTCCTGTTATTCCAATTTCAGCGCAGCAGAGGGTTAACATTGACGCGTTGATAGCTGCAATCCAGAGCCAGATGCCGACTCCGCAGCGGGATGCAGACACAAGTCCTTTGATGTTTGTCGCAAGGTCTTTTGACATCAAATTGACCCCCTTTCAATGGTTGGCGGCGTTGCCGGCGGCTCTGTCAAGCATGGGATTCTGAAAGTGGGTGATTCGGTTGAGATAAGGCCTGGAAGGAGGATTGAGCGGCAGGGAAAGGTTTCCTGGCAGCCAATCACAACAATGGTTCTTGACCTTAAAACAGGAGGCGTGAGTGTACCTTCAGTGGGCCCAGGGGGCAGCGTGGGCGTGATGACCAGCCTTGACCCTGGCCTGGTTAAGGCCGATGCACTGACAGGCTCTGTCATCGGGGTGAAGGACCTGCCTCCGGTTTGGAATGAGCTGAAGCTTGAGATTAACCTTCTCGAGCGGGTGGTTGGCGCAAGGGATAAGCTTGTGGTTGACCCGATAAGGCTTGGTGAGAACCTGATGCTTAACGCAAACTCTGCCGCCACTGTCGGAGTTGTGGCTGAGCTGGGGAAGAACCTTGTCTTCTGCAAGCTTCGGCTTCCGGTCTGCGCTGAGGCTGGCTCAAGGGTTACTATTTCCAGGATGATTGGCTCCAGGTGGCGGCTGATTGGCTACGGGATTATCAGATAAGGAAAACCATTTTAAATTAAGCAAGCCCTGAAGATAGAAAACAGGGGTGATGCCTTATTAGGAGCATTCAGAGCGTGTTTGCGCTGGCGATGGGCGCGGTGTTGGTTCTTGTTGGCGTTTTGGGCTTTGTCAGCAACCCGATTATTTATCAGGCAGGCGCTGTTTTCGGGGCTAACATGCTTCAGAGCGTTGTGCATCTTCTGGGCGGCGCAGCTGGCCTCTGGCTTGGTTACAGGGAGGGTGTGGGCGCAAGGAACTACAACATCGGCCTGGGTGCTGTCGCAGTATTGCTGGCTGTCCTCGGTCTTGTCCCGCAGAGCGCTGCACTGCTGGCTGACTTGCTGGCTGTGAACATGAACATGACTTACCTGCACGCGGCAATTGCAGTTTCCTCTCTGGCTGTGGCTTTTGCAGTGAAGGAGTGAGCCTTTAGGTGGCTGACTTTGCGGTTCTTTTGTTTCTGGGGCTTCTTTCCCTAGCTGCTGTTTTTGCCGCAGTGGGCTTGATGCTCTGGGTGAGGCGGAGGGGAAAGCGGGCTGAATGATTGCTATACCTCACCGCATCTGCGGCTGTCCGCAGGCCCAATTTGGTATTCCAGCCCGGGGAAGGCCTGTTGTATTAGTGCCTCAGCATATCGCCATCTTGTTGCAGACATTCTGTAACGCCCATTATCGTATTCATAGCTGATTGTTATGCCAATCAGGCCGCCATCAGCCGTTGCCACAGCCCCTCCGCTAAAGCCTGGTTTTACCCGCGCATTTGTTGTAAGGAAGTCCTTTTTCTTGCGGAAATTCGGATGGCCATTGTGGTAAGTCACTTCTCCCGGTGATTGCCAAAGCTCTCCATTCCTGTAGCCCATGGCCGCTATTTCCGCTCCTTTGTTTGGCAACTCCGGGCTTGGCCTGGGTTCAGACCGCTTTCTTTTTCCAGGTTGATTTGATACAATCAGGGCTATGTCATGTTCAGGGTCAGTTAAAATGTGATGTGGCCTGTACACTGTTCCATTTGGCATCTGGATGTATGGGTCTTCTCGCTTTTGCCCATCCACCAAATGGTAGGCAGTTATCACGTCGCCTTTTGTGGTGACTGCTATTCCGCTTCCATTGAGACGATTTACATATACTTCTGCCAGGTTATTCCTCAAGGCCCGCAAGGGGCTTTTTGGCCTCATACTCCTGTTGAACATTTCGGCAGCCGCGACAACGCTGGCAATTCCCGCGCCAAAGCCCCCAAAATAGGCGTAGCTTGCGTATTCCCTTTCATTTGCAGGGGGAAAGGCAATCGCCAATGCAGAAGGAGCTAATACCATGCCAGCCACAGCCACCCATTTGAGCCTGCCCCAGCTGAGTATCTCTTCAATGTCTGGCATTTTGCATGTAGAAGGCCTCGCCGGCCATTGTGTTTATTATCCTTACAGCTTCTTCTATGCTTGCACAGGTGGAGGAAGGAGAGTTATCGCGGCCTGTGCTTGCAAATCCCAGAAGCTCTCCATTCCTGTTGGATACAGGGCTTCCGCTGTATCCTGGTTTGGTCGGTATGTCTATCCTGAACTGTGAATAATAAGTAATGCTGTCAGTTGTTCTTGTATCCTGGCGTGTGTCTGTTATTTCTCCTTGAAGCTGTGTGATTGCTGCAGCTTTTTCCTGATAATGTAGAATTACTTTGGTTCCTTTACGCAGTGGCTTTCCTATGAGTATTCTTGCAGGGCCTTGGTACTCGCTGGATCTTTCAATTCTGGCTATGGCTATGTCCTGATATTTGCTTGCCCATATGCCCTTTACCTTGTATTTTTGGCCAGTCTGGTTTTCCACATAGTGTTTTTGGCCCCTATGCAATGCGTGTTTTGCCGTTATTACATATTCGGGCGTGACTTGGAGGCCCAGCGCACTGCCTGAGCTGTAAACATGCACGATGTTTTTTGCAATCTGGTCAATTGACTGCCGTGTGCTGCCTCCTTTGTCCCAGTTTGAGGCATTTGCAAAGGCCACCAATTCAAAAAGCCCTTCGTGGGGATTTGCACTAGTGGGCTGGTGCTGCTGAGCGGGGCTTCCAATTATGCGCACATTTTTTAGCAGCTCCACAAGGCTAAACAGGTTCATCTTGGTCATGCGTGGGGATCGCATCAGGGTATTTAAGCGAAGTGACCTAATTTAGTATGCTTAATCTTATATGGAAAAAGGTTTCCCATGTA
>CAZDCW010000003.1:0-66944 GCA_964504135.1 uncultured Methanosarcinales archaeon
GAGGAATGGGGCATATGTTGCCGATTTTTTTGTCCCTGCTCCCATGTGGGCGCCCACGCTTTTTGCTCGTGGTGGCGGGCATCTAAATTTTCGCCAACGCTCTTTCAAAATCGGCGAGTCTCATCAGCCTCTGCCTTTTAGCCTGCATGACTTTAAATATGATGGGCGCCTGCATAACGGCAGGGCTTATGTTGAAATGGCCTCGCAGCTTGGCAAGGTAGGCTTTTCTTTCCCAGAGTGTTTAAGCCCTGAGGAGGCGAGGGAACTTTCTGCGGCTGCTCTTACACAGCGTGTTTTGGATTTGCCGAGAATGCTTCCGGTTGAATACAGCATACGCTAAGCTTTTCTTAAGCGACTGTGTTTACCCCCGGTGGTTGCACAATCTTTTTAAAATTCCCCTGTTGCCTGAATTGCCTGATGCTTACTCTTGGGGGCATTGTTCAAAGGCTGTTCCATAATGGCGTTGCAGGACAGCCAGCTTCTGCTGATGGCGCGGCAGTGTTGGCTTATGGATTTCCAGATGGCCCTTCCGGGCTTTTCATGGATGAAATAGGGTCTCGCGATTTGAGGTTTCATGCTGTCAGTCTTTCAACACTTGTGGATTCTTCGCGGATTGGCGCATATAATGCGTTTATGCGTGTCGGCTCCCGGTTCGGAAGGTATTTGGGCGGAACAGAATTTGCCGAGGCATATGTTTACAATCTTTTTTCGAGCCTTCCAGCCCCTTCAGGGCTGCTCACAGCTGTTGAAGGCGTGTTGTTAGGCCAGAGTTGGCCTTCGGATGCCAGGCCAGTCTGGCCTGACTACAGGCTTGCTTTTAGCGTGGCATCAGGTGAGCCTGTGCCTCCTGAAAGTCTGGCGATGTCCTGGTTTGAGGACGAATGTTCAGCCAGGTACGTCTCATCTGAGGAGCAGGATGCATTGTTTGAAGGGGTGCTCAGGAAGGTTTCCTTTATGGCTGGCAACGGCCAGTTGCTGCTGGACGAGTTTGTCCATTATTGTAAGCTTTATGGCGAGGCTGCCAGGATGGCTGCCATTGCGGATACAGGTTCATTTAAGTTTCTCGCCAGCAGGATGGCCAAAGGTTCAGTTCAGGTTCCGGGATTTCCTTATCCGGAAGGCGGCAATCCAAAGGCAGGCTATCTTTATGGCAGGATTCGTGCTGCTCTGCCAAGGGAGTCCTCTTATGCCTGATTCGCCTATTTGCTTCTCCTTGATAGCAGAAACACCAGCGCAGCTCCAAGATAGTTGATAATCAGCAGCACTATCTGGACAGAAAGGGTTACCGGCGCTGCCACTCCTGCAAGGCCGTATAGGTAAACTGAGGCAGCTTCCTTTACTCCAAGCCCTGACATTGTAATCGGTATTAGTGAGAGCAGCATGGCTGTGGCTGAGATAGTGAGGATTATCAGCGGATTGATTTGCTGGCCGAAGGAGAGGAAGGCGATGTATGTCACTATTGCTGTGAGCTGCCATTTGAGGAGGGTTATGCCGAGGTTTAATGCAGCCGCAGTTCTCTGCCTGAAAACAAGGTGATTAAGCGCGTTTGAGAACCCTTCGAATTTGTTCTGGTATTTTCCAAGGAGCTTCTTTATCAGGCCTCGGCCTGCATGGGTAAGCAGGAATGCAGAGCCTGCCGCGGCTGCAACTGCAGTTATTAGCATTAGCCTTATTGCCTGCTGAGGCGGCAGGAATATGAAGAAGCCTATGTAGGAAAGTGCAAGAAGGGTTATCACTGTTATCATCTTGTCCAGTACGGAAACAGCCATTGCCTGCCCTGTTGTCATGTGCTTTCTTGCCAGGTATACAAAGGAGAATTCGCCTATCTTGCCTGGGATTATGAGGCCGAATGCCCAGCTTTTAAGGTAGTACTCGGTCATCTGCCTGTATGTTATTTTTACTCCAAGCGCGTCGGTAAGTATTTTCAGGTTGTATGCTCCCATTGCAAGGCCTGCTGCGAACAGGAGTATTATTGCTGGCAGCAGCAGGGGATTCATGGCTGCTGCTGTTGCAATTATCTTGTCAGGCCCGACAAGGTACAGCAGCATTGCCAGGGCTGCTGCGCTCAGCCCGTACTTCAGCAAATTCAGAAGCTTCATTTCCTTATCCTCATGAACTCTCCTTTGCTCACCCGTTTCAGTTCATCAGGCATAATCTTCACAAGGCTGTTTGCAGTTCCGCCGCTTGTATAAACCTCTTTCTGTTCCATTACTCTGTCGTCAATAAAAACTCTCACATTTGTTCCGAATGATGGCACGCCTCCTGGCGGATACCCTGTTTTTGCCAGGACTTCAGCTGCTGTCGCAACCCTTATTTCGGTTCCGAGCAATTTGCCCAGTCTGCCTGTGCTTGCCCTGTCGGTTGCCCTGACTATTGCGATTATCGCGTTCCCGTTTCCGTCAATCAGGCAAACATTCTTCACAATATGGTTTATGTCTGCCTTTGCAGCAGCCGCAGCTTCTTCAGCAGTGTGGCATGACTCCGGGAATTCCAGGAATTCTCCAGCTATTCCATGCTTCGCCATGTATTCTCTGATTGCAGAAGGCATTATTCCCAGCCACCTATGCTCTTCCCTTAAGCATGTCAGCTAAAAATCCGAAGAGAATAATCTGTATGCCCATTGTGATGAACACTCCTGCAAGCACAACTCTGGGTATTCCGCCTACAAAACCGGTTGTCAGGTAAGAATATGTGACCGATCCGCCGAGCAGCAGTCCCGTAAGTAAAATAAGCCCTCCGAACAGGCCAAAGAATTTAAGCGGCTCATAATCCCTGTAAATCCTGAAGATGGTCAGCCATGCCTTTATTGCGTAGTCAAGGGGGTTCCTCAATAACCTGCTTTTCCCATATGCCCTTTTCTTGAACATTATGGGCACTTCTGCTATTCTGAATTTTGCTTTTGCTGCCCTGAGGATCTGCTCCTGCGTATAGGTATAGTTGGATATAATCTGCAGCTGTGCCACTTCCCTTGTAAATGCCCTGAACCCTGTTTGCGCATCTGATATTTTTTGCCTTGATATGTTGGATATTACTTTTGAGAATGCCCTGTTTCCTATCCTGTTTATCAGCGGCATGTGCTGTATCTTTCCTGAGAACCTTGAGCCGAGGACAAGGTCGTTTCCTTCGCTTAGCTTTTGGAGCAGCTTGGGTATGTCTTCGGCCGCATACTGTCCGTCTGCGTCTGTGTGCACAATCACGTCAGCCTTGTGCTCCAGCGCCCTGGCCATTGCTGTCTTGAAGGCTTCCGCCAGCCCGTAGTTGCCCGGGTGTGTGTAAACAACAGCCCCTGCCTTTCCCGCGGCCTCGGCTGTCCTGTCCGTGGAGCCGTCGTCTATTACTATGATTTCAAAGCTGCGCTTCCCCAGCGCCTTTTTTGTCTCTTCAACGACTGTGGAAATTGTCTGCTCCTCATTATAGGCCGGGATTGCCACGACAACTTTCATTTATCTTAAAAACCTGAGGCCGTTTAAATAGGTTGTGGAATTAGCTTTATAAGTTAGAAATAATTTATAAATTCAGCCGGTTGTCCAGGTTTATGGCTGTTTATTCGGTTGCCTTGTTTTTCGCAATTGTCTTTGGCTTGGGTTATTCATTGACCCGCTTTGTCAAGAACTCTGAGGACTTCTTTGAAAGGCAGTTTATGCGCCTTGGGTTCGGCCTTTCAGCATTCATTGTGCTGGCAATCCTGCTTAACGCTTTGCAGGTTCCTCTTGACTGGAGGATTTTCCTGGCAGCATCGGTTTTGCCAGCCGCAGCCTTCGCTGCTTATGATTTTCTTAAAAAACAAGAGGTAATTTCACTGCCAAAATCAATGAAAACAGGCGGCATTGCCCTTCTGGTGGCTTTGGCAGTTTTCATTTTTGCAATGTTCATGTACGCCGCCGGCTCGTTCCGCTATCCTTACCTTGAGGATGAGGACCCTTGGGGGCATTCAGTTGGCGCTAAGTACGTTTCAATTGAGAAAAAGGCCTTTGACCCGGTAGGGTATAACTTCGCTTACATCGACCCTTATCCGCCTGGGTATGATATCCTGATGGGCGTGCTTCTTCAGGCTGACAGTTCAGTCCGGTTCATCCTGAAGTTTTTCAACGCCCTGATTATCAGCCTGGGCTTGTTATGGTTTTTCTTCATGGCGAAGAATTTTGTGGGCCCTTCCAAGGCTGCATTTGCGGCTTTTGCCCTGGCTATGATTCCTTCCTATTTCACGCATTTCATCTGGGCTCACACGCTGGTCATTGCGCTTTTTTTCCCTGCAATGTATGCTTTCTGGAGGATTAAGGATGATAAGCTTTGGTCAATTCCTGCTGCCTTGTGTGTGGCCGCGATTCTTCTTGTGCAGCCTGACCAGCCGTTGAAGCTGGCGGTTATGGTTCTCGCTTTCATTGCTGTGAGGGCATGGTCTGCCCGCGCCCTGCCGAGGTGGGAGGTTGCCGCAGGCTTGGGAGGTGTTTTGATTTCCTTGGCATGGTGGGCTTCCAACGCTCAGGAAATGCTGGCATATGCGATGGGCATTGGCAAGCATGGCTCTGCCTTCAGCCCTGAGGGCGGCTCTGCGTCAAGGGCGTATTCGCTTGCGGATTACCTCTTTCCGAGTCAGACGCTTATTAACGTCCCGCCGGGTTTTGGCCTTGTGGTTTCAATACTGCTTGTCGCTGGCCTGGCTGCGGTTTTCCTTAACTACAGGAAGCTTTTGAGGGGTGAAAAGCCGTGGCTTGCTGTTGTTTTGCTGTGGTTCGGCTTCACATTCATAGGCACCAATTCAGTCACGTTCAATCTGCCTTTCGGCCTTAACCCTTTCAGGTTCTGGCTGCTCCTGGCAATTCCTGTTGCTATCCTGGCTGCTGAGGGCGCCTTTTTTTTGTCTTCTCCGCTCAGGGCTTTCGGGCCTGCAAGGCTGGCTTTCATTTTGCTTCTCGCTTTCGGCGTCTTCTATACTTCAGGGCTGTTCAAGCTGGGCATCAACATGGCTCCTGGCTGGTACACGGCCCTGGATCCTCAGAGGGAGCTTCCGGGGTACTTGGCGCTGGAGCGCCTTCCTGCAAATACAGGGGTTATCAGCAATATTGATGACTCGTTCATAATCGGCATGGATAAGTTTAGCTGTGCCTGGTGTCCTGAGGTTGTGGAGTTCAAGAAGGGGCTTCTGCATGCATCCCCGGTTGAAGTCAGGTCTTTTATGAAGGAAAACGGTTACGAATATCTGCTGATGAACGCGTGGCAGCCTGCTGATGTGCCCGGTGGGTTGATTAGGAATGAGTCTGTCATGTTGAAGGATGTTGAGCTGGTGAATTCCACTTTTTTCATTCCAGTTGCAGCGCATTTGGATGGTGCGGTTACAGTTTTTAGGTTGAGGTAGTTATCGTAAATTGCGGTATTCAGTGCAAAGTTTACACGCAATTTACGAGATTAGAATTGCGCATATACATCAACTAATCAGCGCAATTCTCTATATTTCCTGAATGCCTGGTCCTTCAGCGATAGAAGCAGCTTGATTTCTTCCTTTCCAATTCCTTTCAGGATGAAAAGTGTTGCAAAGTAGGCCCCGGCAGCAAGCGGGATTAGTATTAATATGTGCAGCCAGCTGAATATTGTCACAACAGCAGCCATTGCCCCTGCAGCCAGGATTGGCTTTAGGACAGATTTCACTGCATCCGCCGAATACCCTTCCCTGGCTGCCCAGTAATATAGCACAGCCAGCACTGCCAGTTCTGTTACAACTGTTGATATTGCCGCTCCCATGTAGCTCAATCTGGGTATTAGGATTAGGTTTAGGCCTATTTTGAGCACAGCAGCCGCGGCTGTTGTGAAGGTAAACACCAGTTGCCTGTTCACGGCGTTGAGAAGGTAGCCTGTTAGCGAGCTTATGAATATTATCGCTTCCGCCCATATGAGTACTTGTAGTGCCTGTGCTGAGCCCTTGAATCCGCTTCCGTATATTAAGGGCATCAGCCTGTCTGAAAGCAGCATTACCCCGACCGCTATTGGTATTGCAAGGATGAGCAGGTAGTAGAATGCTTTTCTGAACAGGGTTCTTAGGAGTGGCTTGTTTGTTGTGTGGAGTCTTGACATTGCGGGAAAGACCGCTGTTATTATGGCGCTTGGTATGAAGTATAGGGCGTCCAGGGCGCGGTATGCTGCGTTGTAGATTCCAACTGCCTCGTAGTTTGTCAGCATCTGAAGCAGCACAGTGTCTATCCTGAAGTATATGGTTATGAATACAGTGGTGAACCAGAAGGGCATTGAGTTTTTTAGGCATTCCTTCCAGAATGCGAGGTCAAAGCTTATTGTGAAGCTGCACGTTTTCCTGTATGCCAGCACCCATGCAATTGCCAGGACTGCGGCGTATGATATGAGGTATGCGGTGACCAGTCCTGTCAGGCCGTATCCTTTGTAGAGCAGGAACATTCCAAGGCCTGCTGTTATTATCCTTTCCAGCAGGTTTGCGATGGCATAGTATTCCAGCTTCTCATAGGCCATGAACAGCGTTGCGAATACTGTGCTGAGGTTGAGCAGCCCTGTTGCAGCAGCAACAATGTACGCCGCAAATATGACTTCCTGCGATTTTTCCACCTGCCCGACCGCTATTATGGGTATGGCGATTGTGACAAGCGCAAGAATCAGCTTTATGCCCAGCATGTTGCTGATGTACTGCCTTGCCTTTTCCCTGTTCCGGGATATCTCCCTTGTAAGGTAGGTGGTGAGGCCGAGGTCTGCGAATATGGCCGCCACGCCTGCAAGTGCAAATACGAATGAGTACTTTCCCAGGCCTGCCTCGCCAAGGTGCCTTGCGATGGCGACAACGAGGAAGAATGATATGAGCTTGCTTACAATATCGGCCGCGAGCAGTATTGTCGCGTTCCTCGCCACTTTCTCAGCAGTCATAAGCGTTGCCCTGCCTGGTTTGCTTATTATAGTTTTGCGTTTTTGGTTCGGTGGTCATTCCCTAAGCCAGTGCACGAAGAGTTAGCCTGCTACTATTAACCACAAACAACTGACCATGCTTGCATTTTACTGCTTGGCCAAAAACTCCTTGAATTTGGAGACGACATACTTTATCATCTCCTCATCTATGCCAGGGTACAGGCCTATGAAGAATCCGTCGTGCATGACCTTTTCAGAGTTCTTGAGGTTTCCAATTACTTTCATGTCAGCTTTCCTGTAGGCTGGCTGGTCTACAATGTTTCCTGCCAGCAGGGGCCGGTTTTCTATGTTGGCCTTCCACAGGAAGTCTGATAGCTCATCCCGCTTGAAGCTGGCATCGTCTTTTATGGTTAGTGGGAATCCGAACCATGATGGCTCTGATTTCTGGGTGGCTTCGGGGAGTATGAAGTATCTCTCCATCGCCTTAAACCCTTCGTGCAGTGTCTTGAAATTCTCCCTTCGCTTTTTGACAAACCAGCCAAGCCTTTTTAGTTGTATGAGGCCCATTGCCGCCTGCAGGTCTATTGGCTTGAGGTTGTATCCTATGTGGTTGTACATGTATTGCCCGGCTCCGGTTCTTCCCCAGTCCCTGAACGACCTTACCACTGGCTCCATTTCTTCGTCGTCGGTCGCCACCGCTCCCCCTTCTCCCATGCTCATGTGGTGGGAGGCGTAGAATGAGTAGGTTCCCAAATCCCCGAAGGTGCCTGTTTTCTTTCCCCTGTATTCGGCTCCGAGCGCGTCGCAGCTGTCCTCAATTAGCAGCAGGTTGTTCTCTTCGCAGAATTCTGTGATGAAGTCCATGTCGCATGGGTTGCCCATCATGTGGGGCAGCATTACCATTTTTGTCCTTTCAGATAGCGCCTTTTCCATCTCAGTCGTGCTTATTGCGTACTTGCCAATCTCAGAGTCCACAAGGACTGGCCTGATGCCGTTCTGTATAAGCGGGTTTATGACTGACGGAAAAGTCATTGCAGGGGTTATTGCCTCATCCCCTTTGCTTA
Organism: uncultured Methanosarcinales archaeon; assembly: GCA_964504135.1. Classification (GTDB taxonomy): domain Archaea; phylum Nanobdellota; class Nanobdellia; order Woesearchaeales; family UBA10216; genus JACPTG01. Next base: position 7,926 of record CAZDCW010000003.1, read on the forward strand.
TCTTAAGGCCGTTGCTGTTTGCCGCCGCGCTCACCGCAAGCAGGTTCGCGGAACTGCCGGAATTTGTGAGGACAAGCTTTGTCGTCCCTACATATTTGCAGAATTCCTCTTCAAACTTTGCTGCCGCCTTTCCCACTCCCAGCCATCCGTCCAGGAGCGATTCAACAGCCGCATTTACTTCCTGGTCGTCAAATATGGGGCTGCAGTACCTGATTAGCGTTTTCCCGGGCTCAAACCTCGCTTTCCCTCTCTTCTGGTACAGCTCGGCTATCTTTCCATATACCTCAGTGCGCAGCCTTTCCTCTTCGCTCATCCTTTCCCGCAACTCCCGCCCTTTTTTAAAGTTTTTCCAAGGTTGTTTTACTGCCAACCACTACAGTCACGGCCCAGAAGCATCTGCCATACACTATCTCGGCATCCTCTCCAAAAAGCGGTTGCAGTTCTTCTTTTGTGAAGTAGTTTTTTAGCACTTCTGTTTCTGTGCCATCCTTTAGCTTTCTTTTCTTGTAGGTGTTCCTGTCACCCTCTTTTGTTATAAGCTCCCCGCCAATGCCTTCCATGAAGTTATTGTCTGCCATGAATACAGCCCCTTTTGGTTTTAGTGTGGCGTGCAGGCCTTTCAAAAAGTTGTCCAGCCTTTCCTTGGGCACGTGCGAAAGCCAGAAGTTTGCAATCGCAGCGTCAAATCCTTGGTAGCTTAAGGCATAGGCGTCCGCGATTTCAAAGCTTACAGGGCATGCGTATTTCTTGGCTTTTGCGATGTTTACGACTTCTTCAACGGCATCAGTGGCCAGGATTCTTCTGGCAGATTCTGACGCCTTTTCAGTCCAGTAACCGGTGCCACATGCGACTTCAATTACATCCAGTCCTTTTACAGCCGCCTTCATCTCCTCAGCCAGTTGCCTCTGTTCGAGCTGCCTTTCGGGGTCGTCCCTGTAGTAAACGCTCTCGTATTCCTGCGCCCTTTTCCTGTAGTATTCTTCCATTGGGATTGGCTTATGGGGTGGTGAAAAGCATTCCTTTGGCAATGCACGAATCTGATGCGTTGAATCCTCCGATTTCCCGAAGGGGCAGCCAAACCTGAGGTAGCCACAGCCTGCTGTTTTTAATTCTTTTTTTTTATCCGCTGTAAAAGGCAACTGATGCAAACTCTTTTAAATAAATTTTGCGCATTCAAAAAAATGGGCATTTCAGGAAAAGCAGTTCTTATCACAGGCGGCCTTGGCTTCATTGGCAGCACCATTGCCCATGCGGCAGTCAGTTCAGGTGCTAAAGTTACTGTTTATGACGCCTGCCTTGACCCTTATGGCTGGAACCCTGCCAATATTGCGGAAATAAGGTCAAAGGTCGAGGTCATTAAGGCTGATGTCCGCGACCGGAAGAGGCTGGACGCAGCAGTCAGGGGCAAGGACATCATATTTGACTGCGCTGCCCAGGTGTCCCATACCTTGTCAATGTCTGACCCTTTTCTTGACCTTGACATCAACTGCAGGGGAGCGCTTAACCTTCTGGAAACAGTGAGGAAGGTAAATGACAGGGCAAGGGTGGTCTATGCATCCACAAGGGGGGTGATAGGGACGGCTAGGAAAAGCCCTGTGGACGAAAGCCATCCAACAGACCCTGCTGATGTCCAGGGCATTAACAAGCTGGCAGCCGAAAAATATTATCTTCTTTACCATAGGGCTTACGGCCTTGCCACAACTTCAATGCGCATTTCCAACGCCTTTGGCCCGAGGGCTCAGGTGAGGACTGGCGATTATGCCATTGTCAACTGGTTTGTGAAGCGCGCTCTTTCAGGCGAGCCTCTTGCTGTTTTCGGTGATGGCAGCCAGACAAGGGATTACATTTATGTTGACGATATTGCTGAGGCCATGCTGCTCGCGGCAGCTTCGGATAAGGCCATGGGTGAGGTTTTCATGCTTGGCTCTGGGGTTGAGACTAAGTTTATTGATGTTGTAAGGCTCATAGAAAAGCTTGTTCCGGGTGCTAAGGTTGAGATGAGGCCCTGGCCTCCTGAAAGGAAGGCTATTGAGATTGGGAGGTTTGTCGTGAGCACTGGTAAGGTCAGGCGGCTGCTGGGCTTCAGGCCAAGGGTGTCGCTTAATGAGGGTATGAGGCGCACAGTTGACTTCTACAGGCATAGGCTGAAGGAATACTTGTGAGCATTATCGGCTCATGTACTTTTTCTTTGAGGCCGGGTCAAGCCTTTCTATTGAGTACCTGAGCATTGTTCTTGGCATTTGCCGGCTGTGCTCGTCGAGGAATTCCCTCAGCGTTTTTTCGCTTCTTTTTCCCACTTCGCGGAGCATCCAGCCGCTTGCCTTGTGTATGAGGTCGTTTTTGTCATTCATCAGCCCGCAGCAGAGGTCGAGGGTGGGCTTGTAGTTGCCTTTTCTTACAAAGGCCAGTGTTGAGACTATCGCGATTCTTCTTTCCCATATGCTGGAGGAGGAGGCCAGCCTTTTCAGCAGGCTTTTCTCTTTTTCCGCCAGGTAATCCCCGATGATGGCCGGAGCTGTCAGGTCAACAAGGTCCCAGTTGTTGACGCACTTCAGGTTTGAGCAGTAGAATTTTTTCACAGATTCCCTGTTCTTCGGGTATTTGATGGTTAGAATCAGAAGCGCGGTCAGCCTGTGCTCGTGGACTTTGCTGTGGAGGAGTTTGCTTAGTTCTGGGAGGGGGATTTTCTGGTGTTTTTTGGCGAGCTGCCTCTGCGCTGGCACCGTAATCCCGAGGAAAACGTCGCCTTCCCCGTACTGGCCTTTCCCGCATCGGAAGAAGCGTGACAGCACTGCTGCCTTGGCAGGGTTCCTTTGGCGTTCCATCTCAGCCATCAGCTCCTTAATCATGCGTGGATGCCGTGCCTCTCAGGTTATAAAATTTTATATAAACGCATGTTTCCTGTCAGTTGATGCTAATCAAGTTTTTCCCCATTGATGTAACATATAAGGTTGTGCGCGGCATGCCAGTCATTCACCTGTATGGCCGGACTTCTGATGGGAGGCGGGTGTGCGTGGCGGACAGCAGCTTCGAGCCTTATTTCTGGGTGGTGAACGGCCAGAGGGATGATGTTGAGCGGATTTCAGTCCAGCAGCCAGGCGGCGAGGTAAGGGTTAAGAGGGTTGAGCAGCATCAAAAAAAATACCTGGGCAGCAGCGTGAATGCGCTTAAGGTTTTCGCCGGCCTTCCTTCTGACGTGCCTTTGCTTCGGAGGGCTGCTTCAATGTATGGCGCTGCGCTTGAGGCAGACATCCCCTTTGCGAGGCGTTATCTTATTGATAAGGGCATTGTTCCCATGATGGCCTGTGAGGTGGAGGGCGAATTCGAGCATAACCCTTCCTATAGGGTTCCTGTTTTCAGGGCGGCTTCAGTATCTGAGTCTTCGGAGGAGGTTGCAGAGGCTCTTAGGATTGTGTCTTTTGACATTGAAACCCACAGCCCTCTGGGCAAGGAGATAAGTCCTGCGGAGCAGCCGGTTATAATGCTCGGCGTGGCGTCTGACGGGTTTCGGAGGGTAATAACATGGAAGCGGTTTGATACGCGGCTTGATTATGTTGAGTTTGTTGATGATGAGCGGCAGCTGCTTGAAAGGTTCGTGCAGCTTGTTGAGGAATTGCAGCCTGATGTTCTGGCTGGCTATTATTCTGACGGGTTTGACTTCCCGTTTATGCTTGCCCGCGCGGCCAGGAATAATGTTCAGTTGCCCATTGGCCTGGATTTCTCCCAGCCAAGGGCTGCAAAGTCGCAGGTTGACGTTGCAGGGGTTGTTCACCTTGACGTTCTTAAGTTCATAAGGAAGATTTTCGGCAGGTATATGGAAACTCCGGTGTTCGACCTCAATTCAGTGGCTGTGGAGATTCTTGGAGAGGGCAAGCATGGCATAGGTCTTGACGGCCTGTGGAATGCCTGGGAGAATAACGTCGGGCTTGAGGATTATTGCAGGTACAATGTCCAGGATGCTGTGCTTACTGGAAAGCTTGCCCAAAGGCTTTTTCCTAATATGGTGGAGCTGGTCAGGGTGGTGGGCATGCCTTTGGCGGATGTTAGCAGGATGAGCTTTTCGCAGCTGGTTGAGTGGTATCTTCTTGGCCAGGCAAAGTCTTTCGGCGAGCTTGCCCCTAACAGGCCGGAGTATGTTGAGACAAGGCAGAGGCTGGAGCGCACTTTTGAGGGCGCTTATGTGCATGAGCCCACTCCCGGCCTTTACAGCGATGTGGCTGTTTTTGACTTCCGCAGCCTTTATCCCACTATAATTTCAGCGCACAACATCAGTCCTGATATGCTGAATTGCGGCTGCTGCGACCAGGCTTTTGCGCCCGGGCTGAAATTTTGGTTCTGCTCCAAGAGGCGCGGCCTCATTTCCTCTGTTATTGAGGGTCTGATAACGAGGAGGATGCGCATCAAGGAGCTTCTGAAAAGCGCTGAGGACAGGAAGCTTCTGAAGGCCAGGGAGGAGGCCCTTAAGACCATAGCCAACTCCATCTATGGGTATTTCGGCTTCTTTGGGGCAAGGTGGTACAGTATGGAATGCGCTCAGAGCATAACTGCCTTTGGGAGGGATTATATTATGGGCGTTATAGCCCGTGCCAGGGAGAGGTTTGGCGTGCTTTATTCTGATACTGATTCAATTTTTCTCACCTTGGAGGGGAAGGATAGGCGTGATGCCGAGAGGTTCGTGGCAGAAATCAACCGGGAGCTTCCTGGCCTTATGGAGCTGGAATTCCAGGGATTCTACCCTGCGGGCCTGTTTGTAGGGACCAGGGAGGGCGGCATTGGCGCCAAGAAGAAGTATGCGCTGATAACAGAGGAGGGCAACATAAGGATTAAGGGTTTTGAGGCCGTCAGAAGAAACCTCTCTCCAATAGCCAAGGAAACCCAGGAGAGGGTGCTGGAGATAGTTTTGAAGGAACGTGCGCCTCAGAAAGCCCTTGAATACATTTCAGCAATAGTGTCAGCTGCCAGGAACAGGGAAATACCCGCTCAAAAGATGATTATAACCACCCAGCTTCAGAAGGATTTGGCAAGCTATGATTCCATTGCTCCGCATGTTGCAGTGGCTCAGAGGATGAGGCAGCAGGGCAGGCAGGTTTTAGTGGGTTCAATGATCAGGTACATAGTGACAGCCGGAAAGGACAGGATTAGGGACAGGGCTAAGTTGCCTGGGGAAGTGAAGGGCAACGACTACGATTTTGAGTACTACATCAACAACCAGATTCTTCCTTCAGTGGAGAGGATAATGGCGGTGTTCGGCATAGATATAATCCGGGAAGTGGAGCCCTTGCATCAGAAAAGGCTGGACGCGTTCTTCGGCTGAAAAACATTATATAATCGCCTTTGGACTTCCAGAATGATGAACCTCTACGCAGACCTTCACATCCACAGCCATTACGCCAGGGCCACGTCTAAGGATTTGAGCCTGGAAAACCTTGAGAAATATGCGAGGGTTAAGGGCCTCGGCCTGCTTGGAACCGGCGATTTTCAGCATCCTAAGTGGCAGCAGGAAGTGAAGGAAAAGCTTGTTGAGGACAGTAATGGCATTCTCTGGAGCAAATCCGGCTTTCCGTTCATCTGGCAGACTGAGATTGCAGTTGTTTACACCCAGGGCGGCAGGGGCCGGAGGATTCATCATATTATTTTGGCTCCGAATGCTGATGTCGTAACCCAGGTTACTGACTTCCTGAAAAGGAAGGGCAGGGTGGATTATGATGGCAGGCCGATTTTCGGGTTCAGCAGCATTGAGCTGGTTGACAGCATGATGTCTGTCAGCGAGGATATTGAAATAATACCTGCGCATGCGTGGACGCCGTGGTTCGGCGTTTTTGGAGGCATGTCAGGCTTTGACTCGCTGAAGGAATGTTTTGGCGACAGGGCTGATAAGATTCATGCAATTGAGACAGGACTCAGCTCTGACCCTCCGATGAACTGGAGGATTAGGGAGCTGGACAGGATAACGCTGGTTTCAAATTCCGATTGCCACAGCTTTTGGCCGTGGAGGATAGGCCGCGAGGCAAATATCTTTGAGCTGCCTGAGCTGGGCTATAAGGGGATTATCCGGGCAATAAGGAGCAGGAGCGTAAAGGGCACGATTGAGGTTGACCCTGCGTATGGCAAATATCACTTTGACGGCCATCGTGCATGTGGAGTCTGCCTGTCGCCTGCAGAGTCCTTGAAAAACAGGGATATCTGCCCGAAGTGCAGGCGTAAGCTTACCATTGGCGTGCTTCACAGGGTGGAGCAGCTTGCTGACAGGCCCGCAGGGGAAAAGCCTGATGGCGCTGCTGGCTTTTTCTCAGTGATTCCGCTGTCAGAAATCATAGGCATGGTTCAGCGCTGCCCAGTGGCTTCGGTGAAGACCTGGAAGGTCTACAATCAGCTTATAGAAGCCTTTGGGAACGAGTATGCGGTCCTGCTGGAAGTGCCTCAGGAAGAGTTGGCAAAATCATGCGGCAGCAAGCTTGCTGATGCAATAATGATGAACCGGGATGGCAGGCTCAAAGTTGAGCCAGGGTATGATGGGGAGTATGGCCAGCCAGTCTTGGGTGGCGGCAGAAGTCATGAGGCTGTGGCACAGAAGATGCCTAGGCAGACAGGTCTGGGCGCATTTTTCTAGTCAGACCAAGCGACGATTCCAATCATCACGAGATTTACAAGGGGTATTAGTCCGATAATAATTCCCCACCATGCTGGCTTGTTTCTTGCCTCGCAGATTTTCCACCATAGCCAGCATGGCCATGCCAGCAATGCCACCAGGCCGAGCAGGCCTAGAAGCGGCAGGAACTGGAGAACAATAGAGGCAAGTGGCACAAACAGCCAGGCCCAGTGCACTTTGGCTATCTGGGTCATGAGGTAGATATTGCCAATAGGAACCCACGCCAGCCAGGCATTGGCTGTGTTGGTCTTCCTTGCAATCGTCATCAGTACCAGCGCAATATAGATGTAAAATACAATAAATACAGCCAGAATGAGAAGAAGGAATGCTGCAAACAAGGCCAGCATCCCGCCTAAGGCTTCAGAACTCCCGGCAAGGTCAGCAGGCAAATGCGAGGGCATTTTTACTTTTCTCTATTGCCGCGTATATAAATCTTTGCAGGAATATTTATAAACATATATCCCGAAGGATAGTCCAGTGGTCAAGTACATGGAGGCTGTCAGGAGGGTTTTCTCTAACCCTAACGCGCTGCTGGTAGGCGTTCTTCTCACATTTATTCCTTACTTGGTTTACTTCCTGCTCATTGTTACACTGGCCCCTGAGGCTGTTGCAAGGGTGTTGGTTGATGAGGATACATCGCGTGTTGGGCTTAAGGTTGCCCTTATCATGATTGCCTATGGGCTGCTCCAGGTAATTGCAGGCCTGGCAATTATTGGCTATCTGCTGAGGTGCGCAAGGACAGAAGGCAGGGCTCCTGATTGGCGTGGCGTGGGCAAGCTCCTTTGGGATGGCTTCAGGGCAGGGGTCATCTCATTGATTTACTATCTGCCGCTGATAATAATGTTTTTCGCATTTCTGGCCATGCTTGGCCTATTAGTCTTGAGTTCCCTGGGAGCAGAGGACTGGGCCAGCATGATAGGTTCTGGCACGCCGATTACTGGAACGTCGATTGTAGCAGAAAGTGCAGGCGGCTGGCTTGGCTTTGTGCTGGGGCTTGGCCTGCTGCTGCTTCTTATGCTTCCCCTTGCCTTGTTCATTATTGTATGGGTTCCGATGGCTGTTGTCCATTTTGGATTTATGGATAGGTTCGCCGCAGGCTTTGATTTCAGGGAAATCAGGAGAAAGGTGTTTACAGGCAACTATGTTATGTCGCTTCTGGCCATACTTGCGATAGGAATAGTTGCCGTCCTTGTTGTGCTGCTGCCTCTTATCCTGCTGGAGCTTCTTGCGTTGATTCCGGTCATTGGCCCGGTCTTTAAGCTGGTCGGCGAGTTTATAGCAGCTATAGTGTCAGTTGCAATGGGCATTGTAGCCTACACTATAATCGGTGAAGTTTACAGGGAGCTTTCAGGGAAGCCGTCTCATGCCGAGGCAGAGCCAGAATCAGCACAGCCTCCAGAGACATCTGCAGGGGTTAAGGCGTCACTGAAAAAAAGGTCTGTTAGAAAAAAGGGAAAAAGCCCTAGCAGCAGCCGCAGCCGGACTTTTCGCTCTTAGTTTCTTGTTTCGCCTTCTTTACCTTTTGTTTTGCAGCCATGGTAACCACCTCAGCGAAATGCAGGTCGCATCTTCTTTAAATAAGTTTTCCTGAGCAGGACAGCCACGGCCAGGATAACCCCTGAAAGCACAGCAGTCCTGAGGGCTATAATCATCGCAAGGTCCTGGAAGAATTGGGCTGGGTAAAGCTTTATCAGCAGGTCAGATTCCTCAAAGAGGTAAGTGCCTGGCCGGAATAGTGAGAGGTGGAAATTGTCAAAAACCCATCCGAATGGCAGTATCCATAGCAGTCCAATGGCCAGCAGGATGAAAAGCGAGCCGAGGATGGCTGCCGCTGTGAGGCCCGCCAGCAGCCGCCTCAGCAGGGCTAGGGTTACCGAGGCCGCAATCGCCACCGCTGCTGCCCCCAGCGCCAAAACGAAAAAGGCTCTTATAATCTGCTTCACATCTGCGAGGTGGCTTTTCTCCCTCTCTGAGAAGTCCATTGGAATATTTCCATTTCCTTTCAGGTAGTCAAGCACTCCTGAATTCAGCGAGTCCGCGTCAGGAGCCCTTTCATAGGCTCCTGTTTTTGCAAACTCGGCCCTGTAAATCCCCTGGTCAAGAAACACCGAGGAGAAGCTGGCCGCAACTATCAGGAAGGCCAGGCTCACAGCCAGGACGGTTACAGGCGCATTATTCATTTTGGAATAAATCCCTCAGTAAACCTTTAATATGCCTCACAAGCCGCTGTCTGCCTATAAATCTTTTGAGAGGTGCAATCATGGCTAAAATAAACTACATTACTTCTGAATCAGTTACTGAAGGGCACCCCGACAAAATCTGCGACCAGATTAGCGATGCAATCCTCGACGACCTTTACGCCCAGGACCCCATGTCAAGGGTCGCTGTGGAATGCCTCACGACCACAGGCCTTGTTGTTGTCGCAGGCGAAGTCACCACAAAGGGATTCGCCGACGTGCAGGCGATTGTGAGGCGTACGCTTAAGGAGATTGGCTATACAAACCCTGCTTTTGGGATAGACCATGAGGATGCTGGCGTTCTGGTGTCAATTCATGGCCAGAGCCCTGATATTGCCCAGGGCGTTGATGATAGGCAGGGAAAGGAGCAGGGCGCAGGCGACCAGGGCATGATGTACGGCTATGCTTGCACAGAGACAAAGGAGTTTATGCCTCTTCCTATCATGCTTGCCCACGGCCTTGCCAGGAGGCTCGCCGAGGTTAGGAAGGAGGGGGTAATAAGGCACATCGGGCCTGATGGCAAGTCGCAGGTAAGTGTTGAGTATCATGACGGAATTCCAAAAAGGGTTTCTGCAGTGGTGATAGCCAGTCAGCACACTGAGGAGCACACTACGGCTGATGGCCAGACTTCAGGCAGTTTCAAGCAGGAGATTCTGGAAAAGGTGATTAAGCCGGTGCTCGGGAAATATTTTGACACCAATACAAAGGTGCACATTAACGCCACCGGGAAGTTCGTCATAGGCGGCCCTGAGGGCGACACAGGGGTTACAGGAAGGAAAATTATCGTTGACACTTATGGAGGCGTTGGAAGGCATGGCGGAGGCTGCTTCAGCGGCAAGGACCCCACCAAGGTTGACCGCTCAGGCGCGTACGCTGCGCGCTATGTCGCAAAGAATATTGTCGCTGCTGGGCTGGCTGGGAAGTGCGAGGTTTCGCTGTCGTACGCTATTGGTGTTGCCGAGCCGACCTCTATTAACATTGAGACCTTCGGCACTGCTAAAATCCCTGAGGAGAAAATTTCTGAGCTGGTCAGGAAGCATTTCAGGCTCACGCCGCGGGGCATTATTGAGAGCCTTCAGCTGAGGCGGCCTATTTTCAGGAAGACTGCTGCGTACGGCCACTTCGGGAGGAATGAGCCTGAGTTTGCGTGGGAGCTGACTGACAGGGCAGATGCCCTGAGGAAAGATGCCGGAATAGTCAATTCCTGAACTCCTGAAGCGTATCCAGCCGCATTGTGACATAATGGTAAATCAGCCGCAGCAGGTAGTCGAGTGCTGCTATCAGCCTTCCCTCGTTTGCGCTGGGGCTTCTTGATATTGATATCAGGAACTGCTTTGTCTCCTCAAACCTTGCATAGGTGTCCACCGCTTTCTTCTTGTCAGGCTTGTAGAAGAATTCATAGCTGAGCTTGAAAATCTGGTTTATCTTTTGAAGCCCGCGCAGGACCTTTTCGCTGGGAGTTACCTTCAGGCAGGCGTCTGCAATCTCCTTGTAGGTGTCGCCGACATCCTCAAGGGTCTCTACCAGGTAATACAGTATCCTGTTGTCCATTTCCCTGTATTGGCCCTTGTTTATGGCCCTGAGGCAGAAATAGCAGAACTTGTTCAGGTCAACATCCCTGTATTTTACGTGGGAGAGGCCCTTTTTGTCTCCCTTGGCAAGGGCTTCAGCTACGGTGTCGGCCATTGAGATGGCGATGAGGAATGCCTTCCTGAGCGCGGAGTCAAAGTCTATTTCGAGCTTTTGGGAAAGGCTCTTTATCACGAGCTGGTTCCTTGACTGGTCAAAGATCTCAAATCCAAGAAGCTCAGGGACCTTCTCCTGCAGGGCGCGTCCAATCTCAAGCTCGTCGAACGAGATTACGAGCTCGTCATAGCCTGCCTGGTATGCCCTTCCGACAAACCTGTCTGCGAGCCTGGGAGTTAGGCCGGACAGGTCGATTTCTATTGTGTTCAGCCTTGGCGCGGTGTTCGCGTATATTACAACTTTATTGCCGTCCTCGACAACATCAAGCTCCTGGCCCTTCAGGATGTTGTTTTTCTTCGCCCATGCCCTCGGCAGGGAAACCAGCTGCGTTGAATCTGCTATCTGTATTACCTTTCTTTTCAAAGTTATCAGCCCCCTTCTTCTTAAAAGTTATGGTAAACTGCGTGGCTTATGTCACGCTTTGACCCGCAGTTTACCAGATTAGAACTGCGCACATAAGTTACATATCCTGCGCAGTTCTCTATATTAAGTTTATGGCCGTGTTATTTAGTTTATTTAAACATTTCTGTTTTATTAAATGAATAAGGCCGCATTATAAATTATAAGCCATAGCTTTATAACACTCCATGCTATGCCCATCTTTAATCTTCAAGCCATACCCAAAAAGGGGGTGCAGCTCTGAGTAAAGAGCCTAAAAAGGCATTTTGGGGGTGATAAAAGATGTGGCAGGAAGACATTGAGGAAGATGACTTGGGGCTGCTTTCGGGTGAGTTGGAAGACTTGGAAGATGACGAGGTTTCTCTCAGGGAAGCGGCGTTCATAGAGGGCTATGCGGCTGCGCTGAAGGAGGAGGTATACGAGCCGGATTTGGAAGAGCTTTAGGGAAGAAGGCAGGCTCCGGATTCGCCCGGGTAATCCAGCTTTCTTTTTTTAATTCTTATTCTTGTCCCGTGCTTTTCTGCTTCCTTCTTCAGCTGTGCATATATGTGCAGGTTTGATAGGCCGCCGCCAAGGACTATCAGCCCAGGGTCATAGGCCCTTTGCACGTTAGCCAGGCCAATCCCAAACTTTTCGATGGTTTCCCTGGAAATTTCCCTGGCAATTTTCTCGGCCGAGCTGAAGATTTTCTTTGGGTCAGGCTCTGGAATCTTTCCTCCGGCTTCAATGTACCTTCGGGTTATATTCCTGCCTGAGCACCAGCTTTCAAAATCTCCCTTGTTGCCGCATGCGCATCGTGGGCCTGATGGGTCTATTATCATGTGCCCTATTTCCCCTGCAGCTCCCATGCCCTTGTAGGGCCTGCCTGAGATAATCAGCCCTCCCCCTATTCCGGTTCCCACCACTATCCCAACCATGTCTTCGCAGCCCCTGCCAGCTCCCAGCCTGTATTCGCCGTATGCAAAGCAAAGCCCGTCGTTTTCTATTTTGACAGGAAGCTTCAGGAGCTTGCTGAGGGTTTGCTTTAGGTTTAGCCCTTCAAGGCTTTTTATGTTGGGGTTGAAGGTCACCCTGCCATTCCTGTCCACCCTGCCTGCAATGCTTATGCCAACCCCGGAAACTCGCCTTCCTTTTGAAAGCTTTTCAACTGCGGCCTTTACATTTGTCAGCGTGCTTGCAGCATTGCTGCTGGCCATGGTCGGCAGGATTAAAGCATCCAGAGGCTCCATTGAGCTGCTGAACAGCGCTCCGCTGATTTTTGTGCCGCCAATGTCAAGGCCTATCCGGTAGGGCATCAGGGAATTCTTACCCTGGAACATATATAAAACTAGCGGCAGATGCAAAAGACAGAAATGGAAGTAAAATTGGGGATAAGCTTTTTATCACAAGCCTTGGTAAGGCTTGGCAGCGTACTCTTTTAGAACACGCAGAACATCTTCAGGTTTGCCTGAAAATTCCATGTCAATACGCATTGGCTTGGGCCTGATTCCTTTTTGCTCCAACCTTTCAACAAGGTCTCTTACATGGGGGAATATCCTGCATGCATCAGCAATTGAGGTAAATGATGTATGAACGGGGTTTTCGTTGACTGTTGAAAAGCCTGCAACTCCCAGTTGCAGCCCTTGAATTTCTGATAGTTTTACAGACCCGTAATGCATATACCCTAACCTGTCCATTTCCCGCTGGTATTCTGCTGGAACCCTGGAACTGACTTTGATGAGCACAGCATCTCTGTCTGGCCTTAAGAACCCCAGCAGGTGAGCATAAAAATCAACCATTTAAAATGTAACTATAAAGTAGTATATAAACTTTTTGAATTCGTCCTGCTTCCCGGAGGACGTTTAATCATTCACATTGAGCGAATTGCTCTTTTCAAAAAAAATCCTGAGGCCGGGCGCCGGGAAAAAGAGGGTGCCAAAACCCGGCAGCCAGCCCAGATCGTTAGGTAAACTAACTATTACATAGAATGTAAAGGTTGTATTTAAATCTTCCGTTTTCGGAACTTCCCAGTACTCAAATTTAGCAGGATTTGCAGGAAAAAGATGTTAGGCCATGCCCAGCGCCCGCTTGAGGGCTGGCTTGTTAAACCCTATAATGATCTGGCCGTTTACGTCCACAACCGGAACTCCCATCTGGCCTGACTTTTCAATCATTTCCTGGGCAGCCTTGCGGTCGGCTGCCACGTTGATTTCCTCATAGGGTATCTTGCTTTCCTTGAGGAATTCCTTTGTCTTGACACACCACGGGCAGACAGGCGTGGTGTAGATTTTGACCTTGACATTCGGCATGCCTCCTGGCTAACCGTGCATTTATTTAAAGCTATGGTTTTAGCGCGGAATCTTATATAATACTTAAAATAACCATTATAAGCCTGTGGAAGTTGCGCCTTCTGGATGTCTCATACATTTGCTCTTACTGATACAAGGATTCCGCTTGAGGAAAAGGTTCATCTTGTTTCCGTAGATCTTAATGGAACTCTTATTAATGCCAGCGCTCCGGAAGCATTGGCTAGGATAGCAGGCGGCGATGCTATAGAGGTTGCCCGGGCAGTTCGGGAACATCATAATGGGTCTGCAGGCATTGTTAGCGCCATCAATTACGGTGCTTCCCAGATAAGGGGGTTGAGCCTGTATGATTTTGTTAGGTACTGGGCCGAGGGCAGTGATGCAATGCCCGGGCTTGCAGGGTTTCTTGAGGGCATGCATGAAAGGGGCACTCCGGTTGTTGTAAACACAACTGCTTTTCGTGAGGTCGCCAGCGTTTACAAGCATCAGCTCGGCCCTCATTTGGTGAGGGGGGTTATAGGCAATTCCCTTCAGTTCGCAAATGGTAATGAGGTTCTGACGCCTTATGCGGTTGATATGCTTATTGCCGCTTATTTTGGGGACTCTGTTAAGTTCGGAAACGGCGAGGTTTTGACGGATTATTCCGATATCGCCCATTGCTTTCCGGTAAACGGCACAGATGGCCGCAGCGATTTGATTGATTGCCTGAAGGGTATAAAGGCGACGGGCTCTGTGGATTATGAAATCACTACAGAGGTTGAAAAGTTCGATGCTTTGGGTAAATACCTAAAATCGAATTTTCCATGGATTGACCTGAGCAGGGTTGCCCATGTTGGGGATGCCCTGAGCGAGTACCCTGCCATGTCCTACATGCTGGAGGAGTGGGGAGGGGTTGTTGTCGGCTTTAATGCTACAGAAGGCCTTTACCGCAGTTTGGCTGGAACTGCCGCAAAGCCAGGAGTTAAGGGCCACATTCTGGTGTCCTCACCGAACTTCGGGCCTCACAGGCCTGACCTTAGGGACTTGCTGGAGGTTTTCGCATGAATCCGCAGGTTTTTTCTATTCTCCAGTGAAAGAATTTGTCCTCGGAAAAGTGGAAAATTTTATAAACCTCAACTCACTATCTGGTAACTGATCTGCTTATTTGTTTGGCAAGTCAATAACATTCTGTTGATTGCTGTTGGCTGATGGAAAATGCGAGGGAAGGTTTATGCAGGATTTTGGACTTGAGGCCATAGGTGAGGCTGCGCGGTACGCGGTTTTGTGGAATACTGGCGCGTATGCCGGCGCCAGCATGGGTACTCCTGGTGAGTTTTCAACCCCCCTGATGGATAAGCTTACAAGGCATATCGTGAATTCCGTTAAGCGAGGTTATCTGGGAACTGATGGAAGGCCCCTTCGCATTTTAGAGGTTGGTGCCGGGTCTGGAGGGCACGCGGTTATGCTGGTAAGGCGCGGCGAAAGGTTGCGGAGGGATGGGAAGCTGCCTGAAGGGCTGGAAGTTATAGCGAACGATTATGCAGACCCTCCAATCCAAATGATAGTGGCTAAAAAGGCCGGGTTGAAACCTTATTTGCAGGAACGGCTGCAAGTGTTTCCCGGCGACATATCTGTCTGCCTTCGCGCGCAGCCTCCTGGTTCAATCGCAGCAACCCATGCCCAGTCTGTGTATCATGGCTGGAGGGAGGGTGAGAGGCGGCGGGTGTATTCAGAGACTGTTAATGTTCTGGCTGAGTACGGCATTGTTGCAGGCTCCTTTAAGGCTGCTGGCGATCATCGGTATGGGAGAGGGGAGCTTCTGGAGCAGACAGCCGCAGGTCCTGTTTGCAGGGACACTGATACCATAAGTAGGCTTTTTGTTGAACACCGCGAGCCTTTGATTGGCGAACTTAGGGATGCGGGTCTTTTTGTGTTTGACGATTTTTTCTGGCCAGTTCAGGCGGCTTACGAAGGTGACGGCTCCCGTGTTCATAAGGTCTACTGGGGTTTTCTGGCCGCAAAGCGGGATGCCAGCGAGCGTTATGCTGTGAATGGTCAGGCATAGTAATAGATTCCTTCGCAGACAGTCTCTGCAGGCCCTGTCATGTATACATGGTTGTCAGCAGCCCATTCTATGTCCAGCCTGCCGCCCAGCACGTCAACCGCGACTTTTCTTCCTGTTTTCTGGTTAAGGACGCAGGCCACAGCGGTTGCTGATGCCCCTGTGCCGCATGCAAGTGTCTCGCCTGAGCCCCGTTCCCATACGCGCATCTTCACGTTCCTGTCGTCAATTGCCTGCACGAATTCCACGTTTGCCTTCTTTGGGAACATAGGGTGATTCTGGATTTTCGGCCCGAGGCCCTTCACAAGCTCATCTGTAAGCTCATCTGCAAAGATTACACAGTGTGGGTTGCCCATTGACACCGCCGTGAAGCGTAGCACTGAGCCATTAACTTTCAATTCCTCATCAACAACTGCCGGCTTGTCGATGTTGACCGGTATGCTCTTTCCGTTAAGGATTGGCTCTCCCATGTCCACCCGTGCCCCGACGGCTTCGCTGCCGCGGAAAATCGTGTCCACGGTTTTTATGCCAGCGCCTGTCTCTACGGTTATGGACTTTTTTGAGGTCAGCCTGTGCTCGTGGCAGAATTTTGCGAATGCCCGTATTCCGTTGCCGCACATCTCTGCCTCGCTTCCGTCAGCGTTGAATATGCGCATCTTGAAGTCCGCCAACTTTGAGTCGTGCACCAGAATCAGCCCGTCGCTTCCCACGCCGAGGTGCCTGTCAGATACCTTTCTGGCAAGGTCGGCAGGGTCAAACTTGTAGTAATTTATGGTCATGTCCACGTAGATGTAGTCGTTTCCGCAGCCGTGCATTTTTGTGAACTTTATCTTTTCCATTTTCAGTATCCGTAGAGCAGGTATTCCTCGTCCTCCTTTTTCCTTATTATCCTTGATTCGCTGCCCTTGACCAGGACTTCAACTGGCCTTGGCCTTGTGTTGTAGTTGGATGACATTGAGAAGCCGTATGCTCCTGCGTTGAGGATCGCCAGTACGTCTCCTTCCTTTATTTCAGGAAGCTCCCTGTCAACCAGCCCGTGCTCGTCCCTTGTGAACGCATCCCCTGATTCGCAGATGTTGCCCACGACAACAATCTTTGATTTCTCCCCGTCAACCCTGTCGGTAACGACAATCTGATGGTAGCTTCCGTACATTGCTGGCCTTATCAGGTGGTTAAAGCCGGTGTCAACTCCAGCAAACTTGTGCGTGGGCGTTTCCTTAAGGGTGTTTACAGTGCACAGAAGGTATCCTGCTTCGGCAACTGGAAAGCGTCCTGGCTCTATGTGCATGTATAGCTCCTTCCCGTATTCCTTGCAGAAGTTTGAGAAGGTTTCAGTCATCATCCTGCCCAGTGACCGCAAGTTAAGTTCATTCTGGTCAGGCCTGTATGGGACTCCGAGTCCGCCGCCGAAGTCAACAAACTCCAGATCAGAAAATTCTCTGGCTGTTTTCAGGAGCACGTTCATGGCCAGCCTGAATTTCTCAGGCTCGAGTATTCCTGAGCCTATGTGCTGGTGCACGCCAACGATATTTAGGCGATGCTTCCCGGCAATTTCCTTTATCTCAGGAACTTTGTCGTGGTATATCCCGAACTTGCTCTCCGGGCCTCCTGTGATGACGTGGCCGTGGTGGCCTCCGCCAACGTCAGGGTTAATCCTTACGCATACCCTGCTGCCAGGATTCAGCTTTCCGTACCTTTCAAGCTGTGATAGCGAGTCGCAGTTAACCAGCACTCCATGATCCATGGCAAATCTCATTTCGTCGTTTGTCACTGATGCGCTTGTAAGCATTATCTGCTCAGGCTTCCATCCAGACTTCTCAGCAGCCATTATTTCGCCCGGTGAATGGACGTCAGCGTACGCACCTTCCTCCATCAGTATCCTTAGGATGTGCAGGTTGGTGTTTGCCTTTAGGGCATAATAAATCCTGAGCTTGGCGTAGGTTATTGCCTGCCTGAGGTCGCGCATCTTTTGCCTGATTATGGCCTCGTCATAGGCATAGATGGGTGAGCCGTACTTCCTTACAAGCTCTGATGCGGGTATGTCTCCGATGAGCAGCCTGTTATTGATAGCTTTCATGCTGCCTCTGCCCGCTGAAAATCAGCGTCAATCACAACGTCCAGGCTCATCTCATCACCCTCCTCATCCTCTCCATTGCCTCGGTGAGCCTTGGGTCAGGAACAGTGAGGGAAATCCTGAAGTACCCTTCGCCCTCCTTCCCGTAGCCTGCCCCTGGAGTGATTACTACTCCTGCTTTCTCAAGCACCATTGCTGCGAATGTGCCTGAGCTGTAGCCTTCAGGGACTTTCACCCACATGTACAGGCTTCCTTTTGGCTTGTTGCACTTGAGTCCGATTGAGGACAAAGTATTATAGACTAGGTCTCGTCTCTTCTGGTAGATTGCAAGCGTCCTTTCAAGGACAGCATCTGGAAGGCTTAATGCCTTTATTGCAGCATACTGGACTGCGTTGAACACTCCGCTGTCAGTGTTGTTCTTGATTATCCCCATGGCCTTTATCACTTCCTCATTGCCGACTGCCATGCCTATTCTCCAGCCTGTCATGTTGAATGGCTTGGAGAGCGAGTTGAGTTCAATTCCAACATCCTTTGCGCCGCTGACTTCAAGGAAGCTTAGTGGCCTGTATCCGTCGTATCCTATTTCGCTGTACGGGTTGTCGCTGCATGCTATGAGGTCATTGTCCGTGGCAAAATCAATTAGTTCCCTGTAGAATTCCTTGCCAGCCACCGCGCCAGTTGGGTTGTTGGGATAATTTACGAATATTATTTTGGAGTCCTTGGCCGCGCCGCGAGGGATTGATGAAAGGTCTGGGAGGAAATTGTTCTTCTCAAGGAGGGGCATGTCTATTGGGTATCCGCTGCAGAATATTGTGCTTGTCCGGTAGGGCGTGTATCCAGGCACTGGCACAAGCGTTGAGTCTCCGGGGTTTATGATGGATAGGCAGAGGTGGAGGTTGCCTTCCTTTCCGCCTATTAGTGTCAGGACTTCCTTGTCAGGGTCGAGTGTTACCTCGTGCCTTCTTTTGTACCATTTTGCAACTGCTTCCCTGAATTCAAAAAGCCCTTCATAATCCGGATACTGGTGGTTCCTTGGCTCATGCGCCGCCCGGCATAGCTCTTCAACTACCGGGTCAGGCGTTGGCATGTCCGGGTCGCCTATTCCAAGGCTTATCACGTCAGTTCCTTTTTTCCTGGCCTCGGCTATCTTCTTGCTTATTTCCGCAAAGAGGTATGGCGGCACTGCCTTTACGCGGTCAGATGGCTGCATGTGAATTCCTCGTATAGACCCAGGCTGCTGCCACCCGTCGGCTGCTGTAAAAGGGCGACCTGGGAATGTCAAATTCCAGGTAAGCCTGCCTAAGATGGCTCCTGACAGTGTCTCTCGCTATTCCCAGCCTGTCGGCAATATCAGGATTTGAAAGGCCTTTCCCAACCAGACGTAAAACCTCAATCTTTCTCGGCGAAAGTTCCCTCCAGTAACCTGCTGCGGGTTCAAAATCCGGGCAGCCAAGAGTCTGTGCGATTTCATCAATGGTTCTTGACCCAAGTGACGCAAAAGCGTGGTCCAGATGAACGCCGGCAGTACAGGGAGCTATTGTCAGTGCCTCAGCAATCCCCCGCTCATTGAGTCCTCTTATGTAGAGCGATAAGGCTTCCTTCTCCCTGGGGGTTAGTTTGCCGTTCATTTTCATCCGCTGGAATCAGCCAGCTTGGCCGGCAGGTCCATGTTCTTCCCGTACCACTGGTAGCCGATGGGGCACCATAGGCTGCTGGCTTTGCCGCTTTGGATTATTGCATTAATTGCAGGCTCTACAGTTTGATGTGTTTGGGCCATGGCCAGGATTGCTCTGTTGCCTTCCTGATAGTAATTTTGAATTACGGTCAGTCCGGCCGCGCTTACCACTGTAAGCGCTTCTTGTTCTGTCACGCCAGGCCTGAAGTCAATGCTTATGGATAATTCCAGTTCGCTCATTTCAGGTACCCTTTTGCAGCCAGGAGCTCGGCATTCAGGATAGCAGCTCCGGCTGCCCCCCTTATTGTGTTGTGCCCTAGGACTGTGAATTTCCAGTCGAGCACGTTGCAGGGCCTTATCCTTCCGATGGTGCTGGCCATTCCTTTTTCAATGTTTCTGTCAAGTTTTGGCTGTGGCCTGTCCGGTTCGTCCCTCACGATAATCGGCATCGTTGGGCTGCTTGGCAGCTTTAGGCTTTTCAGCGGGTTGAAGGTTGAAAATGCCTGCTTTAATTCATCTGCGCTCGTTTTTTTTGCCAGCTTTACAGATACTGATTCAAGGTGGCCGTCGTTCATGTTCACGCGGTTGCAGCTTGCGCTTACCTGGATTTGGGCGGGTTGTATTGTCTGGCCTGAAAGCCAGCCCAGCAGCTTAAGTGTCTCGGTCTCTATCTTCTCCTCCTCTCCGCCGATGTAGGGAATCACATTATCAAGTATGTCCAGGCTTGCAACCCCCGGGTATCCGGCTCCGCTCAGGGCCTGCATTGTGGTAACAGTTATCTGTCTGATGCCGAATGCGTCATGCAGCGGCTTCAAGGCTAAAACCATGTGGATTGTGGAGCAGTTGGGGTTTGTTACTATAAACCCGCTTCTTCTCTTTTTTTGCACGTCTATTAGCCTTAGATGGTCTGCGTTTACCTCGGGTATTACCAGGGGAACGTCCGCATCCATCCTGTGGTTTCTTGAGTTGCTTGAGACTGCGTAGCCTGCGTGGGCGAATGCATCCTCAATATCCCCTGCAACCGCTGCATCCAGCGCTGAAAAGACAAGCGTGCAGTCAAGGTCAGGCGTGCATTCCTCCACTGTCATGCCTGCTGCGTATGCCGGGATGTCGCTGCTGAGCTTCCATCTTCCTGCCATGGCCTCTGCGTAGGTCTTTCCGGCGGAATTTTCAGATGCTGCCAGTGCAGTTACCTCGAACCATGGATGGCCTTCCAGCAGCTGCACGAGTCTCTGCCCGACCATTCCGGTTGCTCCAAGAACCCCTACCTGGATTTTTTTCACAGTGTATCACTTCCTGAAGTAGTCCTGCATGAAATCAGCCATTGTGAAAAATCCTTTCCTGCCCTGTATCCATTCAGCAGCCATTAGGGCGCCTGCGGCAAAGCCGCTCCTGTTTCTTGCAGTGTGCTTGATTTCAATGGTGTCTGCTTCTGAGTCAAAGCCAACAACATGGGTTCCGGGTATTGAGCCTGCCCTGATGCTGGCTACGTGTAGTTCAGGGGCTTCAATTTGCCTGTCCAGCCGGTCATAGACTGCTTTTTTCTTCCGGCTTATGTTGTCTGTCAGTATCTGCGCAATCGTCTTGGCAGTTCCTGATGGGCTGTCTTTTTTCTGGTTGTGGTGAAGCTCGTAGGCGTATGCGTCATATTCCTCCAGCCTGTTGAAGACCTTGGCAGCCTCCTCAACAATCCTGAAGTAGGCATTTACCCCGATTGAGAAGTTTGAGCTGTATATCATGCCTGTTCCTGACTTCTTAACGATGGACTTTGCCTCGTCCATCTTGTCATGCCATCCGGTCGTCGCCATTACAAGGTTTTTCTTTGCTGCCGCAACTGCCTTGATGTTGTCCAGCGCGGACGCTGGCTGCGTGAAGTCTATGGCGACCTCTGCATTTTTCAGGGATTCCTGGTTTATCAGTTGGAAGGCAGTCTTTTCAGATGGGTCTATTATGGATGTGACTTCAATTCCTCTGGCTTTTGCCAGCCTTTCCACTTCCCTGCCCATCTTCCCGTAGCCTATGATGGCTATTTTCATATAGTCACCTTATAGTTTTCAACAACCCTTCTGAGCTTGTCCTCGTTTTGGGGCGAGAGCTTGACAAGCGGCAGTCTGCATGGCCCGGCTGGCAGCCCTTTCATGTTCATGGCAGCCTTTATTGGGATTGGATTTGTCTCTATGAATGCTGCCTTGAAGAAGGGCAGCAGCTCGAAATGTATTTGCCTCGCTGCCTCAAAGTCGCCTTCCAGCCCGTATTTGACCATTGAGCTGACCTTGTCTGGCAGCAGGTTGCTTACCACGGATATCACGCCCATGCCTCCCAATGATAGCAGTGGCAGCGTAAGGTTGTCATCCCCGCTTATGACTGTGAACTCCGCAGGGAGCTCATTCAGCACGTCCATCATCTGGGAAAGGTTTCCTGATGCTTCCTTCACTGCCACGATATTCCTGTGTTCAGCCATCCTTTTGAGTGTGGCGGTTTCTATGTTAACTCCAGTCCTTCCCTGGATGTTGTACACTATAATTGGGATGTCCACGGCAGTTGCAACTGCCGAGAAATGCTGGTAGAGGCCTTCCTGCGTTGGCTTGTTGTAGTATGGGCTTACAATGAGAACTGCGTCAGCGCCCAGGGATTTCGCCTGCCTCGTATATTTTATCGTCTTCTCAGTGCTGTTTGTCCCTGTTCCAACTATTACCGGAACCCGTCCATTTGCCTGCTCAGCAACAGTCCTGATTATCTTGTCCCTTTCGTCGTCGTGTATCGTTGGGCTTTCTCCTGTTGTTCCAAGCGGAACCAGGCCTGAGACTCCATGCCTGGTCTGGAAGTCAACATTCCTTCTCAAGCCCTCATAATCAACCTCGCCGGTCTCCTTAAGCGGGGTGACCATGGCTGTGATGCATCCCTGAAATTTCATTTTGCACCTCCGAAAAATTCAGCGTGCAGGACCCTGACTGCCTTGTCGGCGTCTGACGCCTCAACAACCAGCCCTATGTTGATTTCCGAGGCTCCCTGCGATATCATCTCGGGATTGATTCCTGTTGCGCTCAGGGTGGCGAAGATTCTGGCTGTTGTATCAGGATTTCTTTTAATCCCGTGGCCGACGACTGAAATTGACGCCTTTCCATCTTCGAGGGACACTCGTGAAAATTCTCCGAGCTTCCTTACAGCCTCGCCCATTCCGCTGTCGAACCGTGAATCTACTGTGACAGAAACGTTTACTTCAGAGGTGGAGACCATGTCTACGGATATCCTGTGTTCATCAAATACATTAAAAATTTTGTGCAGGAAACCGTGCATCAGGAACATCCTTTCAGAGTTTACGTTTACAATTGAGAGGCCCTTCTTGCTTACAATGGCTGTTATTCCGTCCTTTCTCTCAGCATCCCTGACAATTTGCGTGCCTGCAGCAGCTGGCTCATAGGTGTTGAGGACGATTACAGGTATTCCTTTTCGGATTACCGGAAGTATGGTCTTTGGATGCAGTACCTTTGCGCCCAGGTATGCCAGTTCGGACGCCTCTTCAAAGGTCACCTTGGGTATTGTCCTGGCCTCTGGCGCAATCCTTGGGTCTGCGCTCATTATCCCGTTTACGTCAGTCCAGATTTCAACAGCCTCCGAGTCCATTGCTGCGCCGATAAGGGATGCAGAATAGTCGCTTCCTCCTCTTCCCAAGGTAGTTATCCTGCCATCAGTTGTTCTTCCGAGGAATCCGGTTACTACCGGAATGGTTCCCTGGGGTATGGATGTAAAGGCAATCTTCAGCCTTCCATATGCCTCAGGCAGCACCTCTGCGCTGCCAAAGTTATCGTCTGTTGCAAGGCCAAGGTCATATGCGTTATAAGCCCTCATCCCAATTGCTGAGCCTGAGGCCGCAACAATTATTACAGAAAGCCGCTCACCAAAAGAGCAGACTTCATCAAGCTGCATGCTGGTAAGCCTGCCTGAATCTGCAATGTTGTCCAGCAGACGCTCAAGAAGCCCCATTTGCTCGGCCAGGAGTGACTGGGGAAGGCCAAGCTCTTTGAGTATTGAAGCGTGTATCTCTGATATTTCGTTAAGGCAGCTGGCATGTTTGCCCTTCTCTGCCGCCCTGGCGGCCTGAATCAGCAGGTCTGTAACCTTGCTCACGGCAGACACCACAACAATGGGCTCCTGCCTGCTTGTAACTATTTCTATCACCCTGCGGATCATTGCAGCGCTGCCTACCGATGTGCCTCCAAACTTCATTACAATCATCGGCAGCAGGCACAAGGGAAAACTATAAATACTTTATGTTATTTCAATAACAAAAAATCAGGTAATTGTTATGGTAACCGCAGCCAATCTTGTGCAAAAGTGGGTTAGGGAAAGGCCAATGATAGAAGAGTCCCTAAGACAGGGCCTTGTCAATTATGCGGCCCTGGCTGAAAGGATGCACAAGCATGTGGAAGCAGGGCTGGGGAAAAAGGCAACCATGCCCGCCATTGTGATGGCTCTCCGAAGATACCAGGAGCAGCTCCAAGGCAACGAGCCGAAGAAAGCAACGGCATTGTTTGGCAGGGAGATAATCATGAAAACAGGCATAGCAGACATAGGCGTAATGAAAAGCGCAAGCCTTGCTGCAAAGCTTGAGAAGCTCTATAAGATTGTTGACCTGAGCAAAGGCGACACGCTGAACCTGGTGCATGGGAACCACGAGGCAAGCATAATAACCAGCGAGAAGTACATGGAGAAAGTCCTTGCTGTCCTGATCCCTGAAAAGGTAATACTGCGGGAAAAAGGGCTTGTGGCGCTTTCGCTTTCCATTTCCGAGCAGCATATTTACACTCCAGGCACCATTTTCATCGCTGCCCGCCAGCTTGCATGGGATAATGTGAATATTTTCGAGATTATTTCCACAGCGACTGAACTGACTTTCATAGTGAGCAGGAAAGATGCCATCCGCGCATATAATTCGCTTTCTGAGCTTGCTTCAGGCCAGCATCAGGCCTAAACAGCAGGCAGCCTGTAAAAATTATAAACAGCAGCGCTTCCCCACAGTAAATGACAACAGTTTTAATGCTGAATGAAGGGCCAACAGGAGTAAGCGCGTACATGGCAGAAAAAAGCCATGGCATAGAGACACTCGTAAGGCAGCATGGTGCGGATGCCTTGTTCGCATACTATGGTGACGACAGAAACGACCTTCCAGCCTTGCTCCACGAAAATACGGCCCTGCCCGCATGCCCTCCGGACGCCACTTATTGCGTTATTCAAACCGTCAAATCAATCGGGGGAATTGTGACGGAAAACCCCCTGCTCGCAGGTTTCTACGAGGTATACGCGCGTGCATGGGCAAGAGGGCTGACAGCAGTAATAACAGACAGGGATGGGTCAATAGTAAGGCAGGGCGACTATTCATCAGGAGCAGACTTCCATAAGTTAGCGCGTGGCATGGGCCGGGGAGGAAAACCATGGATATACTTCCTCACTGGAGCAGGTGCAGAGCAAAACCTTGCCTTGATAAAAGGCTTAAACCTGCACCGAATAGGCGGAAAAACCAGAAAGAATCCTTACCTGGTAATGGCCGAAAACGGGCTTACCAGGGTAAACATATATGACCCTTCTGATGTTATTGACAACATTGGCGGGATAGACCCGGACACCTTTAATAAAATGCCTGGCTTCAGGCAAACAGTCCTGGAACTTTTGCAGCCTGTTCTGCAAAAATACGGGTTTTCGCTGGCCACCGATGAAAAGAAACAGGACAGCCAGGTCGGGTATCCAAACAAAAAAGGGGGAGCCTCAATAGACCTGCCCAGAAATGTAGGCGGGCAGGATTATAGGGGTACAGAGGCTGCATGGCAATTCAAAGCTGAATTGCTGGAAGTTATGATATGTGCAGCAGAGATGAACAATTTACCCTGGGCAATGGCATGAAGGGGAAATCTGGCCATAGAAACCTTTATAATATTCTGCCAACGAACTCAAGCCAATGCCAAAATTCAAGGTCATATATGACAAGCCGACGTGCATTGGCGCGGCGAGCTGCGTTGCTGTGGCCCCGAAATTCTGGGAGCTTGTAGGCGACAAGGCTGAGCTTGTAGGCGCGACTTTCAACGAGGCCACAAAGAAATTCGAGCTTATAGTGGAGACTCCTGAGGATATCCAGCTGAACCAGGACGCTGAGGCTGTATGCCCTGTTGCGGCGATTAAGGTGGAGAAGATTTCTGATTAAGCGTGTGGTTGAGGAGTCACAATGGCAACAATATTCCCCTTACAAATGAAAGATACCCTGAGTTCCGTGCGGTCAAAGGCTTTGGTACCAAAACCATATTCCATGGAAAACGCAATAAAAAGTTTGCCCGGAAAAACCACCGGACATTTCCGGAAGGTTTGCGCACAAGGCTTTCAGGCCCTGCGCACTGGGAATTTCGCCGTTCCAGACATTTGAGGCATTAGCACTGGACAGCTGGCAGGTTGATTCTTATAAAGAAGGGCCAGATTGCTTATAGAAATGAAATGGCCGCGTCGTCTAAAGAATAGGACGATTCAATCACAGGGATCTAATCCGAGTTCAATTCTCGGCACGGCCGCATTTTTGTCGTCTAATGGACGGACAATTCCTCTTCGCAGTGTATATTCAGCATCATCAGATATAAAAAACTTTTGAAAATCCTCTTCGGGTCAGGAGGGCTGGCGCGGCAAATGCTGCGCCGGCATTTATCATCATGGGGTTCATCACAGTTAACGGCCGGATGCTGGATTATGCTGAGTGCAGGAGGCAGGCCAAGGCAGTTGAGGCTGAGGCTTTGCGTGAAATTGGGGAAGTTTTGTCCAAGTACGGGTTTAGGGTTGAGGGTGATGGGAAAACATTTGTGCTCGATAGATTGAATTTGGCTGTTTCTTTGGAAATCAGGCACATGAATTATGAATGGCAGGCTGGCAGTACGCCTCCGGACCGTACACGTTACCAATTCCCGAAAGGGGCTGCTGAATCCAGGGCAGCCACAGCCCGCTACTGTCAGTCAGGTTAGTTCAGGTTAAGTTAATCCATCTCCTCTATGTTTTAACTGGTATCTAATGTGTGTGTCCTATAAGGATTGCACAATGTTTAAATTGCTGGCACAAACACAACTGTATCAATGAGGCAAATCACCGATTCAAAGCTGGACAAGTATTTCTCCATTACAGCGCTTGCCATAGAAAAGGCAAAGGCGAATCATGACGGTGGGAAAGTCGCCCTGGATTTCCTTGACATGGCCGAAAGATACCTTTCTGATGCCAGGCATTTCAGGCAGAAGGGAGACTACGTCTCTGCATTTGGCGCTGTTAACTATGCCCATGCGTGGCTTGATGCTGGCGCCCGGATTGGCGCTTTCAGGGTTAATGACTCCAGTTTGTTTGCCAGCGATTAGTGGTAGGCTGGGCTTTGGGCAGGGATTGCCACTTCAAAGGCTGTTCCCTCCCCTGGGGCTGATTTTACCCTGATTATTCCGCCAAGCTCATCAACTGCCCGCTTTACAGAGTATAGGCCAAGTCCTGTGCTTCCCTTTGTGCTGTAGTGCGGCTCAAAGGCGTGGCTTAGGTCTGTCATTCCTGGCCCTGTGTCTGCAACGCCGAGGACAACATAAGGCAGGGAGTCGTGAGTGGATATAAGCACCCTTCCGCCCTTTGGCATCGCGTCGCTTGCGTTCTGGACCAGGTTCTGCATTATTGTGTAGACATCAAGCGGTCTGCCTCTTATAACGCCTGATGACTGTAGGTCGTATTCGAATGCGACGTTATGTGCGTTTGCCTCAAAGAGGCATGACATGTCCCTTACCACCCGGCTGAGGTCCCAGTAGTCCTCTTTTGCCCCGGTGATGTTCATGAGCTGTGTGGCCAGGCTTGCTGTGTAGCGGCAGACGTCTGAGGCCTTGTCTATGATTTGAGCTGCCTCTGCGTTTTCTACCCTGCCTTTTGCGTACCGCAGGTATAGGACCGCTGCTCCAAGGGCGTTCTTTATGTCATGGCCTGCGCATTCGGCCAGCAGGGATAATTTGTCAAGCTGGCCATTGTAATCGCTGACTGCAACAGCGTCACCTGTCATAGTGTTCATTGTGATCACCCTGTTATCGTGCTGTACAGTTATATCATTTCAGCCATATTATATTGTCCTGAAACAGAAATGAAACAAATGTCAAAAAATTTTTAAACCATGCGGGCTGATGGAAAAAAATGGATGAGATTGATGATGAGCCTTGCCCTGTCTGCAGGGAGAAAAAGCTGATTCTTACTGAGCGGGAGGAGGATATCCCGTATTTCGGTCGGGTCTACCTTTTCTCAATGACCTGCGCGGCATGCAAGTTCCACAAGGCGGATGTTGAGTGCATTGATGAGAAGGACCCGGTAAAGTATACGATAGACGTAAGCGGCGAGGAGGACATGAAGATAAGGGTTGTGAGGTCCAGCCAGGCGACAATCAGGATTCCTCATATTACTACAGTTGAGCCTGGGATAGCCTCGCAGGGGTTCATAACAAATGTCGAGGGCATTATTAACCGGGTAAAGGGCCAGCTTGAGGGCATTAAGCAGGATGACGATGACCCGGATGCCTACTCAAAGGCCAGGAATCTTTTAAAGAAGCTCAACAGGGTGGTTTGGGGTCAGGAGAGGATGAGGCTGATTATTGAGGATCCGAGCGGGAACAGCGCAATAATCAGCGACAGGGCGAAGGTGGAACGGTTCAGGAAGCAGTCACCTTCTGCGTGAGTATCCTGCCACAATCCTTCTGGGAAAATTTCTTGAAAAATCCCTTTTCGGCATTATGAATTGGACCCGCCTGAAGGAGGGGACAGGTTGCCTTTGGATGCCAAGCGACCTGTCCTCCATGACATGCCTGAAATTCTCATGGTCCGCTTCAGCCAAAATCGAAATTGCCTTGCCAGACTTGCCAGCCCTTGCAGTCCTCCCAATCCTGTGGACGTATTCTACGCTGGTTTTCGGGATGTCGTAGTTGAATACGTGGGATACGTTCCTTATGTCCAGGCCCCTGGCTGCGACGTCAGTCGCTACAAGGATATGGACCTTGCCTGTTCTAACGTCCCGCATCACCGCATTCCTCTTTGCCTGCGTGTGGCCCCCGTGTATGGCCACCGCATTTATTCCGTTGGCTGTGAGGTTCCTTGTTACAGTGTCCACTCTTGACCGCGTGGCGCAGAAGACGATTGAAAGCCCGGGTTTCTCCTCTGAAATCAGGTGGAGAAGGATGGAAAACTTGTCCTGGGGCCTTACGTCGTAGTAAAGCTGCTTGAGCGCTCCTTTGTCAACATAGGGGTTTGCCCGCAGCATATGCGGCGCCTTCATGTATTCAGACGAGATTGACCTTACCTCCGGCCCTATGGTGGCTGAGAACAGCATTGTCTGCCGTTCCCTGGGCAGGGTTTTGATTATTCTCCTTACGTCGTCTATAAACCCCATCTCGAACATTTTGTCAGCCTCGTCAAGGACAAGGAATTGCAGCCGTCTGAAGTCAGCCGTGCGCCTTGAAAGGTGGTCGAGCATCCTGCCTGGAGTCGCGACTATTATCTCGCTCCTTCGCAATGCGCTGATTTGCGGCTCGATGTCTACGCCTCCGTAGACTGCGGCTATTGCCAGTTTTTTGTTTCTGGAGAGCCTTCTGAATTCAAATGCGACCTGCTCGGCCAGCTCGCGCGTTGGCGCCAGCACAAGGCACTGCACGCCCTGTCCTGGGGTTGCCTTTGATATTATTGGCAGCGCAAACGCGGCTGTCTTTCCAGAGCCTGTCTCGCTCTGCGCTATTACATCCTTTCCGGACAGGAGTGCTGGAATGGCTTTCTCCTGTATGAATGTGGGCTTCTCATAGCCAAGGCCAGCCACGGTGCTTACCAGATAGTCTGGCAAATTTAATTCACTGAATTCCATTTTATTACCTCACTTGTTTTATTTAGAATTAGCACTCCTCAATGACTGCGATTCGCACTAATCTATGGACAGGCAATTTTAGTTGGCTTATAAACCTTTTGGTTTTCGGTTTTTTGTGCAGGCTAGTGGCATGACACTGCTTAATTTTAGGTAGCAGGCTGACTCAGCGAAGGTTTGTAGTTTGACAGTTAAATCAGTGAACATTGCAAACCAGTGAACTCCAAGCCGTACACGTACCGATTCCCGAAAGGGCGGCTGAAGCAGGGCAGGAACAGGCGGCTACCAGTAATAGCTACCAGTAATAAAATAGCTACCAGTAATAATGTGGTTATTCAACCAATTGTTCAACTAAATCATGTTCAGTGCCATGGATTACCCTTCTCCGCCTGAGTCCGTATTGAAGTGCAGCCTGCCGAGGTTGTCTGTCTGGAGCCTGCCTTTCAGAAGGTAAACTTTGCCTGGTGTGAGCGGGCATTCAGCCTGGCAGTTGGTTCCTGCGCATTGCAGGTTTGTGGGCAGGCGTATGCTTCCTTTGGCTTCTTCTGCGAGGAATAGCTGTGCCGTGCAGGTCTGGCAGCAGGGGTTGGAGGCAGGGCAGGGCTCATTGCTGCATGAAGTTGTGTTGATTACCATTGCTGACACGCGCATTTCCTGGCCAAGCAGCCTGTCGGAGTTTTCTATCAGGTCAGGGAGGGAGTATGCTGAATCAGCCTTGCCGCAGCCTGTGATTAGGGCTGCCATGAAAAGCCCCAAAATCAGGTAGTATCTGTTTCCTTTCACCTGCCTGAATGCTGGAGGCAGGTATTTAAACCATTCGGCAAGATTTAAAAAGATTCAGCCCTACCTTTCTCATATGAGGAGAGTTGCTTTTATCTTTCTGCTTCTGCTGTTGCCTGTTGCCCGCGCAGAGCAGTTTTTTGCTGACGTTACAATTTCAGTTGATGGGACAGGCTCTGCCAGGATTAGGGGCATTTCCAATCATCCGCTTCTTGCAGAGCGTACAACTCAGGAGTTCACTTCAAAGAGGGGCAGCCACTGGCTGCTGAACATAAGTGTCAATGACTCATTCTCCGAGTATGTCTATTCTGTTGAGTTGCCAGCAGGAGCTGAGATTAATTACATTAAGAGTTCAGGGCAGATTAGGATTGGGAATTCAGGCGACCATTCCTTTGTGAAGGGCACTGGTAAGGGACAGGTGCTGGCTATTGCGGTGGAGTATAGCATAGCAGAGGGTATCCGGAGTGTTCCTGTGGCGGCTGGAATTGCTGTCCTCCTCGCGGCTGCTGGAATTGGCTGGCTGGCTTTCCGCATCGCCAGCTCCAGGAGGCGCCCTGTTTCTTGGTACAGGAAGCAGCTTCTGCCCCCCCGCCAGCTGCAGATTGTTGAGCTGCTGGAGAGGGCTGGCAAGCCGCTTACCCAGAAGCAGGTAGAGGCCGCTGTTAAAATTCCTAAGTCATCAATATCCAGGAATCTGGAGAGCATGGCCAGGAGCGGCATCATTTCAAAGGAAACCCATGGTATGACTAATGTGGTTTACCTTAACCAAAGTCCGCCTGACAAGGCGTTTAGAAACCTTTAAATATTACTGCCCAATCCTCCCCTGTATATGGCTTTGCAGTCTTTCTACATTGCTGGTGCAAATTAATTCCCGCCAAGGCTATGTTGTAGGAGGTGGCAGGGCCATTTGCCGCGTTGAGATGCCCTGGTAGTGTAGTCCGGCCTATCATGCAGCCCTGTCAGCCGCAGTAGGCAGAACGGCTGCGACCCGGGTTCAAAACAAGTGTGAAAGTCCCGGCCAGGGCGCTTATGCTTAGGGTGGGCCGGTAGCGCAGCCTGGAGGCATGCTGGGCTATAGCGCGTCTGCCTTTTAAGCAGACGGTCACGGGTTCGAAACCAAGGCACGAAAGTCCCGTCCGGCCCTTTTATGGTATTGCAGGTAACAAATGACCAAGAAGGTTGACGTAAAGAAACACGTGCTTGTGCCCAGGGGGCAGAAACTGGGTGAGAAGGAGAAGGAGGAGCTGCTTCAAAGGTACAGTATAGGTATTGCAGAGCTTCCCAGGATTAAGAAGAGCGACCCCATGCTGGGTGGAATGGGTGCAAGGCCAGGCGACGTGTTTAGGATTCAGAGGAACAGCCCTACTGCTGGAAAGACTGTGTTTTACAGGGTGGTTGTAAGTGGGTAGCCAGGAGATTCTTTTGAGGAAGTATTTTGATGAGCAGTCGTTCATCAAGTCAGACATAGAGTCCTTCAATAACTTTATTGATGTTGAGCTTCCAAGGATTATTGCGGAGAACAGCGAGATTGAGCCGACGATAATTCCTCCAAATGTTGACGAGTTTAAGATAAAGTTTGACAAGGTCAGGGTTACCAAGCCGCAGATTATTGAGTCTGACGGAAGCGGTGAGAATGAGGCCAAGTTTCCGATTGAGTCGAGGCTCAGGAAGATGACCTATGCTGCTCCTATGTACATTACTGTTAGCGCCCATATTAACGGCGCGCAGCGGGAATCCTTTGAGACCCAGATTGGGAATCTGCCTATTATGCTGAAGTCCAAGCAATGCCACCTGTACAGGCTGTCGAGGGAGGAGTTGATTGCGAGGGGCGAGGACCCTGATGACCCTGGCGGGTACTTCATTATCAACGGCACTGAGAAGGTGCTGGTTAAGGTTGAGGACCTGGCCGCAAACAGGTTTATTACAGACACGGATAGTTCAAGCACGAGCAGGTTTGTTGGCAAGATTTTCTCTGAGTACAGCTCTTATAAGATCCCTCATTTGATTGAGAGGCTGAGGGACGGCATCTTCTATCTTACTTTCACCAGGGTTAGGAGGATGCCTGTGATTGTTATCATTAAGGCGCTCGGCCTTATTAAGGACGAGGAGATTAGCAGGTTTATCTCGGCTGAGAGGCATTTTGATGAGATAATCGTTAATCTGCTTGAGGCGGCTGACATAAAGACAGAGGAGGACGCAGTGGATTATCTTGCAAAGAGGTCTGGCATTACCCAGTCCAAGGAGATAAGGATTGAGAGGATGCGTGAGCTGCTTGACAAGTACCTTCTGCCCCATCTCGGCACGTCGCCGAGGGACAGGCCGGTTAAGGCGTATAATCTTTGCAAGATGCTGAAGAAGCTCATCCTCACTTTCAGGGGCGAGCTGGAGCTGGATGACAAGGATAACTATGCGAACAAGCGGCTCAAGCTGAGCGGCGACTTGCTTGCAGACCTTATCAGGGTTAACATGAAGGTACTTATTGGCGACCTTCTTTACAACTTTCAGCGGATAGTCAAGCGTGGGAAGTTTCCTACCATTAAGGTTATTATACGCGAAAAGCTTCTTACGTCAAGGATTTACAGTTCTATGGCTACAGGGACGTGGACAGGCGGCCGCAAGGGCATCAGCCAGAGGATTCAGAGGCTTAATTATCTGGAGACCATGTCCCATCTTCAGAGGGTTGTCAGTCCCCTGTCGGCGACGCAGGAGAATTTTGAGGCGAGGGAGTTGCACAGCACGCATCTTGGGAGGCTCTGCCCGATTGAGACTCCTGAGGGTACTAATATCGGGCTCAAGAAGAACCTTGCCCTGCTCGCGACTGTCAGCCAGGATACTCCTGAGGATGAGCTTTTGAAGGCGTTGAGGTCGTTTGGCATGAAGCCGGTTGCTTTGAGGTAGGATGGCTGAGGTCTATTTAAGCGGAAAGTTTGTGGGCGTAGTTGATAATCCTGCCGAGTTTGCGGAGAGGCTGAGGGAGGAGCGGAGAAAGGCAGCCCTTCCTGATGGCGTTAACGTTTGCTATGACCAGGAGGCCAATGTTGTTCAGGTGGAGGCTGGCAGGGGCAGGCTCAGGCGTCCGCTGATTATCGTCAGGGATGGGAAGCCTCTTTTGGCTGAGAGCCATTTAAGGCAGCTGGAGAGGAAGGAGATCAGCTGGTCAGACTTGGTCAGGCAGGGCATAATTGAGTATCTTGATGCGGCAGAGGAGGATAATGCGCTTGTCGCCTTCTTTGAGGCCGATTTGACTCCAAAGCACACCCATCTGGAAATTACTCCCCTTGCCATTTTCGGGCTGATTACTTCGCTTGTCCCTTATGCTAATTTCAACTCGGCGCAGAAGGTGAATACTGGCTCAAAGAACCAGAAGCAGGCTCTTGGTTTTTATTCCGCAAATTATCCGATTAGGATGGATATGGACGTAAACCTCCTGCATTATCCTCAGGCGCCGATAGTGAGGTCGGTGATGCATGGAATTGGCGATTATGACCAGCACCCTTCTGGCCAGAATATTATTGTTGCGGTCATGAGTTATAAGGGCTATAATATGGAGGACGCGGTCATAATAAACAAGGCGAGCATTGACAGGGGTTTTGGCCGCGGGAGCTATTACAGGCCGATGATTGCTGAGGAGCTCAGGTACAGCGGCGGGCTGGTTGATGAGATTCAGATTCCGAACAAGGATATCAAGGGTTACAAGAGTGAGAAAGATTATCGTTATCTTGAGGAGGACGGCATTATTTATCCTGAGGCCCAGGTGAGGGAGGGTGATGTGGTGATTGGCAAGACCTCTCCTCCAAGGTTCCTGAGCGGCGTTGACCAGTATAGGCTGGCGACAGACACCCGTCGGGAAAGCTCGCTTACGATGAAGCATGGGGAGGAAGGGATTGTTGACATGATTCTTATTACTGAGAATGCAGAGGGAAACAAGCTGATTCAGGTTAAGCTGAGGGACCAAAGGATTCCTGAGGTTGGTGACAAGCTGACTTCCAGGCACGGCCAGAAGGGCGTGGTTGGCTTGATAGTTCCGGCTGCGGATATGCCTTTTACAGCCTCAGGAATAACGCCTGACCTGCTTTTCAGCCCGCATGGGATTCCGAGCAGGATGACGATGGCGCATCTTATAGAGCTTCTTGCAGGAAAGGTCGGCGCGCTGTCAGGAAGGTATGTTGATGGCACGATTTTCAATTCAGAGCCTGAGGAGGCTGTCAGGAAGGAGCTTCAGGGCCTGGGCTTCAGGGACGATGGGCTTGAGGCCATGTATAATGGCGAGACAGGCGAGAGGTTCATGGTCAGGATTTTTGTTGGAAATATGTATTACCTCAGGCTTAAGCACATGGTGGCTAATAAGCTTCATTCAAGGGCGCGGGGCCCGATTCAGCTTCTTACAAGGCAGCCGACAGAGGGACGGGCGAAGGAGGGCGGGCTTAGGCTTGGTGAGATGGAGAAGGATACCTTTGTGGCTCATGGCGCGTCGCTCCTGCTGAAGGAGAGGTTTGACTCGGACAGGACTATTGTGCCTGTTTGTGAGGGATGCGGCCTTGTCGCCATTCATGATGACTATAGGAAGCGCAACTATTGCCAGAACTGCGAGGAGTCTACGGAGATTAACTTCATAGAGATCAGCTATGCTTTCAAGCTGATGCTGGACGAGTTTAAGAGCATGTGCATTTATCCTAAGATGCAGCTGAAGAACAAGTACTGAAAATGGAAGACGAAAAGCCAGAGGCGGTAGCTGAGGAAATGGAGCTTGAGGAGGTAAAGGCGCCGGAGGCAGCTCCTGTGGAGAGGAAGCCTATTGAGGAGGAGCAGGTTGTTTACAAGCAGGTGAGCCAGGTTCAGTTTGGCCTTCTGAGCCCGAAGATGATAAAGAAGATGGCCTCTGCCAAGATTGTAACTCCTGAGCTTTATGACAAGGAAGGCTATCCTGTTGACGGCGGCCTGATGGACATAAGGCTTGGGGTGATTGACCCTGGCCTCAGGTGCAAGACCTGCGGCAGCAAGCTCAAGGAGTGCGTTGGCCACTTTGGCTATATTTCGCTCGCCAGGCCAATAATACATTTGAACTTTTCAGGGGTTATACTGACGCTTCTGAGGTGTACCTGCCGCGAGTGCGGCCGCAT
Organism: uncultured Methanosarcinales archaeon; assembly: GCA_964504135.1. Taxonomy (GTDB): domain Archaea; phylum Nanobdellota; class Nanobdellia; order Woesearchaeales; family UBA10216; genus JACPTG01. The sequence continues at coordinate 42,814 of CAZDCW010000003.1, forward strand.
TTTGATTCCCCAGGACAAGCTGGACAAGTACTCGGAGAAGCTGAGGCAGTATGGGAAGGAGAAGGGTGAGGAGCTGCTGCGCAAGAAGATTAGGGAGGTAATCCAGCGGCTTGGGAACAAGTGCCCTCATTGCAAGGCCAAGCAGGGCAAGGTTGCCATAGAGAAGCCGACGACATTCCTTGAGGATGACAAGCGGATTTCGCCAATAGAGATCAGGACAAGGCTGGAGAAGATAAGCGATTCTGATGCAGAGCTTTTCGGCCTTAACACAAAGATTGCCAGGCCTGAATGGACAGTCCTTACCGTCCTTCCGATTCCGCCGGTCACTATGCGGCCTTCGATTACCCTGGAGACAGGCGAGCGGAGTGAGGACGATTTGACTCATAAGCTGGGCGACATTGTCCGGATAAACCAGAGGCTGTTTGAGAATATTAACGCAGGCGCTCCTGAGATAATTGTTGAGGACCTTTGGGATTTGCTTCAGTATCACATTACTACATTTTTTGACAATGAGGTGGCGCAGCTTCCTCCGGCAAGGCACAGGTCAGGCCAGCCTCTGAAGACGCTGACAGAGCGGATAAAGAGCAAGGAGGGAAGGATTAGGCATAACCTTGCGGGCAAGAGGACTAACTTCTCTGCAAGGACTGTTATCAGCCCTGACCCTATGCTGGACATTACTGAGGTTGGCGTTCCTGAGGTGATGGCTCTTAAGTTGACTGTGCCTGAAAGGGTCACCCAGTGGAACATGGGCTACCTGAAAAAATTTGTGGAGAAGGGCCCAAAGAAGTATCCTGGCGCCAATTACATTGTGAGGCCTGATGGGAAGAAGAAGAAGCTTACTGAGGAGACTATTGAGCAGGCCCTTGAGGAGCTGCAGCCTGGTTATGTTGTTGAAAGGCATCTGATGGACGGCGACATAGCGATATTCAACAGGCAGCCGTCCCTGCACAGGATGAGCATGATGGTCCATCATATTAGGGTTTTGCCTTTCAAGACCTTGAGGCTTAATCCCGCGGTGTGCTTCCCGTATAACGCAGACTTTGATGGCGATGAGATGAACCTTCATATCCCGCAGACTGAGGAGGCGATGGCCGAGGCCGAGATTCTGATGCTTGTCCAGACTCAGCTTATCAGCCCAAGGTATGGGCTTGCGGTCATTGGCTGCGTTCAGGATGCCATTTCAGGGAATTATCTTCTTACCCAGAAAAGCTTTTCTATGGGCAGGGAGGCTGCTATAGACCTTCTTGCAAGGGCTGAGGTACCCGAGCTCGGGAGGCTTCCCAGGAAGGAAACCGTTACAGGAAAGGAGATTTTCAGCGTCATTTTGCCTGAGGACTTCGGCTTTGTTGGGCGTTCAAAGTCGCCTGAGGAGCCTGAGGTTGTAATCGAGGGCGGGAAGCTGGTGTCAGGCGTGATGGACAAGAACAACCTGGGCGAGGGTTCAGGGCTGCTTCTCAGGAACATACATCATAAGTATGGCGAGAAGAAGGCTGTGGAGTTCATCGGGAAGGTTTTCAGGCTGGGCATTCAGGTTCTGATGAAAAGGGGCTTTACTACAACTGTGTCAGACACAGACCTTCCTGAAAAAATAAGCAGGGAGGTCAGGCAGTTGCTTGATTCAAGCAGAAATGGTGTAAATGAGCTGATAAGGCAGTACAGGGAGGGGCAGCTTGAGGCTTTCCCGGGAAGGACGCTGAGGGAGACACTTGAGCTTAAGATTATGGAAGTGCTGAACAGGGCAAGGAATGAGGCTGGCCTTATAGTTTCCAGGAATGCTGACAGGAGCAGCCATACGATGATTATGGCGCTTTCAGGCGCAAGGGGCACTACCATCAACCTGGCCCAGATGGCCGCTACGGTTGGCCAGCAGGCCCTCAGGGCAAAGAGGATTGAAAAGGGGTATAAGCACCGCACCTTAAGCTGCTTTGAGAGGAATGACATCGGGCCAGAGGCGCATGGGTTTATCAAGAATTGTTTCAAGAAGGGCCTTTCCCCGCCTGAGTTCTTCTTCCAGGCAATGGTTGGCAGGGATAGCCTTATGGATACTGCGCTTAGGACGCCGAAATCAGGCTACCTGTACAGGAGGCTGGCCAACGCCATGCAGGACCTTAAGGTTGAGTACGATCATACGGTCAGGGATGCAAGCAGGAGGATTATCCAGTTTAGTTATGGCGAGGACGGGATTGACGTTTCAAAGTCAGAGGCTGGAAAGATAAATGTGAAGCGCATAATTGCCGAGGTCATGGAATAAGATGGAGACTGAAGAGCTGCTGAAAAAATATGAGGACAGGCTCCCGTCAACTGTTATGGAGGAGGTTGTTGCCAATTTGCCGAAGAAGATTTCCGAGGCAAAGGCTAAGGAGATAATGGAAAGGGTTGAAAGCCAGTACAGGCAGATGCTCGCCGAGCCAGGCGAGAGCGTGGGCCTTATTTCTGCAGAGTCGATAGGAGAGCCCGGGACGCAAATGACGCTTAATACTTTTCACTTCGCAGGAGTAGCAGAAATGAACATCACGACAGGCCTGCCAAGGATAATTGAGATTTTGGACGGGAGGAAGAACATTGCCACTCCCATGATGGAGATTTTCCTCAGGAAGCCTTATTCGCAGGGCAAGGACATAAAGAAGATAGCGCTTTATGTGAAGGAGACCAGGCTGGCCGACATATCGTCTGAAATCGTCTTGAACCTCGCCGAGTCCCGGATTGAGGTATCCCTTGATGATGAGAAGGCAAGGGAGCTCAACATTACAGAGGCGAATCTCCTTAAGGCGCTGAAGAACACCAACAAGAACCTGTCAGTTGAGGTTAAGAAGGGCGCTTTTATATTCAGGCTCAAGAGCAAGGAGGAAAACCCTAACGAGATATACAAGTACAAGGAAAAAATCAAGGACAGCTATATCAGGGGGGTTCGCGGAATCACACAGGTCCTTCCGGTGAAGAAGGATGGCGAGTTCATGATTATAACCTCAGGCAGCAACCTGAAGAAGATGCTTTCGCTTCCGTTCGTGGACGCTACAAGGACGACTACAAATGACATTTTTGAGATTGAGGAAGTGCTTGGCATTGAGGCGGCAAGGCAGGCGCTGATAAGCGAGGTGTTCAAGGTCATTGAGAACCAGGGGCTGAACGTTGACATCAGACATTTGATGCTGGTCGCTGACACAATGTGCTTCAACGGAAGCCTGAAGGGCATTACAAGGTATGGGGTTGTGAGGGAGAAGGCGAGCGTGCTTGCCAGGGCTTCTTTTGAGACGCCGATAAAGCACATAATAAGCGCCTCGCTTACAGGAGAGATTGACAGGCTCAACTCTGTGGTTGAAAACGTGATGCTTAACCAGCCTGTGCCGATAGGGACCGGCCTGCCAAAGCTGGTTATGAAGGGGCAGGGATGAGTGGAATGGACATTACATCCGAGTTAAAGAAGGCGATTAAGGAGAACAACGCGGTAATAGGCACTGAGAGGACCATAAAGGAGCTGAAGACAGGAAAGTTAGTGAAAGTGTATCTGTCAAGCAACTGCCCGGCGAGGGTAAAAGCGGATGTAGAAACTTACAGCAGGATGGCAAATGCGGCTGTGGAAATGCTTTCAGTTCCCAATGATGAGCTTGGCGTAATCTGCAAGAAGCCATACTCAATCTCAGTTCTCGGGCTCAAAGCATGAGCAGGCCAAAAATCCTTTACGACAGCAACACTCTGCAGACAATAAGCCTCTTCGAAAGGATAACAGGGACTGAGGCCAAGGACTGCTTCACAAGCAACGAGACGCTCTATTTTGTGTTGGCAACAGAAAACATGGGCAAGGCAATAGGAAAGGATGGGGCCAGGATAAAGAGGCTGCAGGCAATGATGAACCGCAGGATCAGGCTGCTGGAGTTCAGCCCTGATTTGGCAACATTTATAAAGAATCTGATTTATCCTACGAAGGCAAAGCAGGTAGTTGCCGACGGGGGAATCGTCACAATAACAGGGGAGGACGTAAAAGGCAGGGCAATGCTCATAGGCAGGAACTCGTCAAACCTGCAAAGGCTGAAGGATATTGTGGGCCGGTATTTTGAGGTTACGGAGATAAGGGTTTCATAGCATATGTCAAAGAAAACACGCGGCCTGAACGCCGGGAAGAAGCTGAGGGAGAAGCGCGCCCGCTTTAGGTGGTCCCAGGAGAAGTACATCAAAAGGGTTCTTCAGCTGAAGGCGAGGTCAGATCCGCTTGAGGGCGCTTCACAGGCAAAGGGCTTGGTTCTGGAGAAGGTTGAGATTGAGGCCAAGCAGCCTAACTCAGCAATGAGGAAGGCTGTGAGGGTGCAGCTTATCAAAAATGGAAGGCAGGTCACTGCCTTCGCACCTGGTGACGGCGCCATTAAGATGATGGACGAGCACGATGAGGTGGTCATTGAGTGCATTGGCGGTAACAAGGGCCGTGCAAAGGGCGACATTCCTGGCGTCAGGTGGCAGGTGATTAAGGTAAATGACCAGTCGCTGAGGGCGCTCCTGTCAGGAAAGCTGGAGAAGGCTAGGAAGTAGGGCTTGTTTTGATTAGTTAGTGGTTGGTTGTAGGTAGTCTGTTTAATCCTATAGTACAAAGGTATTGAACATTCCAAAACAGTGCACGAAGCCAAACCGTATGCTTACCAATTCCCGAAAGGGGGATGCTAAAACAAGGCAGGAACAGCCTGCTACAGTGAGTTAGGATAGGCGGCTATTGAAGATAAGCATAATCTTTATAACCCCGGATTCCTGCAAATTCCCTTTATGTTGCTTGTCCGGGCTGTTAAGTTCGTCCTCTTCTCCGTTATCATGATTGGTCTGGTGAAGCTGCAGACAGTCCCTGCCTATTTCATGGTCATCATAGGCGCTTGTTTTCTGATTTACGGGCTTTCCGGGATAGTCACGCGGGATTTTTACAGGTTTCCACTTTATTCGGCGGCAGCCCTGTGCATCCTGATTGTTTTGGTCGGTTACGCCAGCGTTTACATTCTTGCTGCGATGTTATTTGCCCTTATGCTTGACGTCTTTGTATAGCTCGGCTTCCAGCTTCAGTACAAGGGGCTCTGCCCTTGTGATTTTTTCCTGGTATTGCGGATACCTTTTCCTCAGGTCTGCAAGCCTCTCCTTTACAGGAACTACCTTGTGGTGCATTACCCGCTTGTCCGCGTAGTATAGTACTTTCTGCTCTATCGTCTTTGGGCGGTTTTTCCTGTCAAGGATGTAGTGCAGGGGATGGCTCAGGATTACTTCCGCAACTTCCCTGTAGCCATGCTTCACAAGCAGGTTAAAGCCTGCCTTTTCATGCTCTGGCTGCAGCTTGCCAATGTCATGGAGGATTGCTGATGAGTCCAGCAGCCTGAGGTTCACTTTTTTCCCCTTTTTGTCCAGTTCTGCCGCAACTTCAGCAGCAACCCGTGACACGACTATGCTGTGCCTTATTACATTGTCAGGCACGTTGTGCTGCCAGAGCAGCTGGAAGGACTCCTGCCTTGAGGGGATTGCCACGCGGTAACAAGGCGGGATGGGCTTTAATAAAAGTTTGCACTCCGAAAAGTATTTAATGCAGGCCCGCGCTGGGTGGATTATGGTTCTTGAGCTCCTGATAAACCCGAAGGCGGCTGAGAGGAGTCCTTGGGAGCTTTTCTTCTTCGGGCTCGTGTATGCAAGCATAGCGATTGTCCTGGCGATGTGGATTTTCGCGGAGAAGGTGGGCCTGGTAATGGTGTTCCTTACCACCCTGTCATGCACTTATCTTATTCAGAGGACCCTCCGGATGGAGGAGAGGAAGGACCAGAAGTTCGCCAGCGAGATTAGGCTGCTCAGGGAGCATGGGAAGGCCCTTACTTTTTTCATGTTCCTTTTCCTTGGCTTTACGGTTGCGTTCTCTTTGTGGTACATCCTGGCTCCGGCTGAGACTGCCCAGCGGATATTCGGGATTCAGATTGAGACGATTGAGTCCATAAACTCGGCTGTGACAGGCAACGCCATGTCAGGGGCTGCAGCGTTCACCAAGATATTCGCAAACAACATGCGTGTGCTTCTTTTCAGCTTTATCTTTGCAATCTTCTATGGGGCAGGTGCTGTTTTCATCCTTGCCTGGAACGCGGCTGTTGTCGGGACAGCTATTGGCAGCTTTGCCAGGTCTGGGCTGGCAGCGCTGGCAAATAAGGTTGGCCTGCTCGGAGTTGGCCATTATCTTGCAACCTATTCCCTGGGCCTGCTGAAATACATGACTCACGGCTGGCTTGAGATACTTGCTTATTTCACCGCAGCCCTTGCTGGCGGGATTCTTTCTATGGCGCTGGTGAAGCACAGCCTTGGGAGTGAAGCTTTTAGGAGGACCCTGCGGGACTCGGTGGACCTTGCTCTTCTTAGTGTTTTGATGATTGTTGCCGCGGCAGGAATAGAGGTCTTTATCACTCCTGTTCTTTTTTAGGCTCTTAGCAGTTCTTGGTAGAGTTCCAGGTGCCGTTTTATGTTCTCTTCTATGCTGAATTTCCTGGGCCTTGATTTGGCGTACTTTCCTTTGTGCACCTTTTCCACCGCGGCAGCGATTGATTCAGGGTTTCTGGGCTCTGCCAGCAGGTATTTTCCTGACACTATCTCTGGAAGGGAGTTGATGCTGCTCGCCACAACAGGCTTTCCCATTGCGCAGGCCTCGGCAGCGACGTATCCAAAGCCTTCTGCAAGGCTTGGCACGACGATGCAGTCAGCGGCTGCTATGTAGTCTGGAAGCCTTTCATGGCTGACTGGCGGTATCAATATGGCCCTGCTGCTTGCCTCAAGTATTTTCCTTACCCTTGAATACCTGTCACTGTAGTCTGGAGTTATGATAAAGACCCATTTTAGGTTTGCAATTTTTGCCTTTTCCACAGCCATGGCCGCATACTCTATTCCTTTGCTGGGCGCGGCCCGGCCATATGTCAGGCATACGAAGCTGTTTCCGAGGCCAAGCTGCTTTCTTAATTTCTCGCCTTTGTGCTTTCTCGGGTTGAAGTGCGAATAGTCAACTCCGTTGTATATTACTGTTGAGTTTGGCTTTTTCAGCTGCCTTTTTGTTGATTCTGAAACGCATATATACCGGTCAAAGGGAATTCTGTATATGCACCATTCCATGAAATTAAGGATGGCTGCCTTTACCTCCCCGACATCAGTGTACTCTTTCCATTTGCCTGTCCACACCTCATGGACTGTTATCACCGCAGGCCTTCCGGAAAAAAGCGAGGCGATGAAGGCGGGTGCTGCTGATGCGAATGTGGTGGCGTGTATTATGTCAGCGTTCCTTGCGAGTGCAACAGCTTTTGGGATGCAGAGTATGGCGTACAGGTACCTGTTGGGCGCATCTATCCTGTGTATCTTTACGCCGTTAAGTACCTCATGGCTTTTGCTTCCTGGAACCTTCCTTGTCAGTACAGTTACCTGCTGTCCTTTTGCCACAAGCCCTTCTGCAAGGTTTTTGAACAGCGTTTCAGCTCCTCCCTTGAATGGCCAGTAGTTGTCGAGTATGAAGAGTATTTTCATCGCGTATGTGTCATAGAAGTAAGTCCTAGTCCCATAGCCTTCTTGCTTCATCCTTTAGCTCCTGGGCTGTCTTGTCTGTTTCCCAAAAAATCTGCTCAGGTCGGCTTTCATCCGGTTTTATTTTTGCTTCATATTTAACGTAACGTGCAGATAAATGTGGCCAATATTTAAGCTTTCGCAAAAATTTATAGCTTGTGCAATAAAACAGGCCTCGTATGAATATACGCTCATCTGTAACGCTTAACGACAGCAACAGGATGCCCTGGCTTGGCCTTGGCACTTGGAGAAGCCCGCCCGGAAAAGCCACAGAGCAGGCTGTTTTATGGGCTTTGGAGGCAGGTTACAGGCATGTAGATACCGCTGCAGTCTATGGCAATGAGCAGAGTGTTGGCGCAGCTGTGCAAAAAAGCGGCATTTCAAGGGACGAAATCTTCATAACGACCAAGCTGTGGAACGCCGGCCATTCCAATCCCCGAAAGGCGCTGCAGCAAAGCCTGAGTAGGCTCGGTATGGGTTATGTGGACCTTTACCTGATTCATTTCCCTGTAAGGCAGCGCCTCTCATCCTGGCGTGTCCTTGAGCAGCTCCAGAAAGACGGCCTGTGCAGGTCAATTGGCGTCAGCAACTTCACTGTCAGGCATCTAAAGGAGCTTCTGCCTTCTGCTAAGGTGATTCCTGCTGTGAACCAGGTTGAGTTCAACCCTTACCTCTATCAGAGTGGGCTTCATGGGTTCTGCACAAAAAATAAGGTCCAGCTTGAGGCCTACAGCCCCCTTGCCCAGGGCGAGAAGCTGACGGACCCTAAGCTCGTATCCCTTGCCGCCAAATACAGCCGTTCACCTGCCCAGATTCTTATCAGGTGGTGCCTCCAGAAGAGGCTTGTTGTTATTCCCAAATCAGTCCATAGGGAATTCATATTCCAGAATGCTGATGTCTTCGGCTTTAGCATAAAAAAGGAAGACCTGGTTTTGCTGGACAGCTTTGATGAGAACCTCCGCCTCTGCTGGGACCCGACTGATGCGCCGTGAGTTTATTCTTCAGGGTTGTAGACTTTGAGGCCTTCCTTGGCAGCGGCGATGTTAAGGTTTTTGTCCGCCGAAATAAATTCCATTTGTTCTGTGGCATTTGTCAAAGCAGAGTAAAGGTGAATTGCATCATTGACGGTTAAATGGTGCTTTATAATGTAATCAACGGCAAAGGTCATTGCCAATGAGGTTATTTCCGCCAGAATTATCAAATCGTTGTCAGTCAGGTCTCTTATGTCAGACGTGAACTCGCTTATCGCCTCAGACACTTCTTTCGAAGTGAGGCTTTTGATTCTTCCCAGCTTATCGAATGCAGATATTACCTCTCCTATGAGCAGTATTGAGGAGGCTAGTTTATTTGCATAAGCGTCCCGGATAATGTCGTTCCTGCCTTTTTGCTCGCCCTGGCAAGATTTCTCCTGACGTTTGCCTTTTCGCTCCCTGTTATATGGTACTTTAGGGCGAGCTGCCTGATTGCGTCCCTGACTACTTCAGACTGGGACTTGTACAGTCCTGTCCTTAGTATTTCGCGGGCCAGGCCCTGGAGTTCCTTTGTGACTTCAGCAGTAAGGGTTGCCATTTTTTTTTCTAACAGCCTGCTGTTAGTTGCAAAATATAAACTTTGCGGTTTTATCTGGGCTAACTCAGAGTTTCAGTTCTCTTGCAGTACACGAAGAGTTAGCCTGCTACAAAGAGTTGACTACAAACCACCAACCATTAACTACACACAATTAACTGCCACAAACCACTGCCTACTTCTCCCTCTTCCTCGCCTCTTCTATGGCCAGCTTCCTGACCAGTTCCTCTACCTTGCGCTGGGTTTTCACGGTTATTATGTTTGAGTGGAACACCGCTCCTGTGAGGAGCATGAAGCCAGCTATTATGAGGAGGTCCATCTTTCTGCTTATGTTGAGGGTTCTTATAAGGGGGTTTAGTATTTCAGGCGCAAGGCTTATTACCGAGAATCCCAGCGCAAGCACTGTCCAGAATGCCCACTCGTTTATGGTCAGTTCCTTTCTCTTGTAGTTCATGAAGGCGAGGTACATCAGGAACAGCCCGAACAGCGCTCCGAGTATTTGTATTATGAGTACCATTTTAGCGTGTGAATTTCCACCATATCATCTGCGCCACTATTGATATTCCGTCCATTACTGTGGTGCCCTTGTATTTGTCCACGTATATCGTTTTTACAGGCACCTGCTGGAATTTTATCCTGTGCTTTCCTGTGAGGGCTATCATTTCTGACTCTACGCTGTAGTCTGTGGCCTTCCATCGTATCTTCTGGTAGGCTTCCTTTTTAAAGGCTCTGTATCCGCATTGCGTGTCGTTTATTCTCATGTGGAACAGCATCCTGACTGCTGTGCCTATGAACCAGTTCCCGAATCTGAATACAAGGGGCATTTCTCCTCCAAGCCTTCTGTATCCGAATACCATGTCCGCACCTTCAAGTGCCTTGATGAAGTGCGGGATTTCCTCTGGGTCGTGCTGGGTGTCCGAGTCCAGCAATATGATTGCGTCAGCGCCTTGCATGACTGCGTAGTCGCAGCCTGTCTTGAGGGCTGCTCCCTTGCCGAGGTTTATTAGGTGCCTTAGCACCGCAACCCCTGCTTTTTGCGCCTCTTCTGCTGTTGCGTCCCTGCTTCCATCGTCAACTACTATTATCCGCCGCGGGTCTATCTGTTTTTTTGTCTTTATGATTACTTCTGTGATGTGCTTCTGCTCGTTGTAGGCCGGGATTACAGCGAATGCGTTCATCTTATCTTTTCTATCCTGAACCTGAAGAATAGCGTCTTGTTGCCCAGCGGGTGCTTGTCCGGCTCTGTCCCGTATGCCTTTTCCGGGCTTATCCTGGCGGTCTTTTCCTCGCCGGCCTTCATTCCAGTCATCTGCTCTTCAAGGCCAGGTATTATTTCTGATTTGCCCATTGTGAAGGTGAAGGGCGCTGAGTCTTCACCGAATGGCTGGTCTTTTGTTATGTTGCGGCTGTCCCAGTTGTATATTGAGCTGTCAAACACAGTCCCGTCCTCCAGGTATCCTATGTAGTTGAATGTCACGCTGTCCTGCGGCCCTACACTTTCCTTTGTTGTCAGCTCTGATTTTGTGTGCATCTCCCCGCCTTTCCAGTCCACTCTGTATACGTATATTTCCGCTCCTGTTATGCTTCTCTGGTATGTGAGGAGCTTGAAGTGCCTTAGGCTGTGGCCTTTCATGAAGAACATCCTTGTGAACATGCTTGCGTTCAGCTCTGGCGCTGCCATTACCATCCTGTAATTGTCGCCTTCGGGTATTATTGTCGCGGCCCAGTCTATGCCTACGTTTTCAGAGTGGGATTTCTGCTCAACCCCTTTTTCCGTAGCTATTGCCACCGCCCTCAGGTTCTTTGGCTCCTGGCCCTCAAGCAGGAGCACTGCGTCGTTTGCTGAGAAATTTATTGCAGGGACTATGTTCAGTCTCCTTCCACCGCCTGCGTCCAGGCCTATGGTGTCGCATATTCCTGTTTTTCCGTCGCAGTTCAGTATTTGTCCGTAGCTTGGCCAGGGGCTTATCCATGTGTTTCCCTGTGCGTCATTCATGGCCTGGATGTCGTAGTAGGTTTGCTCTGCCTGTTCACTTGTGTAGTTGAGCTTGCTCTGCATTTCTGCTATTGCCTCTTCTGCGGGCTTTTCCCGCAGCCTGTTCCATATGTATGCCTTTTCAAAGTCCCATGAGCCGAAGTGCGCCCATACTCCTGATTTTCCTATCATGTCTTCTGATGCTATGAAGAAGGCTTCCGGAGGCTCGCAGTGTGTGTATTTTAGCACTGCCTCTGCCTGCCCGGCAGTCATCCCGTATTTCTGCCTGAGCTTTTTGCCTGCCGCCTCCCTGTCGTCCTTGAATACGCTGTAAAGTATGCCTATTGACATGAGGGTGTCGTTTCCGTTTGCCTTCTGGACTTCCTCGAATGCGTTGTTGCCCCCGCAGTCAAGCATCCTTAGTATGCCTACAGCCATTTCCTCATCGTCAGTTTTTAGTATCTGCCCTACCCAGTGTGCCTGCGGGCTTCCCTGGGTTGTGCCGTCAAATGTCACAGGCCTTTCGGCGAGCGCCTTGAAGTGGTGCCCGAAGTCCCACCAGCTGGTTATTATCGCTGTCCTGTTTGAGTTGTCCCTTATTGCAGCCAGTGAGTTGTACCATGCGTCGTTTATTATTGGCACGTCCTGTTTTGCTATGCTTATAGAGACCGCCCATGCGTTGGATGGCACCATTACAAGGACAAGCAGCAGCGCGAATACGGTTACGGATGCTATTGTCCGTTGGATTTTCAGGTCAGTTGTCAGCGAGTGCTCCAGCCTCTTGTGTATGAACCCTATGGCGACTCCGAAGGCTATTGCGAATGCAGGCACGAGCAGCATTACAAACCTTATTCCCTTGGTGCTGGCATACATTGTCACTATGAACCATATTATCAGCAGCGCGGCCACTCTCATGTCTATTGGCTCGTGCATTATTCCGGCATAGAGTGTCCGGGCCAGTATTGGCAGGCTGAGGAGTATGAGGAACCATTCCTGCACAAGTTCGCCTCTCATCAGCAGGAGGATAAGCCAGTATGCTGCTGAGCCCAGTATGAACATCCATTCCTGCCAGTCCACCCTCTTCTTGGTCATGCTTATCATTATTCCCAGGAGGGCTGTGAAGAAGAATACAGGGCCGCCCACGTTGTTCATTATGTCGTTGATGCCGCCCTCGTTTAGTTCTGCCACGGTTGTAAGCACGTTTGGGAAAAGGCTTTCCATGACAGGCGCCTTTATCCTGGTGAATGCCAGCGAGCCTATCGGGCTGAGTATGAAGGTGTCAAGGCCTGAAAGCAGGCTTACGAATATCCCGGAGAACAGTATGAACATTAAGGTTACTGTTAGCGCTGTTTTTACCTCATGGGTGAACAAATTCCCGATTCCTTTTGCAATCTGCTTTCTGTTTGCAAGGATTATGTAGCCGAAGTATACTGCTGATGCTGCAAGCAGGAAGTTGTATATGAACCACCATCCTCCCCATATTCTTGAGAATAGGCCCATGCTCAGGCCTGCAAGGAAGGTCAGGGCAGTTTGCCATTTCAGGCTTTTGGACTCGATGGCCATGAGGAAGAGGAATGCGGTGAGCACAGAGAAGAACAGTACCCATGTGTCAGAGTCCCCATGTCCGAAGAGGCTTCTTGAAAGCGCGGATGGGTTGAGCGCCATCAGCAGGCCTGCAAAAAGCCCTCCTACATCTCCTGCTATTCTTCTGCAGATGAAGAACACTATTACAGCCGCGAGGGCTGCTATTATTACAGGGTAAAGCATCTCCGCGTACATTAGTGTCATTCCCGGGTTGAATATCCTGAGAATCCTGTAGAATAGGGCTATGGAGTATGGGTGGAAAGTATCTTCCGGCTCTACATATCTTCCTTCTGGCGCCAGCTGGAATGTGTCGTAGCTTCTCCCGTTTTTTATAGTGTCGCCGGGGTAGCCGTGGTCAACTATGTTTCTTGCGTACCTGAACCAGTAGTAGGGGTCTATGTCAGGCATGTATGCATTTCCCTGGTCGTCCAGGTAGAATGTTTTGAAGTATTCTGCTGTCTGCTGGACTTGCTGTTTGATGTTTGCTGACTGGCCTGCGTATTGCCCTGTCCTGAATGCGTATTCTCCTTTTTTCAGGGCCTCGTTGAAGTCCTTGTCTATGAGCTCGTTCTTCTGCCTGTCCGGAAGGTTCGGGTACTGTGCCAGGATTGACTGCTCGATGTCAGCCCTTAGGAATCCGTATGTGCTTTGCTTTGCCCAGTCTTCGGCGTACAGCATTTGGCCGGGAAGCATCCTTACATATGCGGCTGCCGCGGCTATTATTATGATGGCCGCCACAATGAGCAGCTGCCTGCTGTTTTTATGGAAGAATCCTGATATGGCTTGGGTGTCAAGGCTTAGCTCGTCCTCATCCTGCGGGGCTTTTTCACGGTGTGCCTTTGGGCCTTGCTTGAAGAGGCCTTTTAATTTTCCAAATGTTTCGCCTATGCTGACCTCATCTTCAGCATCTTCATGTGCTGCTTCATGCTTTTTGTGGTGTTCGTGCTCTGGCCGCTGTTCGTGCTGCTCTGCTTTCTCTTCCTTGTGATGTTCTTCCTTGCCTGGCTGCCCTTCCTTCTTTTTTCCGAATGGCCACATCTTGCCAAGGTCTATGTCGAGGTCGTCTTCCTTTTCATCCATTTTTCCCAACTTCCGGGCAGAACCCGGGTCTATATATAAAGATTGTTGTGGCTGTTTTTCCCCCCTTTGTATTGTAAACGAAGAGGCCAGTACACGAAGAGTTAGCCTGCTACAAAGAGTTATCGTAAATTGCGTTAATTAGTGCAAAATTTGCGTGCAATTCCCAAATTAAGCATTGCTTAATTGGGCCCAATCACCGCAGTGATTTGGGTACGAGATTAGAATTGCGCATATCCATCAACTAATCAGCGCAATTCTCTATAACTACAAACCACCAACCACTAACTAAATAATAAGCCTCGCGAATCCCAGCAGTTCTGGAGAACCGGCCAGCAGTTTCGCCATGAATCTGGCTGGGAAGTCCCTGTCGTGTTCTTCCAGTATTTTCCTGTTGCGCTCCTTCTGGAATATCCCGACCAGCTTGTTGTAATCGTAATCTGTGAACTTGTCCATGGCTTTCCTCATCATCAGGTGCAGCCAAAGGTCTCTTGCAAGCCTGCTTCTCCACAGCCTGCTGTAGTTCTTCCTGTGCGTGATTGATTCGGCGAGCGCTTTTGCCGCGATGTGGCTCTGCATTATCCCGCCGAGTGTTGTCGCCTTCACCATCGTGGCTGCATCGCCAACCGTGTAAACATTCCCGTTCTGTGTTTTTACATTCGGGTCGTATAGCGGTATGGGCCCTGCCTGTCTTGCAAGTATCAGTCCCGCATAGTCCTCGCCAAGCACTTTCCTGCAGAAGCCTTCAAAGTATTTCTGCGGCTCGTTCAGCGTGGCAACTCCAATCCTCACCCTGTCCTTGGATTCAGGCACAGTCCATGCTATGCCCTGCGTGCCGGGGTAAAAGTCAATCATGTTGTCATTTTCCCTTTTTGCGGTTGCCTGCAGCCCGAGGTATAGCTTTCTTTTTCCGTAAAGGCCGTTGTTCTTTGCAACCCTGCTTGCCGGCCCGTCAGCTCCGATTAGCATTTTTGTTTCAGTCTCGTATTCTTCGCCGCTTTTCAGGTCTTTAACCATCACCTTTTCCATGTCGCCGGAGGGCCGGTTTCCCATGTATACGTGGTTTAGCTTGTATTCAGCCCCGCTCCGCTGGGCCATTTCCGCAACGTGCTGGTCAAGGAGGTGCCTGTTGAATATCTTGTTGGGATGCCTGAAGTTTATTTTTACATTCTCCCCGTTTGGCGAGTATATCCTTGCGCTCTCAACAGTGTTGGCGATTAGCTCTTTTTTGGGCTTAATCAGCGTGTCGAAGTGCGAGGTTATTATGCCTGTGCATGCCACCGGCAGGCCTACCGTGGAATTTGCCTCGTACACCTCCACGTCAAACCCTTCGCCCGCCAGAAGGTAGGCTGCGTAATTCCCCGCAGCCCCTGCGCCGATTATGGTTATCATCTTTCCCTGTATCTGGCATCTGCTTTTATTTTTTTCCCGGCAAATCGGGAAATCCGCAAAATCCGGTCGAAACCTTTTTAGCATCCTGAAGCTTCCCAGCCTGATGCTAAGGGATGAGGTTCTTAAGCTGGATCCCGGCAGGGTAGCCCTCTGGGATTTTCTCAGGTCAGGGAGCCTTGAGCGGGGCGATACTATTAGGATTGGCGGCGCATCTTACTCGATGTTAACTGGAGGGTCTGCCAGTTGTGGGCTTGGCACTGCTAACCTTTTCCTCTATCATTCGCCTGACATCAACCGTAATTACAGCACTTTGGATGAGGTGGTTAGGGACCCTGCGCTTCTTGACGCGTTGGACCCTGACCCTGATAAGCCTAGCATCCGCAATCGGGTTGCCATTACCTACAATTACTGGCATGCCTTCTTTGATGCGGTTAAAGGGCTTCCTGGGGGGTTTTCAGCAGTGGAGCTGGACAGGCTTCAGTCAGCCGGTTACATGGTGCCTTTTTTGCAGCAGCTGGCCCTTTCAGGCCGCATGGGCACGCCTGAGCTTGAGGCCAGGCAGGGCGTGTGGCCGCTGGCGTATCATTCGCACAGCTCTGATTCAATAATTTTTTCCCCTCGCTACTCCTCGCTTGTTCAATTATACGCTGGCCAGAGGACTGTCTCTGACATCCATGGCCTCAGCAGGATTATTTTTGGCAGCAGTGATGCCGAGCAGTGGAGGAGGCTTTATGTCAGGAATCACCAGGAGTTTATGGCTTACCTTGGCGTTGGCTGCCTGGATGCTGCGCCTGGGCCGCGGCTTTTTAGTGGGGGCTGCCTTCCGGGCATGGCCTTTTTTGCAGCCATCACAGCCATAGGCATAGCGGCCAGCAGCGGTTTTCTGCTTGGCAGGGGTCCGGCTGCGCCAGCAGCAACGCCTGTTCCGGTTGCCGAGGAGCCTGCTGCCACACCGGCCGCAGTAATCCCCCCGACTACTCTAACCCCCACTCTCTATATTCCAAGTGTGCTTAATGGCACATCGTCAGGCACGGCTTATGTTCCGGTGATAGTCAGCGGAAGGCCTGACTGAAAAATCAGCATTAGTAGCCATTATCTAATGGTTACAAACACAAGTTTTTTAAAAGCTCATGACTTCCCTGGGCTGATGCTAAGGAATGAAGTAAGTGCAAAGCTGGATGATGCCAGGCTCGGACTCTGGGATTTTCTCACGTCGGCTGGCCCTGACAGACCTCTGGCTGGACTTACCATTTCTGTAGGCGGCATCAACTATAAAATTGACCCTGCAGCAGCTGGAGGTATGGACCCTTTACATGCTTCTCTGTTCCTTACTAGCCCTAAAGGAGACCACAGGTATGAGGGCTTGGATGATCTGATTTTTGATATGGGTGGTTTTGAAGTTGGGGATAAGCCTGATGAACAGGCGCCCCTTCTCCGCCGCCTTGAGGCAACTAGGTGGTTCTGGGGCAGCTTTAGTGTCGCAGTGGCAAACCTGCCAAATGAATTTCCTCCGGGTACGGTAGACAGCCTTCACTCAGGGCATTACCTTAAGCCTTTCCTGCAGCAGTTGACTGCGGAGAATCACATCAGGAGGGCGCTTGACTCTAATCGCGGCAGAACTCCATTGGAGTACGCATGGCACAGCATTGGTTCATTTGATTCGCCTTCTTCGATAACTTTTACACAGTCAAACAGGGATCAGCTTGTTATAGAAAGCATCCATGGCCTTACAGGGATAAGGTTTAAGGATGCCGGCGCTGAGGCGCTGAGGCGCCATTACCTCAGAATCCATACGGATTTCATGAACTACCTTGGGGTTCCATGCGTTGCTGCTCCGAGGGATATTGGCGGAATTCTGGAATCTGGTTTGGCTGCCGCTCTCCGAATGCAACATAAGCCCCGCCCAGTGGAGCCTTTTCTTGCTGCCTTTCTTATAGGGGTGGTTGGCTATGCGTCATATGCCTGTCTCCCCCAGCCTCCTTCAGGCTCTTCGCTTGCCGCAGCCACGCCTACTCCGGCAGTCTCAGCCACGCCTATGGCTGCAACACAGGTAGCCGCTTCAACCCCGGTGCCTGTTTCAACGCCTCAGGCTGTTGCTCCTCTGGTTCCCGGGGTTCTTGGAAGGGATTATCATCTCGGCCTTCCGGTGGTTCCTTATGGAGAGCAAACCAGCCGCAGGTATTCAGTGAATGCGCCAATAGTCCCGAGTGGAAATCTGCCTGGGCTCCCGACGCCTGCTGCTTCGCCGGCTCCGAGGGCTGGGCAAGGCTTTCTGCCTGTTGTGCCGGCAAGCTACACTTCAAAGTGAGCTTAGAACCGGCTTCGCGTGGTTATAGCAAATCACGTTAATAATCGGAACTTTGTTCCGCTCAAATAAGTGATTTGCTTATTAGTAAATAACCTTGCAATACTTTTTTAATATACGAAAATTAAGGTTATTTACTATAGTTGGCGGAATCCAACTTGGTGAAGTTTGATTTCCACGCAACGCGTCGCAAAAGTTTTTTAAATCCTGCGACATTCGCCTTTGGGTGAATAATGCAGGAAAATTTTTTCTCGGCACAGTTGCCGTTGCTTATGCCGTGCTTAACATCATGTGCGGGATTGAGGTGGTTAGTCTTAGGCGTGAGGTTGATGCGCAGAGGGCGTCTTCAGCCACAAATGCACAGGTTAAAAATTTGTCCGATTACGTATCAGGCTTGCCCGGCAGGCTATCAGATTCCGAGAGGGCAGCAGTTGAAAGAGAAACAAGAATCCGGGATTATCTTTCAGGCCGCATTGAAGGCCTGAGCACTAGGGTTGACGGACTCGAAAGATGGAAGAGTGCCACTGAATATGGCGCGAACAAGGTTGAAACACTGTGGAATCTCAGGGATGTACAGCGCGGGCAGATTGAAGATTTGAGGCGCGATCTTGCTGCAGTGAGGAGTTTATACAATGCGCAGGGAAGTAAGAATGAGTCGTTTTACAACAGTATAACTAATTTGGAGAGGAAGCTTGCAGAACTCTCAGGAATTCCCAATCCCGACCCTGAAGTGCAGGGCAGGTAGTCCTGCTTTAACATGCATTTTCACTGATTTTTTCCTGGAAAACCGCAAAGCAAAAGCAAAACCTTTTTACAACGAATCAGATTCCTCATTTTAATGCTAAGGGATGAAGTTGTTGGAAAGCTGGATCCCTCCAAGGTTGCCCTGTGGGGTTTTCTTCGCTCTATTGGACCTGGCGAGCCATTGTCAGGCGAGGCTGTTAACAGGAGTATTAATGTCAGGGGCGTAGATTACATGATAGAATCCGCCAGTGGAAGGTCCTTGGACATCGGCTCGGCTGGCATCTCTTTGCATAATTCTGCGGGGCATGCCCTCAACTATGATACGCTGGATGCGGTTATGGAGGATTATGAGCTCACTGCTTCATTTGGGAATCAGGACGCGCAGCAGACGGCAGCCCTTCTCAGCCGCATGGAGCAGACTTTGCTATTCTGGAAGGCTTTTGCTTCTGAACTGAGGGAGATGCCCGCAAAGTTTTCTGCGGCTGAATTGGACGGCCTTCATTCCAGGCGTTATATGGCTGCGTTCAGGCAGCAGCTTATACCTTCAGGAAGAGTTATCAGGAAGGGTTCGCTTGATGCCAAGCAGGATAGACAGCCGCTGGAATACTGTTGGGATACGTATGATTCTATAACCTTTGTAAGGCCAGGCTCTCCGGGTGATCATAATGCGCAGATTGTGGTGGAAGGTGTCCACGCTCTGCGCGGGATTATTTTTAACGATCCGCAGGCAGAGGATTTAAGGCGTCTTTATGTGGCAAATCATATTGACCTGATGGCCTATCTTGGCGTGAAATGTGCAGTCGGTGCCAGGCAGCCTGGCAGCCTCTTTCGGTATGCCTTGGCTGCCGGGGGGCTCGTTGTCCTGCTGGGTTACAGTTCCCTGACCTTCCTCACCCAGCCTCCTTCAGGCTCCTCGTTTGCCGCAGCCACGCCTACTCCGGCAGTCTCAGCCACGCCTATGGCTGCAACACAGGTAGCCGCTTCAACCCCGGTGCCTGTTTCAACGCCTCAGGCTGTTGCTCCTCTGGTTCCCGGGGTTCTTGGAAGGGATTATCATCTCGGCCTTCCGGTGGTTCCTTATGGAGAGCAAACCAGCCGCAGGTATTCAGTGAATGCGCCAATAGTCCCGAGTGGAAATCTGCCTGGGCTCCCGACGCCTGCTGCTTCGCCGGCTCCGAGGGCTGGGCAAGGCTTTCTGCCTGTTGTGCCGGCAAGCTACACTTCAAAGTGAAATGGCGCATTATATAATCCTTAAAGTCAGTTTTTTATGCTGTGGCCGCTTACATGATTGTTGATGGGCAGGTTTTTTTCAGCAGTGCTTGGGCTTTCGGCTGCACTGGCCGTTGGCGCTGTTCTGTATAATTCAGATGTTGACAGGAGGAATTATCGCAGGGAGTTCATGGATGCAGCGGCAGGCCATGCCTCTGTCCTGTCCTCAAACGATTCTGCCTTGCAGAGTGATATTTCCGCAATTGCAAAGGAGGTCAGGCAGCTTAGGTCTTCCACAGAGCTTCAGTTAAGTTCGATTCAGGGGGTTTACACCAGCATTTCAAGGCGGCTTGAGAATGTTGAGTCAGGCGTTGTGTCTGTCGGGAAGGATACCTCTGCGATGAGGACCTCAGTCTCCGGCTCTTCAGAGGAGGTTGTGCTCAGGAATAACCAGATTCTTGCCGAGTTCAGGGACTTGCGCAAGGACTATGCCCTCATTATTGAGCTGCTGAATTCCAGCCCGCAGGGTCCTTTGTTTCATCCGCAGTACGGCTGGCTGGGAAGTAAGGAAAATTTTGGCAGCGCGGTTCCGGATTACTGGACAACCGACAGGTCTGTTCTGCTGCGCTTTGCACCTCAGATTAGGGCTTCCATTTCGGCGCCCCTTTCAGAGGTTTACCAGGACAGACCCCAGTACTCCTTTCTTGTGGCCAGGAATGCGGTTGGAAGCCTTGATGAGGCCATTGACGGCCTGGACAGTAATGGCGAGTTCATGGACCGCGCCTCTACGCTGCTTGTTTATTCAGTCCAGCCTGCCGGAGCCAGCCGTCAGTTGTATCAGTTGTCTTTGGTTCTTGCAAACACAGAAAGCCATCCTCTTGGCGCCCTGAGAAGCATCCCGATTTCAGGCCAGTTGGCCGGGGAATTGGCAAAGCCTTCGTCTTAGCATGATGACGAATTCCAAACAGTAAGTTTATATAAATCCTTATAATTGTAATTATTTCATAATGGTGACATTGCAATAAACTTTTTATATTAGCCCGGTTTCAGGCAGCAGACTGATGTTTAACAACCTTAGGGGGTGTAGCTATGACAAATAGTCCAAATGCTTCTAGACGGGATTTTGTGAGGGGAGGAGGCCTTGCAGGGCTTGCTGCTGCACTTCACCCGGGTGTATTGGCTTCTGCATTAACAGGCCCTTCAGCAGGTTCGTCAGCCCTGTCAGCTTCCTCTGGGACTGTGGGCCCATTAGAGCGTTTTCTGGCCTATAGGTCTTTGTCTTATCCTCAGCCAGATACCAAGCGTCCGGATTATGTTGTTCCGAAGGGTGCTTCAGCAGCCCCTGGTCTGTACATAGTTCAGGCTCCTCTGTTTGAAGGTTCTAAACATTCTGCTCAGGAAAGTCAAAGGAGGCCCTGGAGCACTCAGAATGGTTGGCTTGATACGAGGACGATAAAGCAAGTTCTGCAGCAGTACGGTGCGGTTTTGGACCTAGAACAACTAAAGGCTGAAATTGGAGCTTTATTGACTGTAGAACTTGCCGACAGGCTGTATGTGTCTGAAATACGTGCCTTAACCGAGTTTGCCAGCAATTCTCATCGCGATTTGGGAGTAGCGACCAATGCTGCTGAAAAGCACTGGGAATTTAATGGCGCGGCGTTTGACGGCGTGCTTGGCCCTGGTAATTATGAGGCTGTTGTGTTGCAGGGTTACGTTGACGGACCGTATTGTTTTGTCAAGATTAAGGCCGAGGCTCCTGGCTCTTCATTGGGCGGAGTTGCATATGCCTTTGCAATGACCCGTCCAGTGGCTCTTGAGTTGCAGGATAGGGTTAACCAGGTTAGAAGGCAGTATGATCTGCCTCGCTGAAAAATGGATTTTTCCAGGGCTTCAAGAATCTTGTTTGTTATTCTTGTAAATTTCATGCTGCTTGCAACTCCTTTGGCTGTTGCTGATGACGAAGGCGGAGAGGACAGCGGTGGCGATGATGGCGGTGACTGGGGGGATGGTGGTGATGAAGATTCAGGTGATGTAGGCGATTACCCTGACCCTGATTATCCTGAGCCTGATACTCCTGTTCCTGATTATCCTGAGCCTGATACTCCTGTTCCTGATTATCCTGAGCCTGACACTCCTACTCCAGACGTCCCTGCCCCTGATACTCCTGTCCCGCCTCCAACCCCAACTCCAGTAACCCCCACTCCTCCAGGCCCTGAGCCTTGTGACGTTCCTGGTGTTCCCACCTTGTCTTCGCCGGCAGAGGGCGCATCCTTGTCCTCAACCACTTCCCAGGTTACTCTTAGCTGGCAGAATGGAGCTTCAAGCTATGATGTAAGGGCTGATTATAGTGGCGCGACTGAGAGGGACTCAAGGAACAACTGCGCTGGCAGCCCTCATTTTGTCTGCATTAACAGTTTCGGAAGCAGTTCTATCACAATAAACGTTAGGCCCGGGACCACTTATAGTTGGTGGGTTCATGGCAGGAATGGCTGCGGCACTGGCGAGTTTGCCAGGAGGACCTTCAGCGTGCAGTCAGTTCCTCCTTCGCCTGCAAACCGCGTCCCTTCCTGGAATTCCATTGGCAGCAAGGAGGGCCAGGAGGGCACCTTTCTTACTTTTGATTCAACTGCCTTTGACTCTGATGGCAATTTCCTTACGTTTACAGCTTCCGGTATGCCCACCAACGCTGTAACAGACCAGACCAGCGGGGGCGCTGTCGTTATAAGGGCAAAGGGCGAGTACGCTTCCGGCTGGCCTGAGATGAAGCTGAAGGTTAACGGCCAGGAGGTTAGGTCATGGACTGTTGATTCCTCATCGTATCGCGACTTCACTGCCAGCGTGCCTTCCTATTCAGACGGCCAGGAAATCGCGGTTGTGTTCACGAATGACCTTGTTGTGAGTGGCGCTGACCGCAATCTTCTTGTTGATACAATTACAGTGAATGACAGGATTATCCAGGCAAGGTCTGTTGTGTATGACCGGGGTGATGGCGCAGCTGCCTTTGATGGAACCGACTTGATTTCCGACAGGAGCGAGTACATGCCCTGGAGCGGCGCCTTGAGGTTTGCCCTGGGCCCAAGGTTCATCTGGACTCCTGACTTCACCCAGTCAGGCTCTTATCAGGTTACTTACACTGCAAGTGACGGCTCCCTTTCTGCTTCAGCAGCAATACCTATAACTATTGGTGACGTTCCGCAGCTTCCTGTTAACCGGCCTCCTGTGCTGGATCCGATAGGCTCAAAGTCTGTTAACGAGGGCAGCACCCTTGAGTTTGTTATCTCAGGCTCAGACCCGGATAACAATCCTTTGTCTTTCTTTGGCCTTGACCTTCCAAGGGGTGCGGTCTTTAACCCTTCCACCCGTACTTTCAGATGGACTCCTGATTTTGACCAGGCCGGCTCCTATCAGGTTGGCTTTTCAGTCAGTGACGGCTCTTTGACAGATTCAGAAACAATTACCATCACTGTGAATAATCTGAACCGCGGGCCTTTCCTTGACCCGATAGCTGACAGGCAGGTGCGTGAGGGCCAGCTTTTGCAGTTCACGGTTTCTGGCTCTGACACGGATGGTGATGCCTTGACTTTCTCCGCCAGCAGTTTGCCGAGGGGAGCTTCTTTTGATTCCGCCACCCGCACTTTTTCGTGGACACCTGGCTTTGATCAGGCCGGAGTGTATGACGGCAATCAGGCTGTGAGGTTTACAGTGACTGACACTGGAGGGCTTTCCCATAACAGGGTGGTTGTAATAACTGTCCTGGATGTTGTGCAGCCGGTCGCAAACAGGCCTCCTGTTTTGGACGCCATTGGCGCCAAACATGTGTTTGAGGGCAGCCTGCTCACATTCACTGTAAGTGGCTCTGACCCTGATGGCGATCAGCTTTTTTTCAGGGCGACAGGCATTCCGTCAGGCGCTTCATTTAATGCCGCCACGCGGCAGTTCTCCTGGACTCCTTCCTTCACGCAGTCTGGTTCTTATCAGGTCACTTTCATTGTTGCTGACAGTACTGGCACGGCCGCGCTTGAGGATTCTGAAACAATTGCCATCACCGTTGTTAACGTTAACCAGGCCCCTGTTCTTGACTCCATAGGCCCAAGGTCTGTCAATGAGAATCAGTTGCTTCAGTTTACTGTGTCTGGCAGTGATCCTGATGGCGACGCGCTGTCCTTCACTGCAGGCAGCCTTCCCTCTGGCGCCTCTTTCAATTCTGCAACTAGAATATTCTCCTGGACCCCTAACTCTGTCCAGTCAGGAACCTATAATGTCAGGTTCAGCGTTTCAGACGGAAAGGCGTCGGATTTTGAGGACGTTGTTATTACTGTCAATGACATTATAGCTTTAAACAGTCCGCCTGTTCTTGACTCCATAGGGCCAAAGTCAGTTAGCGAGGGCCAGCTTTTGCAATTCGCTGTCTCTGGCAGCGATTCTGATGGCGATGCTTTGTCTTTCACTGCCTCTAATCTGCCTTCAGGCGCCTCTTTCAATTCTGCAACCCGTACTTTTTCGTGGACTCCTTCTTTTGCGCAGTCTGGCGTGTATGATGGCGTGGTTTTTGCAGTGTCTGATGGAAAGGGCGGCTCTGACTCTGAGGCTGTTACCATTACGGTTAACAATGTCAACCGCGCCCCGTCGCTGAGTCCTGTTGGTAATAAGGCTGTGAATGAGAATAGCTTGCTTCAGTTTAGTGTTTCAGCTTCTGATCCTGATGGTGATTCAATTACATTTTCATCGTCAGCTCTT
>CAZDCW010000003.1:67044-82405 GCA_964504135.1 uncultured Methanosarcinales archaeon
GTGATTCAATTACATTTTCATCGTCAGCTCTTCCTTCTGGGGCTTCTTTTAGCTCTAGCACAGGTATCTTCTCTTGGACTCCTTCTTTTGTGCAGTCTGGTTCTTATCAGGTTGCTTTTTCGGCTAGTGATGGTTCGCTGGCTGCTTCGGAAACGATTACGATTACTGTGGGTAATGTTAATCGTGCTCCTGTTTTGAGTGCGGTTGGCAGTAAGGCTGTGAATGAGAATAGCTTGCTTCAGTTTACTGTGTCTGGTAGTGATCCTGATGGTGATGCTTTGACTTTTTCCGCTTCTGCTCTTCCTTCTGGGGCTTCTTTTGGCACAGCCACTGGCGTGTTTTCTTGGACTCCTTCTTTTGTGCAGTCTGGTTCTTATCAGGTTACTTTTTCGGCTAGTGATGGTTCGCTGGCTGCTTCGGAAACGATAACGATAACTGTCAGTAACGTCAATCGTGCTCCTGTTTTGGACCCTGTTGGCAATAAGATTGTGAATGAGGGTGTCCTGCTTCAGTTTACTGTGTCTGGTAGTGATCCTGATGGCGCTTCTCTTACATTTGCTGCTTCTGGTCTTCCTTCTGGGGCTTCTTTTAGCACAGCCACTGGCGTGTTTTCGTGGACTCCTTCTTTTGCGCAGTCTGGCTCTTATCAGGTTACCTTTTCTGTAACTGACAGCTCTTTGGTGGCGACTGAGACAATCACTATTACTGTTAATAATGTTAATCGTGCTCCTGTTTTGAATCCGATTGGTGCGAGGTCTGTTAATGAGAATCAGCCTCTCCAGTTTACTGTGTCTGGCAGTGACCCTGATGGTGATGCTGTGACTTTCCCTGCTTCCAATCTTCCTGCTGGCGCGTCTTATACTGTTTCCAATGGTGTTTTCTCTTGGACTCCTTCTTTCTTCCAGGCTGGCAGCTATCAGCCGACCTTCTCCATATCAGATGGCTCTCTTGCAACGTCAGAGACTGTTACAATTACCGTTAACAACGTCAACCGTGCTCCGTCGTTGGGTCCTGTTGGTAACAAGGTTGTGAGTGAGGGTGTGGCTTTGCAGTTTACCGTGTCTGGCAGTGACCCGGATAATGATGTCTTGGCGTTTTCAGCAGTTGGCCTTCCGTCCGGGGCTTTCTTCAGCACTGTTACAGGCGCTTTCTCGTGGACTCCTTCTTTTGCGCAGTCTGGTTCCTATCAGGTCACCTTTTCTGTGTCTGACGGCTCTTTGTCCGCATCAGAAACGATAACAATAACAGTGACCAATGTTAATCGTGCTCCTGTTTTGAGTGCGGTTGGCAGTAAGGCTGTGAATGAGAATAGCTTGCTTCAGTTTACTGTTTCAGCTTCTGATCCTGATGGTGATTCAATTACATTTTCATCGTCAGCTCTTCCTTCTGGGGCTTCTTTTAGCTCCAGCACAGGTATCTTCTCCTGGACCCCGTCCTTCACGCAGTCTGGCTCTTATCAGGTTACGTTCACTGCCAGTGATGGTTCTCTGCCATCCTCCGAGGCTATT
Organism: uncultured Methanosarcinales archaeon; assembly: GCA_964504135.1. Taxonomy (GTDB): domain Archaea; phylum Nanobdellota; class Nanobdellia; order Woesearchaeales; family UBA10216; genus JACPTG01. The sequence continues at coordinate 68,553 of CAZDCW010000003.1, forward strand.
ACTATTACAGTTAATAATGTTAATCGTGCTCCTGTTTTGTCTCCGGTAGGTAATAAGGTTGTGAATGAGAATCAGCTTTTGCAGTTTACTGTGTCTGGCAGTGACCCTGATGGTGATGCTGTGACTTTCCCTGCTTCCAATCTTCCTGCTGGCGCGTCTTATACTGTTTCCAATGGTGTTTTCTCTTGGACTCCTTCTTTTACCCAGTCTGGCTCTTATCAGGTTACCTTCTCCATTAATGATGGTTCTCTTTCATCTTCGGAGACTATTACTATTACAGTTAATAATGTTAATCGTGCTCCTGTTTTGTCTCCGGTAGGTAATAAGGTTGTGAATGAGAATCAGCTTTTGCAGTTTACTGTGTCTGGCAGTGACCCTGATGGTGATGCTGTGACTTTCCCTGCTTCCAATCTTCCTGCTGGCGCGTCTTATACTGTTTCCAATGGTGTTTTCTCGTGGACTCCTTCTTTTACGCAGTCAGGTTCCTATCAGGTGACTTTCTCAGCCAGCGACGGTTCGCTGGCAACTTCAGAGGTAGTTACCATTACGGTTAATAATGTCAACCGCGCTCCTGTGTTGAATCCTATTGGCAACAAGGCTGTTAATGAGGGCAGCCCGCTGCAGTTCACGGTTTCTGGCAGTGATCCGGACAGCGATGCATTGACTTTCAGCGCATCCAATCTTCCTTCAGGCGCCACTTTTAGCCCTTCATCCGGCGCTTTCTCCTGGACGCCTTCCTTTGAGCAGGCAGGCTCTTACACGGTTACTTTCGTAGCTTCAGACAGATCGCTTACAGCCTCTGAGACTATAACAATCAGCGTGGCAAATGTGAACCGCGGCCCGAGAATCACTACAACTCCTCTTGGTGAGCTGGTAGAGAACGACCTGAAGGGCTTCTCAACCGTCTATAATTATGATGCTGATGCTGTTGACCCTGATAATGACCGGGTTACTTTCTCTTTGACCGTTAAGCCTGATGGGGCCACTGTTAACCCGGACACAGGGCTGGTGCTCTGGACACCCGGCAGCAGGCAGCTTGGCCCTGCGTTCTTCACTATTGTCGCCTCAGACGGAAACCTGAATGACACGCAGAGCTGGACTGTTACAGTCAAGCTTCCTGACCGCATCGGCATTCCAAGGCAGGAGCTTTTCGTGGAGCACGTTATCCTGCCAGAATGCATTGAGGCAGGTGACAGGGCTCTTGTCTATGTGTCTGTGGAGAACATTGGCAACTATCCGCAGGACGAGGTCACTGTCACTGCGCTTGCATTTGATGATGACATGAGGAAGCGCATAGGGCCTTTTGACCTGGACATCGGAGAGTCTGTTTCTAAGCCGTTTTACATGGACATCCCTGAGGACGCTGCTCCTGGCAAGTATGACATGAGGATTACAATCAGCAATGACTTTGTGAGGCGTGTCAAGCACCGTGAGGTTGAAATCAGCGCTAGGTGTGCAGGATGAAACCCAGCCATGCTAAAATTAATTATTCTAAAGTGAATTCTCAATGTAACTACTCTAGTATACTCAAATTAGCGAAAAATATAAATAGGAGGTTGGTTTTATGAGCTTTACGATGTCGAAAATCGGGGGTTGGAAGAACATGAGGTCTGTGGCATTTTCTTTGTTGATTGTGGCTTTTCTTGTGCTGGTGGCAGCTCAGGCTTTGGCTGTGCCTGTCACGATTGAGAGGGTGGAGGTCAATGATGAAGATGTGCGCACAACCGATACAAACCGGCTTGACCTTGTGAGGGGCGAGGATATTGATGTTAAGGTGCGCCTTAATGCGACCGGGAACGGCTCTGACGTTGAGGTTGAGGCTTTTATAAGTGGCTTTGAGTTTAACAGGGAGATGCCTATTTCTGATTCAACGCCTGTTTTCGATGTGGAGGCTGGGGTTACCTATATCAAGAGGCTTAAGCTGAGGGTTCCTGACATTGCTCAGGAGGATAACTATCTGCTTAGGATTCTGGTTACTGACAGGAATACCCAGGAGCTTGTCCAGAGCTACAGGCTTAAGATTGATGTGCCAAGGCACACCCTTGCAATAAGGGATATAGTTACAAATCCTGATGGGTTTATTGTGGCTGGCAGGGCTCTGCTTGTGACAGTCAGGGTTAAGAACATGGGTGAGCAGGATGAGGAAGGAATCAAGGTTAGGGTTTCAATCCCTGACTTGGGCGTGTCGGCAACAGACTATATTGATGAGCTTGAGGATGGCGAGAGCACTTCTACAGAGGAGCTCTATCTTAGGATTCCGCCCTGTGCAAAGCCAGGCGACTATGACCTGAGGGCGGTTGTTGAGTTTAATGAGGGCTTTGACAAGGTTTCATCTGCCAAGAGCATTGAGGTGCTTGCGTCTGACACCGCGGTGTGCGAGGCTCTTGGATTGAAGGAGAAGACGTCAATTATGGTTAGCGGTGAGGCTCAGACAGTGAGCACAGGCGGTGCGGGTGTTGTCTATCCGATTACTGTTTTTAACCCTGGCACAAGCTCAAAGACCTTTGGCTTCACGGCTGAGGGTGTTGAGGGCTGGGCTGCGGTGAGGTTCAGCCCGAGCAATGTGGTCATGGTTGGCCCTGGGGAGGTTAAGACGGTTAATCTCTTCCTGACTGCAACGCCAGGGGCTGCCAAGGGTGAGAGGACCTTTACTGTGACTGTCAAGGACCAGGCAGGCTCAGTGGTTGAGCAGCTTGTCATGCGTGCCAATGTTGATGGCACAGCGGCTGCTGCCGCTGCCGGAGCTCCGACTGACCTGAGGCGTTACCTTGAGATTGGCCTTGTGCTGCTCGTGGTGGTGCTGATTATCCTGGCCCTTGTCGTGCTGTTCAGCAGGATGAGGGGCAAGGAAGAGGAGGAGGGCGAAGGCGAGGCAAAGACTTATTATTAGGCCTTGCCGATTGTCCTCATGCATGGCCGCCGGAGTTTAGGGATTTTTTTCCTTTTTGTTCTTTTTTCAGGCCTTGCTTCAGCCTCTGATTTTTACTCGTATGCCCAGGGCAGCATTCAGGCGTGTGCATGCGAGATTTCTGAGGGCTCTCTCTTTGTGCGTAACACAGGTGCTGTTGAAAGCATCTACTCTGTATCGGCTGGCGGCTTGGCTTCTGACTTTACAACCCTTTACCCGGCTCAGTTTTCCCTTCCTTCAAGGGAGGGCATTACTGTTTCCGAGTTTGTTAGCGCGCCGTGCGCCAGCACAGGCACTTATGAGCTTCTTGTGGCAATAAGGTCAGAGGACGGGATTGTCAAGTCTCTTTCTCAGGATGTGGATGTTGTTGGCTGCCAGCGCTATTCTGTTTATTCTGTTGCTAAGGAAAGCAACCCCTGTCCTTGCGAGTCTTTCGCTTACGTCTATAGGATTAGGAACACTGGCGGCTTTTCAGACACTTTTGATTTTGGCGTTGACCATCCGGACGCAGTGGTTGTTCCCGCCAGTTTAAGGCTTGCCCCTGGCGGTGAGGCTGAGTTTGCTGTGCTTTTCAGGCCTGACTGCAGCCTGAGGCCCGGCCAGTTTTTCCTGTCTGTTTCTGCGCAGGGCAGCGCATTCACGGGTTACACTCCTTTTGTAGTGAACTTCAGCGAGTCCTGCCCTGCTGCAAATGAGTCTGCTGTCCCTAAGGAAACCAGGCCGTCTGAATTTCCCTTTTGGGTTTTGGTTGTGCTGATGTGGTGGCTTTTTGTTATTCTTGTAATTCTTGCGTTGCTCCTGAGAAGGAGGCGTGCTGCCCCCAAGGTGAAGGACGAAAGGCCTTATTACTGGGAGAAAAAATTTGAGGAGCCTGGCGTGAGGCAGGCTCCTGCTGAAAGGAAAGTCCGCTTGTCAGGATGGGACGTTCTGAAGCTGCTGGCTGCTGTTTTCGTGGTGCTGCTGGTTGTTTTTCTCTTGTATCGTTTTTCGCCAGCTTTTTCAGGCAGGAATGAGTCCTCTTCAGGCGATTCCAATTTTAGCGCCTTCCCTGGCATAAATTGGTCCAGGCTTTCAGAGTCTTTGCCAAGGCTTAACTTCAGCCGCAACGCATCACCCCCGCCGCCTGCCCAGGAGGGCTCTGCCATTACTTCTTATGTGGCCCCTGAAGGGGCCGGTTCAGCAGGCAATCAGTCAGGCAACCAGTCTGCGTTGCCAGCTGCTGCAAGGTTTGTGGGCTCCTGGCTGAAGGATTATTGGATGTTTGTGGTTGCCGGATTGGTTATACTGCTGGTTGTCATTGGCGTTCTTGAGTTTGTTCGCAGAAGGCCTAAAGGAAGTGCCTGAGCTCGTTTATTATCCCTGCGGCGAATATAAGAATGAGCGCCGCTGCAATTGCAATGTTCGGCTTTAGTGAGAATTCCGGCTTTCTTCCCTTGCTTTTTGAAGCTTTCCAGTGCATTGCCACTATTAGTATTCCGGTCACCCCGCCTGTCACAGCCCCTACAGTTCCCAGTATTCCTATGAAGCTGGTTACGTCGGCTGCGAGGGCGTCTATTAGGAAGATGGCAAGGGGAACCAGCAAGGTTGCTGCTATGGCTGCCTTTTTGTTTGCCTTGAAGTCATATTGGAAGGTTCCCCGCAGCGCGTATGCAAGTGCCATGAAGCTGGTTGTCATTGTAAGCGCGGCAAAAAGGTTTGCCAGTACTGCTATTTCAGGATGGACGAACAGCTTGAGGGCTATTGTTGCAATGCGCTCATCTTCTTTCAGGGAGCTGAAGCCGTCTCCGACAAGCCCGACCACAACAGCGGCAAACAGGATGTAAATTACAAGGGGTATCAGCGTCCCGATTATTATCGCCTTCCTGAGCTGCTTCCTGTCCCTCCTAAGCTCTTCCCTCATTTCGGGTATCGCAGCAGAGCCCATGAATGCAAACAGCACCACTCCGAATGGGACCATCAGTTTTTGCACATCCCATCCATTCAGGTTTGTCATATGCAGGTTGCTTGCCGAAAAAAGCGGTATTAGGATGACCACTGCTACCATTAGGCTTGTGATTAGAAGTTCCGCAATGCCCAGGGACTTTATTCCGCGTATCACTATGAGTGAGCCTATGGCAAGGAATGCCAGTGAGTAGAGTATGTGGTTTCCCCCAAGGGCTGCAGAGGCTGCATTCCCTATTCCAATCATGTACGCTACCAGCGCTCCGTATATTCCGAATATCATGAACGCGCCTGCAAGCAGCTTTCCAGGCTTCCCAGTATACTTCTCCGCGTATCCGCTTATCTGGTGGTTTCCTTCTGTCCTCAGCACAACTTCTCCCATGTACAGGTTCAGGATTAGCGTTGCAATTCCCAATGCGGCAATCACAGCCATGCCTGTCCAGAATCCTGCCTGGGATACAACATAGGGTATTCCCAGGACTCCAGCCCCGACTGTTGCCCCTACAAGCGTCGCGACTGCGGCGAGGAAGGGTTTCATGCCAGGAATTTTCAGCTCCGCCCTTTAATATCTTTGCATTAAGAAAAATGGGGATGCGGAGATTTGAACTCCGATCAACTGGTATCGCCAATGGTCGGTCATCGCTTGTTAGCTCATCGCTCCATAGCTGGAGCCAGCGATAATGCCAGGTAGTACGGAATTAATCCTTTATACGACATCCCCATCAATGATTGGCAGGTTTGGCGTGGTATTTATACTTTTAGATTGGTGCTGCTTCTCAGATGTTGTCAGGAAGCTTTCTGGAAGGGCAAGGCTGACAGACTTTATTGGCGTTCTGAGTCCTGAATCTGGCGATAGGCTTGAGAAAGTGGTTAAGGAGGGCAGGAAAGCCTCCATTGCCCGCTCCAAACAGCTTATGAAGGACATTAAATGATTGCAGGCATAGCTCTTTATCATAACAGGCAGCTGATAACAAGTAATGTGAGGCATTTCAGCAGGGTGAACGGTTTGTGCATTGTTAGGTACTAGCCTGCACCTTTATACGAACTCCAGTCTGTCTCCGGGTTTTGTCTTGCTGTTCCTGACCGCGCCGGCCTTTGCCTCTATTATGTTGCGGCATTTCATGGAACTATTATATATGGTGAAAGGCCTGAAGTTTTCCTTTACCTCCAGTACTGTGCCTTGCTCATCAGTGAGGACTACGTCAATGGATGTAAACACGAACATCATATGCAGGTATGCTCTGGCAGGATGCCTGAACCTAAAGACCAGGGCTTCCCTTACCCGCCTTTGGAACATTAGCCCTATGCTCATTCCAAGGATGTCCTCTATTACCCTGTGTTTTTCAGCCAGCAGGGTTTTTCTTGTCCTGTTTGTTATCATTTCAGGCTCCTTTCAGTCTTTTTGGCTGGCTGGAATAAAAAGTTATCATTAATGAGAATATCGTCGCAGTAAATTTCCTTTTTGGGGTTCGCTTAATTTAATTCCTTTAGGCAGCGATATCGCTGACCAAAAGCTTTAAATAGAGGCGTGCCAATCTATTTTGAAAAAAAGAAGATAGGATAAACTTATTTCCTGTTCATTGAGGTGCCAAAGTATAATGCCTTGGGGTGAAAAGAGGGGTGGACAGCTGGTTTCTGAGGCTGTGAGTTTCAGGAATCTTAAGTCTGCGGGCATCAGGAACGCCTGGATGGTTGTTCTCCTGCTGACCTTCGTTCTTGTGTCCTTCTTTGCCATCTACTCGGCGGCTACAGTAGCTCCTGGCGCGCCTCCCAACGCTTCCTGGTCAACAAACGGCTCTGTTAATCTTTTCTGTAAGGTCCTTAACACCGGCAACCCGAACATAGGCCCTAACAACCTTACCAACGTTACACTGTTCACTAACATTACAGGAGTTTGGAAGGCCAATCAGACCGTAAATGACTCAATTCTTACCAGCGGCGCTACAGCTGGCAACACAAGCATCTTTAACAACACTCAGGTTCAGTTCAACCTGACTGGCCTTGGGCCTGTCCGGGGGAACCGCATATTCGGATGGAACTGCTCCCTGATAGCAAACTTTTCGATTGGTGATGGCACTACAAACCAGCAGAGCTATAATGGCTCTTCCAACAATTCCTACCAGTTCTTCGGCGTTGACAGCTTTGCTCCTGTTTTCGTCAACCAGAGTTGGAACAACGCAACCCATGTGCCCTCGCTTTCCAATGTAATCTTCATGATTAATGTCACTGAGCACAATCTGGTGAACGCAAACAACGTTACTGTCTATTACAGGAGGCAGGGCACAGATACCTTTATCTCCAATGCCACCACCTGTAGTAACAACAAAGTGGGTGATTCGCTGTATAATGCGAGTGACAATTGCTCCCTTGCTGTTAATGTCCAGGCTATCCTTGGGCTTTCAGGCGCGCATGGCAACACCATAGAATATAACTTCAACGTCTCTGACTTCGGAAACCTGACCAACAACACTCCTGTCTTCACAATGGTCCTGGATACCAGGACTCCGACTATTAACGCCACGCGGGTTAACCTTACAAGTTCGGCATCTGGTGCCAGCTTGGCCTATGATAACCCCCACACTGCGGGCATTGTCCTGAATGTGTCAGGCAGGTTCACGCTTAACATTACAACCAGTGATGATGGCGGCGGAGTGTTTAATGCTTCAGCGTATTGGGTGAATGGCACTCCTGACCGGTCGAATGATTTGGGCGTGCTTGAGAATATGGTCAGGCAGGCTGCCTCGCACCATTACTGGGTTGACTTTGACACCACAGTGTGGATTAACGGGCTGGTGAACATTTCCATAAACGTCACAGACAATGCCACAAATGTGAATAATAGCATCAATATCACAATACTGGTTGACAACACTGCTCCTGTCCTGCAGAGGCAAAATCCGGGGATTAGCGCCAACACGACTAATGTCAGCAGCACTATTCTGATTAACTTCACTGTATGGGGCAACAAGACAGGAACAGCGGCAGTGAACACCTCAGGAATCAGGAATGTAACCTGGTACTGGAGGAATGGCTCTGGTTATGGGCCTTCCAATATAATGACTAATGTCACCAATGCCGCCGGCACTGGAAATGACTGGGGCCATTACAACGCCACTGTTGATGCCTCTGCCTTTGCAGATGGCCTTCAGAATGTAACGATTAATGCTACTGACTGGGCTGGCAACACTGTCTTGCAGAACCTTACCTTTGTGGTTGACAGGACAGCTCCCACTACAGCTGGCTTTGCGAATATAACTTATGAGTCAAGGCGCTTCCCTACTGACGTCCGGCAGGTGAACGTCACAAGGAATGTTACAGGTTACTTCCTGATTAATGTCTCGGTCAATGATACAGGCTCAGGCATAGGCAATGTTTCATGGTATTGGATTAATGGCTCAGGCAGCAAGGTGCAGTTCACCGCAGAGCAGCAGCTTACAAATATCACCAACGACTGGACTGTTGCGGGCGTGAGCCAGACTGGCGACTTCAACGTCACCATAGATGCCTCAGCCTTTGCCAACGGGCTGCTCAACATTACCATTAATGCGAGCGACTGGGCTGGCAACTACCGGCTGACAAACTTTACTGTCAACATTACTTCAGACGAGTCTCCGCCTGTCCTGACAAATGCAAGCCCTGCCGGCCTTTCATACATACAGACCGGCTTGAGGATATGGTCATTTAACGTTACCGAGCTGAACTTGAACCAGAGCCGGAACGCCACGATTTTCTACAGGATTTACTCTCCTGGGTTGAGTAGTTGGACCAAGTTCAGGGTGATGAACTGCTCATTGTTCCCATCAAGCGCGCCTATTTATGTGTGTAACACAAGCATTAACGTGGCTGCTGCCGGCGAGCTTTCAGCCGTGCATGGCGATGTGGTTGAGTATTTAATCAACGCAACTGACGGCACTCCTAATTTAAGGGGTGCGAATGGCACTGAGGGCACGCCGCTTAACGTAACAATTGACGCCAAGTCTCCTTATTACAATGCCACCAACACTCCGACTTCAGGCGGCAACGTGTCTGGCACAATCACGCTGAATGTCACCTTAAGTGATGATGGTGGTGGGGTCGGACTTGCAACTTATCAGTGGGCTAATGCGTCTAACGGCAGCTCAAGCCTTGGCTCTGCCACTGCAATGACCAGGACTTCCGGCACTAACTTTTATTCAGTGGCTGTTGACGTCTCCTCCTACGCTGAGGGCGCATCAGTCAACCTGACTGTAAACGTGACTGATGCTGCGGCAAAGAGCAATTACTCGCAGATAAACATAACCCTGCTTGTGGATAACACAAAGCCTGCTTTGATAATTCGCGCGCCAACCCTGGCCACTTCCAACCAGTCAATTACCTTCCTGCTGAATACCAGCGCAAATGATACTGGCAGCAGGATAAGGAATGTTTCCTGGTACTGGATTAACAGCTCTGGCTACGGCCCGCTTAACATGATGACGAACGTTACTGAGCTGGCTAATACGGCAAATGTGGCAGGCGACTACAACTATACTATTGATGTTACGAGTTTCCCTGACAGCCTGCTGAACATTACAGTCAACGCAACTGACTGGGGCGGGGCTTCAAACCTTACCAACTTCACGATTAGGGTTGACAGGACAAATGCCAGCATTGCAATCCTGAATCCTGTTTCAGGCGCAAACCTTTCAGGCAGCTTCCTGCTGAACACGTCAGTGAATGACACCGGTTCAGGCATAAGGTATGTGTTCTGGTACTGGGCCAATGCGAGCAGGGGCCCGTCAACCGGAATGAGCAACGTCAGCAACTCGCCTGGTCCAAATGGCAGCATTGGCAACTTCAATGCAACTGTGCCTTCAACTTTGGATAATGGCGTTACCTTCATCAGCATTAACGTCACGGATTGGGCTGCGAATGTAAATGATACCGGCGCGAACGTATCAGTTACCATTGATAATGTGGCTCCAAACCTTACAAGGATAAGCCAGACAGGCATTAACGTTACCTCAACAACAGTCCTTAACTTCACTGTGAATGACAGCTTCAGCAGGCTGAGGAATGTTTCCTGGTACTGGATTAACAGTTCAGGCTCTGGCCCGCTTGTCAGGATGACTAATGTCACTGACCTGTCAGCAACCGCCAACCAGTTCGGCACATTCAACGCTACGGTTGATATCAGCACCTTTGCCGCAGGCGCAATAAACATAACTGTCAATGCGACTGACTGGGCTGGCAACACTGTGCTTTCAAACGTTACGCTTATCGTGGACAGCGCAGCCCCGACTGTGGGAATGGTTTCTCCTGCCAATGGCACTAACCAGTCAGGCTCTATCCTGCTGAACGCCTCTGTGAATGACACTGTTTCAGGCATCAGGTTTGTGTTCTGGTACTGGGAGAACCAGAGTGCAGGCACCACCCAGAAAGGCCCGCTTATGGCGATGAGCAATGTCAGCAACCCTGATGGCGTCAACGGCACGATTGGTTATTTCAATTCATCAGTCGTCACAACCCAGTTTGCGAATGGCATGGTGAACATTACTGTCAATGCCACTGACTGGTCTGGTAACCAGCAGACCGCTGTCAAGCTTGAGATAATGGTTGACAATAATGCTCCTACGCTTAAGTTTAACACGCCTGGGAATTCCACGTCTCCAATCTTCGAGAACAATAACCTGGTGATTAATGTGTCAAGCAATGATACTGCCTCAGGCATTAAGAACGTGAGCGTATACTGGATTAACAGCTCTGCGCCTGCGGGAAATTACAATGTCACTGTAAGGATGACCAATTCGACATTGAGCACTGGGACTGCTCATTTCCTGGGCAACTTCAACGTTACCATTGATGTCAGCGCTTACGCTGAGGGCCTGCTTAACTTTACGGTTAACGTCACTGACTGGTCTGGAAATTCAAACCTGAGCAACCTTTCAGTCATTGTGGATGTGAATGTTTCACGGGTGGCTCTTATCACTCCTGCGAGTGACTCAAGAAGGGGGGCGACAGTGACCTTCAACTACACTGTGCTGGACGCCAACCTGCAGAACTGCAGCATTTACACCAACTCTTCAGGCAACAATGCCTGGGTGTCAAATGGCACAAATCTCAGCGTGGCAGGAGGCGGAGCCAATGGCAACAACAACTTCAGCCTGACATTCGGCGTTGATGGAGACTACGCGTGGAATGTCTTCTGCAATGATTCCGCGGCAAACACAGCCTTCAACGCCACGAACTTCACAATACATGTTGACGCAAATGCCCCGATTTTGGCCAACTGGACTTACAACGAGTCCTCAAGGCTGCTGTCGCTTGGCTTTAACGAGCTGATGGACAGCAACGTTACAGGCGTTACGCTTGCCAGTGTGAGCCTCAACTATACTGATGGCAGCATTGCTGACGGTGTTGCAAACCTCGGAGGAGGCAATTCCACGCTTATACCTGCCAACAGCAGCACTATATTCATAAGGCTGACCAGCGGCCAGGATGCTGCTGTGCGGAAGATACAGCAGGCAGACTCAGTGGGCGTGAACATAACGCTTTACGGAGCTGCTGTCAAGGATCTCGCTGGAAATAATGTTGTTGCAAACACATCAAGGTTCAAGAACTACATTAAGCCCTGGTATGAGAGTGCTGACCTGCAGACAAGTCCTGCCCTTACTATCCATCAGACTTCGCAGCTGCAATCCTGGGGCTGGAACACAAGCAACACCCAGAACTGGAATATCTCTCTAATCTTGACTCAGATTGGAGGCTTGGGCGCCAACTATAATGTGGTTTACTACAATACTGATGGCACTGACAGCGGATGGAAGGTCTTCAGCAGGACCAACTGGGTTGGAAGTACGCTGCAGTACATTAACAACACTAATGATAAACAGTATCAGCTGAACATCACAGGAAATAGCACCAAGTTTAGATTGTGCTGCAGGGCTTTGACCTGATTTGAGTTATTTTCTTTGTTCAGGGGGAGAAAATATGAAGGGAAGGTTTACATTATTGTTCATTCTGAGTTTGGTAGTTGCCGCAGTTGCTGTCAGTGCGGCTCCAGGTGTTTGGTGGGGATTTGTTAAAATAACCAACAGTTCAGGTAATAATCTGTCTGCAGAAGCAGGCACTGTCGTTGATGTTTATGTTAATGGCATTTGGAAGTCCAACACTACTGCTTATATGGGGCCTTTCCCGGGATATTACGTAGCCACAGCGTCTGGCAACACAGGAGACAGCGTTACTTTCAGGATATGGGGCTCTGCGCCTGATAATACAACTGCCGAAGTCTGGACTGAGGGTCTACATCCAGGCTCTGATTACGGCCAGTGGTTTAACCTTACTTTTACAGCTATTGCCAACAGCGCAGCATGCAACCATTCCAAGGCCTGCACTGGCGGCTACTGTTGCAGTGGCGCGACTGAGATTAGGCAGGCAGCTCCTTATTCCGGCACTGCAGGCACCTGTCAGGCTTCTGCCTGCTCTGCCAGCTCCAGCAGCAGCAGTAGTGGCGGTAGCAGTGGCGGCGGGTCCAGCAGTTCCAGCAGTTCCTCTTCATCAACTTCATCAGGAGGAGGTGGCGGCTCTGCTGCGGTTACAGAGACCTCAACAGTTCCAGGCACTGTTTCAGCAGATTCAACCGCTACATTCAGCTTTGCCAAGGCTGCTGATACTGGAATAGCCACGATAGAGGTTACCACTTCAAGCACTGCAGCTGCCGTGACAGGCCCTCAGATTACTGTGCGGGAGACAACGCTTGCGGCTGGCTCTCCAACAGCAGGTGTTTCAGCTTCAGGGGGCTCTGGCGTGGCTCCAAAGGCTAATCAGGAAGTAGTGTTTCAGTATCTGACAATTACCAAGGCCAACATTCAGGATGCTGACATTAAGTCTGCCAAGGTCAAGTTCCAGGTGGCGAAGAGCTGGGTCAGCCAGAACAGCATTGACCATACGACGGTTTCGCTCAAGAGGTTGGTTGGCAGCGCCTGGACCAAGCAGCCGACCAAGTTTGTGAAGGAGGACGCGAATTATTATCATTATGAGGCTGAGGTTCCCGGCTTTTCAACATTTGCGATTACCGGCGAGCAGAAGGCTGCTCCTACGACTGCATTCGGCATTATTGATACGATAAGGGGCTTTTATGCAGGCAAGTCGTCTTACACGGCCTTTGACATTATCGATATAATTAGGAAGTTTTACTCGGGTGGTTGAATGAAAGCCTTCAAGTATTTGATGTTTTTTGCTGTTCTTCTTGCACTTTCATCGGCTGTCTTTGCCGCTTCTGTGAGCCGTAGCATTCCGGACAGGGTGAGCCCTGGCGAGACAGTCACAGTGACTTTTAGCATTGGCAGCGCAGAGGCTGGCAAGCTTTTCACGCTTGAGGATGACCTTCCTGATGACTGGAAGTTCAGCACTTGGGAGGTTTCAGGCTCGCAGGAGTCTAAGGACAAGATTAACCACCGTTCTGCTGATGGCAACAGGCATGGGTGGAGCTTTACGCCAACAGGCTCAAGCGCTCAGATTAAGTACACTGCTGTGGCAGGGGCTGCTGGCTCAGCCAGCTTTGATGCCGTCTGGTTTGATGCTTCAGGCCAGAGCCGCGACCAGAAGTCCGTTACTGTTAGGAACATCGCCTGTGGCGATAATGTCTGCGAGGGTGATGAGTCAGAGTCAAGCTGCCCTGCTGACTGCAGGAAGTCAGAGCCGCAGCCGCAGCCTGTTACTCCTCAGCCTGCTCCGCCTGAAAAGCCAGCGGCAGGAATTCCAACTGCTGGGATTCTGGTGGTTGTGGTGATTGTGCTTGCAGGGCTTGCTGCTTTCTTCCTGCTTAGGAAGAAGAAATAAAGGAGTGTTTTTTTGGCTGTTGGAATAGGCTGATGCATAGTCAGCTTATTTCCTGATTCTTCTTTTTATTACTGTGGCGGCCTGTGCCTTCCTTGGTTTCACCATCCCCCTTCGGGAAAATCGTAAAGTGTGCGGCCTGGAGTTCACTGTTTTCCCATGTTCGCTGCCAGTAATGCCTTGTACGGCCACCTTGTTACAGTTCACG
>CAZDCW010000004.1:0-45273 GCA_964504135.1 uncultured Methanosarcinales archaeon
ACATGGGAAACCTTTTTCCATATAAGATTAAGCATACTAAATTAGGTCACTTCGACTAGCGTATTACAGCTACTTTATGGTTAATGTGATTCAGGCTGGCGGCTTGGGGTTGGCAGTTCTGGTAGCCGGCGGTACTGGTTACTGCATAGGCGGCAACCGGGCAGGTACGAGCGACCTTACTGTTGTTGCAGACCAGGCAGGCCAGGTGAAGGCGATTTACACGCATAATGCTAATGGAAGGCAGGCCTGGGCTGCTGGTACTGATGGTTCTTTTCAGAGAGCAGATTCGTATTTTAGCCAGGGTGTGGAAAAAGTCAGGGCTCCTGATGGGAAAGAATATATAATCAGAAGCTACGTTGAGAACCCCAAACCCTAAGTTTTTAACCTTGGCCTGATTCTCTTTTTTGATATGGACAATTTCAGGTTAGTTGGCACTTCGCATATATCAGCGGACAGCATAAGGGTTATTGAGCGGTCTTTTGATGAGTTTAGGCCTGAGATTGTTGCGGTGGAGCTTGACAGGGGAAGGCTCCATGCGCTTATGAGCGGTGTAAAGGCCGCTCCTTCCCTTTCTGACATCAGGCGCATTGGGCTGGGCGGATTTCTTTTTCTGGTGATTGGCGGCTTTCTTCAGGCAAGGCTTGGCGAGCACGTGGGTATTGTCCCTGGCTCTGACATGAGGAGGGCTGTGCTTCTTGCGAGGGAAAGGAATATTCCTGTGGCCCTTATTGACAGGGACATTGCCATAACCATGAAAAGGTTTTCCAGGTATTTCACTTTCAGGGAAAAATTCCGGCTGTTTGCCGATGTCTTATTGTCGCCCTTTTCAAAAAGGGTTAAGGTGGACCTTTCAAAGGTTCCTGACCACAAGCTTATAGCAATGCTTATGGAAGAGCTTAAGGCAAAGTACCCTGGCATTTACAGGGTTCTTGTGGAGGAGCGGAATGTGCATATGGCAGAGGCGCTGGCCAGGATAATAGCTTCAAATCCTGATAAGCGGCTGCTTGCAGTGGTGGGGGCTGGCCATGAGGATGGGGTGTTAAGGCTGGTTCTGGAAAAAACAAGATAATTTTTTATATGGTTTTATCCAGTTGCGGGTTGATGAAAGGCAACTCCAAAACCAAAACTTATTCTGGCTCAATGGACCGGATCAAGAGTGGGATGAGGGTGTTATTTGGGCTTTTTTGGCTCATTGATGCCGCTCTGAAGTGGCAGCCAGGCTTTAGAGCGGAATATCTTGATATTCTTGTTGAAGCTGCAAATGGCCAGCCTGGATGGCTGGCGCCCTGGTTTAATTTTTGGATAGCAACTGTTTCCCCCCATGTCACTTTTTTTTCATTCGCAACTGCAGTGCTGGAAACAGCCATCGCTATCACCCTAATTTTCGGATTTGCCCGCAAAGTAAGTTATACTCTAGCCCTCGGGTTTAGCCTGCTTATATGGTCCACAGCAGAAGGTTTTGGCGGCCCATATACGGCTGGAGCAACAGACATAGGGACCGGAATAATTTACGCGATGGTTTTTTTGGCTTTCATAGTGCTGAATGCAAATTCAGGCACCAGCAAATATAGCCTGGATTACTGGTTAGAAAAGCACATTTCATGGTGGCACAAGGTTGCTGAAATAAAAATATAGCTGCTCGCCAGGAAAAAGGCCACAAACCGGCCTTAATGATGGCTATCGGCAGGATAAGAGTGATAGCCCCGGGCGGACACTCACTGTTTTTGTTAGTGGCCTTTTTTTTTGACTATTTTGTTGGCGTTAAAGGTCTGCCTTACTTCTTCTCTAAGCGCTTTCTTTTCTCTTTTTCCGGCGCATCTAGGTAGTTTTCAGGTGTTGAAACTTTTTTACCGCTTCTCTTCTCAAGCTCTTTTCTGGCAACTCCCGCAACAATTCCACCTTCCCTTGCCGCTTTCTTGTTTTCGATAAAACCTTTTGCATCCTTGTTTCTTGCAATATTTGTTGTAGATGCCTCCCCAAGCATTGAGAAAATAAGCTCAAGGTCATTCATGTGGTCTCTTAAGTTTTCTTTCTTTAGGCTTTTAAGTTTTTTGTAGTCTTCAACTGTTTTGCCAAAGGTTGCCTTGCTTATTTCGTTTGTAAGTATGGCGTATTCTTTGTCCTCTTTTACCCCTCTGCCTTTCCATTCATCGGTCAGTTCATACCTTATAGCTATGCCTCTTACCCTTTTTTCTATCCAGCCTTCAGAATAACCTTTTGCCTTGTAAATCTCCTTTATCCTGGCCTGGGCAATCTCAGGATTCTCTATCTCCTGAATCCGTTCATAACCAACCTGTGCTAGCCACTGTTTGAATGGCTCTGCTTTGGGTGAGGGGATTGACTGTATGATTCTGAACATGTCTTTGGTGTTAGCACAGTCTGTTTCGTAGTATTTGCCATCTTCTGACCTTAATTTCAGTTGTACCCAAATTGGGGACAACTCAAGTTGAACGAATTCCCTGCCCTTGACTTTTCCCCAATACTGCCTCGGAGTTGGACTGTCTGTTAGGGCTTGAACCACATCAACAACCGAGAAATACCATTCATTGTTATGCCAAATCCTTCTAATCTTTTTATCCTGAAATACCACAAGTGCCCTGTTTTTGTCCATTTTGCCTCAACTGCTATGCTTCTTTTCAGGCTTTTAAATATCTTGCCCCCCACCTGTCCAGTGTCCAGTGGGTATGTTAGGTTCATTATACGAGATTTTCCCAACATCTCCGTAATTTTTTCGGTTTTAGATAAATTGCAGATAACTCAAAATGGGCATACTTTATGCTTCCAAAAAAAGGCCACAGAAATTTTAATCCCAATTCCACCGGTCTCTGACCGGCGGTTGTTTAATAGCCCCGGGCGGATTCGAACCGCCGTCTCAGGCTTTCCTCAGCTTTTTGGGCTGCCAAAGGCCCGAATGCTTGGCCGCTGCACCACGGGGCTGCAGCCCTGGTTCGTTTACCCGCTTTTTTAAAGCTTTGGCAAATGAATTTAAACTGCCCTTTCCAGGGGTTGCTGATGCTTGTCTTTGCAGCCGCAGCTTATTTGATGGGGTCCCTTAACTTTGCCCATCTGGCTGGCAGGCTGAAGGGAGTTGATTTGCGCTCAGGCCGGTTCAGGAATTACGGCGCTTCAAACGTGAGGTCGGTTCTTGGCTGGAAATGGGGGTTTGCCGTTGCAGTGCTGGAGATTGTCAAGGGCGCGATGGCGGTTGCGCTGCCTGTTTTCCTTAGTGTGGAATGGGTTGCATATCTTTGCGCTGCTCTGGTTGTGGCCGGCCACCGTTTTCCCTTTTACCTTGGCTTTAGGGGCGGCAAGGGCGTTGCCTCTGGTTCAGGCGCCTTTGGGTTTCTTCTGGCGTACTACCGCAGCCCTGCTGCTGCGTTGGCTGCATTGGCCTTCTTCTCTTATGCCGTGGCCGTGAGCCCCATGTTCAGAAGCAGGCTTGTTTTGCTTATACGCCGGTTAGCATGAGCTGGCCAGCCAGCCCGGCAAACAATATTATGAAGAGATTGTCATCCAGGTCTTTTGTATAAAGCTCTGCTATTGTCGCTGTCAGCGCCATCGGCAAGGCCACTGCCAGGCTGCCCAGCGCCAAAGTCCCAACCACCAGGCTCACCGCAGCGCCTGCAGCCCCTCCTTCAAGCGTCTTTCCCGTGTGCCCTATGTCTGTCCTTCCGAATAATTTGCCCCCTATGTGCGCTGCAAGGTCTCCGAATACCATCATGAGTATGGCTGCCACTGCAATTTCTTTCTTGAACACTGCCAGGGCGATTGTTATCGCGATCATTGTGGTGGTTGGAGTGAAAAAAGTCCTGGTTTCCTTTTCATGCAGCAGCCCTTGTCCTATGGGAAGCCTGAACCCATACTGGACCCTCAGAAAGTCAATCAGGAGAAACGCAAGCAGCAGGATGAAGGGAAAGTATAGCGCCTGCCTGCCATAGGATTTTTCTATCCAAAGGTATATTAAAAGCACAATGCCCCAGGAGAGGTGCACGGCTTTTCTTCCCAGCTCCTTTTCCAGGCCCATCCAGGGCTTTCTTCAGCCGGCTGGTTTATATACGTTGCGGTAGTGGGAGTCAGGTGTTCGCAAACCTTTTATAGCTCGCTGCGGCTTCTGCCTTTATGGATTTTTCAGCGGTTTTGGCGCGGCTTAGGCCTTCTCCAGGGGAGAGGAGGAAGGTTAAGGCAGCTGTGGCCTCTTTTGTTGGAAGGCTGAGGGTGCCTGGCGCCAGGGTTGTTGTTGGCGGCTCCATCGCCAAGGATACGTGGATTTCTGGTGTGCATGACATTGACATTTTTGTTTGCTTTGCATACAATAGGTACAAGTCCAGGTCTGCGGGATTGTCTGTCCTTCTGGAGGCCTCGCTTAAGTCTTCAGGGCTTGAGTTCAGGAGGCTGCATGGAAGCCGTGATTACTTCCAGGTTCAATGGCAGGGCTTTTCTTTTGAGGCTGTCCCTGTCTTGGATATTCGCAGGCCAGGCCAGGCTTTGAACATTACGGATGCGAGCATGCTGCATGCAAGGTGGGTTAAGGCGCATGTTGGAGAGGCCATGGCTGACGATGTCAGGCTGCTTAAGGCTTTTTGTGCTGCGCAGGGCTGTTATGGCGCTGAGAGCTATATCAGGGGCTTTTCGGGCTACGTATGCGAGGTGCTGGTTGCACATTACGGCTCATTTAAGGCTGTTCTTAGGGCTTCTTTGAAGTGGAAGGATAAGGAGGCTGTTGATTTTTCTGGCTTCTACAGGGGAAGGAGGGTTTTGGGTTTGATGAACGAGTCCAAGACTCAGAGCCCGGTCATTGTTGTCGACCCTGTTGACAAGTCCAGGAATGCTGCTGCCGCCCTTGGTATGGAAAAGCTGGAGGCGTTCAGGCATGCCGCAAGGTCCTTTCTCAGGCGTCCTTCAGAATCCTTTTTTTCGCATGATTTGCCGTCAGCCGGTGATATGCTTGGAAGTCTTGGCGCCGGTGTTGTTGTTGAGGCGTGGCCTGTAATGGGCAGGCGTGACGTGGTGAACATGAAAATTGTAAAGGTTCAACAGTTCATTGTTCAGCAGCTGGCCAGGCACGGTTTCAGGCTGCTGGATTCAGGGATTAAATGGGGGGGCTCTGCCTTGCTTTGGTTCAGGCTCGCTTCGGTTAAGCTGCCTGAATTGGAGATTTTACCCGGGCCCCCTGTATCGGCTGATGCCAGGCATCTTTCTGCGTTCAGGAAGCTGCATTCCCGCGTTGTTGCCAGGAAGGGCAGGCTTGTGGCTTACAGGAGGAGGAAGTTCAGGACTGCCGGGGAGCTGGTGGCTTCCCTGCTTAAGGCCCCTTACGTTAAGGAGAGGGTTAGGAGGGCGGTGTTGAATGCTTGAGTTGCTGGGATTTGTTGCCGATGCCATTACCGGCTTTATCGGGCTTGTTGGTTACGCCGGAATCTTTGTCCTTATGCTGCTTGAGGGCACGCCCACCCCTGTTCCGGCAGAGCTTGTGATGCCTTTTGCAGGCTTCCTCGCTGCCGAGGGAAAGTTAAACCTGATTGCGGTGATTCTTGTAGGCACTGCCGGCGTTGTTGCCGGAAACGTCGTGTCCTATTTTATCGGCGTGAGGCTTGGCCTGCCTTTTTTGCACAGGTATGGGCGGTTTTTGCTTATCAGGCGTTCTGATGTGGACTGGGCTGTGCAGTGGTTCAGCAGGCAGGGCGGCAGGACAATTTTCATCAGCAGGTTTGTTCCTGTTGTGAGGCATATTATTTCAGCTCCGGCAGGGGTTGCGGGCATGAATCTGCCAAAGTTCATCCTGTTCACTTTCCTTGGTGCGCTGATTTACAATTCATTTCTCGCCTTCCTTGGCTTTTTCCTTGGTGAAAACTGGCATCTTATCAGCAGGTACGGGGAACTCGCCAGCTTTGTGGTCATCCTGTTTATGGCCGCTGCGGCTTTTATGTACATCAGGAGGCATTTGCGGGCATGATATCTGAGGTTGCCTCGGCAGTGTCAGCATCTGCCTTTTTAGTCGTGGCTGCAGTCCCGCTCGCGTACCTTTTTTTTTCCAACAGGTCAGGGATGAAGAATATTCTTCCGGGAGTTTACCTTTCAATAATCTTTTCTCTTGTTTTTAGCTATGCGCTGAAGTTTATCCTGGGCGTTGAGAGGCCTGGCGGCCTGTATGTGAATTTTGCCTTTACACAGCTTCCCGACTATTCCTTTCCAAGCAGCCACGCTGCCCTGGCCTTTGCGCCTTTGGCCTTTTTCAGGGGAAGGCTTTCGTTTTTATGGCTTGCTTACGCCTTGATTGTGAGTGGCAGCAGGGTTTTGCTTGGCCTGCACACTGTGCCTGATGTTATAGCCGGTTCGTTGCTCGGCTATTTCATCGGGCTGTTTTTCGCGAGGAATTCAAGGCTTTCGGGGGGATTCCTTGAAATGCGAAGGCAGGCATTTCATCTGGCTCTTGGGCTTTCCATCGCTTACCTGGCTTACAGGGGCATTGTGACAGCGCCTGTGCTTGCGGTTGTCCTGGCTGCAGGCCTGCTTTTGTCGCAGGCTGCCTCCCAGGTTAGGATTCCTTTGGTCAGCAGGATCCTTGAGGTGTTCGAGAGGCCGCGGGATATTGCAGTTTTTCCTGGAAGGGGCGCTTTTTTTCTGGTGCTTGGCTGCATGCTGTCACTTGTTTTGTTCCCCAGGGATGTTGCCTTGGCTTCGGTTATGATTCTCTCGCTTGGCGACTCATTTTCCCATTTGGTCGGCCGTTTTTTCGGCAGGACTCCTCAGCCTTTCAGTGTTAAGCTTGTTGAGGGCACTGTTGCGGGCATGGCTGCTGGTTTCCTTGGCGCTTTGCTTTTCGTTGGCGTCTGGGAGGCGCTCTTTGCGGCTTTTTTCGCAATGCTCGCAGAGGCGGTTGAGCTGGGCTTTCACAGGAGTTTCCTCAACGACAACCTGGTTGTTCCAATGGTTGCGGGAATTTCTGTATTGGTTTTCAGGGTTGTTTTTGGAGTGGTTTAGGGTTTTCCGGGTTGCCTTATGCTGAGTGCTGCTTAATGCATATTCAAAGCGTTAACCTTGCCCAAATCAAGCGGAGCTTGATTGGGCCCAATTACGGCCAGTGCCGTAGTTTGGGCAAAGCCGTGAACGAAGCTGGGCCGTACACGTTACGAATCTGCTGCGGCACGAACAAGCCACAGCCTGCTACTTATTGTAAGTCCGTTATTGTTTGCAGGCTGAATCATCATGCTAGACTGATGTCAAACGCACAAAACGCAGGGATACAAAGAATAATAAGCTGATGGCGGAATGCATCGGGCATGATTGTAAAGGCAGGCCTTGCATTAGTCATGTCAGGAAAGCTACTTCTGGTGAAAAAGAAGGGGCTTAGGCAGCTGATAATGCCTGGCGGAAAGGTGAGGGCTGGTGAATCCTTCAGGCAGGCGCTGCAGAGGGAGCTTCAGGAGGAACTGGGGACTAAGGCAGGAAACCTAAGGCTTCTGGGAAGATTCAGCGACGTTGCCGCAGGGCGAAGAGAGCTTTTGAGAATAACGCTTTTTTCAGGAAAGCTGTCCGGCAGGCCCAGGCCGGGGTCTGAAATCGAAAGGCTGGTATGGGTAAAGTCAGGCGGCGCCCGGGTTTCGCCGATTGTTAAAAACGCCATTCCTGAAAAGGAAGGCCTTGCTTTAGCTGTAATCCCTCCATGTGTGGCCGCATGCTGTGCACTTAAGGAACTTGGTTTCGGGCTCGTCGCCAGCCCTGGTCTGGACTAGCCAGTAATAAGCGGACTTGCTGTCGCATTTTGTGCATTCTGCAGGCGTTTTTGGGAGCACATCCTCCTGTTTTTCAACAACCTCTATGCCTGAGGAGGCTCCAAGCTTCTCAGTTATCTTGGCCTCCGCCGTGCCCTCAGAATAGCCGCAGCCGCAGGCCATGAGGGCGCCGTTTTTTTTTGGCCTGAGGATGGAGCCGCACTTGGGGCAGAACAGACCCATGAAGCATCACCGCGCAAACCATCCAAATAGCTGGACGGCGCCAATCTTAATATAGCCAAGGAGGGGAATCCGTATAAAGGATTTTCCAATTACGCTGGAGGCGTTTACGTCATGCTCATTCATGGTGCTGTCCCTTATTGGCTCGGGGTTGTGGTCTCCTTTGGTGGTGTAGCTTCCTGCTCTTGCCTCGATGACCCTGTGGATGATGGGGTCTGGCCTGGAGCTTCTGAAGACAATGATGTCGCCTAGCCTGGCATCGCCTGCGCCGCGAAGTACAATAATGTCGCCCACATTAAACCCATCCCTCATCGGAAACCTTGCAAATTCCTCCTTGTCAATGCCTAACTGCTCATAATACGCGCCATTGGATTCCCACCATGCGCCAAAGGGCTCATCGTGCACCATGCTGCCGCTGACAACCGCGACGATGGGATGTGTGGTTCCAAGCAGGAGGCCAAGTCCTGGGTAAACAACAAACTTGATTAGGACAAAGGCCACGACAACATTCACAAGCCAGCTCCATACGCTGTTGTCATCCCAGATGAAGCGCCAGGCACGCTTCAGGAACCTGCCAAAACTCATGTGTCACGGCACAGCGGAGGAAATAAAAACCTATCGGTTTTAGCAGCATCCATGAAGCCTTCCAGCTATTACGAAGCCATACTGCAGCTCCGCAGCCCAAACAAGAACATGGTGGCATATGTTGAGCAGGAAATTGGAAAGGCCGCTTCAAAAGGGGTGTTCCTGAGCAGTCGGAAAAGAGCTGGAGACGGGTATGACTATTACCTGAGCTCAAACAGGTTTGCGGCCAGCCTGGGGAGGGCTCTTAAGAGAAAATTCGGGGGATGTCTTAAAATCAGTGAGAAGCTTCACACAAGGGACAGGCAGACAAGCAGGGATCTTTACAGGACAAGCGTGCTGTACAGGCCAGCTTCTGTCGTTCCAGGCGACATGGTAATCCACAACAATGAGGTTGTTCTCGTAAGCAGCGTGGGAAGGAAAATAGCAGGAACCGCCCTGCCTTCGGGGAGGAGGGTGTTCCTTGACCTGGATGCCGAGCCTGAGAAAGTGGAACTGCAGAACAGCTTGGTGACCAAGGCTTATCCTGTGCCTGAGGCGATGAGTCCGTCAACATATGAGAATATCCCCCTGCTTGTCAGAAGGAAGGTTGCTGTTGGGGAGAAAGTCAGGGTTGTTGTGCACAGGGGAAAGGCTTATGCTGTGAAGTAAGCCCAAAAAAAACTTACTTCTCCCCCTCTTTCTCATGTTCCTTCTGTTCCTGGGTTTTCTCCTCCTCTTCCCTTTCTGCCTCTTCCCCTTTCTTGAAAAGGTATATCAGTATGGTTGTGAACGCTGCTATTGCGGCTATTGCAATTATGTGGATGGTGTATTTTGGCCAGGTTATCTGTCTCGGCGCTGCTGTTGAATTGCGGCCTGCTGCCAAAAGCGCCATCTTTTCCCCGGTACAGCTTTCGTTTGTCCCCTTGTAGCACTTGCACTCGCTTGCGTTCAGGTCGTACTTGCATTCAAAGTAGTAGTTCCCCTCATTGTCTTGCAGGCATTCAAACTTGTAGAAGCACTCCTGGTTTTTTTTGGCAAAGTCAGTCTCGTTTGCAGCTGTTGTCTTATTCTCCCCCCTTATTGCGGCAGGGGCAGCCGGTGCCTGCGAGTAATTGGCTGAATAATTTCCTGGAGTCCCCGGCGCAAGCTGGGTGTAGATGTAGTATCCTGCCGCAACCAGTATGAGTATCAGGATGATTGCGGTTATATAGGTTCCCATCCCCTTTTCCTGGGCAGGCACGTATTCAGGAATCTGTTCTTTTCCATGGACATGCCTCTTTTCTGAGACTGCAGGTATGCTGGCTGTCAGATCGGGTTTTGCCTTTGCGCGCTCCACTGCCTTCAGCTTGTCAGACAGCTCTGCTGACGCCCGTTCTGCCCTTGCGCTGAGTATCTCAAGGGAATTTTCAAGGTCAGCTATCCTTGCCTGGGCTTTTCGCAGCTTTTCGTTGTGCTCATCCTCAAGTTTCAGAAGCCTTTTTTCCTGGCTTTTTCTGGTTTCCTCAAGCTCTTTTTCCAGGTTCCTTGCGGATTTCCTGAGTTCGTCCCTTGTCGCGTATTCGCCCAGGTCAACTTCTGCCTTTAGCAGTGAGTTCAGGCTTTCCTTTGCAGCCTTCATATCTGACTTTAGGTCAGAAACCGCCCTTTCATGCTCTTCCCTGTCAATCGATGACGCCTTGGCCGCCTCAAGCGACGCCTTTAGGCTGCTTATCCTTTCTTCAGTCTCGCTGATTTCCCTTTCAATTCTTTTTTCTGCCTTCTGGCTATCCTGCCAGCTTACGAACCTGTTGCCCAGCCTGGTGAAATCCGCGGTCAGCTCGGCAAGCTCTGCTTTTAGCTCCTTGACATCTGCCTCCTGCATCAGCCTGCGGGTCTTTGCAAGGCCATCCTCAAGTTCCTGCAGCCGCTTCAGGATTGGCTCTGCGCCTGGCATTGCCTTGATTCTTAGCTCTGTGGTGGCTGCCTGTTTTTTTATTGTTGCGAGCTGTGATTTTACTTCAGAAATATCGCTGGCTTTGGCTGCTCCCTCTGCTGTCTTGCGGAGCTTCTCGTCCAATGACTTTTCAGCCTGCTTTCTTGCTGCCTTTTGCTCCTCAGTCTGCTGTGATGCCTTTGCCGAGGCCTTTTCTATGTCGTTTCTGAGGCTCTTGATTTCCCTGGAAAGCCCTGACAGATCCTTTCCCCTGATTTCCAGTTGGCTTTCTATGTTTGACAGGTCTTCCTTTGTTGCTGCCCTGCTTTCTATCCGGCCCAGTTTTGCGGTTGCTGCATTGATGAACTCATGAAGCTCTTTTTTGTCAGCCCCAATCAGCGCCTTTGCTGCCGCTATATCCTGCCTGACCGCATTGATGTCCTGCTTGACCTTTCTGAATGCTGCCTCTACGTCCCTGTCAGAAACCACTCTTTGCCACCCTATTGCAGCCGTACCTGGCTGAATATAAAAAGTTTTTCCTTTGAAACTACTTCAAAGTGGGAAATAGTTCTAGTTTCTTTCAAGCGCCATAATCCCCGGCAGTTTCCTTCCTTCAAGAAACTCAAGCATCGCTCCGCCGCCGGTTGACACATGTGTAAACCCTTTTAGCTTAAGCTTTTCAATGGCTGCCACTGTGTCTCCCCCTCCTGCGACTGTCTCAGCATCCGCCTGTGCTATTGCCTCCCCGATTTTTTTTGTTCCATTGGCGAATTTTTCAATTTCAAAAACGCCCATTGGCCCGTTCCATATTATTGTCTTTGCCTTTGATATCTCTTTGCAGAACTCGGTAGTGGTATCCTCGCCTATGTCCAGGGCATAGCCATTTTTCGGTATTGTTTTGCTTCTGGCCGCAGTGGCTGACTCATCCACCTTGTCCGCTATTATGAAGTCGGTTGGGAGCTTTATGTTTTTCATGCTGATGTTCGCGGCATACTCCAGCCTGCCAGTTTCCACTTTATTCAGGCCTGTCTCCTTTCCCTGCGCCTTCAGGAATGTGAAGGCCATCGCGCCTCCTATCAGTATGGTGTCCGCCCGCCTGCCTATGTTTTCAATAAGGCCTATCTTGTCTGATACTTTTGAACCGCCGAGAACCACTGCTAGCGGCTTCTTGGGCTTGAACAGCTTTGAAAGTGCCGTGACTTCCTTTTCCAGGAGCAGGCCTGCGCAGCTTGGAAGGTATTTTGTTATTGCATCAACGGATGCGTGGCTCCGGTGGCATGCGCCAAAGGCATCATTCACATATACCTCTCCAAGTTTGGCCAGTTCCTTTGCAAACTGCGGGTCGTTCTTTTCCTCCTCGGGATGGAACCTGAGGTTTTCCAGCAGCACTAGCTTTGTCTTTGAGTCCTGTACCTGCTGCCTTACCTGCTGGCCTGCGCAGTCATCCAGCTTTGTTACCTCCTCCTTGAGCAGCTCCTTAAGGCATTTTGCGACCGGATTCAGCCTAAGGTTTTCCACGGGCTTTCCGTCGGGGCGGCCAAGGTGGCTCATCATTATTATTTTTGCAGCCTTCCCATCAGTCAGTTCCCTTATGGTGTGCAGGGTCTGTTCTATCCTGCTGCTGTCTATAAGGTTTCCTTCCGAGTCAATCGGCACGTTGAAGTCGGCGCGAAGCAGGACTCGCCTGTTTTTTATGTCAACGTCCTTTAATGTCCGCATTTTACTTTACGAGCCTTTTTACTACATCAACCATCCTGTTTGAGAATCCCCATTCATTGTCGTACCAACTAACGACCTTTACCAGGGTGCGGTCTGATACGTTTGTAAGCTGCGAGTCGAATATGGATGAATGGGGGTTGCCCACGATGTCTGTTGACACAAGCGGCTCTTCAGAATACTGGAGTATTCCTTTCAGTTCTCCGGCTGCCGCCTTTTTGAAGGCCGCGTTGATTTCCTCCTTTGTGGTCGGCCTTTCCACTTCGCATACGAGGTCTGTTACAGAGCCGCAGGGAACTGGAACCCTCATTGATATGCCGTCCATCTTGCCCTTAAGTTCAGGGATTACCTCATGCAACATCCTGGCCGCGCCTGTGGTGGTGGGGATTATGTTGAGCGCCGCTGCCCTCGCCCTTCTGAGGTCCTTGTGCGGCAGGTCCAATATCTTCTGGTCATTTGTGTAGGCGTGTATTGTTGTCATGAAGCCGTGCTTTATCACGAAATTCCTGTGCAGAATGTTCGCAACGGGCGCGAGTGAGTTTGTTGTGCAGCTTGCGTTTGATATCACGTCGTCCTTGCATTCCTTGCCCAGCTTCTGGTCATTCACGCCCACGACTATTGTTGTGCAGCCGCCCTCCTTTGGCGGCGCTGAGAGCAGCACTTTCTTCGCTCCGGCTGTGATGTGCCTTGCGGCATCGGCTGTATTGGTGAATGCGCCTGTGCATTCAGCTACAACATCCACCTTCAGGTCCTTCCATGGGAGGTTTTCAGGCTGCTTTTCGTTTGTAACTTGTATTTTCCTGCCGTTGACCACCAGGCTGTCCTTGTCCACTGACACTGTTCCTTCAAATTCGCCGTGGACTGAGTCATATTTCAGCAGATATCCCAGCGCGCTGATGTCCCCCAGGTCATTTATGGCTACCACCTCGACCTTTTTGTCGTTCTGGCACGCCCTTAAGAACATCCTTCCTATCCTGCCAAAGCCGTTTATAGCCACCCTGACCATTCAACCACCCTTTTGTTTTTTGCAGAGCCAGCTAAGGGATGTTTATATAGTTTATGGAGCGGTTGGTAAGCAGCTTAGGTTGTTTGGCAATATTTAAATAATCCCTCAAAGCCCTTCCTGCCAGTGCGGGGATGCCGGAGTGGCCAATCGGGGTAGTGCTGTCGAAAGCGCCCAGACTCAAGGCTTCTGGAGCAGGGAGCTAAGCTTATCTGCCAGCTGATGGCTGGTGGGATATCTACTGGCTTAGTGCCTACGTGGGTTCGAATCCTACTCCCCGCATGCATTTTTTGAGCGCGACAGCAAAAAAATGAAATGGGAGCAAACAGAGAGCCCAGGGTTAACGTGGACATCTTGGTGGTCAGGGATGGAAAGATACTTCTGGGATTGCTCACGGAAAAATGGGATTATGGAGGGCCTGTTTGGGGTGTTCCTGGCACGGACATAAAATTTGGAGAGAAAATAGGGGATGAAGTGAGTAGGCACATCAGGGAAGAGCTCGGTTGCAGGGTTATGGCTTATAAGGTAATTTGCGTGAATGCAAACTACGCGCTGGGAAACCACTACATAGGCATAGGTGTTTTTGCAGAAACAGCTGGTGAGCCAAAAAATCTTATCCCGGAAGAATGGAAGGAATGGAGATGGTTTCCAAGGGATGGTTTGCCCAAAAACTTGTTTCCGGCCGCGGAAAACCTGATAAAATGTTTTTTAAGCGGCAAGTTCATAGTGTCAGAATAGGGTAGGGTGCATTGCCCATCACACGACAAACTCCACATTCTCCAGTCCCTTAAAAGCATAGTCGCCTGTTACAAACTTCGCTCCAAACTTTCTGGCCGTGGCGTATCCGATGCAGTCTGCAAAGCTCAGCCTTTTTTTCAGGTTGACCAGCTTGAGTTTATCCGCATCAGTTATTATCCTATCGTCAATTTCAATAACAATCGCATACCTTTTGTACGCTGCATTACCCCTGTCTACTTCTATCAAGGCGTAAGTGTCCAGGAAAATTACCATTCCTTCCTAAGCTCGTCCTTTGCTTTCTGGGCATCCAGCTTCAGGTGCGCTCCGCTTCCAAATAGTCTCTTCAGGTTTGCCTTCCTAAACACCTGGAATTCCACTTCCTCCCCGATGGCAAGGTTTTTTTCCTCCAATCTTTGCGTAAGATAGATATATAACCTGGCTTGATTTCCTGTTTTGGAATGATAGAGCTCGCGGCAGTTGGAGGCTATAGCGAAGTGGGCAGGAACATGACTGCCGTAAAAATCGGGAATGATGTGGTTGTGCTTGACATCGGCCTGCACATGGAGAATTATATTCATGCCACAAATGACGAGGACGTGCTTAACATAAGCGCTGAGTTGCTCATTAAGTCAGAGTCTGTCCCTAATGTTGACTCAATCAGGGACTGGGAGGGGAAGGTGAGCCTTATTATCCCCAGCCACGCGCATCTTGACCATGTCGGTGGCATTCCTTACCTGTGCGGCCGCTATCCGAGGGCTGACATACTTGCAGCCCCTTTTACAGCCGCTGTTCTGAAGAACATTCTTAATGAGGAAAAGATAAGGATTAGGAACAAGATAAAGACGCTGGATGTCAACGCCCACTACATGCAGTCTGATGAGGTCAAGATTGAGTTCATTAACATCACCCATTCAACTCCCCAGTCAATTATAGTGGCTATTCACACCAAGCAGGGAATCATCCTTTATGCAAATGACTTCAAGTTTGACCTTTATCCGGTCATAGGAAAGAAGCCTGATTTTGCGAAGCTCAGGCAACTGGGCGACAAGGGCGTTCTGGCGCTGATAATTGACTCGACATATGCAGGCTGGTATCAGAAGATGCCCTCTGAGTCTGTCGCGAGGCAGCTTCTCAGGGACGTTCTGCTTGGAGCTGACAACAAGGGAAGGGCCATAATAGTGACCACCTTCTCGTCCCACATTGCGCGGCTTAAGAGCATAGTGGAACTCGGCATTAAACTTGACAGGAAGGTTGTCTTTCTTGGGAGAAGCCTTGCCAAGTACGTTGCTGCGGCCAGGGATACGGGCATTGCGGACTTCACTGCAAATGTGGAGGTTGTTAAGTTCAAGCGGCAGGTCAGCCGCAGGCTTAAGAGGATTATGAAGGAGGGCAAGGACCGCTATCTCATTGTCATGACAGGCCATCAGGGTGAGCCGAACAGCAGCCTTTACAGGCTGGCCCATGACGAGCTTGACTTCAGGCTTGACCCCGGCGACCATGTGATTTTCTCGTGCAGGACAATTCCAACTCCAACAAACATTGCCAACCGGGAATACCTTGAGAAGCTCCTCACAAAGAAGGGTGCGAGGATTTTCAGGGACATCCATGTCAGCGGCCATAGCGCAAGGGAGGATGCCCGGGAGATGATTTCATTGGTAAAGCCAAAGCACGTAATTCCTGCCCATGCTCCGCTTGAGATGACTTCCAAGATGGCCGAACTAGCCTATGAGATGGGCTATGCTGAAAACAGGGTCCACCTTATGAAGAACGGCCAGAGGGTTGTTCTGGATTAAACAAGGTCTATTACCAATTTCAGTATCAGTGCGCTTGTTACAATTATGAACAGTGGCCGGATGAAAGCTGTGCCTTTTGAATGTGCAAAATGGGCGCCTGTCCAGCCTCCGATTAAGGTTCCAGCTATCAATGGCAAGCCATACGTGAAATTTATTGCTCCATTAGCAGCGAATATCGCTACTGCTGCGAGCAGGGAAAAGAGGTTGATTATAGTCATCATTGCCGAGCTTTCAAGTAGGTCCAAACCGAATAGTTACGCTAGTGCAATGATTATGAGGCTTCCAAGCCCTGCCCCGATTATGCCGCTATAGATTCCGAGAAAGAAGAACACAGCAGCTCCAATTATTTCGCCGCCAGGCAGTCTTTTGCTCTTTCCGGCTTTTTTCTGTTGGAATAAAAAAAGCGTCAAGCCCACAATGAGAAGCGCAGCGATAACTATTTTTAGCGTCTGCTGGTCTATGGAGAGGGCAATCTTAGCTCCCAACAGGCTTCCGGCTACAGACGCGGCGCATAGCAATGCAAGTAGTTTTTTGCTTTTGAATATCCCTTTTGAATGGTACTTGATGCCTCCTGATGTCAGGGAACCAAGCACTGCAAACTTGTTTGTTGCAACAGCGGCAACCGGGCCCAGCCCTAGGCTCAGCAGCAAGGGTATTGTGAAGAGTGCCGAGCTCCCTACAGTGACGCTTACAACACCTATGACAACACCTGCTGCAAGAAGAAGCCCTGTTAGCAGGAAATCCATAACCGTCTTTTTGCCCCGGCGTTTATCTTGTTTTCGCTTTCCACAGCGGGTGTATTATCCCGAAATTATTTTACCTCGATATGGTAAATCGAGGGATGAAACTGGGTAAACTGCTGCTGGCTAAAGCCAGCGAGCGTTTACTGATTAAACGGTGAACTCCGTCAGGAGCTTCTGATTCTTCATAATACAATACTGCTCATAAGTGTGTTTTCTCCAGTGCTTCTTCTGGCCTTCCGCAACATACCATCTTATTGATTCGTTGCTTACCGCCCCTACGCTTCGGTAGAAATGTCCTTCGCTCCAGAACTTATCGCCCCAAAGCTTGTCCTGAAAAAGGTACCTGAGACCCTTCCGCATCATGTAACTGCTGAATCCCTTAATCTGCCTAACCAACTCAATCTCGCCGACAAACCTGACATTCCCAACAAACAAATGCAAGTGGTCAGGCCCAAAACCATACGCCAACAAAACGACCTTTAGCTTCCGCATTTTCTCAACGATATAAGCCAAAGTCAACTCCCTAACCAAAGGGTCAAAAAAAATGTCCCGCCTGTACGCAGGCGTGAACTGAAGGTGAAAGTTACTCTCACCAACCGCGCTTGAGCTAACCACAAGTTCAAATTCCATTCTAACCAACCGCCCGGGCCAGCGGCGCGAAAAATTTTTAAGAACAAGCGCAGCTACCGCTACTCAAGTTCCGACCATTGGGTGGCGCTCCAGATACGACGAGCCCACCACCCATTATTTTATGAAAAGACGAGAAAAAGCTTTCCACGCCCAACTATGGGCGCTCTAACCTTTTGAAATTCATCACAGGGGCTAAAGCCCCGAGGTTTCTTTCAAAGGCTTGCCCTAAATTAGGACGTCCTAGAGACTCCAAGCCAAGCGTTTGAAAGGAAGAAAAAAGCGGAGGTTTAAAATATGGAATACCCAATAAAACCATCGAGGTCAAATAATATCAGGATAGCGCACACACACCCAACTCCATAGCAACATATATAAACTACTTGGCCGAGAACTGGGACATGGGCAAAAGAGGCCAGATATCCACCTTTTTAATAGCAGGGCTTCTAGCCCTTTTCATCCTTGGAGGAGCGGTCTTCTATGCCAGAAGCACAAACCCTGGGCAAATTACCACAAGCTCAAGCGCAGGCCTGGACTCAGTCCTGAACAGCTATGTCCAGAGCTGCATGGACCAGCAGGTAAAGCAGGGCATAATCCAGTTCGGGCTTGGCCCTGCATCAGCCTCCCAGATACAATACTACATGGACAACCACCTCAAGCCATGCATTGACTTGTCCATCTTCGAAAGGCAGGGAGTGAAGGTGCAGGCAGGAACTCCAAAAGCAAACGTGGAAATAACTGACAGGGCAGTCATTGCACGGGCAAAATACCCGATAACACTGATTGCAGAGGACAGGATACTTGAGTTTGAAATCTTCGACTATGCGCTGCCAAGGGTAACGCCGCTTGGTGCAGCAAGGCTAAACACGCCAGCAGGAAGAGTCGTGGCAGAGGATGATGTTGTAAAAGAATGGACAAACGGGGGAGCCACGCTGGAGATAAAGCAGGGAACAGACCTGAAGGGAGAAGGTGAGCTGAAGCTGGAGGACAGGAAGGCAGACAGCGGAAACAAGAACGAAGTTGTAGTCGGCAACATAATCTATTCAATCAAAGGCATAGAATTTGACAAGCCGGCAGAGCTGACCATCTCCTATATGGCTGCTGACATTCCAAAAGGCTATAACGAGGAGTTCCTCGCAATAGCGAGATACGATAAGGAAAGGGACGTATGGGAGTCTGTGGAGAAGAGCACAACACTTTACATAACAACATTAAAAAGTGCAGATTCTCCACAAACCGAAATTCCAAAAGGTTCTGTCACAGGAGAAATAACCCAGGCAGGAGACTACGCGATAGTCCTGATGTGCAAGCCCACAAGCCAGGTTCCACAAATAGAATTCACAGACTGGCTTTACAGGGAGCAGGTGTACAGCACAGACAGCACGCTTATAGGAAGGGTGGGGTCGGACTGGCAGGTGATAGGCGCTCAGCCTGCACAAGAGCAACCGGCTGCGGCAACTCCTGGCTCTTCTGATGAAACAGCTGGCGACACCGGGCCTACGGGAAGCGTAATCCAATCACCACCAGCCGACCAGCCAGGGTTAGGTCCGGATTACGGACAACCAGTCCAGCCAGCAAACCAGCCAACCGGAGCAATAGCAGCGCTGCCATTTGGCGTGATAAGGGAAAGGCCGAACAGGCACGAAAACTTAGTGTGGAGCGGCGGAAGCGGAGATGCAGACAAAGCCGCACGCAAGCAAACAGGAACACCGAAAGGAAAGCCAAGCATAGGAGACTGGGACGAGGATGACAAGATCATGGACGAGACTACCTGCGACGGCTGCGAAGGAAATGCAGGATGCAATACCCTCTGCAGGGGCAAGGCAAAGGAAGAATACCGCGCAAACGTATGGGTTGTTGAAGGAACCGAGCAGTACAAGCGTATGAGCAATGACGGCATCAAGGATGGCAGCGGCCCATCCTGCAAAACAGAGTGCTGCGGCGGCGATGAAAGCAACCCCTGCCCGAAAAAATGCCCGGTAGAATGCAACCCGATACAACTCGCAACACCAAACAACTACGGCTATAACAGCGTCGCTGATGCCGGAGGAAAAGGAGAGTATGAGTACAAGCTGAGGCCTGAAGGAAACAGCTGCGTGAACGTCAAGGATACGCTCAAGATAGACCTAAGGAGCCCGCCAGAAGGGGCATGCGATGACGAGTGCAAAGGCAAGCTGAACGGAAAGGATGTTAATGTTGACTACACACCCATACCAGACTCTGACTTAAAGGCGCCATCCAACAAGCTTGAAGTTGAAGTGATAAACACCAAGCAGGCAGCATCATATGCAAGAGGATACTTTGAGCTGATAACAGGCACAGGAAACTATCCGAGATGCGCAATCAAGACAGAGCTGAAGGAAAACTGCCTCTGCGGGACAACGAACGTCAACATACTGGAAGACCACGAAGACGCGGACAAGGAAGATTACGGAGAATGGGAGATAAAAGTAAAGGAGGAGAAATTCTGCTGCGAGGACGGGATTGTTGTGGATGACATTTCAAAGTGCCAGCAGACACCCTGCCCCACAGAAGCAACAGACACTTCCCTGGCTGCTGCAAACCAGGGATGTGTATGCGGAAGCCAATACTATGACAACAACCGGGACGGGCCAGGATACTGCTGCTCAACGCAGACATGCGTGGGGCAAAAATGCACGCCAGGCCAGGGACTGGCCACAGGGACAGCAGGAAAGGAAGACCTTGAAATGCACGAATACAAGCTCGAATACAAGAACGGCAAATACTCAATGTACATGGACACAGAGCTGATTGGAACCTCTGACTCGCAGACAAGGCCAAAAGGAATATCCATAGGCAACCCGCTTGAGAATGTCGGCGCAGAAGGGACATGGACCTCGATTAAAGTCGAGTCAATAACAGTAACAGACTCAGCAGGCAAGGAAGTATTCAAGGAGGGATTCACCGCAGCCCAGCTTGACCCGGCAAAGTGGGACTCAAAGCCAAGAACCGGAGTAATAGCTGTGAGTGGCGGGTCTCTGGAACTCAAGATGCCAAGCCAGCAGACATACTCGGCAAGCTTCCCTTACGTCTCAACCAAAGGAGCCGTGTTCCCTGAAACAGGAGACTTCACGCTTACCTTCAAAATGCAGTACACATATGTAACAGGCTACGGCGTTTATCTCTATGTCGGGGATCCTGCAAAAACTGACGGGGTGATGAGCATAGGCCAGGACAACAGCTGGCCACAGGACAGCGGCAAGTATTACCTCAGAGTATGGCTGGTTGACGACCTGATATACAAGTGCGGGGGAACAGGAGGATGCGGGGGAGAGACCTGCAGCCCTGTTGAAACCCCAGGCGGCGGAGGCCCTGCAACCCCAGCAAACTGCGGCAATCCAAATAAATTCGGAGTGCACACAATGCTCCAGGAATACCCTGTCAGCGAATTCGGAACGCAGCTTGACAAGGCAAAGGAGCTTGTTGGCGACTGCGGCATGGCCAAAAACCTTGTTGACGGAGTAGGATATGGGGTTGACATTACAAAATGGTCCACCTTCATAAAGGAAGTCAACAGAAGGAAGATGATACCAGTGATAAGGCTGCAGGGCAAGCACCAGGGAGACTCCTGGCAGAAGCCAGACCCTGCAAACAACTACGCAGGCATCGCGGCAAAGTACGCCGAGACAGTGGCGCAGCTTGAGGCAGCATCAGGGATGAAAGTGAACTATGTTGAGATATGGAACGAGCCAAACCTCGGCGGCGAATGGGGAGGCGCTGCAAATCCTGAAGAATACGCTGCATTCCTGCTGGCAGCAGCAAAGGCAATCAGGCAGGAGGACATGAAAGACGGAAAGAGGGACACCAACATCATAAGCGCCGGGCTGGCTGTGGACGCGCCGACAGCAAATGGAAACATCGCTCCAAATGAATTCATCGAGAGGATGCTCAACGCAAAGCCAGAGCTGAAGGACTACATAGACATATGGGGCTCACACCCATACCCCCCTGCCCAGACAAAATACAGGGATGAAAGGGCGCAGATAGCGAACAAAGGCCTGAACGTGCCGGCACTACTGACAGAAATATCATGGAAACGGCACGGCAGCGCTCCGGTCACAGCGCAGCAGTTCAAGGACATATACAAGGCCTGGTACGAGGACACGAACACAGCAGGAGCGATAATATGGCTGCTCAAGTCAAACTCATGGAGCGAGTTCAACATGCTGGACAGCTCAGGAAACGGAAATGAATACTACAACGCAATAAAGGAATACAGGCAGCAGGTGGCACCGGCACAGGCAGGGCAGCAGACAGGAGGGCAAGGCGGCGGGCAGGCGGGCAGCCAGTTCCAGGCAACTATTACAGGGCCAAGCCAAGTGAGAAAAGCCGAAGGAGTCAGGTATACGGCCAAAATCGCTCCAGACGAAGGCAAGGCCATATGGGAAGTCAGCCTCCTGGCAAAAAACAACAATAACGCAAATCCCAAAGCCTGGGGATGCCCTGACGAACCCATAGGAGAGTACTGCCGCGTGTCCAAATTCATATCAGGCCAAGAACAGCGGTCAACCACCATCCCACTGGAATGGTCCGGCAACACCATGTCAACAACGCAGCCAGGAGACTACACAATGGTTATAGAAATGGAAGAGGCTGATGCCAGCCGGCAAAATGCGGTCAAGTGCTCAGGCAAACAGCCGCTGCCAGCAGGCTTTGCAAGGTGCAACAAGAACTTCCCAAGCCTGAAGGACAGCCTGCCGCTGAAAATAACAGCCTGAAGATTTTTAAAATCTGCTGATTTCCCGGCAGCATGCAGGTGTACATTGAAAGGGAGGGCAGGCAACTGCAAATGAAGTTCAAGGGAACAGTGGCAGAACTGCTTGAACAGCTTAAAATCAACAAAGGCACTGTCCTTGTAACAAGGGATAATGAGCTTTTGACTTCTGACGAGAAAGTTGAGGATGCTGATGAGATAAGGATACTGTCAGTTATCTCGGGCGGATAAAATTATCAGTGCTGAGAATCATCAATGATAATGCGGAAAATCTATCGAGATGTGTTTAAAAATTATTCGCCAGCAACGTCGCCTAAGCCAAAAGATTCAGATAAACTTTTTCCTTGTCAAAACAAAAAAGGCAACAGAACCAAATATCAATGAAAGGCCAATGCTTATTATTAAAAAGAAAGGAAAAACCCGAAACTCCCACCCGTGATAAGCATCCATATAAAACATACCCGCGACAGCAACAGCCAGCATAACGGCCAGGGCAGTTGCGGAGTTAACCCCAGGAGCGCGAATATTAAATTTTTTTTTCAATAGCCTGACAAGAACCAGGAATCCCAACACAAAAAGACCGCCCAAAAAGACAGTCCCAAGAAGAAACCTGATGAATGCACCGAAAAGACCAGTTGCAAAATCCACCATTACAAACGGGATGGGGGGTCTTCTTTAAATAATTATCCTCGAGCTGCAAATTCAGTCGTACCGAGGAACTCCCTGAGCTGCATTACCGCATCAATGCGAAACCTTCCAGGCTCGCCGGGCTTCTTCAGCTGCGCATAGGTTTTTGACTTGCCCTTTGGGATGAAAATGCTGTCATTCCCCCAGCCATTCCTGCCAGCCTCCCTGAAAGCGATTTTCCCCTCCTGGCTTCCAATGAAGCAGACTGGCTCTCCACCCGGCTTGCAGCAAGCCACTGCCGACCTGTAAAAGCAGCGCCGGTTTTTCACTCCGCGCATCAATGCAAGGATTCCCTTATTGCCTATCTTCCGGGTCACCCACTTTGTATAAGTGCCCGGAAAGCCCCCAAGGGCATCGATGAAAAGCCCGGAGTCCTCAACAACAACTGCCTTCCTGAGTTTTTCAGAAACAAATTTTGCGGCGACCTTGGCGACTTCCGCAGTGTCCTCAGACCTTATCTCAGGATACTCAGCCTGGATGATGTCCACCTTGCCCAGAAGAAGGCTGAACTCCGCAGCCTTATTCCTGTTTCCTGTAACGAGGGTCACTGCCATTTTCTTGCAAACCACCTGAAAAGTAT
Source organism: uncultured Methanosarcinales archaeon (assembly GCA_964504135.1). Lineage (GTDB taxonomy): Archaea > Nanobdellota > Nanobdellia > Woesearchaeales > UBA10216 > JACPTG01. The sequence goes on from CAZDCW010000004.1 coordinate 23,051, forward strand.
GAATGATGCAATTGATGACACGGCTATCAGCCCGAGGATGACAAAGAAGGCATGCTCGCCCTGGACAAGCGGCACGTTCCGTATGTTCATTGAGAAAATGCTGGTAATCAGCATGGGAACTGTTGAGAGCAGGGCCACCAAAGCAACAATCCTCATGAAATAGTTAAGCTCATTCCCAATAAGGGTTGAATGCATGCTGAAAAGGTTTGAAAGCAGCTCACGCTGAATCTTCTCAGTGTCAAGAACCTGCAAAGCGTCATAATAAAGCTCAGAGAAATTGTCCCGGTCCTCCTGGCTGAACATCCTGAAATAGCTTTTCCTCAGCTCATTAAGAACATCAATGTTCGCAATAAGCGACTGGTTGAAGTAGCTAAGAGTGATGCTGGTATCATAAATCTTCTGGATGGCGTCCTTTGAAAGGGCCTTCCGCTCCCTGAAAAGCTCAAGCTTAAGGGATATCTTGTCAACGAAATAAAGGAACTCATCATTAACCTTGTCCAGTACATAATAGATAAAGTATGCAGTGTGCTTCCTGAAAAGAAACCGCCTCTTGTTCTCAATCAACGCCTTGGAAAGGTCTCCAAGCACCTTGATAGACTTCCTCTCAACAGTAACCAACAGGCTGCCCACGGCAAAAATGTGCAGGGGGACGGTAAGAACCTCGCCCTCTGACATTGAAGGCACGCTGAAGATGAGCTCTATATGCCTGCCCACAGTCAACTTGCTCCTGGCGTCCTCCTCAACAGACTCCTTTAAATCCTGAAGGGGCATCCTAAGGAGTTCAGATATGGACTCAAGGTCAGCCTCCACAGGCTCAACACACCTGACCCATGAGACGCCCCTTGAAGGCCCAAACCCCTTAAGGCCCTCAAGGCGCTCAATCCGGTCATTCCTAAGCGCGAAAAGCTCAATCATTCCGGTTGACGAGAATTCCTGCACATTATAAAAAAGTATCACTTTCAAAAGAAAAAACAATATTTTATGACCAAAATTACCTGTCAAAAGAGATGTGCAGGTCCTTAAGCTGCCTTGCGTCAATTTCAGAAGGCGAGCCGTCCATCGGGCACTCAGCAGATTTTGTCCTGGGAAAGGCGATGACCTCCCTGATGTCGTTGAATCCCTGCATCAAGGCAACAAGCCTGTCCAGGCCAAGCCCCATGCCCCCATGAGGGGGCCCGCCATACCTGTAAGCCTCAAGGAGAAAGCCGAATTTTTTCTCAGCAGATTTCCTGTCTATGCCAACAACCGAAAAAACGCGCTCCTGGACATCAGGCCTGTTAATCCTTATTGCGCCTGAGCCAAGCTCAATTCCGTTAAGCACAACATCGTAAAGATTCGCATACACCCTTCCAGGCTCCTTTTCCAGAAATTCAAGATGTTCCTTCTTCGGCATGCAAAAAGGATTATGGTTAAAGTCCCACTTCTGCTCATCATCCTTCCACTCAAACATGGGGAAGTCAACAACCCAGCAGAACTTAAACTGGCCGGGCTTTATGAGGTTCAAGTCCTCCGCAAGCTTAGTCCTGAGCTTTGACAGAATCTCATTGGTTTTCTGCCTTGTGTCTGCGATGAAGAACAGAACTCCTGACTTGACCTTAACCCTATACTGAAGCTTTTTCTGCACTTCCGGTGAAAAGTACTTGACAATAGAGCTTTCCAGGCCATCCTTGGAAACCTTCATCCAAGCAAGGCCCTTTGAGCCCTGGCCCTTGCACCAGTCAATAAGCTTGTCTATGTCACCCCTTGAAATCTCGTGAGGGACAGGAAGGCATTTTACAACCTCAGCATTCCTAAAGACATTAAAATCAGAAGACCGCGCGATATCAGTGACGTCAACCAGCTCAAGGCCAAACCTCAGGTCAGGCTTGTCAGTCCCAAACTTTTCCATCGCCTCCTCATAAGTGATTACAGGAAACTTTTCAAGCTTCATCCCCAAAACCCTGCCAAAAACATGATGATACATTGCCTCGACAGTTTCAAGCACATCCGCCTGCTCCACAAAAGACATTTCCAAATCAACCTGCGTGTGCTCAGGCTGCCTGTCAGCCCTCAAGTCCTCATCCCTCAGGCAGCGGGCAATCTGAAAATACCTGTCAAAGCCCGCAAGCATCAGAATCTGCTTGTAAATCTGCGGGCTCTGGGGCAAGGCATAGAATTTGCCCTTATGCAGCCTTGAAGGAACAACATAATCCCTGGCACCCTCAGGAGTGGACCTTATGAGAAGCGGGGTCTCGACCTCAATGAAGTCTTCCTTTGCGAAATACTCCCTGACTGCCTTAGCCACATCATCCCTGAACTTCAGCCTAGCCTGCATCAATGGCCTGCGCAGGTCAAGGTATCGGTACTTCAGCCTGGTTTCCTCACTCGCAGCAACCCGGTCGTCAACATCAACCGGAGGCGTGTCAGATGAGCTGAGAATCTCCAGGGAATCGCAGAGCACCTCAACCTCGCCAGTCTTCATGCCAGGGTTGACCATGCCCTCAGGCCTGCGCCTTACCTTTCCCTCAGCGCGCAGGACAAACTCGCGGCCAAGATGCTCAGCCTTCTCATGCACCTCCCTGTTATGCGAAGGGTCAAACACCACCTGCGCGAGGCCATACCTGTCCCTAAGGTCAATGAAGATAACGCCGCCGTGATCCCTTCTTGAATTAACCCATCCACAGACAGCAACCTTCCTCCCGATTTCAGCAGAAGAAAGACTGCCGCAAGTGTGCGTCCTAAGCATGACGGCGGATACTCCTGAGCTGTTTATATTTGTTTTGATGGGCAGATTTATAAAAGTTCCAGGCTATCCATCAGCCTCCTCACGTTTTTACTGAGCTCAATGCCCTTATCAGTCAGCTTGACCTTTTTAATCCTGTCCTGCTTTTCAAATGTCAATAGCCCAGCTCCCTTCATCTTTTCCAGCAGGCCTGTCGCGTGCGAGTAAGTGCAATGCGCTTTCACAGCCAGCCTGCTGCAATAGTCATCACCTTTTTCACTGCCAATAGCCAGAAGTATTTCTACAGCTTTCCTTCTAACAAAGATTTGTGATAATGCAATCCTTGTTTTCGCCATTTTTTCCCTCTTCGTGCAACGGTTTGCTTACTATCAGGTCCTGCATAACCCCATACTTCAGCATGGTATCCGCACTTGCCAAGGCCAACCTTAGGTTTGCAGCCAGCAGGGGAACGCCTGCGACTGTAACAACCAAGTCAGCGTTTAAAATAACGCCTTTCTGCAATGCCCTGTCAAGCAGTTCAGCCACCCCTATGTCGGTTTTCATTTCACAAGCTGACCCTGTTCAACAAACGAATAGGGGGGGAAAGGCCCTGCAATGCGATAAGAGAAACCTTTCTCAGCACACATCCCCAAGCATTCAGTGACGAGCCCCGACTCTTCCCCGTCTACAAGCACGGATACGTTCAACAGCAGGTCTTCTTCCCCGTTGATGGCCAGCCTAGACTTGTTCACCACTATGTGGCGTGTCACACCCTCCAAACGCCCATAAAAATAGTCAGTGTAGTGGTTTATCTTAGCCAGAAGCAGTTCGGCAGCCCTGATTTCCAGCTTTTTTCCCAGCAAATAAGCCAATCCTGCGCCCCTTTGCCTAATATCACTGCGAATTGCGTCAAGCTCATCATCTTTCCCAGATTCACTTTCCAGCCGCTTCCTTTGGCAATAAATCCTTATTCCGTATTCCCTTTTCCCTTTAACAATTCCCCACGTTTTTTCCAACAGCTCCCTGTTCTCCTTCATCCATCCCCTTAAATTGTCGCTTGGGCTTCTCCTGTCTTTACCGACAATCAGAGTGCCAAACTTCAGGGGGATTACAGTTCCAAAGTCGCCCATCGCCTTGCATAACACCTCATTATGCAATGTCACCTGCCTTTTGACTTCTGCAGCGCCTCTTGGCAAATGCAGATTCTCCTCCAGCTTATGATTATGAACCAGCGCAGCCAGAGCACCTTCTGTGATGGCAAAAACAGCATTGCCATCTATCCCTTCCATATGCCAATCTGCGGCACTTACGTTTACCAATAGGCCATACAGGTACAGGGTTTCAGCCGCCATTTTCGTGCTTCAAAACCAATTTGTCAATAGCGTTGCCCACAAGCCCGTCAAGCTCTGCCCTTATCTTGTCCGAAGCCTGTTCCAAGCCGTGCTCTTTTTTAATCCTTTCAATTGTCTCGTCAAGATTCAAAAAAGCAATCCCGAGCCGCTCCACCTCTTCCCCGCTCAGGGAGCCAGATTCCATCCTGTGGAGCGCCTGTTTTTGCAGGACATCTATTATTATCTCAGCCAACCCCACAACAAGGCCTAAAAGACCCTCTTTCAAGTCATCGCTTTCTATCTGGACGCTCATTTTGCAAGCTCCAGCACTAAAATGCCATTTTCATTCCTTATACTCGCAAGTTTTGAGAACCTGCCAGGCAATTCAATCATTTTCTTCCACTTCTCCGCCTGCAGCTTTAGGGTTTCGCCTTTCAATTCTATGTGAACCTCTTCCTGCGGCACTTTTGCGGTTAAAAAGAGCTTATCCCCCCTCATTTCAAACTTGCAGTCATCGCCTATAAACTCCCCAGCCCCCTCTTTTTTTGCCTCCTCAATTATGGGCCTTGCCGAAATCCTTACTTCAAAAGCCGGCTCCTTTTTCCAACCTTTTCTCAGGTTATCCCCAATTTGCCTGTCAACTTCCCCAAACCTTTTCTTAAAAGGCCCTGTTTTTGAAAGCCCCCTGACAAGTCCTCCCAAAAAAGGGACTGCCTCCAAAAAACTTTTGGAATCTGGCGCTTTTCCCTCTTCCTTGGCATCCAGCCCTTTTCTTCGGCTCACTTTCCCACCTTCTTTTTACGCTTTCCCTTTCCCACCTTGGTTTTGGGCTTTTCCAGCTTTACAGCTTCACGCAACTTCCACTTGTTGCCGTAAATCCTTTCCGATGGCTTCACTATCGAGTATTTAGGCCTCAACGGGACTGTGCTGTGCGTTGCTTCAAACCTGTGAACCGATTTCGGATTGAATCCCACTTCTAATTTACTTGGGAAGCTGCTTGGATTAAGATTAGGGAGGTTTCCATCTTTTTTGGCTTTCATCAATGCCTTATTTTTTTGCACTTTGGCCTTGTACCTTTCCCTCTGGCGCAACAAGTTCTGCCGGGCAGCATCACGCCACTGTTCCATCTTCTGAATTGTTCTCAGAAGAAAGTCCCTTCTCCTTCTTCCAACCATATGGCTTCTGCCAACCGGAGCCCTGCCAACCGAATCCACCATTGCCATAACCCCCTTTCAGATTTTGATAATAATCACATTATCAACTTTTTCCAGCTCGACTACTTTCCCTTTCCATTCGCCAATTCCTGCCCTGACATTGTAGGCTTTTTCCTTGCTGACATATTTTCTTATGAACGATTGCAGCTCCCCCTGCCTTTTCTCGCTGCGCTTTGTTATGCTGTGGGCCAAGGTGCCATCAGCCTTTAGCCTGCAGTAAAAGTCCTGCTCAACCAGCCTGCCGCCCTCTTCCTGGGCAGCCACTGTTACAATTTCTGTGTCGCTAAAACCCAGGCCCTGCGGCTTATGCACTTTCCAGACATCGCTTACATGCAACAGTCTGGCTTCCCTTATTACGGCTTTCATACTACCCATCAATTTCTTTTTTACTGCTTTGTGCGTAGTCTAAATACTTCCATCCGCAGCCAAGGCAGCCTTTTTCGGTTTTGGCATAGAGCGCGCTGCGGCACTCAGGGCAAATACTCTTTCCTGATTCCAAAATTTTCCAGGCCGGCGCAGTCAAATCCGTGCCTGAAGGGAACGCCAATCCGAATTTTGCCGCGGTTTCGAAGCTGGACAACGCGGCCCTCAGCTTAATCCCTATCAGTTCTGTTCCAGCCACGCTGATTGATATGTCGGCATTGATGATGAGCCCCTTATCAAGCAGCCTGTCAATAAGCTCTGTCAGTCCTGTTGACTCATAGCTCATTGAGCGTCCCATTTTTACCCCCTTTATTACCTGTCATAAGCGTTTCCCTCCCGGATGCTGACCTTTGACAGCATTTCTTCAATTTCCTGCGCTATTCTGAGTTGTCGCATAAGCGACTCATGCTGTTCTTTGTAGGCTGCTTCATCAAGCTCTCCCAGCTCCAACAATAGCCGGTTCTCTTTTATCCGGTTGTTTATCTTTTTGATATCGTACTTCTCCTTTAAGCCGTAATCGCGAATCAGCTCCAGGAGCCATATCATGTCAAACGGCTGAAGTGAAAACCCCAAAGCCCTTAAAATTACGTCATCCAGTATGAACATTCTCCCCCCTGATGCGAATGTTAATGAATGAGTAAGGCGGCCAAGGCCCTGTATAAATGAACCTGAGGCCTTTGTGCCGCTTCTCAAGCATAGATATCGCATTTGAAAATTCTGAAAGCCTTATTTTCTCCACGAGGAAGGAATAGTTCAACAGCAGCCTGTCGCTGAAGCTCTCCCCCCTTGAAGCCTTGACGCACAACCTGCCCAGGCAGTTAAGAATTTCAGCCTCAGCACCGCTGTAATCCGGGCCTGCGCCGGGCTTTACAACCTTAACCCCAAGTTCGATTTTGCCCTTAATAAGCCCCAAACAAGCATCAACAGAATCATAAGCCTTTGCCAATACAGCCTTTAATGTCTCCTCATCCCTGAATACGTTCCCAAAGGACATCGGCACTACAGTGGTTTTCTCAGACATCTTTTTAAGTATTTCAGCATGCTGCATTGCTTCGGTTTCGTTTACCAAAGGGTTTAACCTGGGATAGGAGCTTACAACAGCAGCAATGTCCATATAAGGAACAATCGTGAAAGGCTCTCCATCCAGCCCTGCAAAATCAAATTTCACATTATTCTTAATCGGAACTATTCCGTAAACGTACAAATAGCAGCAATCTTGCGCATCAGCCCCAAATTCCTGCATTTTCCATTACCCCTTCAGTTCCCTGTCAAAAGCCGCATTATAAGCGAGTTCGCTTCTGCCTGCTTTCTGAGCACAACCCAGGCCTGCTCCTTTTCACTTACCCTGTAGATCTTGCTTTTCAGTTTGTACTCGCACACCAGCAAACCCTCCTTTTCCAATTCATGGAGCTTCGGATAAAGCTGGCCCGGGGAAACAAAAACCCTGAATTTCAGATAAAGCGCCTTTATCAGGTCAGAGCCACACATGGGGCTTGTCATCAGCATTGCAAGGACAACGCTGTTCAGCTCCCTTTTCACTGCGCCTTCAACAAGTTCACCGTTAATGTTTTCCAGTTCGTTTTCAGCCTTCCTGCTGGAAAGCATCCTGATATTATTAACTGAAAGCACCATTTTGTCATGAATGGCGACAAGTTCCCTTAGAATGGCGGGGTCTATCCCGTCAATGTTGTAAATGCAAACAGCCTGCGGGAGCATCTCCCAATGCCGCTCCCACTTCGTAAAATCGCTTGAGAGGGAAGAGTTATCAACCACAATATTCCTACCTTTCCAGTTGTTCGGCTCCTCTGGCGTCCTGACGTCAACAAATAACCCTTTTTCCCCGAAAAACTTATTCCATTTGGCAACGTTGCTGGTGACAAGCACATTGGCTTCAGCGCTGTTTTCGAGCAGGTGAAACATCAATGTTTCCTCAAAGTTCTGGCTGTTGCACAAATGCAGGCAATGCTTTGCCAGTCCAAACACAATGCTGGCGTTCATTGCTGCACATTGCCCCTTATTATTTTCCTGATCTGCTTAAAGCTCAGTATGTTGCCTGCCGAGTCAAGGTTCAGCTCAAACACGCTTAAAAGGTCGAACTTGTCCGGAATAGCCTTTCTTTCCAGCACCTCAACCTCCATTCTCCAGCCCTTCTCAGTCTTTTCCAGCAAAGAGACAGACTCCGGCTGCTTATTAAGCAACTCCTGAGCATTTGAAAAAGCCTTGTTGCGAATTTGTAAAAGGTCCATGACCACAGCCCCCGCTTTTTTCAGCTTCATATGCTGTCCAAAATCTTTTGTTTGCTCAAAAAATCTTCCTGGCTTTTTGTTTTCGAGACAATGATATCCCCCAACACCGCATTTACGGAGTCCTTGTCGAATTTTTTAAATCCCTTAAGCATGCGGGCAACCATCACGCAAGCCCTTGTGCCAATCTTCTCAGCGTTCGGCAGCCTTTCCCTAACCCTCCTTATCACGTCAACAATTGCAGCAGCATCTTTCACGTCCAGCTTAGCATGCGTCATAACAATCTTAACTTCTGTTTCCCTGTCATAATAGTCCATGTAAATCCCAACCATCCTGTCCAGCAATGCATCCTGCGCCCTGTGAATTCCAGCATACTCAACAGGGTTTGATGTGAAGATTGCCCTGAAGCTGGGGTGAACCTTTACATACCTCTCCTCACCAAACTGCGTGGGCAATTCAAGAACCCCTTCACTAAAAACAGAAAGCAGCACATTATTCGCGGAAGGCTTTGCCCTGCTGAACTCGTTGTAAATAAGCGTGTAGCCGTGCTTGCAGGCAAGAGTTAAAGGATTATCAGCCCAGTCTGCCTTCAATATGTCCTTATCCTTGAAAACGTTATGGATATACTTGTCCCTTATAGTGTTAACCTCAACCTCAGAATAACCGCCAATCAGGTCAGTTGTGGTTATGCTCTCATCCCCATTTATCCAAACAACAGGCCTCCCAAGCTCCTTAGCCACTGTCAACGAAAGGGCAGTCTTTCCACAACCTGTCGGCCCTATTATATGAACAGGCTGTTTTAGAGAAAGCCAGTTCTTAACCCTCTCCTTCAATGCCTTTACAGGCTCTGTCTCAACCCAGTACTCAACTTCCGGAACAAGGTATTCTGCCTCTATCTTCTCCCTTGCCAATTCCTTGTCCATTACGGCCAGCGAAGACTTCATGTTGCTCAGGGCCTTTTCCTTATTTTCCAATTCAGCCCTTTTTTCCGAAAACGTCTGATGCATGCGTTTCCCAAGAACTTCTCTCCTATGAACAGCCCTGTAAGCCATATCTTATGACACCCCCTTGCACAATTCTTCTGAAACCAGACATTTAACTAAGTTCTGTTTCGGCTTTTGTTTCAGAATCCGAATATGCACGGATACCAATCCCATTAACTTACCACAATGTAATCTCAGAATCCGAAACAAGATTAATAAATGGGCACACATGGTTAATGATAGGACAGGGGGGGGGGCAATTACTCGGGCTAAAATTTCTTATGGCATAGGCAGCAATGTCTTGCTAGACAATCTGGATTATGGCAAGAATTTGCTCATTCTTCACAGCAGCACGCAGAAGCATGAGCAACTCTACCGCCGGTTTTTGCAGCAATCTTCAGAGGGGGGGGGGGGGTTAATCTATTTGTGTCTGCAAAAAACAAACATTCCATAACAAATTTCGACGCCCGAAACATTTCATTCACTGCGCTAAACATAGAGTCCGTCAATGAAATCAGGAAGGAGGTTTACAAATGCATTGCCGAAGTTGCGAAGGAAAGCAAAGAGTGCCTCCTTATATGCGAATGGGCAGGGGCGAACATAGATTACGCCACGAGTGAATTCTTTCTGCAGTTTCTGGAGCACCTGAGAAGAAAATCAAAGGCATCATATCCTGAGGCATGGAAAAGAAAATACGGGATTACGTCCCAAAAGTTAAAATTAACGATTATAAACTCGTTTGAAGCAACACAGATACTTCCTGCGGAATTAAACAGGCTAATGCCTCTTCACGAGAGGATTTTTTTATTGCAGGAGAACACCTCAATGCTTAACTTGCCGGGAGTTTCCTCCCAAGCAGAAAATATCCTGCCAATGAGGAGCGCGGTGCGGGCATGCGTGCTTGAGAAGCTGGCGAAAGACAATCTCGAATTACTCTGCCTCCTCTTTTTGGAGAAAAAACCGCAGTCAGGATACCAGATGCTAAAGACCATGGCACAGCATTTTCACATATTGCTTTCGCAGGGCACCCTTTATCCGATGCTCTATAGATTGGAAAAAAATGGTGTTGTTGAGACAGTCAAAGGCACTGGCAGGGAAAAAATTTACGAGCTTTCAGCACAGGCCAAAAAAAGCATGGCCGAAAAGAAAGAGGAGGTCCTGCAGGCGTACAGTCACTTAATGAGCTTTTTCGGGGGATGAAAATGGCAAAAAGGAAAAGGGCAGAGGGGAAAAAGGAGACTGCAAGCAGGGACACCGGGAATGTCAGGAATCTGGTGCAAATAGAACATGATATCGGAGCGTTTATCACAAAATTCAGGAAAGATATTGAGGTGAAGATAGAGGATTACAAAAGTTACGCCTGCGAGTTTAACAAGACAACCCCGCATTCTCGGGTGGCGAAACGATTAAAAAAACAGGATTAAGAACAACACCAGTTTTCTAATGTTTTTTTCAAGCCGTGAAAAAACCTTAATATACCCCCGCCTGCATTTTCTGACTTAAGTTTTTGTCAAACAAAAATTAAGTATGTGTAAAAACAGGAGGTGGAGTTAGATGGCGAACAGAACACCAGACTCAACTGGACTTGCAGAGGTTCTTGACAGGGTCCTGGACAAAGGCTTGGTAGTTGATGTCTGGGCGAGAGTGAACCTTGTCGGCATCGAAATTTTGACTGTCGAAGCAAGAGTGGTTGTAGCGTCTGTGGATACCTTCCTGCACTATGCAGAAGAGATCACAAAGATAGAGCAGGCGCAAATAGCTGCACCAGCAGGCCAGTAAAGCCACCCTCTTTTTTTATTTTTGAGGGCGGTTTTACCGCATTTTTCATGCTGGAAGAAGGATAATTGTAGAAGATGCGGAGGGATTATAATGACCAAGGGAGAAAAAAAGGAGGCAAAAACAGCCGGCAAACCAGTCCCAAAGGATTCTGTGAAAGCTTTCCAGGGAAGGATACTCGCTGAAAAAGGGAAGATGACCGCTTACTCAAAGAAGATGGCAGGCAGTGTCAGGGAGATGCAAAAAGCCAGCAGTGAATTAAGCAAGAAGATGCGTGAAGATGGGAAGAAAATGCGTGAGGATGCGTCCAAAATGAGGGGAGATGGAATCAGGGCGATGAAAACAAAAGTAAACAAGTTTAAAGATGAAATTGCTGCTCAAACAAAGGCAAACCAGGATGCGGCAAAAAAGATGGGAGCCGCGGTCAAATCTTTCCAGGGAAAAGTAAAATATTACGGCATAGAGCTAAGAACATTCCAAAAAGACGTTGTTCAGGCATACATCAAAGCCTTTTGGGGCTAAACCAAATGGACACAGATATTCAGGCCACGATACTTAAATACATCCAAAAAAACAAGGCGGCCAACACATATAAAATGGCCAGGAATTTAGGTGTCGACCGTGAAAGATTAGTGATGGAGCTTGCCAAGCTACAGGAGAAAGGCCTGATAGAGCACAGAACAGGCATGGTAAGGCATTCAGGCAAGGCAAAGCCTGAAGCAGCAGTGATTGCAGAGGCGGAGACTTTCCAAAAGGTTTCCAAGCCAAAAACAGAAAGACCTAAAATTAAGAAACAAAAAACAAAGATTGTCACAAAAGTCATTGTAAGGCATGTTCCAAAAATCAGAGGCAGGCGTATCCTTAAAAACAGTTTTCGGGCAGGAAAGCCAGCCGGAGAGCAAGGCTGGCTTTCCAATCTCCCTCAAAACATAGGCCAATTGAGCATCCCGGAAGTGTTCGGTCGGAAAATAGATTTCAAAGGAACAGGCTTTGATTTTGCCAGGTTAAATGGGCGCATCAGCCAGCTGGAAATTCCCGTTATGCTTAAAAAAAGGTGGTGATGAAAGAATGGCTAAAACAAAAATAAGATTTCCCTTAATACCGGCAGGAGTGGACTTTTCAGACAAAAGGCAAGGATTTTGGGCGCTGCTTGGCGGACTAATACTGGCGGGATTAGGCAGCCTTACAATGCCCTCTATCTTTTCACCAGGAGCGTGGGTAAATGCCGTGATAGTTCTCGGGGTAATCGTGGGTGTAATAAACGCATTTAACAAGGAAGCCCTGACGTTCCTGATAACGGCCCTAAGCGCCACATTTATGCTATCAGTGCTGGCATCATCCCAGGCCTTTCCATACCCGGTAACGGGTTTGTTCAGTTCAGTTTCATACCTGCTCGCCGCTGCCAGCGTGGTAGTGTCTTTAAAGGTCGTTTATGCACTTACGCGATAAACTTGCACAAATTGCATAGAAGTGCCAACCCACGAGAACCACCTCCCGCAATGCTTCCACAGTTTTACTCAGCCATTGCTGAAAAGGGGGGTGGCTCGGCCCTTAAACAGGTGATTTTGCTGTTTTCTTTCAGTTTTTAGTTCCAAGAACCAGCAGCCTATATTTGTTTTGATGGGCAGATTTATAAAGCCTGAAATGGGAAAGCCATTCATGGGGGACAGCGATGGCGGACTTCTCTCGGTGGGCCTAATCCTCATTGCTGGCGGAGTGCTGCTTTTTGTAAACGGATTCAGGAGTGTCCACCAGAAACGCCTGATAGAAAACATTCCTACAAGTAAAATAAGGGGGATTGCCATGGGGCTGGTTGAAGTCAAGGGCAAGGCAATTCCCGCCCAGGGAAAGCTTCTAAAAAGCCCTTTCAGCAATAGCGACTGCGTATACTATGAATACTCCATTGAATCGCTTAAGCCAGGCAGCAAGAACGGTTTTGGTGAACTAAAGTCAGGGGAGCGGAGGGAGCCTTTTTATCTTCAGGATGAAACAGGGACAGTCCTTGTGGACCCAAAAGGGGCTGAAATGGACATACCGGAAGGTTATCGGTTCAGCACTATCTTGGAACTGCAAAATCAAACCCATACCTTAGACATCCCCGGAGAAATGAAGAAGGTGTGATGATTGCGAAGGGCACCGGCAATTATCTTATATCCCAATCTTCCGAAGCAGAAATACTTTTCAACAGCAGGCTGAGCGCAGTTGTACAACTGGCAACAGGAACAGGGCTTATCCTTCTTGGTTTGGTGTCGTCGCTCCTGGGCCTCAGGCTGGCAGGATTAACTTTTTAAGCCACGCTGCATGAAAGAGCCAGATGGCAAGCTTCGAGGGAGTAATCGGGGCATCTGCGGTGTTAATAGGCGGCATAGGAATATTCTGGAACGGGTTCTACAAGTTCTACAAGAAGCGGCTCATTGAGAATACGCCAACATCAAAAATCAGGAGCATAGCAATGGGCATGGTGGAGATAAACGGAAAAGCAGTTCCCCCGCAGGGAAAGGTGCTGACAGGCCTGCTTTCAGGAGACAAATGCGTATACTACCGCTATGCAGTTGAAGAGAGGAAAACCGACAGCAAAGGAAGACAGTACTGGACAGCAATTGACAGGGGAGAGAAAAGAGCCCATTTCTATGTGAAGGATGACACAGGAACTGTTCTGCTTGACCCAACCGGCGCAGAAGTGGACATACCGGTGGACTTCACGCACACGCTTTCAGAAGGCAGAAAAACTCCTGCAACAATTGTACAGTACATGGCTTCAAAGAAAATAAGCCCCAAGCAGTTTTTTTTTGGATACCGCCCCCTCAGGTTCACAGAATGGCACATCGCACCAGGGGACAACCTCTATGTGCTGGGGACTGCCGGCTCAAACCCATTCAAGACCAAGGCAGTGAGGAACGAGGAAGGGGCGATGATAGCAAAAGGCAAAGGCACATTTGTAATATCAGACAGCTCTGAAAAGGAGATACTCGGGAAATACAAATGGCAGGTGCCGCTTCAGCTATTCGGAGGCGCAGCATTGATAGTTGGCGGGCTGTGGTTTCTCATGCAAGTACTGAGCGTTTCGTCATCCCTGGGGATGCCATAATAACATTTTTAAATGGAAGTTAAGCATCATGCGTAAAATGGCGTTCGCAGGACTTCTGCTCGGAGGAGTGATTTTAGGGCTTCTGGGCATAATAGCCGTTGTCTATGTCGTATCTGTCTACAACAGCCTTGTAACACTCAAGAACAACATCAAAAAGTCATGGGCAAACATAGACGTTCTCCTGAAGCAGAGAAGCGATGAGCTGCCAAAGCTCATAAACTCTGTAAAGGGCTACATGAAGCATGAGAAGCAGCTGCTTACAGAGATAACCGCAGCCAGGACTGCCATAATGAAGGCAAAGACACTGCCGCAAAAGGCGGCTGCAGACAACATGATAACAGGAGCGCTAAAAAGCCTCTTTGCGGTGGCAGAGAACTACCCAAACCTGAAGGCAAACGAGAATTTCATACAACTTCAGGGAAGGATAAGCGAAATAGAAAACCAGCTTGCAGACAGAAGAGAGTTCTACAACGACAGCGTAAACACATACAACATAAGGATACAGAGCTTCCCTGACATGATAGCCGCGAAAATGTTCGGGTTCACAACGCCTGAAGAGATGTTCAAGGCAACTGAAGCAGAGAAGAAGGACGTCAATGTAGAGTTCTAGGAAATCCTTTCATTCCCTAACCAAAGCCACTATAACACCTGACACCAAAATCAGGCCTGCAGTGAAGTAGAACATCAGCCGCATGTCCTGAGCGGAAAGAATAAAGCCGCCAGCAATAATTCCAATCGCCGCAGCAATGCCCACCACAGCATGGAACTTTCCAATATCAGTGCCCCTTGAAACCTTCTTGGTCAAATCCCCAAGGAAAGCGGGCTGTAACAAGCATTGCGCTTATTATTCCGTTAGCAACCTGAAGGACATAAAGGAGTTGAATTGAGTTAACAAAGGCATACCCTAAAGTATAGAGAATTGCGCTGATTAGTTGATGGATATGCGCAATTCTAATCTCCTACCCAAATCACTGCGGTGATTGGGCCCAATTAAGCAATGCTTAATTTGGGAATTGCATGCAAATTTTGCACTAGTTAACGCAATTTACGATAACTGCTGAAAGGGCAAACGTCGGGAAAAGAACAAAAGGCTTCCTTCCCAGCCTATCAGACCATCTTCCGGCAAAATACGAGGTGACTGACTGGGCAAGAGCCATAAGGCCGAGGGGAAGCCAGGAGAAGCTGGTAATTCGTTACTGTGCGCTCTGAGACCATCAGTAATTCGCCTCTCTCTCCTTAAGCTTGTTATATTCAACGGTCCTGAGGCAGTTATCCCTTTGGCTCTCACCTGCCCTGTTACAAATAGGCTCGTCTGTGGCTCTGGTGTAATCAACCTCCTCACACGTGTTCTGATTGCATATACAATAGAACCGAGGAAGCACGCATGATGAGGAAAAAACGCTGCTAATCTGAGAATTGTAGTAACTCCAATCTGAATTAACGCATCTCCAATCGCCGCACACGCCTAAACTCACGCTCTTGCTTACGCAGTCAGAATCCATATTGCAGGAATAAACCGGCTTATTTACGGTGTTATTCACCAGGGGTTCATCCAGACCGAAAAGGAAAAATAAGGCAAAAACCAAGACAATCCCAACTTTAAGGTTCTGCCTGACAAAGCCAATGAGCCAGACAATCAGGCAACCTGTGAGGTATATGTACGGGAAAAACAAAACAAAGGCAAAAAGAGAGAAAAAAGAATCCAGTGAAAACAAAAAGGCCAAAGGCACCCAATAAAGGGCACCGATGGGAGAATAAGCGTGGAAGCCGAATGCGGGTTTAAGAAGCCAAATGGAGAAAATAATCATGCCAAAAAAGGCAAGCATTCTGGTAGTTGTAGGCCTGATAAATTCCTTAATGCGGCTCCAAAAAGAATTTTCAACGGGCTTGTTTTCTTTTCCCATTTCAATACTCCTCCAGTGTAGAAAGGTCTCCGACTGGAAGGCCCATCTCCCGGGCCTTGAGCACGCGGCGCATAATCTTGCCTGAGCGGGTCTTGGGAAGGCTGTCCACAAAGGCAATCTCTCTTGGATAAGCGTGGCCTGCAAGGCGCTTCTTGATGTAATCCTTAATTTCAGCTTCAAGCTTAGGAGAAGGGCTGAAGCCAGGCCTCAGCTTCAGGAACGCCTTGATAATTTCACCTCTCAACTGGTCAGGCTTTCCAATGACGCCTGCCTCTGCAATGGCAGGATGCTCAATCAAGGCTGATTCGACTTCAAACGGGCCTACACGCTCGCCGCCAGTCTTGATAACGTCATCAGCGCGGCCAATAAACCAGAAGTACCCATCATTGTCCATCCTGCCGCGGTCGCCTGAGATATACCAGCCTGCCTTAAAGTACTCGTTGTATTTTGGAAGGTTGTTCCAGATGGTCTTCATCATTGACGGCCAGCCAGGCTTAAGGGCGATGTTGCCTTCCTGGCCAGCAGGAAGCGGCTTGCCAGCGTCATCAACAATAGCCGCGGTTACGCCTGGAAACGGCCTGCCCATGGAGCCGACCTTAATGTCCATGGAAGGGTAGTTGGAAATCATGATGCCGCCTGTTTCTGTCTGCCACCAGTTGTCATGGAAGGGCAGGCCAAAAGCCTTCAGCCCCCACCTAATCGCTTCGGGATTGAGAGGCTCGCCAACACTGCATAAGTGCCTCAGCGAGCTGAGGTCGTATTTTTTGTAGGCTTCCCCAGCCTGCATGAGCATCCTGACAGCAGTCGGCGCAGTATACCAGACAGTCACCTTATACTTGTCGACAAGAGAGTACCACTTCTCTGCATCAAAGCGGCCCTCGTAGATAAGCGATGTGGCCCCGCAGGCCCAGTTTCCTATAATCTCATAGGCAATTCCAGTCACCCATCCAGGGTCTGCAGTGCACCAGTACACATCCTCATCCTTCAAATCAAGCACGTACTTTGCAGTGATGTACTCATGGACAATTGCCTTCTGGCAGTGGACAACTCCCTTGGGCTTGCCGGTGGTGCCTGAAGTGTAAAGCATAAAGGCGAAGTCATCAGGAGACATAGGTTCAGGCTGGAATGAAGAGGGCATCTGTCCTGAATCCCTGAATGCTATGGTTTCGCCTCCTGATGAGCCGGCATCTGTAAGGATTATTGACTTCAGCTCAGGAAGCTCACCGCGCACATGACTAACCCGCTGCATCAGCTCTGTGTTTGTTATCAGGAATTTTGCGCCGCTGTCCTTCAGCCTGTCCCTGATGGCATCAGGGCCGAAGGCAGAGAACATTGTGCCTGCGACAGCGCCAACCTTCAGGATGGCCAGAAAGCTGATGAAAAGCTCAGGAACCCTTGGCAGGAAGATGAAACATCGGTCGCCCTTGCCAAGGCCATGCTTGACGAGGAGGTTAGCTACCCTATTGCTGGCATCCCTCAGCTCGCTGAAGGTGAACTCAAGAGCAGAGCCTGATTCGCCCTCCCAAAGCAAAGCAACCTTATTAGCCCTCCAGCCCTCAGCGTGCCTGTCAACAGCGTTGTACGGGATGCTCAGCCTGCCATTCCAGAAGACAAGCTCATCAGCAGCCTGCGCAGCTTCCTCATATGAGGGCATATTTGGCTCAGACCTTAGGAGCTCCTGCCTCTTGCCTATTATCTCATCCATCCTTCAATTGCCGGATTCTGTTTTTATAAAACTTTGCCAAGGCAAAATTTAAATACTAGCGCGTGTTGGTTATAACTGGCGTGTAGTGGAAGTTTATATTTCCCATAAGGGAGGCACAAAATGATAATCAAAGAGGAATTTTTAAGCAAGCTCAGGACATATTTCTCATTAAACCTTTATGAAGTGAAAATCTGGACAGCCCTGCTCTCAAGAGGGGTTTCCACGGCAGGAGAACTTTCAGACATAGCAAATGTGCCAAGGTCAAGAAGCTATGATGTCCTTGAAAGCCTGGAGAAGAAAGGATTTGTAGTGATGAAGTTCGGCAAGCCAATAAAATACATGGCAGTCCAGCCGTCAGAAGTTGTGGAGCGCGTAAAGAAGCACATGAAGATGGAGGCAGACCGTAAAATAAAGAGGCTTGACGAGCTGAGAAACACTGAAGTGCTTGACGAGCTGAAGACGCTGCATGAGCAGGGACTGGAGCTCATAGAGCCGACAGACCTTTCAGGCAGCCTCAAGGGAAGACACAACCTATACAACCACCTTGACCTGATGATAAAAAACGCCGAGAAGTCGGTGACATTGATGACGACGTCGCCGGGACTCTTAAGGAAGGTTGAGGGGCTGAGGCCGACGCTTGAAAAGGTCAAAAAACGCGGGGTCAAGGTAAGGATTGCAGCGCCAATAACAAAAGAGTCAAAGGACGCCTTAAAGGAGCTGGGAGACGTTGCAGAGGTAAGGCACACAGACGGAAAGGCACGCTTCTGCATAGTGGATGGAAAGGAGCTAATGTTCATGGTCCTGGACGACAAGGACGTGCATCCAACCTACGATGTAGGCATATGGGTGAATACCCCCTTTTTCGCATCTGCAATGGAGAACATGTTCGAGCAGCAGTGGCAGGGAATGAAGCCTGCGCTGGAAGTCGCAAAGAAACTCTGATGGATACATTTAAATAAAGTCTGTCCACGCTAAATCCATGCAGCCTGAGCTGGACAAGACAATAGAATCCCTGCATCCGCTGGAGAGGAAAATACTCCCGCTTCTTGTAAAACACAGGACAGCGGCAGAAATCTGCAAAGCATCAGGCCTTTCTGAAACCGAAGTTCTGCGGGCATTGCAATGGCTCAGCAACAAGCAGCTGGCAGAAACCAGTGAGAGCCATACTGAGCTTGTCTGGCTGGACACAAACGGCGAGAAATATGCCAAACAGGGAATGCCTGAAAGAAGATTCCTGGAAGCAGCGGAGAACCATAAAGGGATTGATGAAATAAGAAAAGCAGCAGGGCTTGAAGAGGATGAGCTTAGCATATGCCTTGGCATGCTCAGGAAAAACTGCGCTATAGAACTAAAAAACAGGGAAGTATTGATAACGCCGCACGGAAAGAAACTGCTCCAGGGCCCAATGCCCGCCGAGGAGTTCCTAAGGAGGAGGTTCCCGGCAGAGACTGGAAAGCTTGGCCCGACACAGCAGAAAGCCCTGGCAGAGCTGAGGCAAAGGAAAGCAATAGTAAAGGTAACCAAGGCGAGGCAGGTCAATGTCCAGCTGACCAAGCCAGGCCTTGAAGCCCTCAGGAGAGGAATCAGGGAAGGCATGGAAGAGAAACTAACTCCGCAAATGCTTAAGACAGGAAGCTGGAAAGGAAAGGAGTTCAGAAGATACGACCTGCTGTCAGCAGTACCAAAGATTTACGGAGGCAAGAAGCAGCATTACAGGAGATTCCTTGAAGAGGTAAGGGACCAGTTCATCGCGCTCGGCTTTGAGGAGATGACCGGGCCCATAGTCGAAACAGAGTTCTGGAACATGGACAGCCTCTACATGCCGCAGTTCCACTCGGCAAGGGACATACACGATGCGTACTATATTAAGGAGCCAAAATACTCAAAAGAGCTTCCAGGGGAAATTGTGGAAAAGGTAAGGCAGGCGCATGAAAGGGGAGCAGGGGGCAGCAAAGGGTGGCGATACAGGTTTGACGTCCAAAGGACGCACAGGCATGTCCTGAGAACACAGGACACCTCAATATCTCCAAGGACTCTCTCAAGCCCAAAGCTGAAAATCCCGGGAAAATACTTCCAGATGGTGAGGTGCTTCAGGTATGACGTCATAGACGCGACACACCTTGCGGACTTCAACCAGATAGGGGGATTTGTCGTTGAGGAAGGAATCAACTTCAGGCACCTGATAGGCCTCCTGAAGCTGTTCGCCGAGGAGTTCGCAAAGGCAGAGCAGATAAAAGTTGTGCCGGCGTACTTCCCATTCACAGAGCCATCAGCAGCCCTCTACGCAAAGCATCCTGAAATGGGGTGGATAGAGCTTGGAGGCAGCGGGATATTCAGGCCTGAAATGACGCATCCGCTTGGAGTAAAAGCCCCTGTAATCGCCTGGGGACTTGGCGTTGACAGGCTTGCGATGTTCAAGCTTGGAATAAAAGACATCAGGCAGCTCTTCAGCCATGATCTCGAATTCCTGAGGAACGTGAAGGTAATCTGAATGCCAACAATAACCTTCTCACTCAAAGACCTCCAGCAACTCGCGGGAAGGAAAATATCCCCGGAGCAGATGCATGAACTCGCACACTATTTCAAGGGCGAATTCCAGGGCTACAACAAGGCCACAGACGAGGCAACGGTTGAGCTGGACGACACCAACCTCCCATACCTATGGAGCGTGGAAGGCATGGCAAGGCTCCTGCGGGGAGTGTTTGGAGCAGAAAAGGGAATTGCCCTGCTGAAAACAACCAAGGGGCCATATGAAATAATTGTTGACGAATCTGTAAAGGAAATCAGGCCTTACATTGAGGGCTTTGTGGCCAAGGGAAGGAAAATAGACGAATACCTCCTGAAGCAGCTCATACAGCTGCAGGAAAAATACTGCGACAGCTACGGAAGAAGGCGCGAAAAGGCGTCAATAGGAATGTACTCATACAGGCGGATAAAATTCCCCCTCATCTACAAGGCGGCATCTCCAGGAAGCGTGAAATTCCCGCCGCTCGGATATGAAAGGGAAATGACATTAGCGCAAATAATTGAGCAGCATCCCAAGGGAAAGGAATATGGAAAAGCCCTCAGGAACAGCAAGGCATACCCAATACTTACAGACAGCAATAACCAAGTGCTGAGCCTCATACCAATCATAAACTCCAACAGCCTTGGGAAGCTGGAGCCGGGCGACACAGAATTCTTTTTCGAGGTGACAGGGACAGATGCAGAGGCAACAAGGCTCGCCACCAATATTTTTGCATATGCGCTCCATGAAAGGGGATTCCAAATCTATTCCTCAACAATACGCAGCGGAGGGAAAATAAAAGCAGTCCCTGACCTGACCTCTGAGAAGCTAAAGATAAGCAGTCAGGCTGTGCGAAATCTGCTGGGACTTGACCTGAAAGACGCTGAAATAAGGAGCCTGCTTGAGAAGGCAAGATACGGGTTCAACAACTACACTGTCGAAGTCCCGCCATACAGGGCAGACATAATGCACCCATTTGACATAATAGAAGACATCGCAATAATGTACGGGTTTGATAAGATAACACCTCTGGAGCTTGAAAGCTACACAACAGGCAAGAAAGCCCGGATGGTTGACTTCGTAGACATTACCAGGGAAATAGCAATAGGCCTCGGATACCAGGAAGTGCTCAGCCAGATACTCGCCAGCAAAGCCACGCTTTACGACAGGATGGCAACACCAGACCCCGGCACAGTGGAAATAGAAAACCCGATGTCAGAAAACTTCTCAGCAGTAAGGACATGGCTGCTCCCTGTCCTCCTGGAAATGCTTTCCAAAAACAAGCATGCCGACTACCCGCAAAAAGTGTTTGAGCAGGGGCTGGTAACGGAAAGGAAAGGAGAGAAAATAACCGACCACGAAAAAATAGCCCTGGCCAGCTGCCACAACAACGCAGACTACACCGAGGCGAGGCAAACCGCAGAACACCTCATGAGGCAGCTTGGCTTTGAGTACAAGATTACCGAGGCAGACCATCCTGCTTTCATAAAAGGCAGGGTGGCTGCGCTGGCAATAAACAAAAAAACAGCAGGGTTCTTCGGAGAGATAGCTCCGGAAGTGCTGGCAAACTGGGGGCTGGAAACCCCTGTCTGCGCGGTCGAGATAGACCTTTCCGAACTGAGGCATTGAACAGTAAACAAAGGTGATTGGCTTGTATGCAAATGTCACCGCGAGGGTCCCTGACGCAATACTCCGGGATATACGCTATGTTGCCCGTGAGGAGAATAGCGATAAATCCAAGATAGTCAGGGAGTTGCTGTCAGAAGGCACAAAATCCAAACTTTTGAATTTGTCCCTGAAAAAGTATTCCAGAAGGGAGGTATCCCTGGGAAGGGCTGCTGAATTGGCGAAAATCCCCTTGGCAGATTTTATGGTAAAGGCTGCCGAAAGAAAGATACCCCTCAATTACTATGTTGACTCGGTGAAGAAGGATTTCAAGGCCGCGCTGAAGGCAAAATGATTGTCGCCAATTCTTCGCCTGTAAGCAGTGGCTGACAGAAAACAAATCCTTCAGGCCTTCTTTTCCTTTTCTGCAGACTCTGGAGACTTGGCCCTCTGCTTCCTGGGCCTAGCGGCAGGCTCAGGCTTCTCCCCGACGACCTTAGAAGAAATTAAAATACCTGCCTTCTTCAGCTCTGCAACAATCTCCTCGTGGGGGGCGTTCCTGGAAATCTTAAGCGAGACCTGCATCGGCTCAAGATGCCTTACATTGCACTTCCTCCTGCGAAGCTCACCCTCAACAACAACGAAAGTCCTGTCAATAACGTCAATCACAACGCCCTTAAGCCCGGCGTCCCTTCCGGCTGTCTTCACCACAACACGGCCAAGTTCAAACACCAGACCTCACCC
>CAZDCW010000004.1:45283-55930 GCA_964504135.1 uncultured Methanosarcinales archaeon
AAGAACCCCTCCAAAAGGCCTGTTAGGCCTCCTCTGGCTCTTGGAAACATTGGAAAGCCTGAACGGCCTGAGCCTCTTCATGCCCACAAGCTCACTATGACACTGGGCACAATGCGCCTTAGACGGGTTCCTATGCGCATACGCCACCTTTGTAACGCCGCCAGGAGTCTTCCTGAAAACCCTCCTCAGCGACCTCGACTTCTGCTTTGACGGCCTCATGGCTAAGTGCGAATAAAGACGCTTTTAAAAAGGTTTTTGAAATGGGATTCTGGATAAGGCTTATAAAAACATCAAAATTACCCACTGCGTGGCAGCAGTAATAATGCTTACAGGGCTTCCTGGAACTGGAAAAAGCACAACTGTTTCAAAGCTAGAACAATCGCTTGAAGGTTATGACGTGCATAGAGTTCTCGAAATAAGAAGAGACATGGGACTTAAACGGTATGACCCTGCAAAAAACAGAAGAGTCAAGGAAGAATTGAAGTACAGGGTCTGGAGGTCTCTCTATGACGAACATGGCAGAGTAAGAACTGGAGTCAGTGGAGTGATAATGGACGGAGTCAACGGAGTCTCTTACAGCAGAAGGGAGATATATTCCATAGCATCATGGGCAAATTTGGACGTAATAGTCCTAGAATGCGAATGCCCTGAACAGGAGGCAAAGCGAAGGATAAGAAAACGGCCAAAAAGCCAAGGCCAATTGACTGAGCCAAGAAGGGCAGCCGTGTATGATAAACTTGCAGCAAGCAGGGAGCCGATAGATGAAGAGGACCTTAGCTGGCCGAACGTCTCATACTTAGTATACGACACGCAGGAAGGGCAACTGAGAAGGATTCAGGTACAAGAAAGCGCCACGGAAATTGTTAACGCAATTGAAGGGATACTTAACATTCATTGTCAAACTTCTGCAACATATGGAGAACTGCGCTGATTAGTTGGTATACATGCGCAATTCCAATCATCGCAATTTACGATAACTAAACTTACGAATAGCAGGCTGTGGCTACCTTGGGTTTAGCAGCCCCTTTCGGGAATCGTACGTGTACGGCTTTGCTTCGTGCACTGGCCGTAATTGGGCCCAATCAAGCTCCGCTTGATTTGGGCAATGTTCACTGTTCTGGTATAACTAGTAACCACAAACCGCTGACCATTAATGAGCCAGCCTGCTACCAGTTAACGTAAAGACAGCTTCCAGCGGCAAAGGATCAGCATTGGATTAATGCACCTTGAAAGCCTTCCTCAGAAGCATGCTGAAGGCGACTGAGAATATTATGTAAGTGACAAGCCAGCCTATGCTGAGGAAGCCCAGGTTAACAACGCTAACACCCTTAAGGTCTATTGATATCTTCTGCACTGCACTTCCCTTTTTTATAGGAAAGCGGTCGCCAGTGTTAATGCCCAGAAAGCTTTTCTCCTGCTCAAGAACAGGGTCAAGGTACTTCCACCGGCCAGTAACCAGGACATCAAGCTCGTAAGCCTCACTGTTGTAAAGGTATTGGAGCCTGTGGCTGCCCTCCTTACCTTTGAGCTTCCAGATGACTGAATCTGAGGCAGGCTGCCTTGCCGGGCTAAGCAATTCAACACCCTCAGGAACGGCAAGCTCAACCTCGCCCTGCGCTCCTTTGGAGAAAATTGCGGTTGTTGTGAACTCCTCGCCAGGCCTGACCTGCTCAAAGGCAAGCGCGCCCTGCATCCATCCAAGTATAAGCAGGGCAGGCACCATTGTTATGAACATAGGCCTCATGGTGGCGCGAAGCTGCTCAAAGGTCTTCTCCATCATTTGCTTGTTTATCTCGCCAAGCTTCTTCGCATCCTTCTGCCCCTTGAGCTCACCCCTAAGCCTTTCCATATCCTGCTTTATCTGCTCAAGGTGCTTCTGGTCAGTCGTGAACCTGTAAATCAAGGTGATAAGGCCTGATACAAAAAGGGATACAAGGGCGATTGCAAGCAGCGGGCCAAGCCCAAGCAGCAAGTCAACAGGACTCATTCCCCGATAAACCTCCTCATCATGGGATTCATGTCCATGGCGTGCTGCTTGGCTATGTCCTCGTACAGCTTGTAGATAATCATGACAGTCAGCAGCAGGCCTGTGCCGCTGGTCAGCGCCCCTGAAATGTCAGCAGCAGAGCTGAGGAACCCAACAGTGATGGCGCCCATGACAGTAAGAGGCGTGATATACCTGTTCAGGATGCTTTCCAGAATCCTCTCATCCCTCCTGAAGCCAGGAATCTGAAGGCCGCTGCTAAGCATCTGCTTCGCCTGGCTCCTCGCATCCATGCCTGAGGTCTTCATCCAGAAAATTGAAAACAACACAGCCCCGGCAATCATGAAAAACATGTAGCTTAACGCATGCGCAACATCAAGAGGCCTGAGCGCGCCCCTCACAATCAGGCTAAGCAGGTTGGGCGGAGCGAGCCACACCACAAGGCCTGAATCAGGCACGTTGCCTGCATAAGTGCCAAGAATTGGAAAGCCAGCCCTCTGCAGCAAAGTGGCGAAGAGCTGGATGTTGGCCAGCAGGGCAGCGACGAGAATCACAGGAATGTTGCTTGTGTAAATGAAGGCAAGCGGCCACCTGATGCCATGGCCCCTGATTCTCCCGAATGAAAGGGGAATCTCAACCTTCATCGCCTGCGCGTAAACAGCGATTACGAATATCGCAACAGTGGTCGCAATTGCGAGAAGCGCGGCAAGCACCTCAACAAGGTCGCCCTGGCCCAGAAAGTGGACAATTGCAGGAATCGCGCCAACAGGAGGCTGGTTTGTCTCCCAGTAAAACAAAAGCGTCCTTCCAGCCTGGTCAACTATCGGCGAGGCAATCATTGGGCTCAGAAGCCTGACCATAATGGACTTTGAAACCCCTGCTGCGATGAAAAGGCTGATGCCAGAGCCAAAGCCCCACTTTGTAACGACCTCGTCCATGAAAAGGATAAGCAGGCCTCCAAGGACAAGCTGGAAAACTATGACCAGGGGGTTAATCCCCTGAGCAGGGCCCAGGCCTCCTGTGAACACATAAACCATTGACTCAAACAGGACAAAGGCAAGCGACAGGAGCTTCTGCAGGCCCTGAAAGTCCTTCTTTCCCTCAGTGGTTGTCAGGTCAAACTTAAGCACGCCTGCCCCATTCAAAAGCTGAA
Source organism: uncultured Methanosarcinales archaeon (assembly GCA_964504135.1). Classification (GTDB taxonomy): domain Archaea; phylum Nanobdellota; class Nanobdellia; order Woesearchaeales; family UBA10216; genus JACPTG01. The sequence goes on from CAZDCW010000004.1 coordinate 48,421, forward strand.
GCATGATTGAAGCCGTGACAATCGGCCCTATTCCAAGCGACACAATTGAGCCGAACTCAGCGCCAAGGATTATTGAAAGGAACTGAAACTGTCTCAGCTCGTTAGGGCCGAGTCCGTAAAGGGGAATAAGGCCCAGGGCGAAAAAAAGAGCCAGGATTATCAGCGTCCACTTAAGCTTCTCCCTGAAGGAAAGCCTCTTCTCAGAAGGCCTGGCAACCTCAGGAAGGTAGCTTATAACCTGATGGAACAAGGACATTTTAAACCAACTGCACTTCGCCGCCTGACTCCTTAACCGACTCCACAGCAGACCTGGAAGCAGACTTAACCTTAATCACCATTTTGGAGCGCAGCCTGCCCTTTCCAAGAAGCTTGGAATAACCAGCCTTGCCAAGGTCAATTAAATACTTTCCGCTTTCCTCCACAGCAGCGCCCTTTCCAACAAAGAAAGGCAGGTGCTCCTCAATGTACGAAATGTTAACAGCCCTGACATCCCTGGCTCCAGGAGGCGAAAAGCCCCTTCTTCCAAAATAGTCGAGCTTCCATACAGAAGGCTTTTTGCTGTCAGCCCGCTTCCCAGTGCCTGCCATCCCTGCACCACCATGGTGGCCAGCGCCCCTATGCTTCTTCATAGAGCCCCAGCCGTGGGTATGCGAGCCGCGATGCCTTGAAGATTTCTTTCTCCTGTTAGCAGTCATTTTGGAACACCTGCAAGAGCAGCATCCAACGCCTTAATCCTTCCAGCCCTCCTCTTGGGAGCCTTCAGGAACTTCAGCCTGATAAACCTTGAGCCAAGCTTCTCAGCAGCCTCGCCGCTGATTTCCTTCCACACTACAAAATCCTTGACCTTGCGAACCATGCCCATCACATCAGGCTTCGCATCAAGCACGACGCAATAATTCTTCCTGTAAAGCCTAAGCATCTGCAGGGTATCCTTCACCTTCCCGGATACATTCACCTGTCCCTTAATCCTGGCAACTGCAATCTTCTTCATACCTTCCCTTCCACAACGCCCAAGCCCTCAACAAACCTGCTGTGAAGCTTTGTGCCAACAAGCTTTGACAACGCGGCCTGGCAAGCGCGCACAAGATTAGTTGTTGTCCTAGTCTGGCCGACAGTCTTTGACCAGACATCCCTAATACCAGCCATCTGAAGAATCTTCTGGCACTCCTCCTGAACAACTAAGCCAGTGCCCTTCGGCGCAGGCATTAAAGTAAGGACAACAGAGCCACACTTTCCAGTAACCATAAAGGGAATGCTGTGAGGCTCCCTGCAGCCGCACTGCCATGAGCCGCAGCCACGCCTTATCTTAATGATTGCAAGCTTTGCATTCCTGAGGGCCTTCTCCCTGGAAGGCACAGTCTCCCTGCTTTTGCCAAAGCCAATTCCAACGTAGCCATTCCTGTTACCCACCACTATGCAAGTTGAAAAGCTTGGCTTGTTTCCCTCTGCGGTCTTCTTCTGGGTCTGCTTGAAAACACGCCTCTGGCCGCCACCGAACTTTCCCTCGGCCTGGCCAATCATCATAAGCTCTGCGCCCAGATTATCCAGCAGGCAGTCAACTATCTCAGACTCCAAAATGGGCTCACCTGAATCAAGAACCTCATCAATATCACTGACCTCACGGGACTTTACCCTCTTTCCAAGGCCGGTCTTAGGCTGCCAGCTTTCAAGCGCAGCAGACCTTGGAGCAGGCTCAATAACAGCCTTATCCTCCTCCTCAACATTAACTACAAGCTCAACCTTTTCCATTCATCCACCCTTTGCAATCCTGCTTTTCAATTCAGCCATTTCCTGGCCAGCGCTGCCCTTAATATGGCCGCCGTTCAACCTTGAGTCATCAGGAAAAACAGACGGGTCATGGGGCACCTCAATCCCGGTGTCAACAACGCCCTTCAGCGCAGCGTAAATCCTTCCACGGCCTTTCGGCGACCTTAAGTCAGCGATGCCTGAAGACAAGCCAGCCTTCCTTGCACGCATGCCTGCAAGAAGCCCGGTAAGGTAGGCTGTGCAGAGGTTAAGGCCGTGCTTCCATCCCAGCTTCCTAAGCGAGGCAGAGCCTGCTGAAACCAGAATCCTGTCCCCCTTGTCGCCAGCCTCAACAAACTGGACAATCACCTGCCTTAAAGTGCGCCTTACAACTATCCTGGGCCTGCCTGAAAGAAGAAGCGCAGCCCTCCTCCTGTAATCAGTCTTTCCCTCCCTCTTCCGCCTATACTGAACCGAGTACCTTTTTGTATTCATTTTTTAGCCACGAAAAGCTTCTGCTCATTGATGTAAAGCTTAATGTGCCTCCTGTTCCTGAAAAAGCCGCCCTTGGCCTTCCTGTAAAGGTCGTTAAACACTGACTTCTCAACCAGCCCCTTAGCCATAATCTGCCCCAAAAAAGCCCTCTGAAGCCTAATCCTGGCAATCCAGTCCGCCTTTCTTGAAAGCCGGGCTGTCTTGCTGCCCTTCCTGCTGCCAGCGCCCTTCCTCCTTCCCTTCCTCCTCTGATCAGCGGCAAAACGAATCCTTGCCCTTGAAATGCCTGCAGCAGGGAGCTTTGTGATTGCACGCTCTGCAATCAACGAGCGCACATCCTGTCTTGTTATGGCCTCCTTTATGTCAGCGAGCCGCTCAGGATTAAACCTTATTCTGGAAGCAGAGCATTTCAGTATCTGGCTGGCAAGCCTTTTCTGCAGCATCACATTTCCCTCCTGGTCAGCACCTTATCCTTCTCCCTCTTCTCAGCCTCTTTCCTCTCCTCATCTGAAAGTGCAGGAGCCTCAGCAGCATCCTTTTTCAGCTCAGGCTTTTCCTCCCTTAACTCTGGTTTTTCCTGCTTTAAACCTGCCTGCTTTGACTCCGGCTTTTTCCGACTACGCTTCTCAAGCCTTGCTTTTACCTTCCGCTCGCCAACCACACCCAAACCCAGCTTTGAGGCAGCCTCCAAAATCAAAACAGCCTTTTTCAGGCCAACGCCGTGCCTGATAAGAGCAACCTCGCGCTGCCTGTCCAGCCCCTCCAAATCGCCGACATTTGAAACCAAAACCCTTTTCATGCCCTTCCTGTCAAGATGGCGGACAGCTGCAGGAGAGCTGAATCCAATTTCAACATGATGAGGATGGCCCTTCTTACGCATCCTGAGCTTTGAATGAAGACCCCTGGGCCGCCTCCACTTTTTCGGAAGCTCCTTGCGCTTGTGAAAATCCTGAATGAGGAATTCAGGCTTCCTAGCCTTAGCCTTCCTCCTGACCTCCAAAAGCCTTGCGATTTCAGTCATGGCCTGTCCCTGCTCTTCCTGATTATGTAAATGCCGTCCATGAATATGCGCCTGTCAAAGGAAGACCTCCTCGTTACCTGCTCCACAGAGGCTGCGAACTGAGATGCAGCGTCAATGTCCGGAGACTCAACAACAAGCTCCTGCCCCTCAACCTTGACTTTGATGCCTGGCAAAATCCTCAGCTTCCTCGGATGCTTCTCTCCAAAAAAATTCTTTATCTGAAGTTCCTGGCCTGACACTGCCACATTCATTGGAAAGTGTCCTGAGCAAATCTTCATCCTGTAAACGTGGCCTGAAAAAACCCCTGAAACCATGTTCCTCAAGTGCGCCTTGGATGTGCCAAGCATCGTTCCTATCCGCTTCCCCTGCCCAGACCATTCCAGAACAACCTTACCAGGCTGGACAGACAGGCTTATACCTGGAGTTGCCATCGGCCTGCTGACCTCGCCATTAGGCCCCTTCACTGAAAGCACGCCGTCCTTATAGGAAGCGGTTACACCCTGCGGCAATTCAACCTGCTCAGACTTCGCCATTTCATCAGTAGCAGTACGAGACCAGCTTACCTCCGTAACCCTGCCTCTTGGCGTCAAAATGTGTCATGAGGCCCTTGGGCGTTGAAACAATCAAAAGGCCAAAATCCTTTGCAGGAAGATAGACTTTCTCAAACCTTTCATAACCTGCCTTGCCCACAGGAAACCTGGGGGTTATTACGCCGCACTTGTTAATTGAGCCAATAAGCGAGACAACAATCCTTCCTCCCCTGCTGTCTGCATGCCCATCAACATCGCCCACGTACCCATTATCCTTCATAATCTCAAAAACCCTCTTAATCGTCGATGATGACGGCCGAATCTCACAGGAGTCCTTACCCGCCCTCTCGGCATTCAGCACCTTTGAAAGGGCATTTGAAAGCGTGTTGTTCAACATTTCCATACACCTACGAATATTTCTTGAAGCCAACCTGAGTGGCTATCTCCCTGAAGCATCGCCTGCACACATGCAGGCCGTACTTGCTGATGTGGCCCCTTGTGTTCCAGCACCTTATGCATTTCTTCGTGAACTTCCCAAAGACCCGCTCCTTGGGCTTGTTATTCTTCATGTACCTGTTAAACTTCACAGAGTCATCCTTCAACTGCTTCAACATTTTACGATACGAGCTGACAGTCAACCTACTCAACCTCTCCAACGCCAACGTCAAAATTACTCTTCATAAAATCAACTGCCTCCTGCCTAGTAATCCGGTGCTTTGCAGGAAGCCTGCGGCTCATAACAGCCCGCCTTTTGACCCTATAGCCTGCCCTTTCCAAAGTCACAGTTGCCTGCAGGCCCATCACGCCTATCTCAGGATCGTACTTAACCCCTGGAATATCAATATACTCCGGAATCCCAAAGGCAATGTTTCCAAAATCGTCAAAGTTGGACTCCTTAAGCCTGTTGTCCCTGCCTGAAACAAGCCTGCCGAGCAGCTCCATGGCAGCAGCCTTCCTGACAGTGACCATGCATCCAATAGGAAGCCCAAGCCTCAAGCCCCAATTCGGAATCCGCTTTTTAGATTTCGTCTTGACAGGGACGCGGCCTGTCATGTTCCTCAACAGCTTAAGCCCCTTCTCCAGCTTGTCCTGCTCCTTTCCAGTCCCGATATTGAGAGTCAGCTTCCCAATCCTGATCTGCCTGATATCACTCATTGGACCACCCTGACAACTGGATGGTCGCGGCCCACAACAATCGCAAACCTCTTAAGGGTCTGGACTGACTCGCCCTCGACGCTAATCACCAGCCTGGCGCCTGAAAAATCCTCAACAACCCCCATCCTTCCAATATGCCTTCCACCTGCCATATAGGCCATCGCGCCCTTCTCAAGCTTTAGATGACTTATAATCTCCTGGGTGGGCAGCCTGATAAGAAGGCTGTCGCCTATCGAATAAGCAGAGCCAGATGGAACAACCCTTCCGTCGTGAAGCGAAGCCTGGATGCTTCCGCCGGCAACCACTGTCTTGCGCACAACAGAGCAAACCTTCAGCGAAGCCTCCTCTGCGGGAATGGGGACAAGAGCCAGCTGGCCACGCAGGTTTACAATCATCCTATAATACTCGCCGGTGTCAGGCAATGACAGGGTATCCATAAGGCCAACCTGGAATCTGGATTCTGTAATGGGCCTGTTATCAACAAGAACATTCTTGTTCCTTACAATCAGCCTTGCCTCCCTTGCAGATGAAGCCCTTCCGAGAACATCCCTAAGGATAACTGCCAAAGGCATGGACATCCCAAACCTGTGGCTGCCTGGAAGAGGCCGGGCTATAAACCTGGAAGTCTTCCTGGCAACAGGCCAAGTCCTTGGCGTAGCAAGCCGCTTCAAGTGCTGCTTCATTTCATCCTCCTCTTGTCTGAAACATCAAGCTCTGTAATCATAACATTCGACGCGTCCACAGGATAGAAAGACTTTGAGCCATCATGCTTCTTCCTCTCCACGCCTGCAACGTAAACGCTTGAAATCCCTGTAAGCACTTTTTCAACCTTGCCAGCCCGGCCCCTGAACTGGCCCCTCATCACCTTAACAGCATCGCCCTTCCGCACAGGCACAGACCTTTTCTTATGCCTCTCCCTCAGCTGATCTGAAAGGTGAGCTGAGACAAACCTCCTCTGCACATGCAAAGGGGCGTTGAACCTGAACTTCCTCTGCTTAGAAGGCTTCCTGCTTCCTGTCCAGCTAGATGAAAAAGAGGCTCTCATGACATCACACCATCATCCCTGCAATCTTGGCAATCGCAGGCCACCTCTCGGCGACCTCCTTTGCGATAGGGCCCTTCAGCAATGTACCTTTTGGATTGCCCTTATCATCCTTAAGCACAACAGCAGCGTTATCCTCAAACTTCACCCTCATCCCATCAAGCCTCCTGAACTCCTTTGACTGCCTGACGATAACCGCGAACACAACCTGCTTCCTCATCTCAGGATTGCCCTTCCTGACAGAAGCCAGGATAAGGTCGCCAATCCCGCAGGAAGGCTTGCGACCCTTCACAGTCTTCAGCCCCTTAACAGAGATAACCCTGATTAATTTAGCGCCTGAATTGTCGCAAGTAGCAACAAGGCTCCCATGATTCAGCCCACGCGTAATCTTTGCCTTAATCGGTTGCATTCAACACCTTCTCCACAATGACAAACTTCTTGGTCTTGCTCAGCGGACGGCACTCCATCACCCTGACCTTGTCCCCCTCCCTTGGAGAAATGCAGTCAGGGTTATGGACCTTCAGGGAAGTGTATCGCTTCTCGAACCTCTGGTATTTCCTGTCATACTCACGCCTCTCAAGGGAAAAAGAAGCTGTCTTCCTCATCCTCGCAGACACAATCTCGCCCTCAAAAGAGCGGCCCCTCAACTTAAGGGAGCCGTGCCTTGGACAGTTCACATCCCCACAATCGTTTTTTACATCCATATTAATCAGCGTCAATTGTCTCCGGACTGAAACCCATGGCCACAAGGCACCTTCTGACCTTGACCTTATGGTCACCCTGAAGCTCTATCTTGCCGTCCTTCACAGTCCCACCGCAGGCAAGCTCAGACTTAAGCTTCTTCGCGACCTCCCTGGTATCAATCTCCTTTTCATTCAAACCCTCCACAATGGTGCTCATCTTCCCAAACTTCTTGTTCTCCATGTAAACGCGTATGCGCTGACTCTCCTTAGCTATGGTCTCACATACGCAAATAGGCTTCGGCAAACCGCAACGCGGGCAAATTTCGTTCATCCTTTTTTCTCCTTCCTCCTTGTAAGTATAACAGCGATGGCCCGCTTAAGCTGACGCATCTGGCCAGGGCTTTTGGGAGCCGTCCCGGTAGCTATCTGGGCGCCAGCCACCATGAGCTCCTTCCTGAGCTCAGGCAGCTTTGACTCCGCTTCCTCCTTCGACATCCTTTTCAGTTCCTTCCTTTTCATCAACAGCCTCACTAACTACAATCTTCTCCTCAAGCACCTCAACGCTGTCAGGAAGCACGATACCCGGGGGCATTATGCTGACCTTTATGCCGATGATGCCTGACTTCAACTTTGCAGTGCAATAAGCCTTCCTCACCTGCTCAACAGCAACGTCCCCGCATTTCTTTATGTAGCCTGCATAAACCCTCCATGAGCGGCCACGCGCGCTGGGCACCTTTCCCGAGAGCTTTATCTCAATCCCGATTGCGCCTGAAGCGAGGGCATCCTCCATAGACTTGTGCATAATTCCCTTGAACCTCTTGGAGCCGAACTTCTCAAG
>CAZDCW010000004.1:55940-76837 GCA_964504135.1 uncultured Methanosarcinales archaeon
GGGCATCAAGGTTAGGGCTCTCCACCTCGCTCAGCTCAATCTGGGGGTTCTCCAGCTTAAACCTCTTTTTCAAAATCTTCGTGAGCTTGCTTATGTTCTGGCCCTTCCTGCCCACCACGAGCCCGGGCTTTGAAGTGAAGACTATAATCTTTTCCCCAAGGGGCGTCCTTATCATTGTAGCGTGGCTCAGGCCGACATTCCTGAGGTTCTCGCTGATGACCTCCTGAATCCTGTACTCCTTCATCTTCTGCGAAACGAACTCGCGCTCAATCACTTGCCCTCACCAACCAAAACCTCAACATGAGTCCTCTTCATAAGCCGCCTCCTCTTGCGGCCATAATGATAAGCCTTTGAACCCCTGTTAGCGGCAATATGGACAATCGCAAGCTTTCCTGAATCAAGGCCCATGTTCCTCGCATTCGCCTCAGCGCTCCTGATAATCCGCATAATCTCTGAGGCAGTCTTCATCGGAAACCTTCCAGGGCCAAGGGAGCCGCTGCGATGACCGGTGCCGCCCCTGTTAAACCTCCTGAAAGGCACAGCAGACTTTCCGCCAGCCACGCTTCCAAGATACGCGACAGCGGCTGAAACAGGCTTGCCCCTGACAAAATCACATACCTCCACAGCCTGCTTGAATGAAATTCCAAGCCCGAGGCCACGGGCCCTGGCAACCTTTCCACCTTCTGCATTATTTTCCATAATCACTTCACCGACAGGCTCGCACTGCTCCTTGTCGCGCCGATTCCAGGCGCATGATGCGAAACCTTCTTTCTCGTGGCAACGAACTCGCCCAGGTAATGCCCAAGCATCTCAGGCACAACGGCAACCAGTACAAATTCCTTTCCGTTATGAACAAAAATTGACTTGTTGACCATCTCAGGCAGGACAACCATGTCCCTGCAGTGAGTCCTGATTTTAGGCCTGCCCTCCCTGACCTTCTTCAAAACCACCTTCTGCTCGTCACTGAAGCCGCGCCTGACGCTCCTTGCCTGCCTTGAGGGCAAAAGCTGGGCAAACTCCTTATGGCTCATTGACGCAAGCTCAGCCAATCCCTTTCCGCGATAAGTAAACTCCTTCTTAGCCATATGCACTCACTTCCTGCCAGTCCTCCTTGGCCTTATAAGGCCGACCTTCGCACCTGGCGGCGCGTTCTTCCTCGCAATAGTAACCTTGCCCTTCTTTGAAGTCCTTGAGCCGCCGAACGGGTGGTCAACGGCGTTCATTGCAAGCGCGCTCACCCTCGGGTAAAGCCTGTTCCTTACATTCATCCTATGCCACTTCCTCCCAGCCTTAAGGAATGGCTTCTCAGTCCTTCCAGAGCCTGCAACAACGCCAACAGAAGCCCTGCAGTCAGGATTAAAATCCCGAATCTTGCTGGAAGGCAGCATAACCTGAACCATCCCACCCCTCTTTGAAGTGACCTTCGCAAAAGTCCCTGAAGACCTGACAAACTTTCCGCCGTCACCAGGCTGGCTCTCAAGATTAAAAACCATGGTGCCCTCAGGAATATTCTTAAGAGCAAGGATATTGCCCTCCCTGGCGGCAACAGACTCGCCATGCTCAACAACATCGCCTGTCTTAAGGCCATGCGGGGCAATAAGCAACGACTCCTCAAGGCCAAACAACACCTTTGCAACAGGAGCAGTGTGGCCAGCTGAATGCAGTATGTCAACAACCCTGCCAACCTCAACAGACAAGGGAATTGCCCTGTACCGCACATCGCCGATAAACCTGAAGCTCGGCGAACTATAAGTAAGCGAACCCTTTCCCCGCTTCTGCTGAGTGAGATTCTTACCCATATCACATCAGCCCCAGCTGGGTGGCCACCTCAATAGCAGGCGAGCCAGCGGCAAGCCTCACATACGCCCTTTTCCTGCCTGAAGCGCCTATCATCGTCGAAACCCTATCAACCTTAACCTTGAACATCTTCTCAATAGCTTCCTTAATCTCCTGCTTTGAGGCTGACCTGTCAACCAAAAACACCAGCTTATTCTCAGACTCCATAAGCCTGATGCCCTTCTCAGTGGACAGAGGATACTTCGCAACCTTGAAAGGCTCCATCCTAGCCAAAAAGGCCCTCCTTTCCAATCCTCGCCATAGCGCCATCTGTAAAAACAGCCATCCTTCCAGGACTCGCACCAGGCGCAAGCAGCTCAGCGTTAAGCATGCTGACCTCAACAATATCAACACCAAGATTCCTGGCTGATTTCATAAGGCTGCATTTTTTTGAAACAACAAGCAACGGGCCTGTTTTCCTAACGTACTTGCGGCCCCTCATCCTGCCCTTGCCTGCCCTTATAGACCTTTCATGAGCCCTCTCAAGCTCGCCTGAAAATCCAAGCGCCAGCAACGCCTTGTGAACATCTTTCGTTCTGGAAATATCCTCAAACTGGCCAGCCAAAACAAAGGGATAAGTGTCAGGAGGCATGTGGCCCCTGGCTGTGACCAAGTCCCTGCTCAGGGTTGCGGCAAGCGCAGACCTAATAGCCTTCCTGTTCTCCTTCCTGTTAATCTTAACAGCCCAAACCTTCTCAGCTTTAGGAGGATGAGCCCTCCTGCCGCCCACAGTGCCTGGGGCAAACGCGCCCTGCCACACAAACCTGCGGCCGCGCCTGCTCATAGTCTTCCTCGGAACCCTTGAAATGCCCATCCCGTAAGAGCCCTTATAATTCCTCCTCCTGCGCGAGAGCTTCGCAGACTGCCTCTTTCCAGCGCCAGGCGACGCGCCATAAGGCTGCCTCCTGTTCGCCTGGATTGCCAAAACAGCCCTCCTGATGAGGCCAGAGTCAACCACCTCGCTAAACTGGGCTGGCAAGTCAGCGAATCCTGACTTAGAGTTATCCGCGCCAATTATAGGAAGTTTCATCATACGCCCTGCTTTGAGGCCATGCTGACATAATTAATCTGGGGAGCGTGCTCAGGCACAAGATGATTGCGCCTCTTTGCAACCACCAGCCTGATAAGCCTCTTCCTCGCGCCGCCCACAGAGCCCTTCAACAGCAAATAAGAGCCCTTAACAACGCCATAACTCAAAAAGCCGCCCTTGGCATTTATAGACTTCGCATCATCAGAAACCCTGATTATCCACTTATTCCTCTCCCTCCTGTTATGAAAGCCCATCTGGCCAGCATGCGCAACAGTCCAGCTCCTGTTCCCAGTCCACGGGCCGACGTTCGCAGGGCCGCGCCTTCCCTTCTCAGACTTGTGCGGCCTCAAATCCACGCCAAACCTCTTGACAGGCCCCTGAAAGCCCTTGCCCTTTGTAACCGAATAGACGTCAACCTGCTGGCCCTCCTTAAGCACGTCCTGAACCCTGACATCGCGGCCAAGAAGCTGCTTAGCGCAGGAGAACTGATCAGCGACACTCCCCCCAATTGCCAACTCGAAAAGCTCAGGCTTGCTCTTCCCAATCCCAGCCAGCCCAGGCTGAGTATAGGCATTGACGCGAACCTCGCTAAACTCGGCAAGCCGCGGCTCAAACTCTGCGAGCCTGGAGCCATCAGCAGACTTCGGAACATTTGTCTTTCTCTTAAGAGAATCGTCAGCCTTCGCGAACACCTCAGAAACCAGCTTCAGCCCATAATGACTTGCCTTATAAAACCGGACAGAAGCAACCTTCAAAGGAGGAACTTCCAAAACAGTGACAGGAATGAAAATCTCAGTTCCCTTAGTGCCTGAAGCAGCCCTGTTGTCAACAGCCATCACATGCGTCATGCCCACCTTATACCCTGCAAAGCCCAGAAGCTTAGGCTCTGAAACCTTAGGGAAATGCCTAACCCTGCTGTAAGGCCTGGCTGCCTTCTTCCTCGGCCAAAAAGCCAGGCTTCCATGTCTCGGATATCTAGTTGTTGCCATACAATAACCTAACGCCTTCAATGCAACAAGCCTTTACATAGGACCCTTTGCCAGAACAAGGCAAGCGCCACTGCTGAAAAGATCCTTTTTCAGGCTCACAGCCAGCATAACAGCCTGTTATGCGGCAGAAGCGGGAAACCCACGGTATTTATAAAGATTGTCCTTTGGAAAATGTGTAGGGCAGTAAAGTTTTAGCCCAGCCAAGAGAGGTTGTGCCATAAGGACGTGAGCATATTGGCAGTCTCTATTCTGTCAGGTTTTTTCTGTCCCAACCTCCTAGTGCACGTAAGGTTTATATAGGTAAGTTACATTTAGTAACAATGTGTAACGGGTGTAGAAATGGGTGTAGTCAGAATTGATGATAAATTGAAGAAAGAAGTACTGGACTACATTTCTAAAGAGGATAACAAATACAATTATCCAAATATTTCAACATTTGTTAATAGCGCAATCTTTGAAAAATTAAAGAAATCAAACGGAGTTAACAATGAAAAGTCTATCAAGGCTTGAAAACGAAAGCCTAACCGAGTATGCGAACCGATTAGCAGATGCTTACAATAGTCATACTACTAAATTTTCTAAAAAAAACAAAGGACAATTCTTTACACCATCAAGTGTTGCTACATTTATGGCAAACTTAAGCAATAGTTCAAAAGAGAGTGTCTCTATTCTTGACCCTGGTGCGGGAATTGGCATCTGGTCAATAGCAGTCATTGAGTTTAAGCGCCATGTTGATGATATTGCATGGGAAACGGAAGTATGGGTTTCTGAGATTCCTAATCATATGATACATTTCAATGGAGATAAATTCCTTAAGATGAATTAATCCTTTTTACATGAGTGGCAAAGCTCAAAAAACAATATCAACGCGATGGAACAAAAAAAATCAATCTGGGATGAATGCGTAAAGCTGTATAGTCTGCAAAAGACGCTGAGGTTTGAGCTGGTGCCGCAAGGAAAGACAAAGGAATATATAGAGAAAACTGGTTTGTTGCAGCAAGATGAGAAGAGAGCAGAAAACTACAAAAAAGTCAAAAAGATCATTGATGAATACCACAAGAAATTCATTGAAGAATCATTGAGTTCAGGATTATTGGATGAAGATACATTACAAGAATTTTCTGATTTATATTACGCGCTCCAAAAGGAAAAAAAGAAGGATAAGAAAGACGAAAAAAGCATCGAAGATATACAGGAAAAACTAAGGAAACAAACAAAAAACTTATTTGAAAATAACGGGAAATGGAAGAGTCTTTTCTCTGAAGAGCTTATCAAGAAAGAGTTGATCGCTTTTACAGATGATGAAAATAAGAGAATTCTAATCAGAGAATTTAATAAATTTACGACATATTTCACAGGCTTCCATGAGAATAGGAAGAATATGTATAGTGACGAAGATAAGTCAACTGCCATTGCTCATAGGATAATTCACGATAACCTTCCTAAATTCCTTGATAATATCTCGCTCTATAACAGGATAAAAGGAAGTGGCATTGATTTGGCAACTATCGAGAAAGAGCTGGAGCCGGTCCTTCAAGGACACAAACTGGGTGACATTTTTTCTATTTATTATTTCAACAAAACTTTAACCCAAAAAGGAATCGATTTCTATAATGCTATTTCGGGAGGAATTGCGGAAAAAAACAGGAACAAGATACGGGGAATAAATGAATATGTCAATACTGAATATAACCAAAAGCAACAGGACAAGAGAAACAGAATCCCGAAATTGAGTCCTTTATACAAGCAGATCCTAAGCGACAGAGAGACGGCGTCATTTGTTTCAGAGTCTTTTGAACAGGAAAATGAGATGCTGGAAGCAGTTGAGAATTTTTACACAAATGAGTTAATCAACTACAAAATAGACGAGAAGATCCAGAACATATTTGCACAGTTCAAACAATTGTTCCAGAACATGCAATCATTTGACAAGTCTAAAATTTACCTGAGAAACGATTTGCTTAGCAGTATTTCCAAAAGGCTTTTCGGCGAGTGGGCAATTATAGGCAACGCCTTAAGTGAATGGTATGATAGACATGAATTGGCCGGTAAGAAGAAAATCACCCAAAAAGACAATAAAGAGAAAGAAGATTGGCTTAAACAGGACTACGTGCCAATTCTTATTATTGAGAACGCCTTGTCTGAATATGAACATGACGTAGTAAAAAAAGATGAATGCAATGGATTGCTGCCCAAGTATTTCGCTTCGTTCAAGAAGAAAAAAGAGGATGAGAAGGATATTATTCAACAAATAGACGCTGAATATTCCTGTGTTAGAAACTTATTGAACACTCCATATCCTGAAGGGAAAAAGCTCGCCTCAGAAGAGGTTGATGTAGCCAAAATAAAAGCGTTTCTGGATGCACTGCTGGATTTTTTCCACTTTGTAAAGCCCCTGAGCATTAAGAACCCCAAGAAAAACATTGTCCTGAAAAAAGATGAAGGATTTTACGGCGCTTATGTGCCTTTGTTTGAACAAGTTGACAAGATAATCCCATTATACAATAAGGTCAGGAACCATTTGACCAAAAAGCCTTATAGCACAGAGAAGATTAAGTTGAATTTTGAAAATTCAACGCTTTTGAATGGCTGGGATTTGAATAAGGAGACAGACAATACTTCCGTTTTGTTCCGTAAAAACGGATTGTATTATCTGGGAATAATGGATACAAACTACAACACAATATTCAAAGAAATACCGCATGCAAAAGATGGTGAAGCTGTTTTTGAAAAGATGGTATACAAACTGCTTCCAGGAGCAAACAAAATGCTTCCTAAAGTTTTCTTCTCTGAAAAAGGAAAAGCGGTATTTAAGCCAAGTGAAGATTTATTGACGAAATATAAAAAGGAAACGCATAAAAAAGGTGATAATTTCAGCCTAAATGATTGCCATAAACTGATTGATTTTTTCAAGGTATCAATTGCCAAGCATGAGGATTGGAAACATTTTAATCACCAATTTTCTGATACTTCGTCATATGCCGATTTGAGTGGATTTTATAGAGAAGTTGAGAAACAGGGATACAAAATCACATTTCAAGATGTTCCTGAAAGTTATATCAATCAGCTTGTGGATGAAGGCAAGCTGTACCTATTCCAGATTTACAACAAGGACTTTTCCCCATATAGCAAAGGAAAGCCAAACATGCATACGTTATATTGGAAAATGCTGTTCGACCCGGAAAATCTCAAGGATGTCGTGTATAAACTCAATGGAAAGGCAGAAGTATTTTTCAGGAAAGCATCTTTGAGGCCGAAAAATACAGCAGTTCACAAAGCGAATGAAGTTATAAGTAACAAGAATCCTGATAATGAGAAGAAACAAAGCACCTTTAAGTATGATATAATAAAAGACAGGCGCTATACTGTTGACAAATTCCAGTTTCATGTGCCCATTACATTAAATTTCAAAGCTGAAGGCAGAGATAACCTAAATATGAACGCACTGAAGCTTCTCAAAAACAATAAAGAGGTTAATATCATAGGCATTGACCGTGGAGAAAGGCATTTGCTGTATTTGACTCTCATCAATCAGAAGGGAAAAATCTTGCTTCAGGAATCACTCAACGAGATTGTCAACAATTATAGGGATAAAAGTGGCAAAATACAGGAAAAGCACACAGACTATCACTCATTGCTTGATCGCAGGGAAATTGAAAGAGACAAAGCCCGTAGGAGCTGGGAATTGATTGAAAACATAAAAGAATTGAAAGAAGGCTATGTATCCCAAGTAGTACACCGCATTGCTATGTTGATGATAGAATATAATGCCCTTGTAGTAATGGAGGACCTGAATTTCGGGTTCAAACGTGGCAGGCAGAAGGTAGAAAAGCAAGTTTATCAGAAATTTGAGAAGATGCTAATAGAAAAGCTAAATTATCTTGTGTTTAAGGACAAGAAAGCTGATGAAACTGGAGGAATGCTGAATGCGCTGCAACTTACCAATAAATTTGAAAGCTTTCAGGCACTTGGCAAGCAAAGTGGTTTCATATTCTATGTTCCAGCTGCACTTACAAGCAAGATAGACCCAGCCACAGGTTTTGTTGATTTTTTGAAACCACAATATGAAAGCGTAGAAAAAGCGAAGTCGTTTTTTGTAAGATTTGAAAAAGTTAAATTTAGTACAGAACAAGGTTGGTTTGAATTAAGCTTTAATTACAAAGACTTTACTGACAAGGCAGAAGGTAGTAAAAATGATTGGGTGTTGTGCACTACAAAATACGAGAGATTCATATGGGACAGAATACTGAATAATGGAAAAGGGGCACAAAAGTCAGTGAATGTAAATAATGAACTTAAACGTTTATTTGACAGAGAAAATATTACATACACTGATGGCAAAGACATCAAAGAGCAAATACTTGCCCAGCAATCTGCGGACTTTTTCAAAAAACTAATGAAGCTATTATATGTGTTGGTTTCCCTGAGACACAACAACGGGCTGAAAGGCAAGGAAGAAAAAGATTACATCATATCGCCAGTTGAGCCTTTCTTCAATTCTCTTGAGGCTAAAGCAGGAGAGCCCAAGGATGCAGATGCCAACGGAGCGTATCATATTGCCCTGAAAGGCTTGTGGATGCTGCAGCAAGTCGATAAAGCAGAAGATTTGAGGAAAGTAAAGCTTGCCATGAGTAACAAAGAATGGTTGGAGTTTGCACAGACACAAACATTATGATGAAGTTCGGAGATGAGTTATATAAATAACACCAATGGAAGAAAACATCATCATCTCGAACATAAATGACTTTATTTTCTGCCCGAGAAGCATCTATTTCCATAATCTTTATAGCGGTTACGATGAGCACATATACCATAGCTCTTCTCAGGTGCAAGGAAGAATTTCGCACAAGAACATTGATAAAAAGAAGTATACAACCAAAAAAGCAGTATTGCAGGGACTTGATGTCTATAGCCAAGAATTAGGAGTTGTTGGGAAGATAGACTTATTCGACCAGGAACAGGGCATTCTTACCGAACGCAAGAACAAGATAACAGTTATCTATGAGGGCTACCTGCTTCAAGTTTATGCACAGTACTTTTGTCTCATAGAGATGGGGTATGTCGTAAAGACAATCAGATTATATTCTATTTCAGACAATAAGATGCACATTGTCGATCTTCCCTCCCAGGTAGAAAAGGAACGGCTGCTGGACGTATTGTCCCAGATGAGAGGATTTCAATTGCAGGATGAGTCTTTTTCTCAGAATAAAAATAAGTGCATAAAATGCATTTATCGCCCGTTGTGCGACTATTACGCCGATGATGAATAGACCTGATTTCATGGAAAAGCAAGTACTGTGTCTCGAAAGTACTGATGCAAGGAGATTATCATTCAGAAATTCAAACCTCGTTCTTACTAATGAAGATGGCAAAATAATCTTGCAGCACCCCTGCCATAAAATCTTTGTTGTTTTCATAAGGGGAGAATTCACAATTACTTCAAAGCTTTTGAAGAGTGCAAAAAAATTTTCCTTCCCGTTAGTGTTTCTCAATTATTCGCTAAGACCCTACTTTGTTTTTAATACAGGAATAGAAGGAAATTTCCTCTTGAGAAAGATGCAATATTCATGCGCATCTGAATTAGGGATTGCGAAGCATATCATAGCCAACAAGGTTAGTAATCAGTTGCGCTTGATGCAATCAGTCAGGTATAAAACAAAAAGTGAAAAAGAGTCTATATCGGCTATGCAAGAATTACTGAATTCAGTGCAATTTGCTGGAAATAATCAAGAATTGCTTGGGATTGAAGGCGCTGCATCAAAATTATTTTTTCAAACATATTTCAAAAATATTGATTTCAAAGGCAGAAAGCCGCGCATTAAATCAGATATTTATAACGTCTTGCTGGATATTGGATACACCTATTTGTTCCAATTCATTGAGGCAAACCTGAGCCTCTATGGTTTTGATATCTATTGTGGGTTCTATCACAAATTATTCTTTCAAAGAAAGTCCCTCGTCTGCGATATTATTGAACCATTTCGTTGCATTATTGATAGGCGTTTGCGCATCGGTTACAATTTGAAACAAATACAAGACGGCGATTTTATCTATTCCAAGAACAAGTTTGAGCTTAAAAGGGATTCAGCCAGAAAATATACAGAACTGTTTTTACGCGAAATTCTTGAACATAAAGAAGATATTTTCCTTTATGTCCAGTCATATTACAGGGCATTTATAAAAAAGAAAGAAATACGCCAGTACCCTGTATTTCATATAGGTGATTCAAAATGATTATTCTAGCATACGATATCGAAAGTGATACGTTACGGACAAGGTTTAACAAATTCATTGTGAGTTATGGAAGGAGATTACAATTTTCAGTTTATGAGATACGTAATAGCAAACGAATACTTGAAATTGTCCAGCTTGAGATAAAGGAAAAGTTTGAGAAAGAGTTCAAACAAAGTGATAGCGTTCTCATATTTCAATTAAATGATTCTGCTAAAATACTGAGGTTTGGATATGCCAAAAATGAAGAGGATGACTTGGTATTCAGTTAGACATGCAAACCTCGGTCTTTATGAAACGCCACGATAGTACGTGTTATCGTCGTGAAAATGAAAAACTATTTAAATGGTCGGCACCTTGAGTTTACTATGCCCTGTGCAAAAGAATGTGTCTTAGAGTAATTTCTGAGCCGAAAACCACACCTTTTGTCGTCTATCTTATAACCAAACGGGCTTAACGCACAAGATGCTACCTGTCTAGAAGCTTCTCATAATTTCTACTGTTGTAGATAGATTCAGGAGCTTATCCGGGAATTATTGAGTCTAGAAGCTTCTCATAATTTCTACTGTTGTAGATGCGCATGATTTGCAGTATCCTTGCATTTTGTGTCTAGAAGCTTCTCATAATTTCTACTGTTGTAGATGCATCAACACGCCAGTAGTCGCCGCACAGTTGTCTAGAAGCTTCTCATAATTTCTACTGTTGTAGATCGATGCTGACCCTCGGCACTGTCGGCTTGTCTAGAAGCTTCTCATAATTTCTACTGTTGTAGATAGTCTTGGATAATCTCTCATTTTAGCCTGTCTAGAAGCTTCTCATAATTTCTACTGTTGTAGATACATCGACGCTGGAGTTCACGTACAACAGTCTAGAAGCTTCTCATAATTTCTACTGTTGTAGATGACAACTTGCCGGCTGACTTGGCCTGTGAGTCTAGAAGCTTCTCATAATTTCTACTGTTGTAGATATAGACAAATGCAAGTGGCATTACAGAGTCTAGAAGCTTCTCATAATTTCTACTGTTGTAGATAAATGGACCCGGCAAACGTATGTTTAGCGTCTAGAAGCTTCTCATAATTTCTACTGTTGTAGATATTACCAACAATGTTGAGGAAATGAAAGTGAAAAGTCTAGAAGCTTCTCATAATTTCTACTGTTGTAGATTCCTGGTCAGCCGTCCACGACACGACGAGGTCTAGAAGCTTCTCATAATTTCTACTGTTGTAGATGGGAGGCTGAAAACCATGACAGACGTATGTCTAGAAGCTTCTCATAATTTCTACTGTTGTAGATATCAGAAACCGCTGACTGCTGACAAGGCGTCTAGAAGCTTCTCATAATTTCTACTGTTGTAGATCAAGGTGGGCGTCGGAGCCCTTCCCAGAGAGTCTAGAAGCTTCTCATAATTTCTACTGTTGTAGATGTTTTCTCTCTCTCTCTCTCTCTCTCTCCCCTAAAAGTCTAGAAGCTTCTCATAATTTCTACTGTTGTAGATAATTCGTCGCTTAAATCCCAACTCCAGCAGGTCTAGAAGCTTCTCATAATTTCTACTGTTGTAGATGGAGGCTGATAACTATGACAAGCGTATATGTCTAGAAGCTTCTCATAATTTCTACTGTTGTAGATTCATTACAGTTATGCCAAGGTGGTGAAAAAAATGAAATGCCCTGTTTGCAGCAAAGGTGAATTGAAGGAAAGCAAAACAAAGGAATACATGTTTGGAGTTTTTCTGGGCCAGTATCCGTCCAGAATATGCGCCAACTGCGGAGAGTCCTTCACAGACACTGCAACCACAAAACAGATAGAGGAAGCAGCAAGGAAGAAGGGTGTCTGGGGATTAAGCGCACTGACAAAAATAACCGGGAATTAACCAGCTTGCTCATGGAAAAACTTCCTTAGGAGCAACCATCTTCATCCTGGCAAAGGCAGCAGGATTCCTGCACCTGCTGCAAATAGACTCCGGGCACTTAACCCCCATGTCTGAATAATAGCCTGGATTCTGGCAGTTAGGGGGCAGCATCCTCTTCCTGGGCCTGAAATAGGCAAGCTGGCCCTGCACGTAAACATCGTTAAGCGGCGGCCTGTTCCTTGAATTCCACCCGCTGACAAGAGACTCAACATCCTTATACTCAAAGCCAACACTCCCAAAAAAATTCAAAAGGACAAACAAGCCCCTCTTCCTGCCATCATCCAACCCGCCAAGAATCTTATGAATGCAGGGAGGCCAATGCTCAGGGCCAATGGCGCCTGAAGGCTCCTCATACGGGCGCACCGCCTGAGCTACCTTAACTTTTGGAGATGACTGAAGGTGCCTTGCATACGCCTGGTCAAAAAGGTCAAAGGCATCTCCTGCGGAAACAGCAGCCCTTTTAATGAACGGATTTGAGGAAACTGAAACGCTCTTTGGATCAGCCATGTCCTTTGAAAACTCAATAATCTTCCCAGCCTCAACAGGAACAGAAGCAAGGCCTGACTTCTCATGCAGGCTGTACTCCATCCTGTAAAGATGCCTGGTTGAGATGAGCACTGTATCAATGTTCAGGAAGGACTCAATGTATCTGGAAATCTTAAGCCTGGCGTCATCAAGGGAATCAGTAGCAACCGGCCTGAGTTCAGGAGGAAGGGCCCTTCCAGACTTCTCAATAACACCTGCAATTGAATTGCCTTCAAGAATCCGGTCACGCACGCTATCCTTGATTTCATCCCTGATGAAGGAAGCAACAACCCTCGCAGCCTCAGGAAAAAGAAGCCGCGAAGGCCTGGAGTTAACCTCAGCCGGAAAAGCCTCAAACGGGACAGCAATGTGAAAGCCCTTGTTGCCACTGTACTTGATGCCAAGCGAACTTATGCCGAACCTGCCGAGCACCTTTACAATCTCATCAGCAGCAACCTTTGAATACTCCAGCAAAGCGCAGTCAACATCCAGAACCAAATCCCAGCCAACCCTCAGCTCATCAGCCTCCTCCCGGGCCATCTGCGGAGCGAGCTGCAAAGGAAAACGCCAAAGCTCCTCAGAAGCATGGAAGGAAGTCGCGCCAGCCTGGACAAGCTCAAGCACCTCAGCAGGATACCTGATGACATCAGGCCTCTTCCCGAAAGAGTCGCCGAAGCGGGCAACCACTTCCTTGTCACCGGCAGCAGCGACAATAGCCTCCCGGACATCCTGACGCTTATAATACCTCAGGCAAGCACCTATATCAAGCATTGCCCGGGGAACTGGAAGAAGTTATATAATTGTTGCGGGACTCTTTACTTAGACAGCCATAGCCTTCTGTGGTGAATTCTGCGCCGAGCGCCAAGCACACAATTTAAAAACAAAAGCAAGCTCCCCAGTCTATGACAGACTTATCTGAGATAGTAAACTCAGAATTCACAATAGCCCACCCCATAAGAGCGGGTGCAGTGGCTGAAATTTATGCCGGAATCTATGCAAGACACCCTTATTTCCACGACGGGGACAGGGCTGGCAAGTTTTTGCAAGCTGCAAAGGCAGCCATTTATAGCTTTGCGGTCAGGTCAGACGGAATGCCCCGGCTAGGCTTCAATCCCGACCTTACTTATGCCGCGTTAAAACTAACCTTACAAGGCTACAGTGAATCAGAGGCTGCGGACTTACTTGGGATAGGTGAACCCGACCTTCGCCTTACTGAGGGAGAAGCCCTGCATATAACGGGGACTTATATTTCTGGGCAAAACTGGGGGGAAAAGTACCTGCTTGAGCTTGAACAAATTGCTGCAGGCAAAGGCTATAGGAAGCCAAGACCATCAGAGAGTTTCCTGCTTGGCATAATAAGAGAAGGTGAGCAAAAAGGGTTAAATGCCGTGCTTCAACGAATCAGAGGAAACAAAGCAGGCAAGGATACCCACCCGCAGCGCGAATCGCCTTACATAAACAATCCTCTATATCATCATCCGATAAGGAATTCAGGCATTTCAGCTCAAACACGCCATAGCCTCACCAGGGAGCCACGCATGGAGGTCCTTGGAGAGCTAACATTAGTGGCTGAACATGAGCTATTGTCGCGTGAATTCCCTAACATAGGAACTGCAGGAGTTGAAGAAGCAAGGAAGTGCCTTGGCTATGGAGGCATGGCCCTGCGTGGCGAAGAGCCGTACATTTTCCCACAAGGAGATGAACTGTTAAAACAGCCTGCCAGCTTCCTTTTTCCAAAAGCAATGGCAAACAGGCTTGCAGGCGCTGGGTTGGCGAGCCTTGGACAAGCCGCAGACAACCAGCAGCTTGTCAGGAAAATTCTTGGCAGGGACGGTTTGCAGGAGTTCTACCAAATAGCGAGATCTTACAAGCTCATTCCAGACTAAGCCGCGGCCTGGCGAAAACTATAATAGGGCATGGCAACCGCAATTTCAGATTCATAAGGCAATGGAAAACCTGAAACTGCAAATAGCAGAACTTCTAACCACTGAAGCAACAGTCATTGTTGAAGGCAAGAAGGACAAAAAGGCAGTTGAGATGCTTGGGGCTGAAGATGTAGTACTTCTGAACAAGCCAATCCACCAGACAATAGATGAAGTGTCAGAAAGGAATAAGCCAGTGATTATACTGACAGACCTGGACAAGGAAGGCAAAGCCCTGTATGGAAAGCTTGCCCAAGGGCTGCAGAACAGGGGAGTAAAAATAGACAACAGATTAAGGAACCTCCTCTTTAAAGACACCAAGCTAAGGCAGATAGAGGGCCTTACAACGTACTTAAAGGGCCAAGATATTTAAGGAAGGTATTCTTACTCTTTAATATGGGGATGGAAAACCAGGTAAAAACAGTACTGCTGCTCGGAGGGCTTACCGGCCTGCTGCTGGCAGCCGGCTATTTTATAGGAAGCCAGACAGGCCTCATTATAGCGCTTGCCATTACAATAATCATGAACCTCGGAGTATACTGGTTCTCTGATAAGATAGTCCTGGCGATGTACCAGGCAAAGGAGGCGTCAAAGGCAGACTATCCAAAGCTGCACAAGATTGTTGAAGAAGTATGCACGCTGGCTAAAATACCGAAGCCGCGAGTTTATGTAATACCCAGCGACGCAGCAAACGCGTTCGCTACCGGAAGAAGCCCGAACCACGCAGCAATAGCATTCACAAAGGGAATAATGAGCCTCCTAAATGAGGAAGAGCTAAAAGGAGTTACTGCCCATGAGATAAGCCACGTGAAAAACAGGGACGTGCTGGTTTCAACAATAGCAGCCACAATAGCAGGAGTGATAAGCACACTCGCGCACATGATGCAATGGGCAGCCATATTCGGCGGAAGGGATGAAGACAATAAAGGAGGGATAATCGGATTATTGCTGCTTGCGATACTCACGCCGATAATCGCAATGATACTCCAGCTTGCAATATCAAGAAGCAGGGAATACCTTGCAGACGAGACAGGAGCAAGGACGATAAGAAACCCCCACGGGCTGGCATCGGCACTGAGCAAGCTGGAAGGAGAGAAAACGAAAAAGCCGCTTCACCTTGGAAACGAAGCTACAGCGAGCCTATGCATAGTGAATCCGCTAAGCGGCAACGGATTGCTTGCGCTTCTGTCAACACACCCTCCGCTCAAGGAAAGGGTTAAAAGGCTTATGGCGATGAGGGTTTAAGCGAAGGAATAGAAGCGGCCTTTTTTAAGAACCACATTTTCAAGAACTCCAAAAACAGCGTCCTCCTCCCTGGCTGAAGCGAAAAAAGCCCTCACAACATAATAACGCATGGTCCTGGAATCCGTAGGCATAACCCTCAGCCACCTGACAGCCCCGCCCTCGCTGGTTACATATGCAATCTCGCTGCCATCATGATACGGCCCTCTTTCCGAGCCAAAGCTTCCCAGCCTTTCGGATGTCAGTAAGGAGGCAAGATCTGACGCAACCTGAAGAGGGGTTGCTGGCTCTTCAGTGACCAGCCTGATGTCGTGGCTCTTATGCAGCCTCCTGACAGAAATTAAGCTCATTGCTGATACTGGGAATCAAAAACCCTTCTTAATTCTTTTGCCTTCCTGTCGCCAACCAAGTCAACGCTCTTCAACTCCTCCTCAGAGGCATTGACTATGGACTTTATAGACCCGAAATGGCTGAGCAAAGGCCTTGCAGCAGCAGGCCCGATATTTGGAAAGGAGCCCACAATGTACTCCTGCATCTCACGCAGCGAAGCAGGCTTTGCCTTGTGAGGAGAATAGGCCTGCGCGCCCTCCTCCTGCTCCCTCCTCGCGATGGCAAGGATAATCCCAGCCGTATCTGACTTGTTCCTGCTCCTAATCATCGGGATTCCATAGCTCACCGCGATGGTCGCAAGCATGCCCCTGACAGCAGCAGGGCTTACATTCCTTACACTGTACAAGTCAGAATCCTCCTCAAGAATGATGACCGGCCTCTCAAAAGAAGACCTCAAGTCCCTTAACTGGGATAAAAGGCGGCCATCAATAATTGAAGCCACAAAGTCCTGCGAATCCTTAACCTCAATCCCCACCCTGCTGCTGCAAACATAGTCAGCAACATCAAGACGCTGCATGACTATGTCTGCGGACTCTGAAAGCTCCTTCACAACCTGGCTGGCCTGCTCCCTGCTGTCAACGTATAAAGTCGGCCTTATAAACCTGTCCAAACCCATTGACGGCCGGGGAGAAGCTGCCTGCTTAACACTTTGCTCCAAGCCAGCCTGCACCTTACCTATCGCATACTTCATGCCCTTTTCCTTCCTCTGAGCAATCCACCTAAAGGAAACATCCCTTGTGCCCTTTGCAACCATGACAACAACCCTGCCCTTCTCCTGCCTGCCAGTCCTTCCCCTCCTCTGAATGTGCCTGATTGCCGAAGGGACAGGCTCGTAGAAAACAACCAAGTCAACCCTTGGAATGTCAAGGCCCTCCTCGCCAATTGAAGTTGCGCAAAGCACGCTGAAAGCACCTTCCCTGAAGTCATCAAGCATGGACTTTTGCTCCTTCTGGCTCATTCCCGAATCGCCCTTCTTTGCCTGGCCTACGAAAACCCTGGAACTTATTCCTGCCTTCACAATCTC
This sequence comes from uncultured Methanosarcinales archaeon, assembly GCA_964504135.1. Taxonomy (GTDB): domain Archaea; phylum Nanobdellota; class Nanobdellia; order Woesearchaeales; family UBA10216; genus JACPTG01. The sequence goes on from CAZDCW010000004.1 coordinate 73,039, forward strand.
TGACACTATTTTAGATGCAGAATCCCTGTACTGGGTGAAAACAATCACCTTCAAATCCGAATTTCCTGCGGACTCGCGCTTAAGCATCTCAACAAGCCTTGCAAGCTTGGGGTGCTCAACACCCTGCTCAAAAAGAACCTTCACCTTCTGCACCGCAGTCACAAAATCATGGTCAGACTCAAGGGAGCGCAGGGCCCTGCTCCTCCTCACACCTGGGGCAAGCATCCGCTCAAAATACTTCTGCACGCTGCTTATGCCCTGGCTTTCAACAAGCTCAACAGCATGAAATACCTTCAATGACTCTGCAGCAACAGAGACCGCAGTCCAAAGAAAAGGATCTTTCTCACCCGAGGCAATGCGGCCGGAAACCATACCCTGGGTTTCTATCAGTTCCTTCTTGCTTGGCCTTGAGCTGGAAAGAAGCCTCCAATTCCTCAGCTTCTCAATCCGGGATTTGAGACAGGACTCAAGCAGCGCCCGGACATCAAGCAAATCCCTGGTCAGTTCAACCTCAACAGCCTGAAACTCAATATCCTGAACATAAGGCCTAACATCATTATCCTCATAAGTCCTTGACTCTATGGCCTCAATTCCAAGATTCCGGCAAACTTCCGCAACACCCTCTGAATCAGTGCCTGGGGACGCTGTAAGGGCAACAAGCCTGGGAAACTCGGCATTCTCAAGGTACTGCCTCGCAATCCAGACATAGCTGTAGTCGCCCACAGCCCTATGCGCCTCATCCACCCCAAGCAGGCAGACCTCCTTAAAAGTGACACGCCTCGTAATAATGTCATTCTCCAAACCCTGGGGCGTGCTGAAAATTATGCTTGAGGAATCCCAGAGCTGAGCACGCTTCTCAGGCGAGACCATGCCTGTAAGCACGCACATCTTCCCAGGGTCTATCTCAAAATGCCTTGCAAAAACAAGATGGTACTGGTCTATCAGAGGCCTTGTGGGCCCGATAAAAAGAATCTTCTTATCAGGATAAAGCGAAAGCCTATGCGCGGCAACCATTAGGAAAATGTTTGTCTTGCCAAGGCCGGTAGGCAAGACCACCAGGGTATTCTTTGAAGCGCAGGTGGCAAAAATGGACTGCTGGTAAATCCTCGGCTCGAAATCCCTGATCATGGAAAAAGGATGAATGGACACTATATAATTTTTACCAGGCGCCTGCTGAGAGCCTGATAAGCCATGAAGATGCCAGCGACGAACAGGCTGGCAAGAATGTAAACATCAGCCACCCTGTTGCCAATCAGGTAGCCTGCCAGAAAACAAGCCAGGACAATGAAAAGGCTGCCCCGGTCCCTGTTCTTATAGTACAGCACCCCGGCCACCAGGCCAAAAAGAAAAAGGGTTGAATAACTTACAATCAAGTTCCTGATTACAAAGCCCAGGGCAAAGCCCAAAACAACAAGGGCTATGCAGCTGAGCTCCACCCAGGAACTCAATACCTGAAAAGCCCTGCGCCCGGCAATACACCTGGACAGCAAAACCGCTCTGAACATTGGCAAATGCATAAGCAAATGCCTGATTTATAATGATTTTGCATAATTAAAGCTTCTTCTCAATGACATAATAGTAGCCCAGCCAGAACACAAGGGCACCAAGGAGAGCGGCCAGGGCAACAACCCACCAGGTAAAGCCCTTGATAAGGAAGAATGAGATGCCCACCATTGCGCCAAATGACAGGAAGTACAGCCATCTGCTGGCAAAAAGAACGTTCGGGCCGTCAACGCCCGGAATTGGAAGCATGTTGGTTACGGCAAAAAGGAGGTTGACGAACACAACCTTATCAGCCAAGGGGCCTGGAAGGATTGGAATGACCTTGAAAAAGATTGCCGCGGCGATGTTGGCAACCGGGCCAAAAAGGGCAACCGCACCATAATGAAAGTAGCCGAGCTGATACCTGAAGTAGCCAAGGCGATGCTTCTCAAGCATATTCAGGAAAACGCCGCCATACATCAGGAAAATAATCTTGCCGTATGACATGAAGCTGAGGATAAGGCCTGCAATCAGGCCGTAGAAAGCAGGCTTGAACTGGGTCTTGTAGCCCTGCTCCAGACCCACAATCCTGTGCGCAGTCTCATGGGCAACCACAGCTATGACCACAGCGATGAACCCAAGGAAAAGGTTGGAAAGCCAGTGCATAAGCTCGAAGGACTCGCGGCCGTCATTAAAGCCGACTATGAAGGTCATCACAACGATTGAAACAGCCAGCCAGCGAAGCTCCTCAGCGCTGAAAGTGTAGTACCGCTTGAGCTTGTCAATGAGATTGAAGGGGTCAATCATTGCAGATAGCCTTACGACGCGGACTTTTTAAACCTATTGCAAGGCAAAAATTTTTAAATGCTTAATGTTTAATGCTTAATTAACATGATAGTTCCTGTCAGCAAGGGCCAGCAGATAACGATTCCATCAAAGTACAGAAAGCTGTTTGGGCTGAAAAGGGGAAGCAAGGTTGAGCTCATTAAAAAGGGGGACAGGCTGATTATAATGCCCATAAAGGAAGATATGGAAACTATTTTCGGCGAGGCTATGAAACTGAAGCCCATGCACGGAATGACAGCAAAGCAAATGGACGAGCTTGTTGAGCATGAAATTCTTGGACAGTAATATTCTGGCATATGCCTTCTACAGGAACGAGCATACAATCAGATGCCAGAATGCCATAAGGGCAGGAGGTGTTATAGACGCCTTTAACCTCGTCGAGGCTTTTTTCATCATTGAAAAAGAAACCGGAAGCAGGGATGCAGCCCAAAAATCAGTCAGAAGCCTGCTTAAATCCAGCCTGAACATAGAAGATCTGGACATAAACCTGGTTTTTGAGGCATTGAAAAAAGCGAGCAATAGCAAACTAAGCATCTTTGACTTAATGCACTATACCTGCGCCAGAATACATGACTGCGATGCCATAGTCAGCTATGACGATGATTTTGACGGTCTGGACATAGCAAGAGAGGAACCCTGAGCCAGCGTGCCAACCAATAATCCTTTTGCTTCGCGAAGTTAATATTCGCAGCCAGCCTAACTGGACTGCTGAACATGAAACAATACAGAAAGTCTGATATTGAAAACGCCAGGCAGTTCTTCATAAACGAGAGTTATCCAGAAGTGGCTGCTGATGTTGGCGGCCGCAGCATCAGATTTTTCGTGCTGCCACAGACACTGGCAGAGCATTTGCCCGACTTCGTATACAGATGCACAGGAAAGCCAGAGGATGGATACGTGATTGGAGTTGCGGACAGCGTGCCTGAGGAGTTGAGGCCATACTCAGCCGTGCATGAGTACATAGAATTCGTGGAAATCGGGATAGGTACCAAGGGAAGATGCGTTTCCGCGCTTGAGCAGGAGTTAGGGCTGGTTCCGGATGAATTAAAAGCGCGACATGTCCGCTTAAGGCTTGATTTCTTCAGCAGGCTGGTGACCCACGCTAAAAGGAACCCTGCCGAATATACTCCACAGGACATACAGGAGTTTACAGCAAGCCTTGAAAGGCTGATGGAGGTTTAATCCATGCGGGCTGCCCGAACAGCAAACTATTTATATTAGTTATACATATAATTATACTATGATAAAGGCCACCGGAAGGATTAGGGCATGGGGGAACTCATTCGGGATAGTCCTGCCAAAAGATGAGCTGAAGGCCGAAAACCTTGGCGTCAATGACGAGGTTGAGATAATTGTAAAAAGAAAGGAAAATCCTCTGCGGGCCGCTTTCGGATTCCTAAAAAATGCAAAGCCCAAAACCACAAAATCAACAGACGAGCTTCTAAAGGAGATAGACGAGGAACTTGACAGC
>CAZDCW010000005.1:0-54377 GCA_964504135.1 uncultured Methanosarcinales archaeon
TTCTCAAATCAATATCGTTTACTTTAATAACCATATGAGTATAAAAGTAAACAGTCGTATATAAATGTTTTGGTTTTTTCTGCTCGATACGCTAAAAAAGTAATATTTATACAGGCGCTTTCGAGCCCAGCCTATCAGTCGTTATCCACCCTCGGCGCGAGAATGAAGCTGAGCATAACCCTGTCAATGGTGTTGTAGGCCAGCCTCAGCGGGTAATCGTGGTTGAAGTTTATTACAACCCTGTCAGAGAGCTTTGAGCCCTGCATCATCTTTTTCAGGTACTCGATGGAATACTTTGAGCGGACCTTGTCCTTTGAGTCGGTCCTGATATTAGTCTCGTCACCTGCCTTTATCTCAATGTTGGCAGTGCTCAGGTCGCCATCGGCACGCACTGTGAACTTGCCTGGGTCGGCAACAAAGCTAACAGACTCGGCAACAATGTCAGCATCATCAACAGCCTCGTTAAGAAAGGCAGAGTTTGTTTCAATAGTGACCGGAAATGAAAGCTCGGGAATCTTCTGCTCCTTATGCTCCAGGTCAATTATCGGAATGCTGAAGGTCCTCACAGACTCAGAGCGCAGCTGAATCCTCAGCCTGCCGTCCTCAAGCTCAAGCACAACCATGTCATTCGGCTTGGCTCTCCTAAGTATCTGCTTCAGATTGTTCAGGTTGATAGCCAGGTTAACGTCACTGTCAAGCGCGTATTCAGCAAAGGCGCTTGGCAGGAGCCTGAAGATAACCATAGCAACGTTTGCAGGGTCCATGGCAACGAGCTCAATGCCATCCCTGCCAACCTTAATCCTGGCCTCATTCACAAGGTCTGAAATTATGGAAACGCTCTCCTTCAAGTACTTCGGCTCTGCAAGACTAAGCTTCATCATTCACCCCCAAAGAATACTAAACAGCTACTGGCGAGTATTTATATTTTTTGTGCTGTGGATTAAGTCAACTAAACGTCATCTTTAAATAGGACTAATGTTTATATATTTCTAAAAAGAGGTGATATTATGATGGCGTGTGAGAATTGTGGATCAGAAAGTGTGGTAAAGAAAGGATTTAGGCATAACGCGTCTGGTTCAAAACAAAAATTTTTCTGCCCTGATTGTGAGAAGTGGTTTGTGCATGATGATGGTTTTAAACGTATGAGAATAAAGCCGGCTCATATCGTTCGTGCTTTGCATGAATATGGCGATGGAGCCTCGCTCAGAAAAGTAAGGGAACATCTTAGGCAGCATGATGATGTTAAAGTTTCTCGATGGGCAATCCGAAAGTGGGTGGTTAAGTATTCCCACCTCTTAAAAAAAACGACCATGGATTCGGTACTCCAAAGATTAAGGGGCGTATCCATTTCGATGAGAAATATACGCGAGTAAAAAAACCGTTGGGAATACCGCTTGACCGCGATTGACAGCAAAACAAAGTTCGTTTTTGCTGAAATTGTCGTCGTGGAAAGGTCATTAAAAGCTTGCGTGGGATTTCTCAAACAAATCAAACCCTCCATTTTTCCACTGGAAATGAAGGGGGCTTATCTTCTTGAAAATAGCATTCGGATTACAAAAGTATTTATAAATGAGCTCCTTCTTTTCATTTAAATAGCCCTTTTAAAGGGCTTTTGGGGGGGTTTTGCATGAGCAAGAGGGAAATTAAGGTTGTTAACATTGTGGTTAGCACTTCTCTGAACCATGACATTCCTTTGGAGAAGATGGCTTCTACGCTTCCCAACACTGAGTATAACCCTGAGCAGTTCCCAGGGCTGGTTATCAGGATTAAGGAGCCGAAGACTTCTGCCCTTATTTTTAGCAGCGGCAAGGTCGTGTGCACAGGCGCAAGGTCCATGGACAAGGTTGAGGAGTCCATCAGGAAGATTATCAAGAGCCTTGAGAAGATAGGGATTAGGATAAGCATCAAGCCTGAGATTAACATTCAGAATATAGTTGCGTCAGGCACTGTCGGAATGGACCTTAACCTGAACGTGCTGGCCATGAAGCTCAGGAACACAGAGTATGAGCCTGAGCAGTTCCCTGGCCTGGTGTACAAGCTTATTGACCCTGACATCAAGGCAACCTTCCTCCTTTTCAGCAATGGGAAGATAGTCTGCACTGGCACTAAGTCTGAGTCCGAGGTGAACAAGGCTTTGGACAAGCTTGTTGACAACCTTAAAAAGGTGAAAAGGTGAATGTTGAGGAGTCTGTAAGGAAGTATCAGGAGTTCATTGAGGACAATTACAAGGCAGCCCTTCTGGAGTCAGTAAGCACCGGGAAGAATTTCCTGGTGATTGATTTTGCAGAGCTGTCAAAGTTTGACCCGGCTATGGCTGAGGAGCTTCTTAACAGCCCTGAGGATTCCCTGAAGTCTGCCGAGCTTGCGTGCAGCCAGATTGACCTGCCTGTCCAGGGCAGCGTCAGGGTCAGGGTTTCCAATCTGCCTGAAGACAGGAAGCTCGCCATCAGGACTGTCAGGAGCGAGCATCTGGGCAGGCTTCTTTACATTGAGGGCGTTGTGAAGAAGAAGGGCGATGTCAGGCCCCAGGTTGTTTCTTCGAGGTTTGAATGCCCTGCCTGCGGCCAGGTGATGGCTGTGCTCCAGCTTGACCAGAGCTTTCGCGAGCCTGCCAAGTGCAGCTGCGGGAGGAAGGGGAAGTTTACCTTGCTGAGCAAGGAGATGGTGGATGCGCAGAGCATGGTTCTTGAGGAGCCTGCTGAAAACCTTGAGGGCAGCGAGCAGCCCAAGAGGCTTAACCTCTTTCTGAAGGAGGACCTCGTCAGCCCGCTTACAGAGAAGAAGGTAAATCCTGGCAGCAGGGTTGCGGTTGTTGGTATTCTTAAGGAGGTTCCGATAATACTGAGGTCTGGCGGGAAGTCCACTGTGTTTGATTTTCTGCTTGAGGTAAACAGCATTTCCTCAAGCCAGGAGGATTTTTACGACGTTAAGATAAGCAGGGAGGAGCAAAAGAGGATTCTTGAGCTTGCCTCTGACCCCAAGGTGTACCAGAAGTTGACTGATGCTGTCGCGCCTTCAATTTTTGGCTACGACAAGGTGAAGGAGGCGCTTGTCCTTCAGCTTATGGGCGGGGTGAGGAAGCAGCGGCCTGACGGGATGACGACGAGGGGTGATGTCCACGTGATGCTGGTTGGCGACCCTGGCTGCATCGCAGGAGATTCTCAGGTGGCTCTGCTGTACAGGGGCATGCAGCCAATCAGCAGCTTGGGCGAGGGACATTTGCAAAGAATAAACCTTGTTATTTCCAAAATAAGGCGGAATGAAAGCGATTTGCCTTATGATTTTGCAACGGTCTTCCAGCATTACAGATCCCAGCCGGTGCTTCGGCTGGTTACAGAGACAGGGAAGGAAGTTACGTGCACATACAATCAGCCATTCCTGACAAAGGAAGGCTGGAAAAGGGCTGATGAGCTTTTGTTGGACGAGCCAATAAGAGTGGCGCCAGTCATTCCCAACATTGTAAAAAAGCTGGCCCCGACAAACTTTGAAAGGGTGGAAAGCCATAGTGGTCCGCTGAAGGAAGTTTCAATCCCTGAATTCTTTACTCCGGGCCTTGCTTCCCTCTGCGGCTATATAATTGGCGACGGGAATATTCATCCGAATGGCTATAGGCTTGCTTGCTACGTTAACTCAGAGGAAACTGATTTGATTGCGATTATCCAGGGATTGTTCAGGCAGGAGTTTAATCTGGAGCCTTCGGTCTTTGCCAGGAAAGCTGGCGGGATTAAGACGATAGTTGATGGGCACCAAGGTTTGAGGCAGTTTGTATCCAGGCAGCAGATGCATTTAGTGGAAGTTAACAGCAGGCAGGTTGCCCATTCATTGTCATTTCTGAAGGAAAAGCGGGTTCCGCAGGCTATTTTCCAAAGTCCAAAGATTGTTGTTTCAAGGTTCATTAGCTGGCTGTTTGAAGCAGATGGCTGCGCTTTTGCAAAGGGAAGGGGACGGATATCTGTGCAATTGAAGTCACGTTCAGCCGGCCTTCTTAAAGACGTGCAGCTTTTGCTGTTGTATTTCGGCATCCAGTCAAGAATCATCCAGGATAACCTATGCATAAGGAGATCCAGGGATATTGGATTGTTCGCCAGGCACATCGGATTTAACTCTGCGAAAAAAATATCCGCGTTGGAAAAATGTCTGGTTGCTGTAAGGAATAGGAGCAGCACTCAGAAAAGAAAAGGCCCTCAGAAATGGGAGCGTGTAGTCAGGGTGATGCCCGCAGGCATAACTGACGTGTATGATTTCGAGGTTCCTGTAACTAAGATGTTTATTGCAAACGGTATTGTGTGCCACAATTCCGGCAAGAGCCAGCTCCTCAAGCGCATCAGCAGAATAGCGCCTAAAGGCCGCTATATCAGCGGCAAGAGCGTTACAGGCGCTGGCATGACTGCTGCCGTAGTGCGCGACGAATTCCTCGGCGGATGGAGCCTTGAGGCTGGAGCGCTTGTGCTGGCAAATAACGGGATTTGCTGTACAACCGGAGATGCAGAGTTTGTGACTGAGGATTACAAGAAAATTAAATTTGAGGATTTGTTCAAGGATGGCGAACAAGTTCTTTTTCCAAAATTCAAGATTCTTGGTTTGAATTTGAAGACTAATCGCATCGAGGCATTTCCAATTAAAAAAGCCTTCAGGATTAAAAATAGTAAGAAACTTGTTCAGGTAACTACAAGAACTGGAAGAAAGCTGAAGCTGACTGAGGACAATGGACTGCTGTTGGCCAAAGACTCTCTTTTCAAATGGGTTGCGGCAGCCGGGATTTCAGAGGGCGATTTTGTTGCTGTCCCAAGGAATTATGGCATCGACGGTAGTGACTGCTACGACACGGATTTCGCCTATATTTGCGGGCTTGTTGCCACTGACGGTCACATCGCCATAGACAAAAGGCATGCCCAGACCTCCATTTATAACAGCAATGCGGAAATCATAAACAATGCGGTCGAAACGCTGCGGAGGATGAAAGTAAAGTTCAGCGTGTTTTCCAGAAAGCCGGGGGGGCGTAGCGTTATCAGAGGGAAAGAAGTCATAACCAGGAAGGAGGTTCGTCAGATAATTAATTTTCAAAAGGCATTTGCCGAAAGAATTATCGACTTTGGAGTGCCTTCAGGCAATAAGTCATCTTTGCACTGTCTTGACAAAAAAATCCTGGGATATTCAAGAGCTACATTAGCCGCATTTATGGCTGGCGTTTTTGATGGCGATGGAAGCATCAGGGAGAATCCTACGGAGGCAACTATAACGACAGGCATAAGGGAAAATGCTCAATTATTCCAGGAAATATTGCTAAGGTTCGGGATTATTTCAAGTGTGGAAAAATCAACTCACAGCTGGCATTGCTCGATAAGGGGATTTGAGGAGGTAAGCAGTTTCTTTAAGCATGTGACCTTCCTTCACCCTGAAAAAATTGCCAAGAGCAATCTTTTGGCTGCCGTGGAGATTAAGGGAAGGATCGATGTCTTGCCCAACCATCAGGATTTCTTTAGAAGGCTTTTGAAAAGTAATTCCGGCAGGCTTGGGAAGAATGTGTTCAGGTATTTTTGGAATTATTGTAAGACGAATGATGATTTGGGAAGGAAGCTTTCGGGCGATGTTCTCTGGGATAAGGTGGTTTCAATTGAAGAGTTGCAAGAGGAATACGTTTATGATTTCACAATGGAGGGTACAAATAACTTTGTTGCAAATAACATAATAATGCATAATTGTATCGATGAGCTGGACAAAATGAGCGAGGAGGACAGCGGAGCATTGCACGAGGCCATGGAGCAGCAGAGCTACCATCCTGATTTTGAGATTATGCTTGGCGACGGCTCAACTCACAGAATAGGGAAGCTGGTTGACAGCTTTTTAGATGCCAACAAGGATGGGATAATCCGGGGAATCAACTGCGAAATTCTGCCGGTTGAAAATATTGAACTGCTTACGACGGACTTTAGGAAGGTTTTCACGATTAAGGCTAAAAGGGTCTCCAGGCATTCTGCTCCTGACCACTTCATAGAGATATCATTTAGCAACGGAAGAAGGATAACTGTAACTCCTGAGCACCCTGTTTACCTGTTCAGGGATGGAATCGCTGAAATCCCGGCAGAGCAGGTTCAGGTTAATGACTTGTCCTTCGCTCCAAGGGTATTGCCTGTTCGGGAGGGATGTGGGGTTTCAAGGGAGCTTAGCAGGCTTCTGGGCTATTTGGTTACAGAAGGCCACACTTACTTTAATGGGAAGCACAGGTATGCCGAAATAGGCATAAGCAATACGGACAGGAGGATAATAGATGAGTGTGGCCTTCTTTTTGAAAGGATTTTCGGCTGTAAGCCTAACATTAACCTTCAGAAAAAAGAGCGCAGGAAATGGGCTAAGCAGGACTTGTTTACAGTTAGGATTTCGTCATTGGATGCATATTCCCGTGTCAGGGATGATTTCCCTGAGCTTATGGTCAAAGCTCCCTTCAAGAGGGTTCCTAACAGGCTTAAGGTTTCTTCTTCTGAAGCTAAGAGGGAATTTTTGGCGGCCGCCTTTAAGGGTGATGGGTTTGTTGACTCCGAACGGTTCGGCTATATTACTTCATCTTACGGTTTGGCCAAGGACTTCCAGGACTTGCTTTTGGAATTCGGTGTTAACAGCTACATAGCGACTGAATCAAGGGCTGGCAGGAAATACTTCAAAGTAGTGGTTTCCTCCACTAAAAGCATGAATGCCTTTAAGGATAAAATTGCTGAGCAGGATGACAAAAGGCTTGCAAGAATAGGGTTTTTGTGCGCCCGCAGCTCCAGGAAGTCAAACTATCGGGACCCTGTTCCGACGATAATTTTGAAGCGGGTTAATGCATTGCTGAAGAAGCTGAGGCTTAGCAACGGATATTTCAACAGGATAATTTCTATGAACCAGAACTCCAATAGGGATATAGTGCTCAGGCAATTGGGAAGGGTGAGGCTGAAGCTGCATGAATGCGCCGCAGCTCTTTGTTCTGAATCAATCCGGGATGTCAGAAGGGGCAGCCTTACCCCACTGGCTGATGTGTTGAATGAAGTCGGGATTTCCTCGTCAATGGTTTATTATGTTGAAAAGCGGCCGCATTCGCAGATGCATTCTGAATTGCTGCAGAAAACCAGGAGCGTTGCTGGGAAGAGGCTTTCAGCAGTTGAAAATGAGCTTGGGCAGCTTTTGTCTATTGTAAAAAGCGATTTGAGGTTTGTCACTGTAAAAAGTGTCAGAAGAATTGAGAATGAGGATATAAGATGGGTTTACGATGTCACTGTTGAGCCTACAAAGACGTTTGTCAGTGAGGGATTGGTGCTTCATAACACCCTTTCAGTTTCCAAGGCGAGCATCCAGTCCACCCTCCTTACCAGAACGACTGTCCTTGTCGCCGCCAATCCCAAGCTTGGCAGGTTTGACCCTTTCTCTGTGCTCGCGAGCCAGATTGACATGCCTCCGACTTTGATTAACAGGTTTGACCTGATTTTTCCGATTACTGATATCCCGAACAAGGCCAAGGATGAGAAGATGGCGCAGCACATACTTTTTCTTCACCAGACGCCTGAGCAGATTGAGGCTGAGATTGGCACTGATTTCCTCAAGAAGTACGTGGCTTACGCAAGGCAGAATATTAGTCCGGTCCTTACTGATTCAGCTCTTAACGAGATTAAGGACTTTTATGTGCAGATGCGGAGCCTGGGCATAAGGGAAGAGATTACATTCGGAATCGGCGAGGGGCATGAGGTTCGCGCAATCCCGATTTCAGCCAGGCAGCTTGAGGCCCTGATAAGGCTCTCTGAGGCTTCTGCAAGGACCCGGCTCTCCCAGAAGGTCACTAGGGAGGATGCGCAGAGGGCTATTGAGCTTGTAAGGTACTGCCTGATGCAGGTTGGCTTTGACAGGAAGACAGGCCAGATTGACATTGACCGCATTTCAACAGGCATTCCTGCTTCTGAAAGGAGCAGGATTTATGCTGTCAGGGATATTATCAAGGAGCTGGAGTCCAAGATTGGAAACCTGATTCCTGTTGAGGATATCCTGAAGATTGCCCTGGACAAGGGCATTGCAGAGACTGACGTTGAGCAGCTTATTGAGAAGCTCAAGCGGGACGGTGACATTTATGAGCCAAAGCCGGGCTTTGTCAGGAGGGCTTAGGTATGGCTCCTGCCGTTAAGGCTAATGTTAAGGAGCTTTCTGCCCTTACCCAGTCTGATGAGCCGTCAGTCAGGGGAAGGAGCGCTGCCAAGGTTAATGTCATTGGAGTCCTCGTTTCAAAAACCCCTGGTGTTTTCATTGTTGATGATGGCACTGGCTCAATTGCAGTCAGGAGCTTTGGCTCTGAGGTTAAGCCTTTGGACTCATTTGAGGTGGGTGAAATAATAAATGTGATCGGCAGGCTCGGTTTTTTTGGAGCCGAGCCGTACATTTCCCCTGAGATTGCGGCAAGGTCCTCTCAGAAGATGCTTGCGCTCAGGCAGCTTGAGCTTGAGAGGGATTTGCTGCTTTCAGGCCCTTCAGGCGCTGAATCAGTCATCATCGAAGAGGTTGCAGGGGCTCCTGCAGCTGACCTTTCAGACGCAGCGGTGATAAGGGAGCTGATTAGGGAAATAGACCTTGGGAATGAGGGGAAGGGCGCTGACATTGAGGAAATCAACAGGAGGAGCAATATGGGAAATGCCGAGGCCCTTATAAGAAGCCTGATAGAGCTTGGCGAGGTTTTTGAGGTCCGCCCCGGCAGGCTCAAGGTCTTGGAATGATTTTCTTGGGTTATTGCACAAAAAGCTATTAACAAGTATAATAGCGAACATTAATTCTTAATAGAAATTTTCGCTATTATATTCCAGAAAACCTAACAAATAGTATTAAAAATTTAGGTTTTCTGTTATAGCAGCCTGTGGCTCCCTGATTCAGCCACCCCTGCGGGATTATGTAACGTGTACTGATTGGCATCGTTCACGGTTTGCAATGTCCACTTGCCTTGTCAATACGTATAGCCCTTGTACAGTTAACCGCCATATACGAAGAGGACAGTACACGAAGAGTCAGCCTGCTATTAGTCATTATAATCAAAATTCAGCACAATTTAAAAAGCAGCGGCTTTTCCCTCAGGAGATGTTGGACTATAAGCAGCTTTTGGAGCGTGGAAGGGAGAAATTGCCTGAGAAGGTTTTGGAGACTTCCAGGTTTGAGGTTCCGAAGGTTCGGGGCCACATCCAGGGTAACCGCACAATCATAAGCAACTTCCCCCAGATTGCTGACCTTCTGCATAGGCCGCCGGCGCACCTTCTCAAGTATATCCTGAAGGAGCTCGCAACCCCTGGTGAGGTGAGCAAGGGCCTTTTTATCATCGGGACCAAGATTTCTGCTTCAAGGATTAATGAGAAGATTGAGCAGTACGTTAAGGAGTTTGTTCTCTGCCCTGAGTGCAGGAAGCCTGACACAAAGCTGGTGAGGGATGACAAGTTCCTCTTCATCAAGTGCTCTGCCTGCGGCGCAAGGCAGCCGGTTAAGGTTAGGGTGTAAAAGTTTAAATACTGTTTTTGCGGTTTTCAGCCTGTGAAAAAGGGCCAGGTTACGGTTTTTTTGATAGCTGCTGTGATAATCCTCCTTATAGGAGTCGCCTTTCTGCTTTATCTCAACAAGCCTTTCAGGTTTGCTGGGTCCGCCAGCGCCCAGGATGCGATTAACCGGTTTGTGTTGCAGTGCATTGAGAATACGGCGGCCAAGGGTGTTAGGGAGCTTGGCCTTCAGGGCGGCTATTATAGGCTTCCATCAGGGCATTTTGAAAAAGGCGATTATGGCATTCCGTACTATTTTGACAGGGGCGCTGATTTTTCCCCTTCAATAGGCACTTTGGAAAGCGAATTTTCAGACTATATGGACGACAGGCTGCCTGGCTGCGCTGATTTCAGCGAATTCGGGAAGCAGGGCGTTCTTGTTTCAGCCGGAAACCCCTCAACGTCAACAGGCATTCAGGCGAACAGGATTGTATTGAGCATCGCCTACCCTTTAACCGCGAGGGTGGGTGACGAAACCGTTTCCTTGGAAAGCTTCAGCTATGAGCTTGACTCCAACTATGGCTTAAGTCATCAGGTCAGCAAAAAGCTTGCGGAAAAGCTGGTTAATGACCCTGAGTACAGGGACTATACCTTCATCAACAGCCAGCCTCAGATTGTAAGCATCCTGCCGCAGCAGTCTTACACAGACATCTACATTGTTGTGGACAGGCAGTACAATTTCCTTTTCGCAGCGAGGTTCAGATGAGACAGTTAGTGTGGCTGTTGTTTGTTCTTCTGCTTTCAGGCTTTGCCTCCGGAGCCGCCACTGTAATTCTGCCTCCTTCTGGCCCTGACGCTCCTGACGTGAAGCCGCCAGGTGGCTGCTCAGACTGCGTTGCAGGGACAATCTGTACGTCAGCCGGGCCTCCGGCCTCATGTCAGGCTGCTGAAACTGCTGACCTTGCCACAGTCCCTCCTGCCTTAATCAATTCCCAGATTTCTGCAATTCCTCCAAAGAAGCTTGAGGACAGCCTTGGGGACATTCAGGACCTTTCGCAGCTTAGCTCCCCTGAGGCGCAGGAGGCTTTGCGTCAGGCATTCCAAAAAAGGTATGGCATTCCTGTAACCATTGACGCTTCAGCAGGCAGGGTTAGGGTTGTGAATGACCGGCTTTTCCGGCAGGGTTCTAGCATTGACTTGCCTTCGCTGAAGGATAACAGGGAAATCCGGAGTTTGGAGCTTACAACCGTCCAGGATGGCGCAGGCAGCCAGCTGGTCGCAAGGTACAGCTTGAAAACAGGCTATTATTTTGACGTTGTAGGCCAATTTAATCTGGTTGCGGCAGATAATTATGGCCTGGTAATTGATGGCATTAATGCAAGATTCGCTGCAGCGAACGGTTACTACGGAGTTATTGATAATTACGTGACCTCCAGAAACGTTCTCCTTAGTTTGGCTGGCAGTGAGGAAATCAGCGGCGACGCAAATTTCTTCAGGAATCCTGACAGCTCTCTTGACAGGTCAAGGCCTGTTAAGCTCTCAGGAACAAACAGCTGGGTGTGCGTTGATGACAAGGCCAAGTGCATGAGGAATCATCCGCTTAACGACTGGACATCCACTGAATCAGGGCCAGGCTCTGCTGACTGGATGGTGACTGAGGCCTGCTTCCGCTGCTCTGAGGACGAGGTATCCGGGCTTTCTGAGAGGCTGCTGGAAGGCCTGATTTATGGTTATACGTCCTGGACAAGGCAGCCGAATGCCCAGGGCATAGTGTCAGACTCATTGAACATGAGGGGATATGGAATATCGAAGTTCGGCGACGCGATTATCGAGGGCTCACATCTCAATGTTGATTTCACCGTTAATGATGACTCCGATACCAGTGGCGTGATGTTCAGGTTCCTTGATTCTAAGCTTGGGAGGGATGATAAGGCTGTGGGAAGGGTGGTCTCCTATGGAAGGAGCCTTGACCTGCAGTTTGAGTCTGACGGCAATGTTCATGCAAAGGAGAGGAACTTCCAGACCGAAACAGCAGTTCCGCTGACCTCGCAGGGGTTCGTTAATAGCCTGCTGTTCGGTTCAGGGGATATTCTGCCTGCTGCTGTCACGCATTTCGGGGATTCTTCTGCCATAAAAAAACTTGAGGCTGAAATAAGGACAACTCCCTTGGAGGCCCGTTCTGCTGACGTTAAGGCATACATCAGCCAGTCAAGGCCTGACCTGTTAGGCCAGCCTTTGACTGCAGCGCAGTCTGCCGAGCTTGACAGGGAGTTTCTGAAGGCTTACCTGGGCTACGAGTATGCGGCAGATTTTCTCAAAAGGCAGCCTACGCTTGAGGAGGCATACCATTATGGCGAGTCAGTTCTCTCAGGGCTTTCCGGCAGCCAGAAAGCTGATGATTCCAAAAAACCGGTTGTCTTCAACCACCAGACCTCAAAAGTCCTGCCGTCAGGAACAATGGTAAAGTTTGAGAACTTTTATTTCATGACTCCTGATTCTGTGGTGACAGGCCAGGGTGACATTGATTTTAACTCGGCCCTCAGGCAGAAGTATGAGCGGGAAGTTATGCAAAGGGCGCTTAAGGATTCCTCTTTCCTTGCCTTGGCTCCTGAGGAGAGGGATTCCTACATTCAGTCCGCTGTATCGCAGTATGAGCCCCTCATTTCCTTGGCGTCAAGGATGAATGAGCAGAGGCTTGTTGTGGAATACGTGGAAAACTCAGGAAACGTGGTGGGCGTTCAGGAGCTGAAGACTTCTGTTAAGGATGTTGGTGATAAGAGGCAGCTTGCCTACGCCCAGCTTGAGCATCTCCAGACAGTGCAGGAGGGTATGGAGGAGGTGCTGCTGCAGTTGCAGCAGGGGAAGTCGCTGGTGGATATCCGGGAGAAGGCATCTGGAAAGGTTGAAGCGGCTTTCGGCGACCCTGCTTTGAATTATCAGTACAACCAGGAGCTTGCATCCAGGATAATTTCTGCAGGCAGGAGCTCAATTGAGTTGAACGGCCATACTTTCGACATCACCACTAAGGAGGGTCTTGCATCTTTCCTTGTTTACAACAATCTGGATGCAGCGAGGCTTTTTTATGGAAGGGGCAACTTTGAGGACGCTAGTTCGCACTCGCTGAATGCCCTGCAGTTCAGCATGAGCCCTGAGGACTTTGCAGAGTTCCTGAAAGTCCTTAGGCAAAACCCTGGAGTTTTCGGAAAGGTGGCCTCCTCCCCCGACGGCCAGTCAGGGTTCACCGCGTTCAGCAGGGACGGCTACGACTACCTTGTCCCTGACCGAATCAGGCTTATGGTCCAGCAGGGAAGGCTGAACCAGGACATTTTGAAGCAGTACATGGACAACAAGGCGGCGGTTGAAAGCAAGAACCTTCTGGTAAGCAATCCTGAAAAGGCCCTTGACTTCATACTGCCAAACGAATATTGGGAGGTAGCTGCAAATCTTGCCTTTGCCTCAAAGCCCACTGCTGTCGTTGTGTCTGCAGGAGGCAAGGTCATGCTGAGGAAGACTGTGCTTAAGCTCTCTGAGGAGGTGGGGAGGCTTGGCTTCAGCGGAGTGATTGGGTTTGACCTGCCGAGGGGCGCGCTTTCCGGAAATGCGTTGAGGGCTGCGGTTAAAGCATCTGATGAGGATGCCCCCAGGCTTTCAAGAGGTTCATTTCCAGTACTTGACCCTGCTGCCGCTACAGGCTGTATTACATGCCGCCCCGACCAGGTGCTTGACTCTTCAAATCCTGCATTTGCCTTGCAGACAGAGCCGCGTGATAAGGGCCTTTTTGAAAGGCTGCTTGACCTTGTAAGGGGAAGGAAAAGCCCTGTTGCACCACCAGAGGCCCCTGGCGCTCCTGATGATTTGACCCTTTTCAAATTTTTGGATGAAGAACAGGTTGTTCCTCATCCAATTGACCCTCCTGCAAGGCCTGGCTCTATTGATGAAGTTGTGCAAGCCTCCCAGAGGCGTGTGCCAGAAGCTCAGGATCCTGCTTACGTCGCTTCAGTAAGGTCAATGTTGGGCAGGAGTGAGGAAGACATTTCCTTCATGCTGGATAAGTATATAGGCACTAACATAAAGCCACAGGTTGCTGCTGTAGTTAGGGACGAGCGCATGTGGCAGCAGGTGCTTGAACACCTGAAGATACCCCCTACAGATGTTCAGAAGGTTGGGTTTGAGGAGCTGAATCCAGGCACATTCTCGCGGCCAATAAAGGTGACGGTTTCCGGGCAGGGTTTTTCTAAGGATTTTGTATTCAAGCTTCCTAGAGACAGTTATGTAGATCCTGAAGTCACTGAAAGGCAATTCAGGTATATGGCTGGAATGGCCAGGGCAACGGATGAAAGGGGAGAACGGGCCGTAATGCAGCGAGTCTTGGCAGATCCTTTGTATTATGATTTGGGGTATCGTGGGCCTTCGGCGATTGTACCTGAGGAGTTCGTCCCGGGAAAGTTGGCTGGTTGGGCTGAAAGATATTATGAGCCTGCTGCCCTTGTGCACTCGCTGGGCAGCTTGGACGGCAGGCTGTGGGCTGCTTCCAGGCAGCTTGAGAATGGCGTGGAGACTGGCTTTGTTACCGTTGACAATTCTGCGGCTAACATAATTGTGGCTGAGTCTGAAAACGGCGAGGTTGTTGCGAAATACATTGACTCGGACATCAACCGCAACCACGTCATAATGGGCAATCTGGAGGACCTTGTGATTTACTCCATTCACACTAAATCCCAGAGGAATTGGCAGCGAAGGATCCAGCCTGATGATTTGGACGATTTTCTCTCAGGGATGCTGGAGCACCTTGGTGATAGGGATTCTGCCTTGCGGTCTTTTGCAAAGGCTGCTGACACTCTTGAGCAGGAAGCGCTGAAGGTTGAAAGCGAGCAGTGGCGCAGTGAAATGAGGGAGGCTGCAGGGAGGATAAGGGCTTTTGTAAAGAGGGAAGCTGCATCTGTCCGAGGCGTTTCCGGCCTTGGAGGTGGTGCGCCTGCCAAAGCGGGAAGGCCATTAACCAACAGGGAAGTGGCTGACATTGTTAAATTAGAAATACCGCAGGCCGCAGAACATCCGCATCTGGTACGCCTTGTCGCCAATGCGCAGACTGAAATAGACGCTTTTTACCAAGAACTGGCCGCGAAAATGGGCGGCGAATATTTCCCTGCAGAATCCTCTGATATCAGGCAACAGATTTTGGAGGTCAAGCCTCAGTTTGAATTTGCTTTCAGGGCTGGAACACCTGACAAAATGTCTGCGACAGTAACTTATGTTAATGCCGAATTACCTGGAATGTTAGTGGTAGGAACTAGCTCAGGAAGATCCTCTGGTAGAATTTTAGGAGAGAATCAAGGATTTATTGTTAAGGGGCCAAACGGTAAATCGGAGGATACTGTTAGGCTTTACAGGGGGGTCATTGAATATGCTGCAGAACAACAATTACCCGTAATAATTAGGAAACGGTATGCGACTGCTGAGGATATTGAAGGGTTTGTTAGGGGCTGGATTGACATCGGGACACTCTTAAGAAACCATCCCGACCGGGTTAGCCTTGTTTCAAAATATGAAAAAATAGCCCGGGAAAATCCTGAATGGTCCAAATTGGAAGTTGCCTTCAAAGCATTTCATTCATATTGCAGGGAGAATTTCGTGGGGTCGCTTGATTGCTCCGGGTCAATATTTGTTTCGGGTTCTGAGAAGAGTTCTGTAGCTGAAATGTATTCGTTATCTTCCCGAACTGGAATTATTTATGGAACTGAAGGAAGCAGAGGTATTAGGGGTGTGCTTATTCTTGATGTTCCCAAATCAAGGACGTTTGAACCATCAAGTGCTATTGTTAATTATAACAGTGATACTCGTAGTGAAACAGCCATAATCGGGGCTGTTGATCATGCATGGGTGCGAGGATTTGTGCCTAGCGAAGGGTTGGAGAGTAATGCTGCTGGTTTTCAACAGCGAATCACCATTGCAGAAAAGATTATCGATGAATTGGACTCCGCCAGCGACCCTCTGGGTGCCGCTATATCGGTTATGCTGGCAAACAGCGGCCTTTCAAGAGCGCTGGAGAGGAATATCGGGACAAACATCAGGTCTCAGGTGGAGTCTGTGCTGTCTGACAGCGGCGCCTGGAGTCAGGTGCTGTGGCATCTCGCCGTTGAGCCTGGTGATGTGGCGAGGATTGACGTTCAGGAGCTAACGTCTGGCTTTTACAAGAATCCCTTTAAGGTGGAACTGTTCCTTCGCAACGGGGAGAGCAGGAGTTTTGTCTTCAAGCTTCCAAGAGACAGTTATGTAGATCCTGAACTCACTGAGAGGCAATTCAGGCATATGAAGGATTTGGATGGCTCTGGAGTTATGCAGAAAGTCATCGGCGGCCAGCCGGTGTATGTAGATCTTGGCGGTGATTTGGGAAGGCGGCCCATTATTTTTGAGGAGTATGTTCCGGGGTACACGGCAGAGAAGGCATTGACTGTTTATGGCAAACGGCCTGTTATGGTGTCATTGGGCGACCTTGATGGAAGGTTCTGGGCTGCTTCCAGAAGCGTTGAGGATGGCATGGTAACAGGCCTTGTCAACAAGAACAATGGATTAGATGATATCATTGCAGAAGAAAAGTCTGGCGCTTTGGTTTCAAGGTATGTTGACTCAGACGTTGATTTCGTTTCACAGGGCGGGATAGATGAATTGGTGATTAAAGGCTTATTTCACAAGAATTTCGAGTGGCCAAGGATAATGCCTGATTACATCGATGCCTATCTTTCCGCAATGCTCCCACACCTTGGCAACCGGGAATCTGCCCTTCGCGCATTCATATCCACTGCTGACAGGATTGATTCAGAGGCGTTGAGGCCTGTTAACAAGGATTGGAAGGCTGGCATGCAGGATGCCGCGGGCAGGATTAGGAAGTTTGCCACTGACAGGCTGGAAATTAAGGAATTCGTGGCTGCGGAAAGAAGGGCCGCAAAAGTTGTATTGTTGCCTGGCACGCCAGTGAACTTGCCAGCCAAACCTGCAGAGGTCAGGGATGATGCCTACGCGCTGCTCGGCCACCTTTCAAGAGACTCGGATGCGTGGAAGCCAGTCCTTGCAAAGCTCGGTGTTAAGCCTGAAGATGTTTTGAAAGTGGATGTAAGAACTATGGCTGAGGGTGGAACAAAAATAGCCTACATCGTTAGTCTTGATTTGAAGTCGGGTGAAAGGAAAAGCTTCGTGTTCAAGACTTCTAATGGAAAAAATAGGATTCTGGAAGGTGAATACTCTGCCTTGAAAAAGGCTGAAGGGTTCAATGTCGGCCCAAGACAGCTTACAGATTCCCCCATCGTGGCTGAAATAGCAGGGGGTAAGTCGGTTCTGCTGCTTGAGGAACTCGTAACTGGCTACTCGCTTGATGAGGCAAAGCTGACTGTCCCGCCTGATGAATTATATCGGGCAATGGGCGAGCTTGATGCCCGCCTGTTTGAGGCCGGAAAGACGTCAGAGTACGGAAGAATCAGGGGCTTCACCTATAATGACTACAGGTCGGCCAATGTCCGGTTTTATGATGATGCTGGAGAGGGGCTTGTTGGAAAATTTGTTGAGTTGGATGTAAGCACATCATCGATTGATGATTTTTTTGGCGCAAATTACTTGTTTAGTGTACCTCCTGAAAATTTGAACGCATACCTGAAAGGCTCATTTTCTGTTCTGAAGGATAAGCGCAAAGCCCTATCCAGCCTGGCTGGCCTGGCCGACTATTTTAGCTGGAAATCATCTTATATGGCCGAAAACGTTGCGCAAATAAAAAAATTCGTTTCAGAGTATGCTGCCTCAGAGGGGATAACATTGCCTCCAAGAAGGCAATCCATCCCTTCAAAAGCTGAGCTTCGGGAAGCTGTTATGGGCAACACTGCAGACCCGTTGGCGGCAGACATTGTGGCCCGGGCCTACACTGACATGTACTCTGCTCGCGTGAAATTGGCCAGCAGTTTTAATGGACGCTACGTTCTTCTTGACGGAAACATCATTGTTGACGATGCAGTCGAAACCGGTGGCAGGCTGTCTGATGCCCTGAAAAGGGCGGATGTCAAGGCAAAGGAATATGCTGAAACGGATAAGGATGCTGTTGTTAAGGTGGTTCCCAGTGTATCCTATGGCGAGCAAAATAGTCCGGAAAAGATAACCGTCCTTTTGACTTTTGCTGAAAAGGCCACTGGTAAAAGATACGATGATGCCTTTTTCGGGGAGGTTGTCCTTAACAATATGGCTGGTTATGGGGCTGTGGAATCAGCCGGTGCAAAAAGGGGGGAAGTCAGGCTGTTTATGGGAATAGGCGGCGATCCATCTCAGGTGCAGAAAGCCGGAATCGTGGCCGCGGGTTATGCGACGACAGATGACATCCGCAGGTTTATGGATGGGAAAGCAGGCATAGAAGAACTGCTGGGGAAGCATCCTGAAAAGGAAAGCTTGGTGAAACGGTTTCACAAGGTTAAGGAAGAGAACCCCGGCTTATCTGACAGCGAAGCCGCTTACATGGCATTTACAAGGAATTGTGCTTGGGCGGGGGGTTGCCATGCGAGCATTTTTGCATCTGCTTCCTCTGACCCACAAATGAGTGCTTTTTATGAACAGTTTGGAGGGCAAAAGGCCAGTTGGATTTTGGTCATGGACATACCTAAAAGAGAGGTTCTTAATGCAAAAGAAATAGGGAATTTTGGAGAATCAGAAATGGCTGTTGCTGGCGAGATTTCTCCTCAGTGGATCAAGGGATTCGTGCCCCGTAATGTAAGGTACGCTGATATGGATACAATGCTTCACGCCTTCGATGCGCAGGTCACGTCAGGGACGACTGTGGTTGTGGCTTCAGAAGGCGTGGTAAGGGAAGTCCCCTTTGACGCAGAGAAGCTGACTTCCAAAGCCCAGTTTATGGTTTACGGCGAAAATCACAAGGCGAATATAGTTGGCCCGCCTGGGACTGTTTACGACATTGGCGACGGAGTTTTGTTAAGGCCGGGCGAAGTGTTTGAGCTTTCCGAGGAACAATATGCATCCCTCAGGAAGGCCGCTCCTTATGACCTTGAGGTTAGGGGGTTTGGTGTGAGTATGCCCATCACTGAGGCAGAGTATCGGGCCATTATCGCTTCTGGAAAGTTTGAGACTTTAGTTGACAGTGGCGATTATGTGGTATATGTAACTGAGGGGTTGGAGCTTCCTGGGGGCAGAAGGCTGTCGGCTGGGTCTGGTGACAGGATTTGGGTGGGTTTGGGCGAATACATCTCTGTGATGACCAAGGGGATTCGGCCAAATCTCGAATCTGTGTCGAATGGAGTGACCATGGCCCTGAACAGCCATGAATACGCTTTGTTAAAGGTTCGCAATTACTTCCATGAGGGGGCGTGGATTAACAGCCCGAAATTCAGCGATTATAAGGAGGGCTGGAAGATTCATGTAACCGCTGCTCAGGATGATATCGCCATGCTTGAGGATGCCCTTCTTCCATACCTGAGGCAGAAAAGGATTACGCATAAGGTCATGATAGCTTCCCAGGTTCCGAAATACAGGGGGACGACTCAGGAGGGAAAGGTTGTCGCAGTGTTTCTTGGAAGCGGGCCTGATGCTGAAAGGATAGTCGAGGAGATGGATTCCCTTATTGCTGCAGAGCTGAAGAATTCCGGTAAGCTTGCTAGGGAGGAGCTCCCGTATGGCGGAAAGTCAGGAATGATTTCGTACAGGTATGCGAATCATAAAGGCTATTCAATTGTTAACCCTGATAACCCTGATGAGAAGGTGTTTGATGATGTTATCAGGGAGACCGGCTGCATTCCGCCTTGGATTAAGTTTGACCTCAAGGGAAAGGCCAATACAAATCCCTGTCCGGTGGCTTAACCAAACCACCTTCCAAGCCCTTCCTGCTTCTCCTTGTCCCTGCCGAATACTTCCTCTACCCTTTTCTTGGTGAGCATCAGCGTCTGCTGGAGGTAGGCTGATACTGCATATTTCTCGGCAAGGCTTATCGCAGGGCCGAGGTATTTTGTTATTGAGCCTTCGGATACTGTGAATAGCAGCTTGCCTTTGCATTCGCACATTCCGGAGAGTGGCGGCCTGCGGTATTTCTTGTTGCATTTGACGCATCTGAACTGCTGTGTTGAGAATTTCCTCAGGTTGCCTTTTATGTCGCGGAGCAGGTGCTTTTCTATTACCATTTTTGCGACCCCCTGCGCGTCTACAGCCCTTATCTGCTCTGCCAGCAGCATTTGCCCTTTGAGCTTTTCTTCCATTGACGGCAGCAGCTTGTAGGCTGAGTATGTGTTGCCTGAGTTTATGTCGTGGATCTCATGCGTGTACCCGAGTCCTTCATACTGCTGGTCTGTGCCAAGCCTGGACTGGAGTATTTCAACTCCGCTTGGCATTTTCTGCTGGAGTGTTGCCTCGTAGAAGCTTAGCGGGTATCTCCAGGCCACGTCTATCCTGTGCGCCATGTCGTCCACTTCTGCGGGTATCAGTTTTGAGGTAAGGACTAGTGGCGAGTCCATTGTTTTTGCTCCTCGCTTGTCAGGGAGGAACTGCCTGGAAAAATTAAGCAGCGCGTCCATCAGGAGAATGACGCATGCCTCGTCTCCGTCAGTGTCCCTTCTCATGGCTGCGTGGTAGAGTGGGTGTGCGAGCATTGTCTGCGTCTTTGAGAAGCCGATTATCCTTCCTACCATTCCTGCGCTGATGTGCGGCGCAAGGCCTATTACAAGGTGTCCGGCCAGTTCCTCTTTTTTTTTCAGTTTGTAGAATGGCTCCTGGCCGTACAGGAGCCTTAGCTCATCATCCACGAAGCCTGCAATTCTGAATAGTACAGAGTCTGCGCTTTCGTCCCCGAATCCTGTTGGGAGGATTAGGTCCTGTGGCTTCAGCTCGAGTATTTGGTCGTATTCCCTTAATGGGATTCCATTAATGTCCTTTTCATAGCCGAGCTCCAGCAGCCTGGTGACTGGGGTCATGACTTCAAATGGCTTGAAGTGGGTTATCGGCAGCTCTGTCATGTCGTATCTTGTTGTTCCGTCTTTGTTGACTGCCAGGTCGTGCATGGCTCTGAGCACGCCTTTGGCGAGGTTTTCGGGCGTGTGGTCTTTGTTTGAAAGCCCCTTTACCCCTTTTATCAGCTCTGGGTAGCTTTTTGCCTTGAGTTTTTTAAGGCTGGCCTGGAGGTATTTGTCTGGGCTTATGGTCATTCTTCTGAATCCTGGGGGATTGTGCGTGCAATTTTGGGCTCGGCAAATCAGGCAGTTGTACGTTATGGTTGTTGCCTTTCCGCATTCCTCGCATACGCCGTAGATTGTTTCTGAGTTGCAGTTGCTGCAGGTTCTTGTTGGGAATTCTGCTGTCACTTTTCCTGCCTGTATGGCGCTCTGGAGGCGTCTGAGCCTTCCGCCTTCGGCGCCAACCGGGAATAGTACGTGCGGCGAGCCTGTCAGTTCGCGCATTTTTGCCTTTTCAGGCCTGCCCATCCTGGCTCCAACATATGTTCCGCCCTTGTCTCTTATCTTGACCTTGCTTATGGTGTTTATCATCTCAACTGGTGTCTTGTCAGGGCTTTCCAGGAGTTTTGCTGTTTGTGTGTCAAGGCTGAATGTTGCGATGAGCGCCTCTGCCTCCTGCCCCTGTATCACGACGTATTCGTTCCCTGCCACTGTATGTGGCACTCCTGCGACTTCAAGGTGCCTTTTTGCCTTGTTTATTTGCAGGATTATCCTTGTTTTTTCCTCTTGTCTTATGCTTCCGCTTGCAAGCCAGTCTGCCAGCTCAGTCAGGTCGTGGCTGCTCAGGCTGTTCCAGTAATACGTATAGTATGGGTGGAGTGGGACGCCTGTTTTTTCAGATATCTTGAGCGCAGTGGCCATTGTTGGCTTTACGATGGAGGGGTTGTGCATTATTGCCGCGAGCTCTTCAGGCGGTACTTCAGTGTGCTCGGCGAGCTTCTCGAGGTCCAGGTTTCCGAAGAGGTCTACGGTTGCCTTTTCAATTTCCTGTACGTGCCATTCCTCGCAGTACCCTGCCGGCACAAGGGGCTGGGCCCTGTCAAGGAAGTCGCCGTAGCTTACCAGTATGTCGCCGAGGTACAGTATTTCCTGTATCTGGTCCTTTTGCTGTTTGGCGGCGTGCTCGCTTTCAAGCCTTGTTACGCTGCCGTCGTTCAGCTTGACGATTGGCCCGTCTATGCTGTCCGCAGGCGTTACAGCTGCTGCCTTTCCAGGCCTTTCTGTTTTTAGCTGAGTCCCTGTTGCTATGTATCCAAGGAGTATTGCGAGCGTGCTCGGGTTCAGGCCTATTGATGAGTATCCGCTCATTCTTGTCTTGCCGTATCTTAGCCTGAAGCCGCCTGGCCTTAGAGGGTATGACAGTACTGGCCGTCCTGCCACGAGGTCTGCTATGTAGGTATAGTCTGGAAAGAGTCCGGAAACTTTTTTCGCCTTTTCCTTTCGCATGGCGATGTATGTTGCGAGGAAGCTCCAGTCCAGGTCGAACTCCTTTCCCCATAGCCTGAGTTCCTTCCACAGCTTTGGCGCTTTCAGGGCGAGCATTGAAATGACAAGGCATACTCCTGAGCGTATCTTGTTTGTGCTTATTCTTGGCAGGTCCTTGTGGTTGCTTACCTCCATCCTTTCAGAGGGCTCGCCATCAACCTCCACAGGCAGCTTCGAGATGAGGAACTTTATTTCTTCCTTGGCAGGCTTGTATTGGAGGTTGGTTACCCTTTCATGATAGTCGTCCAGTTCTGTCGCGAATCTGTTCATTTCATCTTCTGTGGGGTCGTATTCTGCATAGCCCATGCATTTCCTTATGTGGTCTGTAATCACCAGGCAGACTCCTGCCGCTGTCCCTCCTGCGCCCCTGATTGGCCCTGCGAATGACGCCGCTATGTAGTCTTTTCCGTCTGCCCTCTTTTTGATGCGCAGCTCTACAAATCCTTCAAGGGGCGCGGCAACGACGCCGACTGTGTGGTATGCAAATCCTGTTCTTATGCCTACCTCCATGGCTTCTTTCTGGCTTTTGAACTGGCAGAATTTCTCCCTGGCCACTTCTTCTGCTATTATCAGGGATACCTGCCAGGCCAGGGCGCCGTATTTCTTTTCAAGCTGCTCTATCCTTTTCGGGATTCCTTTGCCGGATATTTCAGGGGCGATTGCTGATATGAGCCCCTCTACCCTCTCTGCCATGTTTTTTGCGAGGGGTATGTCCACTTTTGTTTCAGGGTCGTATCCCTTCTTTCTGGCCTTTTCAGCTGCCGAGTAAGCGCTTTTGAGTGAGCGGCTGATTGACTCAAAGTATTCGTTCATGCTCATTCTTCAGCCCCGAATTTCAGGATTTTCACTTCCCTGGTCTGGAGGTTTACGATTGGGACCCGGGCTGGTTGGGGGACATGCCCCATTCTTTCCTGGAAGCTTGTCTTGCCCTGCCAGCATGAGCTGCTGATGAGTGTTACGTGCTTGTATTGGGAGGCGTATGACCTGTGGATGTGGCCTGTTGCGAATATGTCCGGCACTTTTCTTATTACAAGGTTGTCTGTTGCAGAGGGGATGTATAATGTTGCCGAGTGTGTGGGGCTCAGGTGCCTTCTCTGGAGAAGGAACTTCATTATGAGGTCTGCCCTGTCGTACCCTCCCTTTGTGCGTATGCTTTCCACGTTTGCGACATAGTAGTCAAAGCTGTAGCCGTGGTATACCAGCACTGTCAGGCCAGGGAAATCAGGTGTCTTGTCCAGCGTAACGTAGGCCGGGTTTGAGACAGGGTACACGTTCGGGAGGTTTAGCAATGGAACGAACATTTCGCCTATGAATGGCGGCTGCGGCTCTGATATCCTCATCGAGTCGTGGTTGCCTGGGGAGATTATTATTTTCTTGTCCTTTGGTATCCTGCTAAGGAGCTCAGCGCATTTTTTGTACTGGCCGAAGATGTCCTTTTCCTCAAGCTCCTCATCCTGGTCAGGGTATATCCCCACGCCGTCCACTATGTCGCCTATTATGAATACATATTTTACCTTGCGTGCCAGTTCCTTTTGCTGCTCGCTTCCCAGCTCGCTGTTTATCCAGCTGAGGAACTTGCTGAATTCCTCTCCGAGGAATTTCTTGGAGCCCACGTGTATGTCTGACAGGAAGACCGCGTATCCTTCATAGGGGCTTTTTTTTGCATCCTCTGCAGGCACGTCCGGGTGGATTATGCTTCCTGCAAAAAGCAGCTCTCCGTTGTACGCCCCTGTTATTCCGATGATTTCGTCCATTACGCAGTCCTTTGCCGTGTTGTAAAGCTCCTGCTTGGCCTTGCTGACCAGTACCTTTGCGCTTCCTGTCTGGTCTTCGACCGTTAGCATGATGTGCTCGTTTTTTGTTGTCTGCTTGTCGGCTATCATGCCAATTATTGTTGCCTTTTCCTGCCTGCCGAATTTCAGCCTGCTTATGCTTGTCGCCCCGCTCATCTCAGGCCTTGCCGCCAGCATCCTTTCGATTGCCCTGAATCGGTCGTTGTAGTATTCTACAAAGTCAGAGCATTCTCTCTTTCTTGGAGGTTCGTAGTATGACTGCAGGATTTCGACCGAGCTTAGTTCGTTGCCTGTTTTCTTGATTTCCTCAATTCCGAGCTTGTCTATGTTTTCCAGCAGCTCAGGACTTACCAGTACGTTCCTTTTCAGAAGAACCTCTAGTGCCTTTCTCTTTTGCTCGTCCATTTCACAAGTTCAGCGACTCTTCAAGTATTTTCTTCATTCGGGGGGTTGTTGTGCTTGGGACTGAGAGGGCTATTTCCCTGGTCCTCCCGTACCGGCCCTTTGATATTACCTTGACGTTGACTATTCCCAGCATGTCCAGCTCGGCTATTATGTCTGATACCCTTCGCTGGGTCAGGGGCCTTAGCCCTATCCTGCTGCATACTGTCTTGTAAAGCTCGTATACGTCTCCTGTGAATATGCTGCCCTTGCTGCTGATTCCTATGGATACTATTGCATATAGGGTTGCCTGGCTCTGCTTTGGCTGTGTTGTGAGTATTATCATAAGCCTGTCGCGCTCTATTTTTTCGTCTGCCGCGTCTAGGTGGCTTATGCTTATGGTGCTGCTGCTGTTCCTTTCAGCTATTTCGCCTGCCACCCTGAGGAGCTCAAGACACCTTCTTGCGTCACCGTGCTCCCTTGCAGCGTAGGCTGCGCACTTCTCAAGCACTCCCTGCTCCAAAGCATCCTCGGCGAACGCCTCCCTCGCTCTTTCGCTAAGTATGTCCTGCAGTTGTAGGGCGTTGTATGGCGCGAAGATTATCTCCTCTTCTGAGAGGGATGATTTGACTCTTGGGTCAAGCGCGTCAAGGAATACCATGTCGTTTGATATCCCTGCTATTGATATCTTTGCATTTTTCAACTCGTCATTTATCCTGGTGAGGTTGTACAGTATTTCATCCCCTGCTTTCTTTACGAGCTGGTCTATCTCGTCCAGGATTATTATGTTCACGCAGCTGTTGCTGTCTATGGCCTGGTGGAATATTTTGTAGACTTCGTCGGTTGGCAGGCCTGTTGGCGGTATTGATTTCCCGTAATCCCTTGCAAGTTGGGCTATGAGCCTGTATTCTGTGTCAGCTATCCTCTTTAGCTTGCAGTTCAGGTATACTATTTTGAGGGGTATGTTGTTTGCTGCGGCATGCATTTCGAGTTCTGCCGCGACGTGTCGCATGCTGAGGGTCTTTCCGCTGCCAGCCTTCCCGTATATGAATAGGTTGGATGGCTTCTCTTTTTTCAGGCTTGGCGCCAATATTCCGGCTATTGCGCCAATCTCCTTCTCCCTGTGGAGCACTGCCTGTGGAATGTGTGCTGACTGGAGAACTGCCTTGCTCTTGAATATGGATTTGGCCTCAAGATACCTGTCAAAGAACCCTGTCAGCCCGCTCTGCCCCAAGCACCCTCACCCGCACCATCTTTAAAAGTCTTAATTCCCTTCTAAACCCCCACACCCCGGTTTCCTGTGGAAGTGTTTATTGTTATGTTATAAAAAATTATTCAATATTATTTACAATATGGAAAAGAACTGTTGGTTGAAAACAGAGAAGTGTTTCCTATAGACTTTCTATCAATTGAACACATAAACACAAGATTAAACACATAAACAAGGCCCTCCATGAGAAGCCAAGGGGTCAGAGGGCTGTTTGGCGGTACACAGTCAACTATCTATATACTATCGTTGAGTGGTAAAATAAGCAAAACCTTTTTATAATGCCCTTTTATCCCACATCCATGCTTGTTCAGAAGGAGATTTTGGAGCAGGTAAGGCACTTTGGGCTTAACAGCTATGAGTCTAGGCTTTGGACTGCGCTGCTGGCCAAGGGCGCTGCAACTGCAGGTGAGCTTTCTGACATGGCTAATGTACCCAGGTCAAGGGCGTATGATGTTCTTGAAAGCCTTGAGCGCAAGGGATTCATCATGCTGAAGGTTGGCAAGCCCATTAAGTACATTGCTGTTTCCCCTGATGCTGTCCTTGACAGGGTTAAGAAGCGCATTGCTGAGGAGGCTGATGAGAAGAGGGGCTCTCTTGACAAGCTTAGGAAGACTGACCTGCTTGCTGAGCTTAATATGCTTTACAAGAATGGCATAGATGTTGTTGAGCCTTTTGAGCTTGCGGCCAGCATTAAGGGCAGGAAGGCGATTTACAACCACCTTGAAGGGCTGATAAGGAATTCAGGCAAGTCAATTAACATTATGACCAGCCAGGCAGGCATTGTCAGGAAAAAGGACTCGTTCATGAAGCTTCTGAAGAAGGCCAAGGACAGGGGTGTTAAGGTAAGGATTGCAGCTCCAATAGCTGGCCAGGAGTCTGCCAGGGCAGCTTCTGAGCTGAAGTCTGTTGCAGAGGTTTATGACTGTCAGGGCGCTGCCAGGTTCTGCACTGTAGATTCATCTGATACTGTTTTCATGATTTTTGATGATACAGAGGTGAACCCGTTGTACGATTCGGCAATCAGCGTAACCTCACCATTCCTTGCGTCATCTTTTGAGAAGATGTTTGCCTCTTACACAAGGAAGAATGGAAAGTAGATTAGTCTTTTTCTTTAACTATTCCTTTAATTATAAGTAGCGGGCTGACTCTTCGTGTACGGTACAAGGTGACCTGCACAATGGAAACCGAAGCAGGGACAATGAACATTGCAAACCAGTGAACGCCAAGGAGTACACGAAGCCAGACTGTACACGTCTCGAGTTCCCTGAAAGGGGCTGCTGAATCTGCGGTAGCGACAGCCAGTCATATAACTTTAATTTAAACAAACCTATAAAAACAATTCTTGACACCCATATGCGATGCAGTGCAGGAGGTGCAGCAGAAAAGCAGCGGTGGAGACAGAGAATCCTTCTTGCATGAGCCATTTTCTTGAGTTGTTTGAAGGTAAAGTCGCCAAGGCAATAAGGCAGTTCCAGCTTCTTGGCCGAAAAGACAGGATAGCTGTGGCTGCAAGCGGTGGCAAGGACAGCACATCGCTTCTTTACATCCTTCAAAAGCTGGGCTATGATGTGGAGGCCCTAGCCATAGATGAGGGAATCCACGGCTATAGGGAAGGAACGCTGGCAGGCCTCAGGGAATTCTGCACGAGCCACGGCATAAAGCTTAAGATTACCTCTTACCAGGAACAGTTTGGATTCACCCTGGACGAGCTGATGAGCAGAAGCAGCTATAGGAGTCCTTGCATGCCATGCGGCATATTAAGAAGGTACCTTCTCAACAAGGCAGCCAGGGGCTATGATAAGCTGGCCACAGGCCATAATCTGGATGATGAGGCCCAGTCTGTAATGATGAATATGATGAAGAGCAACATTCACCTTATGGCGAGGCTGGGCCCGAAAACAGGGGTTATTGCAGACAGCAAACTCACTCAGAGGGTAAAGCCCCTGTATTTCTGCACTGAAAAGGAAGTCGCTACATATTCTTTCCTGCAGGGCTTTAGCATTAAGTATTCAGAGTGCCCGAACGCCCCCAAGTCGTTCAGGGCGATGGTCAGGGACTTCCTGAATGATGCCGAGTCAAAGTCGCCGGGCACCAAGGCTTCAATAGTCCACTCTTTCCTCAAGCTTTCGCCTCTTCTCAAGCAGATGCCTGTGGAAAGCCCGCTTCTCTACTGCGCTGAGTGCGGCGAGCCAAGCAGCAGGGAAACGTGTAATGCGTGTAATATTGCAAGAATAGTAATATTTAAATAGTAATACGTAATACTTGTATAGTATGACTAGCTTGACGAGCAAAGGCCAGGTTACAATTCCGAAGCGCATTAGGGGCGTACTCGGATTAAGGGCTGGGGACGAAATTGACTTTGAAATAGGGGATGGAAATGCGGTTATCCGGAAAAAACCCAGGCTGGAGATTGAAAAATGGGCGGGCTACCTTGGCAAACACAGGACAGAGGCTATGATGAAGGAGCTTAGATGATAACAGCGATTGATACAAACATACTCCTAGACATACTTTTTAGGGATGAGGAATTCTTTCAGAAAAGCAGCCAGCTGCTGGAGAGGCAAAGCGCCCTTGGCGCGCTTATAATTTCCCCATTGGTTTACACTGAGCTGTTGTCCGCCTTTTTCAGACTTAGCTCTAAAAAACCCGCAGAAGACCTTGATGCGTTTTTGGAAGGCATGGGCGTTCAGGTTTCAGACCTGGGAAAAAACGACCTGGTACTTTCAGCTGACAGGTGGAGCAGTTTCAGCACTCATAGGAAAATGGCTTGTCCAAAATGTGGGGCGGCAACCTTGTTAAAATGCGGTGCTTGCGGCCAGGAAATGCATTGGAGAAATCACATAATAACCGACTTTCTGATTGGTGCCCATGCACAAAACAATGCAAACGCTTTGATAACCAGGGACAGGGGGTATTACCGCAGATATTTCAAAATTAAAATATTTTCATGAGTTACAGATGTTTATGGACATAGTCAGGCCAAATGGAAACGAGGCAGAGCTGATTAAAATGGCTGAAAGGCTCGGTATGAAGAGCCTCGCCCTGTATTACCCTGATAAGAAGGGCGCGGAACTCCAGGCAAGGATTTTCGAGCACCAGAAGGATACAGGCGTAAAGCTGATTAGTGCGGGCAGCAGGGATGGCCACAAGGTAATAAACGACTATAAGCGCAGGAACAAAAAGACGAATATCGTAATAGGCATCTCCCAGCCCCTCAAGCACGCTGAATACAAGGAGCTTGCAGCAGCTGGCGTAGCGGTATGCTTCCCCTTCTCAGAAATCCTGCAGTCAGGCGCAGGCAGGACAGCCCTGCTGGAAAGCATAATGCGCAGCATCAGGCTGTGCAGGAAGCACAAGGTTAAGGTTGCAATAGCAACTTTCGCTGAGGACCCTTACGAACTCAGGGATGAGAAGGATTTGAGGGCGTTCTATAAGGGGCTGGGTATCGTGGAAAATAATCCCTAGATGAGTAATTTTACCGGGCAATACATTTTCCGTTAGCAACTCCCCCCCAGCCATCACATGCCAACCCATCAAGACATTTTGGCATATTAACCCCCAAGAAGAACTTGCATGGCTCATTGAGCCCTGGCCTTTTTTGGCAGGTTCCGTAGCGGCCTGCAATGGCATCTTGCACACATTCAAACAATTCAGGGTCTGAACAGTCTGGCAGGGTATATCCGCATTTCTTGCCTTCCCTGCTGCGCATCTTCTGCTTGTATTCTTCACCATCAGGAGCGCATGTGCCTGTGTTTGACCTGTCCAAGTCCACATGACAGGAAGTCCCGGGATTGTCAGGGTCTGCTGATAGACTGCAGCATCGTACGCCTTGTCCAAGAGTACATGGTTCGCCTATGAGGAAGCATTGGCGTACTGCATTGTTGGTGCATTCCTTGTTTGTGGCAGCCTTATCAGGGCATAAGCATTGCTGCACGCCTGCTTTTGTACTTACACAGGCATTTCCATATTGGTCGCAATATACTGAAGTTCCAGCTTCCCCTGCTGGCTCGCAGCTTACATAACCCTTTATCCAGTTTCCTGTCACTGGGTCTTTTTTGCATAGGGAATCCTTTGCGGGATCTGGTTCATACATCACTTTAGGTGTCTGTGGGCATTTCGGCACAGGTTCTTCACAAACGCCAAATTTATTGCATAAGCCCAGCTTGCTGCAGTCCTTTTTATACCAGTTGTATCCCTTTTGGGTGGTTTTGCACAGGAGGGACATGCCTTGCAAATCGTTTCTCTTAACCATTGGAATATCTGTTGCAGGCGTATTTGTCCCTGGTATGTTATCTTTAGATCCGCCGCATACATACAAAGTGCTTAGGGGGCAAGGTATTTTGGCGGCATCAGCGATTTCAACGTACCCGTAAGGGATTCCTGCTAATTTCGGCGGCTTTACAGGGTCAGCCTTGCATTGTCCATTATCGCAGCCGTTCGGGCATGGAGAGGCGTCCCTCGTGCCAGCCGCTTGTCCGGTGCAGTGTATGACATACCCGTTATTATTTCCCTGGCCGCAGACCTTGTCGTTGGCAGACTTGCCGTTGCACTCTGTAAGGGCGGCAGGGGGCGGCACTGCTCCAGGCGGTTGCGTTCCCGGTGGGGCTGCTCCGGGTCCAGGGAGAGTGGGCTGGCTTGGCGATGCTGCGCATTGGGCATTCTCGGCGCCTTGGGTTGGTTTCACCATTACACATCCATGCTCGCAGGGCTTTTTCTGTCTTATACCCGGGTTTTGTAAGCAGGGGATTCTTTTGGGGTCTGAGCATGGAGGGCCGCATTCAATTATAAAGTCGTGGTTGCATCCTGAGCCGCAGTAGTTTTCAATAAGACCGCTGTTCCTGTAGTTGTCCTTGCATTCGTTAAAGTCTTTTTCTCCAGAGGGGGGCGATGGGCATACGGCAGAATCGCATTTTCCGTTGTTGCAGATGCTGTCAGGCGGGCATTTCTCTGCAACGCCCAAATCGCCTGCGCCAGAGCATGTGATTATGCTTTCAAAATTGCCGCTGCAAGCCTTGTCTGACTTCTTCTTATTGGAGCACTGCTTATCGTAGCCTATCAGCGGCCCGCTTGCCTTGCAGTCGTTCACCGGCTTTTCGCATCTTGCACCTTTTGCAAGGGCGTTGAAGAAGTGCCGCTTAATTATAGTATTTCCTGCGTTGTCTTTCTGTGTTGCGCAGCCTTTTGAGAAGGGGTCTGTTTCTTCGCTCCACTTTAATTGGTCGGATTCGTATGTTCCTGTAAACTTCCAGCTAGAGGGGCATAATGCTTCGCATAGAGTGATTACTCCCTTATTGTCCGTTCTGGCAACGCAGGCTTCGTTTTCATTGCAGGCTCCCTTGGCGGTTTCCTTTGCTCCCTGGCAGCGATAATATGCCTGTGTTTGGCCTATACTGTCGCAGTACAATCCATCATTCTTCCCCTCGCACCTGTTTATGCATTTCCCGTCCTTGCAGCTTCCTGGGCAGTGCTCCGTAAAGTAGCCTTCATTTCCATCGCCCGTGCATTCAAACGTCCATGTTTTTTTGTCTTGTTTAATTTCATCAACGCATACCATGAGTCCTGGCTCTGCTGAATTGCATTCATTGATGCCATGCACGTTACGACTTCCCGGCACACCGATACACCTGCCAAGCAATTTGACGTTGACCAGTAAGTCATTCACGTCATCCTTGCATGCTACCGAGCATTTCCTCTGGGAAACCATGCCCTGCTTTCCATTGCCCAGGCATCTTATTACGTATCCGGCATTCTGATTCTGGCCGCATATCTGCACAGTAGAAGTTGCTTTTTCATGAGGCGCGCATTCAGTTAGCTCTTCCGCAGCTTTATAGCCCTTTACAGTGCCTGGTGGAGCCGCAGGTGGCTGTGTTCCTGGTGGCGTTGGCTGGCCAGGCTGTGCTGGAGTGGCCGGTTCAACACCGCAGCCTGCGAGCAGCGCTGCCTTTCCTTCAGGATTGACCGCCTTGCCTTGCAGGGCCTTGCATTTTGAGTCCGGGTTGTCGGCTGCTATGAAGTCATTCCCCTTCTTCTCGCGGCCAGTGTACACGCCTATGTAGTTGTAGTTGTTGACGCAGCTTATTGTCTCGCAAAGCGCTCCATCCTGTTTTACAACATCAGGATAAACCCTTCTGGGCCATCTGTAATCCCTAATCTCGTAGCATTTATCAATTGGACAGCATGCAGCAACTTGCTGGTCATTGGACACGTCATTCCCGGCTGAGTCTTTAGTCTTCTCCTGGCCTGCATACGCCTTTCCGAAGGGGCCAATCAACCCTTTTCTCTCATGTGACTTTGCGCATTCCTCAGGCACAGGTTTTGCTTTGCATAATGGCTGGCCATTGATTTCCTCACATTCTCCTGAGCAGCTAAGAGCGGCTCCGTTTATGTCCTTGGAAAGGTCCTTCTGGCACATTATTATCTGTGTCTTGTCGCTGCTGCACATAAGGTAAGCTGAATCCTGGTTCTTGGAGCATTCGGAGTATTTTCCAAGTTTGGCTTCCTTAGACATGGTGCTCATCTCTGTAAGATGCCCAACCTCTGCAATTAGCATATGCCTTGCATCGTCGTAGCGTGTCTCCCACGCAACCCACGCTCCCAGCTTCTTGTCAAAGTACCCTATTTTGAAGTCCTTGGCCTGGTCTGGGGAGTATTGGCCAGGCACAGCTATTGACAGCAGGAGGGGCGGGTTGAAGTTGGTGCCGTCTGGCCCAAGGTCATATACAGTGCTTGTCAGCAGTATGTAGTTCTCTACCTTTGCAAGGTCGGCGTCAATTATCTGAAGGGATAGTTGTGTTACAGGATTTCCATTTTGGTCAGTGGCCTTTGTGCTGTCCTGGACAGTTAGCTCTGCCTTGCCGTCGTTGAGTGAGTATGTGCCTGGATTTAGGTTTATTGCGTCTTTTCTCTTGATGTAGGAGTTGAAGGTGCTGAAGGATATCTCTGACAGCCCTGCGTGGATTGTCAGCGGGTAATTCACGTTGGCCGCGATTACATCAGGCGTTTCTGACAATTTTACAGTTGGCTTGCCCTTGTCTATGCTTATCCCCCTTGCCTGCTGTGATGAGAAGTCTGAGCAGCTTTCAAGCCCTTGGGCTATTGCCGCCTCCTGCGCAGCTATGTCGCGAGGCTGCGTCCCGGCATCTTGAGCTTTCAGCAGGGACTCCTTGAGGCACGAGTCTAAATAGGCCTGCAGCGAAAGAGCCTCCTGCTCAAGCTGTATCTGGGGGGTTTGTATTTGCCCAGGCTGGCTTGGAATCTTTGATAGTTCTGTACGGCTGATTGAGAAGAGGCCGACTACCACAAGGATTAGTATTCCTGCTATTATGAAGGCCGATACCTGTCCTCTTTTAGGCATGTTCGCTCTTTTTTTGTGGGAAAGGGATATTTAAATGTTTACACAAAAAATTTGCCAATCAACTTGACTTCAAAGGCATGGCGGTATTGAAAACCCTCCATCCATTGTTGAAGTTAAACTAATTCCTTGCAGGCTGACTCTGCGTTTTTCGTCCCCTTCGTTTGCCCTTGTTAACATGCCCTTGCGTTAGTACACGAAGAGTAAGCCCACTATTATTGATTTAAGGCAAAACGAGCTTTTCAATGAGGCCAAAGGCAGGTAAGTTTTAAATACCAAGCCAATTAAATGTTCAGGATGCTTAAAAGAGGGCAGATAGGCGTTGTTATAATAGTTGGCCTCCTCCTGCTTCTGGTTTTAGGGCTTTTTGCCATAAGGGCTGGCAGGCCGAATCCTGAGCACGTCCAGTTGCAGCTTAAGGAGGGGTCTGCCCAGGCAAGGGCGTTGCTTGAGGGGTGTGCGAGGCAGGGGCTGCTGGATGGGATGTCAAAGTATGAGCCCAAGCCCGGGAATGAGCAGGCTTATGCAGGCGCTGTTGAGGAGGCAGTGCAGAAGTGTGACGCCACTGAAGTTTCTTTGAGAGGGTTCAGCCTTGCTGCGACAACCCTTCCGCAGGCGTCAGTGAGCATATTTCCGGACAAATTAACCGCTGTGGTGGACTACCCTGCTGAAGTTGTCACAGGTGATTCAAAAATATTGCTTTCCTCTTTCTCATCAGAAATCCCGAGGACAGCTGCGCTGCAGGTAATCGGCCCAAGCGCTGGCGAAACGCTTCAATCCCCTGATGGCAGGTTCCAGCTGAACCTTCAGCCAGGCACGAGGATAACTCTGAATGGCCAGCCGGTTGCACAGCTTGGCGTAACGATAATAGAAAAGTCCGTTAATAACAGGGGAAACACAATTCTCATAGGCCAGACTGCTTATGAAATATGGCCTGATGGAGTCAGATTTGAGCCTGCGGCTGAATTGGTCGTGAAATATGGCAATCTTCCGCCAGGTGTAAGCCCTTCACAGGTTACAATAGCCAGCTATGATGAAAAGAACAGGAGATGGGTTGGCAAGGCTGCCACCCTTGACGCCAGCCTTGGTGTTGTAAAAGCCAGGGTAGACCATGCTTCGCCGTGGTCTGTCACCATTAACTGCAATGCCCTCACAGAGCCGCAGGTAATAAATCTTGGTTGGGTTTACAGGGAGCCCTGCTATTCTGGCAAAAGGTCTGGTAAGAGCTGCTCCCCAAGGTGGCTAAGGGGGAGCGACGGCTCATTATATGCCCCGCCCGGAGTTGACATTAAGGTTGACCAGAGGATGAACTTTAAGGAGGGTGCTGCAAGGTGCTACAAGAAGGATTGGGGTACAGGCGATGAAAGGTATGGGTACGATAGCCTGGATGCTGTCGGCGGGAAAGGCACGGTGTCGTTCAAGTTTGTGCAGGACGGCGACAACACCTGCCTGGCAGAGGAGCAGGCTGCCAAGCTTTTCCTGTCTTGTGACGATAAATGCAAGTCAGTGCGTATAAACGGCGTGGAGGTAAGCGGCACTTTAACAGCAAATGAGCCAAAGGGCATGAGGAAAAATGAGTTCTCGGTGATTTACGAATACGTCTTTCCTGCATCTGCGCTGAAGCCCACAGGGCAGGAGAATGTTCTGGAGGTGGAGGCTGAGAACAATGCAGAGCACTGCTCAGGCGCCTGGGCGATGCTGCAGCTGTCAGGCATTGGCCTGCTGCCAGAGTGTGGTGAAAAAATCTTCAGGAACTGCCGTTGTGGCGACGCCCAGACAGTCAATGTGGAATATGACTATGAATTTATGAATGACCTGATTGAGGACGCGCAGAAAAGCTATATTGAGCTGTCTGACGAGGAGCTTGCTCCATTGTTGAACGGCAAGCCGAAGTACTGCTGCAATGGCGAGGTTAAGGATGCGTGTGAAAAGAAAAAGGAGGAGGCAAAGCCAGTGCCTCAGGTACAGCAGCCTCCAGCGCAGCAGCCAGGCCAGCCAGTTCAGGAGCAGCCTCCTGCACAGGTTCAGGACTGCACTGCCCAGGACAGGATTAACTACCTGTGCAGGTATGGGCCTGATAATGACAAGAATTACAATCCTCTTTATCCGTCGTGCAGCGGTAATGCCAACGGTAAGCCA
The DNA here is from genome assembly GCA_964504135.1 of uncultured Methanosarcinales archaeon. Taxonomy (GTDB): domain Archaea; phylum Nanobdellota; class Nanobdellia; order Woesearchaeales; family UBA10216; genus JACPTG01. The sequence goes on from CAZDCW010000005.1 coordinate 34,875, forward strand.
ATCGGTTTCTCTGACAGCGCGATTTCAGGGGAGCTTGGTTACCTGGTCAGGAACAGGCAGAGCAGGCTGGCTGAATTATCTGATTATATCACTGGAAAATATGCAGGCATTTGCGGTGCCCAGGCTCAGGCAGTGCCTTCAGTACAGCCGCCTGTTCAGCAGCCTCCGGCCAAGGAGTCAGACCAGTGCAATGGAAAGCCTGATGGAGAATATTGTGTTGAGGCTGGCAAGTCTGGCGAAATGTTTTACTGCAATGCGGGCAGGCTGGAAAGCAGGGAGTCCCTTGAAGGCAGGAGTATCTTCTACGAGGCTTGCCAGCCAGGTTTGGTATGCTTTGAGGAAAACAGCAGGTTTAAGGAGTGCAAGGCCAGGCCGGAGGAGCAGCCCGCAGCGCCAGTAAAAGAAGAGCCTGCTCCTGAAACTCCAAAAGAGGAAATGCCAGCAGAAACACCGCAGCCTGTGGCGCCCGAGCCAAAATTCACAGACGTTGATTTAATAGGGGACATAAGATTTTTTAGCGAGGATGGGGCCCTGCTGGACCCGTCAAGGATTGTCGCAGGAAAAAAGACAACAGTCAGATTTACACTTGCCAATAAGGGGGAGGTGGCCGCAAAGGGCTTCAAAGTCGCAATTGTGGCTGGTGACCGTCACATCCAGGAAATTGACGAGTTATCCCCAGGGGCTGAAATGCATATTTCACTTGAATGGATGCCAGAGGAAACACAGAAGACAGTAGCCGTGGCGATTGACCCTGACAAGTCCTTACCTCAGCGGACTGTGTATTTTCTCGTGTTTGTCTTTATCAAAGTTATCCCCGAGCCAAGCCCGGAGTGCCAGAGGCCGGGCTTCTTCTGCGTCAACAGCTGGCCAGCCAGGGACTGGTTTAGGTGCAGCGACAGCCTGCAGAAAACAGAGGGCGCATGTGCAAAAAACGAGCAATGCCGGATGCTGTCGAACGATCTGGCAATGTGCAGGAAAATATGCCCTGACGACATGACCTTTGAAGGCACCTATGGTGAGCCGGTGAAGCTGCCAGGTGACTCGAAAAACGTGTTCTGTGACAGGGACAAGTTCTTCTTTTACAATGGCGAGGCCCTGAGTGCAGAGCCTGGCAGTAGAAAGGGTGCCCGCTGCGCCAAGGTCGTTGATGATTGCCAGTCCCTGCTTCCTCCTTCTGAGCCTCAGAATGGCGAAATTAAGTCAGAAGCGTTCCAGGAGCAGATTTATATGGGCGGCGGCAACTGGTTGGAGTGCAATGACAAGAGTTCCGGGAACATAATAAACCCTGGCGGCGGTTTTGACCTTCTCTGCGTGAAAAACAGTGACTGGCACAGGTTTGCCGAGTGCGACACCGACGGCAAGCCAGAAAGGATTAACAAGGATAGCGGAAAGACTTATCCTGCCGGAACAATTTTGGACATTAAGGGGAATGATTATGTGTGCGCAAAGTATGGCGAATTCCAGAGTTGGGCGAAGTGCGGAGGGGAAAGGCTTCCTACAACCGACGGCGTATATGTGCAGAGCGGTGGAAAGATAAAGGTCGGGGACGCAGACTATTACTGCTGCGGGGACAGGTTCTACACGCAGCCATGCGAGAAGCTGCAGACTGGGCAGGAGCTGCTTTGCCTGCATACAGAGTTCAGCAGCCCGTCTGATGAGGACAGGCAGATTCAGCTTGCCAGGGATATAGGCGCAAGCTACGTAAAGCAGACTTTCACATGGAGGCAGGCGCAGCCTTCAAAGCCAGTGCCTGGGCAGGAGCCGCAGTATTCCTGGCGGCTTTACGACAGCTGGTTTGCGAAGATACGGGCAAAGAACCTTAAAGTCATAGCCCGGATTTCAACAGCGCCTGACTGGGCTAGGACAGAAAAGGGAGTGAACACAGGCTACACTGCGGGAAGGTGCAAACCGCACTGCGGAGAGGATGCCAGGCCTGACATGGACAGGCTTGATGATTTTGAGAAATTTGTTTACGAGTTCGTTAAGAGGTACAAGCCAGAGTATGTGCAGATCTGGAATGAGCCTAACCTGGCTGATGAGTGGTCGGCCAAGGGCCCGAATCCTGCTGAATATGGGGAACTGCTCAGGAGAGGCTTTTTGTCTGCCAGGCTTGCCAACAGGGACACCAAGGTAATACTCGGCGGGCTTGCGCCAACCGGAACTTACCCATTCAGCAGGAAATGCAATGAGATTAAGGAGTGGGAGGAGGACTGCAGGAAATTCACGCCCGAGCAGATGAGCTATCTGGTATCAATGAATGATTTTGACTTCATGGATGAGCTGTACAAGGCAGACCCGCTGATTGGCCAGTACTATGCCGTGCTTGGCCTTAACTCACATCCGATTCAGGAGACAGACCCTGCTGCCAAATGCGATGGAAGGGACGTTGTCCAGCCATTTACCAATAAGAAATACAACTGGATGCTTAAGCCCAAGGGCGACTGCTGGGGCTTTGGAAGGGTTGAGGAAATGAGGAACCATATGAAGGAGCAGCATAACAGCGAGAAGCCTGTTTCCCTTATGGAGATGAGCTATTACACGAATTCATACTATTTGTTCAGAAGGGACGAGAAGGACCTGTCAGTGATGCGTGATGAGGAAATCCGGCAGGCTGCCAAGCTTAGGGACGCGTACGGCGTGATTTTAGGCCAGTGGAAGGACTGGGCAGGGCCTGCATGCTGGTTCATAGCATCAGAGCCGACAAAATGGCAGTACAATGGGAACATAATCAGGACCGACTATACGCTCAGGCCCACTGGATGCGCGTATAGCAGGGATGCGGCTTCAAGGCCTTATACAGAAACCCTTCGGGAGGCGTGCAGTTCCTACAAAATCACACTTACCTGATGATTCTCGAAATAATCAGCTCCCTCACCTTCCTCGCATCCGCCCTTCCTTTGGTCTTTGCCATCACCTGTCCTAAAAGGAAGTTGAGTGCCTTTTCCTCGCCTTTCAGGTAATCCTGCACAGCTTTCTCGTTGGCGGCTAGCACTTCGCTGCATATTTTCTCAAGGTCAGCAGAGCCAGTAATTATAGCCAGTCCTTCCTTTTTGACGTATTCCTCAACTTCAAACGGCTTTTCAGCAAGCTGCTCCAGCAGCCTCCTTCCGACCTCTTCGGAAATCTTCCTTGATTCGACCAGCCTGAGAAGCGCTATGATGTGCCTTGCCTCCAGTTCCAGCTCGAAAAGCTCCTTTTTGTTGTAGTGCAGTACCCGCAGCAGCTCCCGCCTGAGCCATCTTGCCGCAAGGACAGGCGCTATTTTCGCAGCCACCTTTTCAAATAGTTCCGCAAGGAGAAACTCTGAGGACAGCACGTCTGCGTCAGTCGCGTCAACTCCCAGCTTCTTTACATACCTTTCTTTTTTCTCATGCGGCCGCTCTGGAAGCGTTTTGGCTATCGATTTCCTGTAATCCTCCGAAACATCTATGACCGGAAGGTCTGGCTCAGGTATGTACATGTAGTCCATTGCCTGCTCTTTTCTCCGCATGAAGACGGTTTCCTGGAGCTGCTCATTCCACGCCCTGGTCTCATGCCCGACAGCCTTGCCCTGCTTAACAATCCTTTCCTGCCTTGCCGCCTCGTGCTCAATGGCTGCGGCAATGCTTTTTATCGAATTCACGTTCTTGACCTCAACCCTCAGGAATGCTGGCGGGATTGATATGTTAACGTCGCATTTTATTCCCATCCCAGGGTCAACTGCTTTGATGTATGATAGCGTGGTGACTAGCCTTTTCACCCATTCCCTTACCTGCTCGGAAGATGTAAAGTCAGGCTTGGTTACTATCTCTGCAAGCGGGTATCCTGACCTGTTGTAGTCCACGAATCCTGTTTCAGGCTCCCACCTTGCAGGGTCTTCCTCAAGATGAACGTCGGCGATGCCTATTCCAAGGAATGAGCCTTCAACTCCGACAGGAAATGAATAGCTCCCGGAAATAGTCCTTTGGTAGCCCGCTGGAAGGTCAGGCCAGGAGTAATGCTTCCTCTGGAATAGGAGCCTGGAATTTATCCTGCAGTCAAGCATCAGCCCGATTGCTATTATCCTGTCCAGGGCTTCCTTGCTTGGAAGCATTGGCTTGCTTCCCGGCTGCGCTGTGCAGACAGGGCATATGTTTGTGTTGGGCTCGGCATCCTTTTCAATCTTGCACAGGCAGAAAAGCTTCCTTCTGGCATTAAGGTAGCCGTGCACCTCCAGGCCAACCTTTACCTCAGCCATGTGGGAAGGCCGTATTAAACAGTTATATATAGTTTTTTATAAGCGAGTGACCGCCTCAATTATTCAGTGACCGAAAAAATAGTGGTTGTTGATGAAAACGACAGGGAACTTCGCCTTGAGGATAAGGAGAAGTGCCATGAGGGGATGGGAATCCTGCACAGGGCATTCCTGCTGGTGGTTGTCAGGAGTGATGGAAAAATAGTTCTTGCCAGGAGAAGCAGGGGCAAGAGGCTGTGGCCCGGCTACTGGGATGCGACTATTGCATCGCATCCGTTTGCCGGCGAGTCTGTTGAGGAGGCTGCTGCCAGAAGGCTGGGGGAGGAGTTGGGAGTTGAGGCAAGAGAGATAACTTATCATTTCAAATTCCACTATAACATCCCCTACCTCGGCTTGGGCGCTGAGAATGAGCTCTGCTCTGTGTTGTCCTGCAGGTATGGTGGAACTCTCAGGCCAAATCCCGCAGAGGTGTCGGAAGTTAGGGCAGTAAGCATTCAGGACATCGGCGAAAGTCAGGATTACAGCCCTTGGATGAAAATAGCGTTCAGGAGAATTCTTGCTGATAAAATCATATAGAGAACTGCGCAGGATATGTGACTTATGTGTGCAGTTCTAATCTGGTAAATTGCGGGTCAAAGCGTGACATAAGCCACGCAGTTTACCATAATATGAAAATCCGGCCCGGAAACCATCCGGAGTCCAGAGGGAACAGGCAACAGGGTTCCGGAATAATCGGAATAAATCCGGAAAAAGCCCGGAAAATCGGAAATCCTGTTGCCAACTCCGGAGAGTTTTCGAATCTTTCACGATTTTTTTGCTTTTCGCAGGCATAAGGATATTTTTAGGCAAAATACCTGTTTCTTGATGTTTGACGGAAAAAGGAGCAATACCCTGCATCTCGCAAGGCAGCATTTCCTTGAGGAGGAACTCGGCAGGAGAAGGAGCCTGGAGGTGTTGCTTGAGGTTTGCGACAAGGATGCAGCCGAGGATGCTCTGAGGGATTTGGGCATGGTGACGCGTGTCTTCGAATACATCCCGTACGTTTCAGCTGTTCTTCCCCAGCAGGACATCCGGAGGATGCTGGGCAGGCATAATGGCGAGTTCAGGAGGATAATAAGGGACATCCAGGCATCTGCGACTGTAACCCTTCCGAGGGCGACGCGGGCCAAAACCGGTTCTCTTTGGAACCTGGAAAACATAGGGGCATATGACGCCTGGGAATATTCGACAGGCGAGGGGGTGAAGGTTGCGATAATAGACACAGGTGCAGAATACACGCATCCGGAAATTGAAGGCCGCTTTGAGTCCAATAAAGGGTATGACTTCGTGGCTGACAGCCGCGATCCGGTTGACAGGCATGGTCACGGCACCCATGTTTCAGGCATCTGCGCAGGAAAGGAGTATGGCGTAGCTCCTGGCTGCACTCTTTATGCGGTGAGGGTCCTGGACGAGAACGGCTCTGGCTCGGAAAGCAACGTCATTGCTGGAATTGAATGGGCGATAAAAAACAGCATGGATGTGGCAAATCTTAGCCTTGGGAGCCCTGTTGCTTCCTCTGCCTTTGAGGAAATCTGCTGGTATGCTGCGGAAAAGGGGCTTATCCTTGTAGCTGCGGCCGGGAATGACGGGGGCGTTCACGCAAGTTATCCTGCCGCCTTTGGAGAGCCTGTAATCGCTGTTGCAGCTTCTGACAGGGATAATGGGCACGCCGAGTTCAGCAACATTTTCAGGACAAACGACGTGACTGGGCCAGGGGTTGCAATACCTTCGTCTTATCTGAACAGGGGCTATGCGACTTTCAGCGGCACGTCAATGGCCGCCCCCCATGTTTCAGGAAGCATTGCCCTGGCCTTGCCGGTTATTGGCCAGGGTGATGTGTATGGTCTGGTTGAAAGCACTGCGGAAAGGATTGGTGATGGCGACAGGGATGTGTACGGCGCAGGGCTTGTGAGAGCGGATGCAATGGTAAGGGGAGGAAAGCCGGGTTGGCTTGATTTGATAAAAGGAATTGTGTGGTGAGAAAAATGCAAGGATATTTTGTCAGATTGAATGAAGAGCAGGAAATGGATGCGATAGAGGGCATTATTGGTGATAAGGACGCAGCCGTTATCAGAAAATACGAGAGCATTAGGACTGTTTACGCCCACCTAAGCGATGAGGCTGCGGAAGAGCTGCGGAGGATGGGCTACAGGGTGGAAGTGGAAAGCACTTTCACAATTTCAGGCCTGACAGCAGCCTGTCAAAGTCAGCCATCAGCCTCGATTCAAAGTCAGCCTGGCGCTCGCCCTCTTCCTTCTCTGCAGACAGCGCAGAGAGGAGGGACTTCGTGAATTCGGCGTCAGTTGATGAAAGCTTTCCTGCGTGCTCGTTAATCAGGCCTGATTCAATGTCCTCTACAGAGCCTGACTGGGACTTGACCTCCTGGAAAAACTCGCTGGAGAGCGAATGTGTGTTTTTCAGGATGCAGTAGGCCCCTGCAGAATAGAATGATTCAAATATTTCCCTGAACCTTATCTCTGAGGTCCTGCCTCCCTTGATGGTCCCGGACAGCCTGAGGCCGACCACAGCGCCTTCAAAGTCATTTGTCGCTGCCCGCTTAAGCAGGGCAGCTTCAACTTCCCTGGGAGTCATTCCGCTGCAGTCAAGCTTGAAGGAGGCAAAATCATGCACACTTAATGGGACATGCTCAAGCTTTATCTCGTCCGCGGCCTCAACAATGTAGAAGCCTCCGTGGCCAAGCCTTTCAAGCTCGTCAAAGCTGTTTGGAAAGCCAGGCCCTGGAAAGGCTATGAGTCCGTAATCCTTTATCCTGGCTGAGAACTGGTGGTGTATGTGGCCTGCCGCATAATAGTTAAAGCCCTTCGGAAAGAAAGCCAGGGGGATGGCTTCCATCTGCTCAAGGTGGGGCGGCTTGAATTCCTCGATTCCGCTGTGCAGCATGAAAATCTTGAAGCCTTCAGCAGCCTCAAGCTGCTCCCTGAAAAGGTCCAGGTAGTATGACCGCTCGAGTCCTCCCTTCAGGCCAGGCAATCCTGCAATCTTTGCTCCTGTTTTTGCATCTTCTGTGAATTCAACAGTAAGCTTTCCACCCTCCTCCCTTTTTTTGGCCACATTGACAAAAAGCCCTGCTCCCTCAAGCACGTCAAGCATGGTTCTTCCTGAGTGGCTGTAGTCATGGCTGCCTGGAATCACGTATACGGGTATTCCTGAGTCCTTGACCTGCTTTAGCTTGAGCACTGCTTCCTTCAGCGAATCAACATTCGGGACAGCAGTGTCAAAAAGGTCGCCTGATATCAGTATGAAGTCAACATTCCTCTGGATGCAGAGTTCCATGGCCTGCTTAAACGCAGCAGTGCTTGCCCCTGAAAGCTTTGGATGCCTCTGCCATGAGCCTATGTGGCAGTCAGAAAGGTGGGCGAATAGCATGGGCAGCAGAGGTCGGCGTGATTATAAAAAATTGCCGCTACCAGAATCCCTGGACTGAACTAACTGCTGAGCGCAGCCCGAAATGCCTGCTATTATAATCAGCAGTATTATCAAGCTCAAAACCAAAATTACTTTCTTGCTTGGCCTCTTGGATAACACTATTAAAATAAGTGGCGCAATCATTGGCCAAAACAGATAAGTGAAAATGCCGATGGTTGGCTCTACGCCCCGGATTAAACCAACTTTGTATAACCAATACGAAAGCCCGTAACCTGCATAAAAAAGGACAATTAGAATTAGCCCGGCAATTGTTCCAATATTCAAGTCATTTGTTGTTGCCCCGACATAAATTGCTGCTGAAAGGGCCAAAAATAAGACGCACAAAACCCAAAACTTCCAGGTTGTGAAAGGGAAGAACTCAGTTTTGCCTCGCCTCAGGAAAATTATCAATCCAATCCATAAAAATGATGTTAAAGCCAGCAGGAATAGTTGTTGACTGTAATCCCAATCATGACGGGCAACTACTGCGAAGATGGCAACAAAAGTGAGCAATCCTGCAATTAACCCTTTTTTGGTTCCTGAGAGTGCAGGCTGACCCTTAACCATGCACATTTCTAAGGATCATCAGATAAAAGACTTTCTGTTTTCGGCTTCAGTTTCCATCACTTCGATGGGGAAGGCGTTGCAAGCGGTTCAGGCTTCTTTGCCGGAAACCCATCGTACAGGCCTAGGTTGGGGTTTTGGTAAAAAGTGATTCTATAGGAAGCCCCCTCCTCAAGCATGACTTCATCCAGTCTTCCCACAAAATAAATTCGCTTTTCAACCCCGTCAGGAGCGCACATTACAGTTGAAACGCTGCCTCTCCTGCTGCCAAGGATGCTTAAAGCCGCAAACCCGACATTCCTCTCAATGAGCTCATGTGTCCGCTCAACCCTGCAGTCCAGGTCCACTGTTGGAGGCGGGGTTGGTGTGGGCGTTGCCGTTGGTGTGGGAGTTACGGTTGGTGTGGGAATCGCGGTTGCAGTTGATAAAGGCCCTGGCGTGGGAGCTGGCTGGCCTTGGCCGCTGCAGGCTGCAACTGCCAAAGCCAGACATCCTGCTGCGAGTAAATTGCGAAAATAAGCAGACATAGCGCTGGGAATTCTCGGCAATATAAAAAGATTATCGCCTGGTTGATGCAGCTTCAGGCAGCTTATGCCTTTCCTGGACCTCCTGGCATGACTGTAGCATTGTCATTAGCAGGGCAAGCGGCCTAAGCCTCCTCTCATGGCCCCTGGTGAATGGCCTTGGACCTTGGACAGTGGCGAAGTACTCGCGAATCGCTCCTTCAAGGTCGCGTCCGCTGATGTCCTCTGCGCTTCTGACTATCCGCCTCATCCTCGCCAGCGGCATGGTTGCTGAATCAGGCCCTTCAGGAAGTTCAGCCAGCCTGCTGAAGTATTCGCCTGAGCTTTCCAGGTAATTTCTGAATAAGGCGGCGTGGCTATGCTGCGAGCCCTTCACGCATGATTTGTACCGTTCCGTTAACTCCTTCAGAAGCCCTGCCGCAGTTGCTGCAATTTCTTCCGGTGGACTTCCATATGCCATGAACGCAGAAAACATTATGCATATTTATAGGTGAAAGTTGAACCCGCTTGACGAAAGCAACCTTTAAATACCACTGCATAATCCCCCCTCGGATAAGCCCGAGTGAGCCGGAGACGGCAAGCGACTGAGGGCCAGGCAGCTGGACTCTATTCTCGGGACTGTTTGTAAAATGGATGAAAAGGAAAATTTCAGGTATCTTGTAAGGGTGGCTAATACAGACCTTGATGGCAACAAGCAGGTGGCCGCCGCGTTAAGGAAGATTAAAGGCGTATCATACTCTTTTGCTGCAGCTGTTTGCTCGCTTAGCAGCGTAGACAGGATGAAGAAGGCAGGAATCCTCACAGATGAGGAGGTTAAGAGCCTTGAGATGAACATTAGGAATGCTCCTGAGCTGATGCCTGCGTGGATGCTCAACAGGAGGAAGGACGTTGATGACGGGTTGAACAAGCACCTTTTGACAACAGACCTTGCATATTCGCTTGAGAATGACATAAAGCTCATGAAGAAGATAAGGAGCTACAGGGGGATAAGGCATGGAATGGCCGCTCCTGTAAGGGGCCAGCGCACAAGGAGCAATTTCAGGAGGAACAAGGGGAAGGTTCTTGGAGTGGTGAAGAAAAAGGTGAGCGGCAAGACGCAGTAATATGGGAGACCCCCGGAAGATTAAGAGGAAGTATTCAACGCCCAGCCACTTGTGGCAGAAGGCAAGGATAGATGATGAAAGGGCGCTGATAAATGAGTATGGCCTCTCCAACAAGAGGGAGATTTGGAAGGCAAGTTCGCAGCTTAAGACATTCACGTCCCAGGCAAAGAAGCTAATTGCAGAGAAGACGCCGCAGTCAGGCAAGGAAAGAGAGCAGCTGCTTAGCCGGCTCTCGTCGCTTGGCCTTCTGAAGAGCAGGAGCCTTGAGTCTGTGCTGGACATAACAATCAAGAACATCCTTGACAGGAGGCTGCAGTCAGTGCTGGTCAGGAAGAGCCTTGCAAGGACTTCCAGCCAGTCAAGGCAGATGATAACTCATTCGCATGTCGTTGTCGGAGACAGGAAAATTACAGCTCCGTCATATCTTGTCAGGACTGACGAGGAGGATAAGATCGGGTTTGCTGAAAGGTCGCCTTTTGCAAAGGCAGACCACCCTGAAAGGTGAAAATGGCAAGGCAGGATACGAGGTGGGGAATAGCGCACATTTTCTCCAGCTATAACAACACCATTATACACATTACTGACGTTACAGGGACTGAGACTATAAGCAAGGCATCAGGAGGCATGGTAGTTAAGGCAGACAGGATGGAGAGTTCGCCGACAGCTGCAATGATAGCCGCAAAGAAGGCGGCGGAGACTGCATTCGAAAAAGGGATTACAGGGATACATGTAAAGATAAAGGCTCCTGGAGGCCATGACGGCCCAAGCAACCCCGGGCCAGGGGCGCAGGCAGCCGTGAGGGCGCTTTCAAGGATGGGGCTGAAGATTGGCATTATTGAGGATGTCACGCCAATACCCCATGACGGCTGCAGGAAGAAAGGCGGTAAAAGGGGAAGGAGAGTGTGAGAAATGGAGATTGAAGTCTTGGACTATGATAGGAAGGCGAACAGGCTTTGCGTGCTTGTTACAGGCTCTGACTCTGCTATGGTTAACGCCATTAGGCGCATGGCAATGGAGGAAGTCCAGGTTCTTGCGATTGAGGATGTGGAGATACGGAAGAACAGCTCAGTGCTGTATGATGAGATGGTCGCGCTCAGGCTCGGCCTTGTCCCGCTGAAGACAGAGCTCGAAGATTATGTCCTTCCTGAGGAATGCAAGTGCAATGGCGCAGGCTGCGCAAGATGCCAGGCAAAGCTGTCCTTAAGCTCGGCAGAGGCAGGATACGTGTATTCAGAGGAGTTGAAGTCAAAGGACCCCAAGGTCAAGCCTGTGCACGGTAAAATGCCTATAGTAAAGCTTCTCAAGGGCCAGAAGATTGAGGTTGAGGCCACAGCAGTGCTTGGAAAGGGAAGGCAGCATGCAAAGTGGAGCCCTGGCCTTGTTTACTACAAGCACTATCCGCAGATAAAAGTTACAGGAGAGATAAAGGATTCAGGGCTGGTTGAGCGGTATCCGAATATATTCACCGCTAAGGCAGGCAGGGTATCTGTGGATGAAAGGGAGCTGGCGAAGAGCCATATAAGCGACGCAATAGAGGAACTCACTGGCGGCGCTGTAAAGGCAGAGGAAAAGGAAAACGATTTCGTGCTCTTCGTGGAGTCATGGGGCCAGCTGGAATGCAGGGAAATACTCAGGCAGGCCATGGCCATATACGGGGAAAAGCTGGAGCAGCTTCAGAAGGAGCTGGGTAAAAAATAAGATGCGGGGGTGGCAGAGCCTGGCCAAATGCGCAAATTCATGCGAGCAGATGCGTATGGAGCTTAGGGTTGAGGGCCTTGTCCCTTAGTGGGTGCGCGAGTTCGAATCTCGTCCCCCGCATTGTAATAAAATGAGAACAGGACCTACAAACGAGCAGCTGAGGCGGCTTATTGAGGAATTGAGGAAGAAGGCTTATGCAGAGAAGGCAATGCTCTGGAAGAGGATAGCCGCTGACCTTGAGAGGCCGACAAGGAACAGGCGGGCTGTTAATCTTTCAAGGATAAACAGGCACGCTGCAGAGGGCGAGACTGTTGTTGTGCCTGGAAAGGTGCTTAGCTCAGGCGTGCTTGAGAAGCCCGTTATAATCGCAGCGTGGAGCTTCTCCAGGCAGGCAGAGGAAAAAATATCAAAGGCAAACGCAAAGTCCATGACAATCGCAGAGCTCATGAGCTCTTCAGACGGCAAGAATGTGAGGATTATAGGATGATAATCGACGCTTCAGGCTTGATACTTGGGAGGATGGCTACAGTGGCTGCGAAAAAGGCGTTGGGTGGCGAGGAGGTTGTTATAGTCAACTCAGAAAAGGCGGTTATAACCGGCAGGAAAAAGGACATATTGCTTAAGCACAGGCTGAGGACAGAGCTTGGCCAGCCTACGCAGGGCCCGTTTTTCCAGAAAAGGCCTGACCTCTATGTTAGAAGGGCTATCAGAGGGATGGTGCCAAGGAAAAAGGCAAGGGGAAGGGACGCTTTTAGGAAAGTCAGGTGCTTCATTGGCATGCCTGCTGAGTACAGCGGAAAGGTGGAGACAATTGAGGCAGCTGGCATAGAAAAGTCAAACGCAAGAAACTTTATAACTGTGAGGGAGCTTTGCAGGCTTATAGCAAAATGACGGCAGTTAAGCTGGTTAACACTTCAGGAAAGAGGAAGAAGGCAGTCGCAAGGTCTGTCTTAAAGCCTGGAAATGGCGAGGTAAGGATAAACGGTGTGCTGCTTGAGGCATACCAGCCAAAGCTTGCAAGGATGAAAATAATGGAGCCCATTCTGATGGCAGGGGATGGAGCTTCAAAGGTGGACATAAAAGTCAATGTAAGGGGCGGCGGCATTTTCAGCCAGGCTGAGGCTGCCAGGCTCACGATAGCCAGGGCGCTTATTGACCACACCAAGGATAAGGACCTGGAAAAGGAATTCCTGAAGTACGACAGGCACCTTCTTGTTGCTGACGTAAGGCAGAGGGAGGATAGGAAGCCGAACAGTGCCGGAAAGGCAAGGGCAAAGACGCAGAAGAGTTACAGGTAAGCATGATTTACGCGATATTTGGCATATGCGATGCCATGGGGGGAAGGGCATGATAATACCTCTTCGATGCTGGAGCTGCGGCAAGCCGGTAGGGCATTTATACGAGCAGTACAGGGAGCGCCTGCAGAAAGGCGAAGACAGGAAGAAGATTCTTGACGACCTCGGCCTTGAAAGGTACTGCTGTAGGGGCGTGATGCTTGGCCATGTTGACCTGGTTGACACTGCTGCCCAGTTCAAGAAGGCCTGAGGAAGGATTCTGTTGCCAAAGCTTTAAATACTAGTTGTACTTGTTTTACCTTATGGGTAGGATACAGGTAACGATAAAGAATGTGGATGAGGATGCGTTCAGCGAGCTTAAGGCTGAGGCTGCAAGATGGAAGATGCCCGTAGGGGCTGCCCTTTCACTGGCCATAGAAAGGTGGCTTGCTGAATCAAAAAAGCCAAAGCTCAAACTAAGCAAGTGGAAAACAGAGAAGGGAAACGGAAAGACCACCTTTTATAGTGAGCAGGTGGATGAGATTCTTTATGGGTGACCGTATGCCTGTTTTTCTTGACGCAAGTTACCTCCTGGCGGTTTACATAGAAACAGACGTACACCACAAAAGGGCCGTCGAGTTGTCAAAGGCGATTGAAGAAGATGAACACTGCCGGGCGGTGACCTCAGCCGATGTATTTGATGAGGTTTTGTCTGTAACGCTCAGAAAATTCGGTAAGGAAAGCGCAAGAACCGCGGGAAGGCAAATTAAGGGGACCTTTTACATAATCCATGCAGATATCCATACTTTTGAGGTGGCTTACAGGATTTTTGATTCCTCGAACGAGCCGTTCAGCTTTACAGATTGCACTACGCAGGCAATAATGCGCATGGGCCAAATCCGCCGAATTGCAACTTTCGACAAGCTTTTTGAAAAGCTAGACCTAGAAGTTATAGCTTAAACATGAACCGATATGCCCACCTTTAAGCAAATCAGAAGCATGGACGAGTTCGTTGACGCCATAAGGATAAGGGCGGATGTCTTCATAAAGGAGCAGGGATTCCAGCCTGGCTGGGAGCCTGATGAGTTGGATAAGGGAGCCATACATTTCGCTGCAGTGGATAACGGCAAAATAATTGCAACTGCAAGGGCCAGGAAAACCAGAGGCAGGGAGTTCCGCATAGAAAGGATGGCTGTTTTAAGTCAGTTCAGGCAGAAAGGAGTGGGTGCAGGGCTGCTGAAATTCATAGTCAAAAGCCTGAATGAAAAAAAGCCAAAACGGATATGGCTGGCGAGCCAGTTGCAGGCCAGTAAATTCTATGGGAAAAACGGTTTCAAGGCGGTTTCTGAGCCATATGACCTGCACGGCGTGCGGCATGTGGACATGGATTTGACAAAACTTTAAAAGCCGATGCCCACCCCGCTGCGGTATGCTCGACTTTAATAAAATCGCGGCCAAATGGCAGCGTGAGTGGGAGCGGGAAAGGATATTCCAAGCTGATGCAGGAAACAGGAAGAAGCCCAAGTATTACGTCGCCATAGTCTACCCTTACATGAGCGGCCTGCTTCACCTTGGCCATCTGTTCACATACACCTTTTCTGAGATTGTGATGCGTTATAAAAGAATGCAGGGCTTCAATGTCCTTGCAAAGTACGGCTACCACTGCACTGGAACGCCGATTATAGCCGCAGCGCAGAGAGTGAAGGAGGGCGAGAAGACTCAGATTGAAACCCTCAGGAAGATGGGGATTCCGGATAAGGATATTCCGAAATTCGCCGAACCTGAATACTGGTGCGACTATTTCCCGAAGGAAACCCTGAAGGATTCAAAGGCTATGGGTTTTGCAATTGACGAAAGGTATGCATTCAGGACAACCCACCTTAACCCGTCGTATGACGCATTCATTACATGGCAGTTCAACAGGCTGAAGGAAAAGGGGTATGTAAAAAAAGGCAGGCATCCAGTGGTATGGTGTCCGAAAGACAACGTACCTGTGGGTGACCACGACAGGGCTGAGGGCGAGGGCGAGACGCCTAAGGATTTCATCTGGGCGAAGTTCAGGCTGAAGGATTCAGACAAGTATATCATGGCCGGGACAACAAGGCCTGATGCCCTGCTTGGCCAGACTCATCTCTGGGTGAACCCTGATGTGACGTACAGCGTTGTAGAGGTCAATTCAGAGAAATGGGTGGTTAGCAGGGAGGCTGTGGAAAAGATAGGGCAACAGCATTCAAAGGCCAGGGTAATAGGCGAAGTAAAGGCATCTGAGCTAATCGGAAAATGGGCAAAGGGACCGCTGGTTGACTATGAACTGTACATCGCCCCCGCAGGGTTTATTGAGTCCGGCGTGGGCTCTGGAATTGTATATTCTGCTTTGGAGGACCCGATTGACCTTATGGAATGCCAGCACCTTCAGGCACATCCTGAGCTCATCAGGAAATACGGCCTTAATCCAAAAGTTGTGCAGGGCCTGAAGCCTATATCCATAATCAGCGTGGAGGGAATGGGCGATAACCTCGGCCAGGAGATGCTTGAGAAATACAGGATAAAATCCCCTGCCGAGAAGGAAAAGCTTGAGGAAGCCAAGGGTGAGCTTAACAGGTCTGTATACAGAAAGGGGATAATGAAGAAAAACTGCGGCAGGTATGCAGGCCTTTCTGTCCCAGAGGCCCAGGCGGTTATTAAGAAGGACCTTCTAAAGTCAGGGGAAGCAGTAATGTTCCATGAGCTGACTGGAAAGGTTGTTTGCCGCTGCCTCACCTCCTGCATTGTGAAGATGGTTGAGGACCAGTGGTTCATGGAATACAACGACCGTGAGTGGAAGCAGAAAGCGCATGAATGCCTGGCCTCCATGAAGATTTACCCTGAGATTGTCAGGAAGCAGTTTGATTATGTCCTTGACTGGCTTGACCACTGGGCCTGCACAAGGGAATACGGGTTGGGGACTAAGTTGCCGTGGGATGGCAAATGGGTGATTGAAAGCCTTTCAGATTCCACAATGCATATGGCCTACGGGACAATATCTAAATACCTGGAGCATCCTGAGGAATACGGGTTTGCAACTGATAAGCTGAATGATGCATTCTTTGACTATGTATTCCTCGGAAGGGGAGAGGCGGCAGCTATCGCTAAGTCGACAGGAATATCGGTGAAAATGGTTGAGACGATGAGGGCCGATTTTGAGTACTGGTATCCCTTTGACTTCAGGAACTCTGCCAAGGACCTGATACAGAACCACCTCTCATTCTGCATATTCAACCATGTTGCGCTGTTCCCGAAGAAACACTGGCCGAAATCCTTTGTCATAAACGGAAGGATTATGGTCAACAATGAGAAGATGTCCAAGTCAAAAGGCAATTTCTTCACAATGAGGGAACTCTATGCCAAGCATGGCCCGGACATTGTCAGGCTTGCAGCAGCAAACGCAGGAGAAGGAATAGATGATGCAAATTACGATATGGAGTTCCTTGAAACAGCAAAGAAGAAGCTCACAGAGGTGCACGAATTCATCTCCGGGCATTATGGGAAAGGAAGAGAAAATGAACTGGCAATAGACAAGTGGCTTGAAAGCCAGATAAACCAGAACATAAGCAATGCAACAGAATGCATGGAAAAAATGATGTTCAAAAGCGCATTATACCACTCGTTCCTCGAAATGCAACGCAACCTTAAATGGTACATGAAACGAACAAGAGGCAGGCCAAACAAGAAAGCCCTAAAGCTATACTCGGAAAGTCTGATCATAATGCTAACCCCCTTTGCACCCCACTTTGCAGAGGAATGCTGGAGCGCAATGGGGAAGAAAACACTGGTTAGCCATGAAAAATGGCCGGAGGCTAACCAGAAAGCCATAGAAATCAGCCTCGGCAAGAGCGAAGAATTAATAAGGAGCACAATAAGCGATATAAGGGAAATAATAAGGCTGGCCAAAATTGAAAAGCCAAGCAAGGCAATCCTGCTTGTCAGCCCGGAATGGAAGCATGAGCTTTTCAGCAAAGCCAGCAGGCTCATGGACGAGAACCCCGACAAAGTCCTGAAGGGAATAATGCAAGACACGAACTTCAAGGCACATGGAGAAGAAATACAAAAAATCCTGCCGAAAATGGTAAGCTCAAGAAAACTTCCACAGGCAGAAATCAGCCACGCACAAGAGCTGAAAGTGCTGAAGGAAGCTGAAGATTTCATAAAAGACGAATTCGGATTAACCATTGAAATTCTGGATGCTGAAAAAAGCAGCGAACAAAAGGCAAGGCAGGCAATGCCTGGAAAGCCCGCCATAGTAATAAAATAAATGGCCGAAACATGAACCTGGATTTAGCCAAATATGAGCATATAGCAATTCCCAAGGGGACAATATCAATTGGCTACTCCGGGAAAGATTTGAGCACGGGTTTTCTCACGTTGGCTGCAGGGCAGAAGCTTCCAGTGCATAGCCGCCCTGTTGAGGAGTGGCTTGTGCAGGTGGACGGAACTTCAAGAATTCTGCTTTATGAGAATAAAAAAGTAGTTAAGGAAGTGCTTTTGAAAAGGGGGGATATGATTAAAATCCCCGCCAACCAATTTCATCAGCATTCCAATCCAGACGACTTGGATTCGTTAACCAGCTGGAGATTTGATGGCGATATAACCGGAATAATGGCAGAAATACGAAGAATGGCAAAATGATTCCAAAAAGCGTGCTTGTGGTGTGTTATAAGGACACTTTTGGGGCAGAGACTGCTGTAAGGAAGGCGCTGCACCGAGCCGGAATACTACACTCCTGCATAAACAGGGATGAGCTTTCGGCAGGCAGGCTGAAAAAGGCTGGCCTGATTATCACTGTTGGGGGTGACGGAACCTTCCTCAGGACAGCAAGGTATGTTGGCAGGCAGCCTGTTCTTTCAGTCGCTGCAAACCTGAGGGAAAACGAGGGGTTCTTTGCAAGGGCATCCAAAACTGACTTTGAAAGAAAACTGGGCCTGTTGCTGAAAGGCCGCCATAGGATAGTCAGCCTGTCCAGGCTTGAGTCCACAATCAGGGTCAAGGGCAGGATTTCAAGGCCAGAGCTTGCTGTGAACGAGGTTTACATTGGAAGCGCAAAGCCTTATCTCACGGCAAGGTATGTTTTGAAGATAGGCGGCAGGCAGGAGTTCCAGAAGAGCAGCGGCGTGCTTGTCTCAACAGCTGCCGGAAGCACTGGCTGGATTGGAAGCGCAGGAGGCAAGCGCATTCCAATTCATGACAGAAGAATGCAGTACCTTGTGAGGGAGCCTTTTTTCGGCAGGCTGACAAGGCCCAGGCTTCTGCAGGGGATGCTTCCGCCTGATGCGTCCTTGAAAATAAAGTCCCTTAACTGGAATGGCGTTGTTGTTGTGGACAGCCATCATCATGAGCATCAGTTTAAGGAGGGTGCGGAGATAACTGTAAGGCGGGCGAAGGTGCCTTTAAGGCTCATAACCTTCTAGAGTTACTCTTACCAATGCCCTGTATTGGCGAGGCATATTCTCATCGTATCCAGCTGCAAAGGCTGAGTCACCCCTGCCATACCAGTTCCCTGTCACCAGGCCAAGCCCGCAAAGGCTGAAGCTTCCATCCTTTTCCCTTGCCAGAACCACTCCGCCCTTAACGTTCCTGTCATAAAGGGTTGAATAAACCCTGCTTTCCTGAACTGAGTATCTTACCGAAACCTCCGCAGCCATGCGGAATTCGCAGCCCCTTTCAATGCTGTTCAGCAGGCCGGCAAGAGTCCGATTCAATGCCAACATCGGATACTCCTCAGTTAGCCTTTTGTTTGTGCGGAATGCCTTTGCAAATAACCCACAGCCTCATCAGGACTTTGGACATATTCCTGTGTAACGCCCTCAAGCATCGCTGCCAGGTTTTCAGGTCTGACATCCCCCTCCACAACAGCAGCCCGCACTATTGGGGAAACCTGCCCATAAATCTGATGCGGAGCTCTCGCCGCAAGCAGTACCAGGCGATAATCAGCGCCTCCTGAAAATACAGCTACATCTAAATTACGGTATCCTGAATTTCCAATTCCCATGCACTCAGGACGCAATGTTCCGGCAACATCAGCAAAAAACGCCATATTTGCAGGCAGGACTTTGCCATCGACATAAGCATCAGCCATTTTACAAACACCTCAAGCAATTTTATTAACCCAGAATTCGCTTACAGGAGCCAGGGCCTTTATGGCTCCCTAGAGAATAGCGATGGTAATTGATGTTGTTGAAAAAACTTTTCCAGACCGTTCCTCTGCCATGAGGAAAGGAAACTTTGGCTCTTATATAAAACTTTTGGGAAAAGCGGCAAGCCGCAGGGAATCGGCAGCGTCATGCAGTTAGGGTTTCCCCTGGCTGTTCCTCAGCTCCGCTCCCTGAGAGCACAGCCAAAATCAATTAACGCTGCTTCCTTCCGGACCTGACGTGGTTTTCAAAGATGACTGCCCGACAGGACAGAGCCTCACAGTAGTCACCAGGACCAAAGCCGCAGGACGAAGCCTCATCCCGCTTCAGCCCCATCATGAAGCCCATTTATGGTAACAGCGCAGGGCTAACGCGCCAGCCTAGCTTGCCGTAAAGGCGAATATCTGGCTTTTTTTAAAGGTTTTGAATGCGAGTATCTCTGTCTTATCCCGAAACTATTTCCCTACGGTGAGTTAGTTTCGTGTATGAAACTGA
>CAZDCW010000006.1:0-8727 GCA_964504135.1 uncultured Methanosarcinales archaeon
CCA
The DNA here is from genome assembly GCA_964504135.1 of uncultured Methanosarcinales archaeon. GTDB lineage: Archaea > Nanobdellota > Nanobdellia > Woesearchaeales > UBA10216 > JACPTG01. The sequence goes on from CAZDCW010000006.1 coordinate 4, forward strand.
AATGCTTCACCCACAACATGGCAATGAGGTGCTAAATGCTAAACTTTGAACAAAGCCGGTACTGAGAAAGATTTTTAAAATACGCGCTCATAGCCCTTCCTGTGAAGGTTGCATATATTCTTATAGTTATTCTGGGAATTGCACTGGCTGGATGCGGCAGTGCAGAGGCTCCTGAGCGGCCGCTTACAGAGGAGCCCCCTCAGGCAGAAACACCACCTCAGCAGGAACAGCCGGCACCACAGCCTACGCCGCCCGCAGAGCAGCCTCCAGCCCAGGCAGCAGGCATAGACGCTGCATCAAAAGAAGTCCTTGACAAAAGAAGCAAGGTCAAAAGCTACCGATACTATTACTACGGCCCTCCAAACGACGCCAAAGGCCTGGACATAAGCAGGCAGGGGAGCAAAGTGAAGATAACCCTTGACCAGGGCGTAAAACTGTCAGGAGAGACATATTATGACACAGCCTATCTGGACCTTTCTGCGAAGAAGGCAGAGGCTTACTGCGACCGGCTTCAGGGATGCACAACAGGAGGCCCTTACGGGATAGACTACAACCTGTACCTGAGGCCATTTCCTGACGAGTTCGTGGAAGGCATCGCCTCAGCAAAAGCAATAGGGGAAGAAGTGCTGGAAGGAAGGAAAGTTCTTGTAATCGAATACGCCACTTCTGACAGGAAGAAGGGCAAAATGTGGGCAGACAAGACATACGGGCTGCCGCTGAAGGTGATAATGGCTGATGTTGAGTACGAGTACAGGTCAGCGCAGTTCAATACAATAACAGAGCAGGAAGTGACGCACCTGCCATGAAATTCTGATAAATAATAACCGGACCTATAATTACTAGTTGTAGGCTGTTCCTGCTTTGTTTCGAATTCTCCCTTCGGGGATTGACAGATGTACTGCTTGGCCTCGTTCACTGATTGCAATGTTCACCGCCACCTGAATACGTATTGCCTTTGTAATGGTCTAATTTGTACCGTTCACGAAGAGTCAGCCCGCTGCCAGGAATAAATGCGGCAATGCCCGGAGCTTCCACAGTCTGCCAAGCGGGCGACAAACTTTTTATATCGGCTAGCTACTCTAAAGTTATTACTATTGACAGTGTTATGCTGGGGGCGGTAAGGCACCATCTGATGGGAAAGGTCGGGCTCGCCACAGCAGTGCACAGCGAAATTGAGTTCACCCAACGCCCTTTGGACCATGTTTATTCGGAGGATGGCAAGACTCTGGGTGCAAGCATAGATTCGGAGAAGGAGAGATTTTTGCAGGAATGCGGAGAGATGCTTGGCGACCCTGTCCCAGTCAGGTATGCCCACAGGGAAGGCTATAGCCTGACACCTCAAGACAGAGGCTTTCTTACAGGGTTGCACCGAATGGCTGAGAGGACAAACTGGAGAGTGGCTGAAGAGGTAAAAAATCTGGCCGCATTTATAGATGAATATGCCCCTCATGGCGGATTAAGGGAGGGATTCCATGGCCTTGGATGAGAAAATTCCAACAGTAAACTGGCCAACAGAATCAGGGGATTACAAAGTGGTGCAATTAGACATCGGCGGCCAGCCGTGTTTACGGTTTGCCCAGAATCCTTGGGAAACTCACGGTAACATACTAAGTTTTCTTGCCGAAGAATTTGGACAGGCGGTTCCTACAATGCAGATTGGTACGGAAAAAGGCGAAGATGAAATCCCAGCATTAAAATCAGAATGGTATAAGGTTCTCGGAATGGGACGGTCAAGCATAAATGTATATGAAAAAACCGCTTCTTTCCATGGGCAAAGTGATGGTTACAGCATAACAATCAACAGAAGGCAACTGGATTTAATCAGGCCTCTAACACCGGACTGGCAGCTGGAATAATCCTTTGCACAATATTTAAAAAACAGGCTTAAGGACCATCAGGCTGATGGGCGTTCTTGAAAAGGGCTGGACAAAGGAGTCTGAGGAAAAGGCATGGAAGGAATGGGCTGAAAAAGAGCCTTACCACTTTTCCCGGCAGCAGGGCAATGAAATCTATTCAATAGACACCCCTCCGCCATACCTAAACACGCCAATACACATGGGGCATGCGGCCACGTACGCCATAATGGACATGATAGCCAGATACCAGAGAATGAAGGGAAAGAAAGTGCTCTTCCCGCTAGGCCTTGACAACAACGGCCTTCCAATCGAAATGGCTGCTGAAAAAAAATTTGGCGTAAAGCTCCAGGACACTCCCAGGCAGAAATTCCTGGAGATGTGCAGGAAGGTGCTTGAGGAGTCAGGGCAAACATCCATGACCTCCTTCCAAAGGCTTGGCATAGGGTTTAACTCATGGAAAAAGGGGACAGGAACAGGGGAAATATATGAGACAGACAGCCCTGACTACAGGGCAATGACGCAAGGCACATTCATAGACCTCTGGAACAAGGGACTAATCTACGAGGATGAAAGGCTTAACAATTACTGCCCGGGGTGCCAGACAACACTGGCAGACTCAGAAGTTGAACGAAAGGAAACCGCGGGATTCCTGAATTACGTGAGGTTCAAAATCAAGCAGACAGGGGAAGATGCGGTTATAGCCACAACAAGGCCTGAACTGCTGTGCACAGCCGCAGTGGTAATCTACAATCCCCTTGACACGAGATACAGGCACCTGAACGGCAAGACAGCCATAGTGCCGATATTCAACAGGGAAATACCAATAATAGAAGATGAGGAGGCAAACCCTGAATTCGGGACAGGGCTGGTATACATGAGCGCCTCGGCAGGAGACCAGGACGCGATACGATTCCTAAGGAAAAGAAACATCAAGCCAATAATGGCAGTCGGCAGGGACGGGCTCATGCTGGAGATAGCAGGGCAGCTCCAGGGAATGCCCAGCAAAAAGGCAAGGGAAAAAATAACAGGGATGCTCAGGGAAAAAGGGCTGCTGGAAAAGCAGGAGAACTACACGCACAACGTGCCGATCTGCGAGCGAAGCAAGCACGAGATTGAGTTTGTAGCCATGAAGGAATTCTACGTCAGGCAGGTGAAGTTCAAGGCAAAGCTCAGGACACTCGCAGGAAAGCTAAGATTCCATGCGCCGGCAAGCAGGCAGATTTTATTTGATTGGATAGATTCCATAACCATAGACTGGCCCGTATCAAGAAGAAGGTACTATGCAACAGAAGTACCCCTATGGTACTGCCTGAAGTGCAGCGAGACAATAGTTCCTGAAAAGGGAAAATACTACCAGCCCTGGCGCGAGCCGCCACCAGTGAAAAGCTGCAAATGCGGAAGCACAGAATTCACAGGCGATGAAAGAGTCCTGGATACATGGTTCGACAGCTCAAACACGCCACTTTACATTTTGAAGTACGAGGCTGACCCTAAATTCTTCGGGGAAAACACGCCCTGCTCAATAAGGCCGCAGGGCAAGGAAATTGTCAGGACATGGCTGTACTACACCCTGCTCAAGTGCTACCTCCTCACAGGAAAGCTGATTTTCAGGGAGGCGTGGATACACTATCACATTGTGGATGAGAAGGGAAAGAAAATGTCAAAGTCAAAAGGCAACGTCATAGACCCGCAGGAAATACTGAACAAGTATGGGGCAGAACCGCTGAGGCTGTGGTGCGCAATGGAAGGAAACCTTGACAGCCAGGACTTCAGGTGCTCATTCGAAAGGATAGAGGGAGCGGGGAAGACCATAATCAAGCTGTGGAATGTCGCCAGGTTCATCAGCTCATTCCCAAAGCCCAGCGAGGAAGTCCAACTCCAGCCGCTTGACCAGTGGATAAACTCTGAAATTGACAGGATTGCAGAATACGCAGACATGCAATACAGCCAATACGACTTCCACAACCCTGCCACAATGATAAGGCACTTCATATGGGAGACTTTTGCATCGCACTACATGGAGCTGGTCAAGAACAGGGCATACAACAACGAAGGCAAATTTACGCCACAGGAACAGCAGGCTGCAATAGGCACCCTGTACAACTGCCTTGAAAAAGTATGCCTGCTGCTTGCACCAATAAACCCGATGATAACGTACACGATATACAAACAGGCAACAGGAAAGGATGTTCACTTTGAACCATTCCCCAAGCCGCCAAAGCCAAGGCACAAAATGAGCACAGATGCAATAACCGGGGCGAACAGCGCAATATGGAAGGCGAAGAAAGACAAAGGACTGAGCCTAAAGGCAGAAGTGCCCAAGGCGACAATACCAAAGAACCTAAAGCCAATAGCAAGGGACTTTATCTTGACTCACAACATAAGGGAAGTGAAGTGGGGAGAGGAACTGAAGGTGGAGTTCTAGCGAAGGCACTCTTTTTGAAAATCAGCGCCTTCCTGAATACCCTTCAAACTCATCCAGCTGCCTGTTAGTGCCCATGATGAGGAGGCTTCCAGGCCTGATTTTTGCCTTGAAGGGGATTTCCAGCGTGTAGCGGCGGCCCTTTGAACCTCGCGCAGCCATGACAACAATTCCAGTGTCACGGACAATCTCAAGCTTTGACTTCCTTGTCAGCGGGCTTCGCGGCCTCACCCTGAACTCCTGCAAAAGAAGGCGCTCTGAACGGGCGACGCTGCCAAAAAGCCTCAAAGTGGCCTTGCCAAAGTCAGGCATGCCAAGAAGGTCTTCCTTAAGCCTCGCTAAGTGACTCTTCTCCATCTCACTCCTGATTTCGTATCCTCTAATATAATATTCTTTTGCTTCAGTACCTCACGTATCCTGTCAGCCTCCCTCCAATCGCCGGCCTTCCTGGCAGCTTCCCTCTTATCTATGAGGGCTTTTACATCAGTGGGAATCTCCTCTTCAACGTAGCCCATCACGCCGAGCACTGAGTCAAACTTTTCCATAACCCCGATGACCTGGGCAGCGGATTCCTTGTCCAGTCTGCCAGCAGCCAAGAGCCTGTTCACATCATGCACGTACTCATGGACAGCTGCAAGCGCAGGGGAGATTTCAAGGTCATCGTCCAACGCCTGCTCAAATCCTTCCAGGGCCTTTGCGCCCAACTTCGGGACAGCCTCCCTGTCTGCTGATGCTGAACCTGAAACCTCCCTTAGCCGCCTAATAAAGTCAACTAGGGAGTCAACAGTCCTCTCAGCAGCCTTCACCTCATCAAAAGTGAAGTTAAGCTGCTGCCTGTAATGGGTTGAAAGCAGAAGGTACCTGATTGCCATCGGGCTGCTGCCCCTCTGAAGCACGTCCCTGAGAGTGTAGAAGTTGCCAAGGGACTTGGACATCTTCTTCCCGTCCACAACAAGATGGGCACAGTGAAGCCAGAAATTGACGAATTTTCTGCCTTCTGCACCCTCTGACTGGGCAATCTCGTTCTCATGGTGGGGGAAGATAAGGTCAACTCCCCCTGTGTGCATGTCAAACGGCTGGCCAAGGTACTTTGTGGACATGGCGCTGCACTCTATATGCCATCCTGGCCTGCCCTTTCCAATCTCAGTCTCCCAGAAAACATCGCCATCTTCCTTGTCCCAGAACTTCCACAATGCAAAGTCCTGCACGCTCTCCTTGTCATACTCATCCCTGCTGACCCTGGCGCCCTCGATAAGTTGTGTCTTCTCAAGCAGCGCAAGCCTGCCATAGCCGTCAAACTTCTTGATTGCGAAATAAATGCCATCAGACGTCTGGTAAGCCACACCATTGGCAAGCAGCTTTTTGATTATCCCTACCATTTCAGGAATATGCCCAGTGGCCTTTGGATAGACGTCAGCAGGCTGTATGTTCAAAGTTTTTACGTCTTCAAAAAAGAACTTAGAGTACCTCTCTGTAAACTCCTTCAGCGAGACCCCCTCAGCCACAGCGCCCATGATGGTCTTGTCATCCACATCAGTCAGGTTCATGACATGGCGGACAGAATAGCCCTTGTACCTCAGGTACCGCTTCAGGAGGTCTCCAAATACGTAAGCCCTGAAGTTCCCTATGTGGGCGTAATTATAAACTGTCGGGCCGCATGTATATAGGGTGACGTGACCTTTACGGATTGAGTGGAACTCCTCCTTCTTTCTTGTCAGGGTGTTGTAAAAAGCGAGCATACAGGCAGGCTAAAGCCAGGGTATAAATTTGTTGCGGCAGGGTGCAGATGTGTTCATGCCTACCCATACCTCTTCGCATAGTCGCTTACTTTCGCTATAAATTCTTCAAGCTCCTCCCCTGAGTAGTTGCCGTAAGCAACCAGCAGCTTGTCATGGTTCTTTGGAACGTAGTTGTCAAGCTCATAGTTGCGCTCGCCATTCACAAACAGTGCGAGTTCCTTTCCGCTGCCGCTGCAGTAACTCCTGCCATCGGCCACGAGGCAGTTGCTTGTGAAACGCATTCCGATTGAACTGAAGAAATGGCCCAAGGTAACCCCTTTAGCTTCTATGTGAATGACCTTTCCGCCGTCATCAGGCTTGTCCAGGTGAAGGTGTACAAAGGCATTCTTAACGTCAAACTCAGGCCTGGAAAAGCCCATTTCCTTTCCATCCACCAAAACCAGGAAATCAGTATGGATGTGAACGTCATTAAGCCGACCCTCCAACCCGGCAAGCGTGGTAAGGTGGTCGGCAATCCCTGCCATAGCCCTGGACTGGCTTGCCGCTGAAGACAGGCTGGAGTTGGAAACGAAGAGGAAAGCCGAGGCAACGATAAGAACCAGCGACAGCAATCCAAGCGCAATGGCAACAAACCTGTAATTCATTTTCATTTCCTCCTGCACAAGAACATGCAATGGTCTTTCTGGTATGGCTCAAGGAGCCTGCTGTCTATGACCCTGAGCTCGGCCTCAAGCGCCTTCCTTACTTCCGCGAAAATCTTTTTCGGCTCCCTCACAGAGTCGATGCTCCTTGACTTTACTGCAATGCAGGCAGTGCCGCCCTTCCTCAGGAAAAGCGATATGTTCCTCAGGAATATTTTAACCTGATGCCTCTGCGCAATGTCCTGGTAAACAAAGTCAGCAGCCGAAACCAGGTGATAATAAGATTCCGGCCTTGAGGCATCAGCCAAAATAACAGCCATGTTCGGCCTGGCCTCTGCAACAAAGACAAGGTCCCTTACAACCCTTGGCGCAAAGTCAATGGCAAAAACAAAGCCGTCCCTCACAACATCTGAAACATACGAGACTGTATAGCCGTGGGCTGAGCCCAGGTAAAGCACTTTTGAGCCTGCGTTGAGTTCAGGCTTCATTCCCTTAAGGATAACTGTCGCCAGCTTGCTCGAGCGCGGGTCCCAGTTCCTGTACTCAACCCCTTCATGCATCACCAGCTGCTCATCGAAGTGCCTCACGCCTTTGGCGAGATTCCGGGTGTACAGCTTTTTTCCTTCAAGGAAAACCCCCGGAAGGATCTCTTTCATTTTTTAAACCTCGCGTCCAACCCGCCTCGCAGCCTGTCACCAATAAAATCGCCCTTAAAGTAATCCAACTTTGCAGCTATGGCTATCTTGTCGCTGAGCGTGCGGCCAACCTTTCCGTGAAGCTTCCTGTCGCTTTCCTGAATCAAAGGATGCGAGAAGATAACCCCGAACTTCGGCGCCTTCGCGCCAGTCTTAAGGTGGCGGAATAAGGCGCGTTCAGCGCCCAGCACCTGGACTGTGGAGGCGGGCAGCTCAGAAAGCCTCCTAAGCGAGCCTGCCAGCACTATGAGCCGAGCGCCAATCAATGAGCCTGCAACAGCCCTAAGGTTAGGGCAGAGTTCCTGCATGAGAATGTCCAGGTATTCCTTTTGCGATTCCCTGAGCGCATAAAGGGACTTTAACTGGGCAGCAAGGGCGGCAACTGCAGCAACGTCCTCAGGCCTTAGGTCAGCGCCCATTCCAGATGACCCGTCCAGCCCAATTTCAGAAAGAAGCTCAGCCCTTGACTTTGAAATAATAAGCTCAGCGAATTTTCCGTGGTCCGCAACCGACCTTGAAAACTCAGGATTGTAAAGCCCGTACCACTCCCTAAGCCGCTTCGCAACCAAACTGGCAGCCCTGTTCAGCTCCTCAATGCAGTCAGAACACTGGATAACAAGCGAGTCAAGGCCAACAGACAGCTTCAGCTTCCTTTTGGCCACCAGCAGCGAAACACTGTGAAGCGCCTCAAGGTCCAGCTGCCCTGAAAAAGCCTCAAGCTTGGAAACATCCGATGAGAAAACAACCCCCTCCAGCCTTTCCTTCTTGAAGCCAAGGAACAAAACCCTGCCTTTGCCATGCTTCGCAATCAGCTGCCTCTCCTCCCCAAGCCATTCACCTGACTCAAACGCGGCATTCACCTTATGCAAATCAGAATTTTCAAAGGCAAGATGCTCCACCAGGGCGTTTTTCTCGTCAAAAACGTACACGCCGGCAATGCAACTGTACAGGGTAACCATTCCAGCGGGCAGGCCCGGGTTGGTATAAATAGTTTGCGAACAACCGGGCTGTTAAGTAAACTTCACCTGTAACTTATTTCATAGGTTGCCTTAAAATAGTTTTCATTTTTTCAGGTACAGTTTTTCTTGGGTCAGAAAGATATATCTCATGATGAAGACCATTTTCAAAATAATTATTTTCTTTCATAAAGTCTTTCATTTTATTTACGGTTTCAGGCTCTGTTGCGTAAGGCCCGATGTGCATAATCTGAACACATTTGCTTTCATCTATCGTTTCAAATTTAATTTTTTTGATTAGGGCTAATCCTTTCTTTTTGAAAACTTCATCTTGTGCAGTTCTAACAATTTCTGATGTGGCAAAATTGGGCATACGGATAAGAAGTTTCCAATACCACTCCGAACGAGGAAGGTC
>CAZDCW010000006.1:8817-44708 GCA_964504135.1 uncultured Methanosarcinales archaeon
CCCGCCATAAACCTTCTAACTTTGGAACGCCAAAATCTTTGCCCTGTTTCTTGCAAATATTTTTAACCCCATAAGCCAGTGGATATAGAGCCTCAACCGCTTTTGTAAAGGTATCTCCCGCAGGCTCTCCTTTTCCCTCAATTGAGAGATAGGCAACTTTGCCAAATTCAACAACTGCGGGAGTGATTTTAGCAGTGTAATACCGCTCGTATTCTTTTTCAAAGTCTAATTTTGTCGACATATTAGCTCCTTATAAATTGAAGTTTATAAGTAATTCGTTTTCGTGGCATAGCGGAGAAAACACAATATTTTGCCGCAGGAACAAATATAAAGCCCTGCGAGCACACCAGCATCATGGATTACTCACGGCAAATCATGCTGCCCCAAGTAGGGCTGAAGGGCCAAAGGGTGCTGGCGGAGGCCACGGCAGCGGTGATAGGCGCAGGGGCAATAGGCGGCCTGGCAGCAGAACTGCTGTGCAGAAGCGGCGTTGGAAAACTGCTGGTAATTGAGCGCGACATAGTTGAGGAGTCAAACCTCCACAGGCAAACGCTTTATTACGCCAGAGACATCGGCCAGTCAAAGGCGCACGTTGCCAAGGCAAGGCTCAGCGAAGCCAACCCTGATGTGCAGGTAGAAGCAGCGGCGATTGACCTCAACAATACGAATGCACATCTCATAAAGGCAGACATAGTGCTGGACTGCACAGACAACATGGAAACCAGATACCTCATCAACGACTACTGCATGAAGGAGCGAATAAGATGGGTTTACAGCGCGGCAATAAAGGAAACAGGAACAGTCTTTCCAATAAGCCCTGGAGGGCCATGCCTGGCCTGCGCAATACCAGAGGCAGAGGGTCTTGAAACCTGTGACACTTCAGGAGTGCTGCCTGCCATCACCTCGGCAACAGCCAGCATGCAGGCAGCCGAGGCAATCAAGCTGCTGCTTGGGATTACAAGCAATGAAATGGTAAGGTACGACATATGGAACAATGACTTTGCCAGACTCAAGGTGAGAAGCAACCCAAACTGCCCTGCGTGCAACGGCAGCTATGATTACCTTTCCGGGGCCAAAGGCTCAAGGACAACAAAGCTCTGCGGCAGCGGAACCTATCAGCTCTCAGGCGGGAAAATCAGCATGAGGCAGCTAAAACAGGTGCCAGGAGCGCGAATCCTTGAATACGGAGTTATCCTGCCAAACGCAACCGTCTTTTCCGACGGAAGGGCGGTAATAAAGGCTGGGAGCGAACAGCAGGCGAGAGTCATCTACGCACGCATCACAGGCTAATCCTTCCTTAAAACAGCCTCAATAACAGCGCCGACATTGGTCCTCCTCTCCATGTGCCTTGGCTCAACAAGGTGGACCAGGTCGATGGCAAGAACAGACACCACAAAAATAACAAAAACAGCAAGCAGGCTCACCACATCCGCAGGAATCGAGGCGTAAGTCAGGATAATTGCCAGGCAGGCTGTGAGGTTGGCCACAAGGGGAGAGGAAACCTTGAAGGCAAAGGATTTTGGGAGCAGGTGGAAGAAATTCACAAGCACATTAAGCAATCCAAGGCTGAAAATCAGCAGGGCGATGACCGCATAGGCAGAAGGTATCGGAAGAAATCCCAGCCTCAGGTGCTCAAAGATGCCTGCGCCATAAATCCTCCTGAGAAGGTCCAGGCCGACAAACACAAGAATCATGCTGTTGCCCAGGGCAGTGTTCCAGCCAAGTTCCTCATCCCTGTAGCGGCCGATATAGAACTCAATCATAATCATGGTAAAAAAGAGGGGGGCGAGCACCCAAATCATATCAGGCACATGAAATGGGGCTGTGACAATCTCCTGAATCCGCGAGCCAATTGAAGGCACGAACACATCGCGGAAATAAACCGCTCCTGTCTCGTTCAAGGGCATGAAACATGAATCAGGGCAATGCTATAAAAGCTTTTGGATAACACTTAAATATACGGCAACGAAATTCTGCTACAAATGCTTCCCAAAAAGGAGTACGACGAAATAAGGTCAGAGCTCAACTGCAAAAACCCCCTGTTTCTGATGCATGATGACCCTGACGGGCTGTCCTCCTTCCTCCTTTTGTACCAGTCAGTCAGGAAGGGGAGCTGGGGGCTTGTAAAGACAACGCCGCTAGTTGACAAAAGTTACCTCAGCCTTGTGAAAGAGCATGCGCCTGACAAGATATTCATAGTGGACATAGCTGTTGTCGAGCAGGAATTCATAGACCAGGCAGGAGTCCCGGTCATATGGATAGACCATCACACCCCGCTGAAACGCGAAAACGTGAAATACTTCAACCCCAGGATACACAGGAAAGACGCGTACTATCCTGCGACGCACGTCTGCTACCACTCAACTAGGCATGACATGTGGATAGCGATGGTGGGATGCGTGGGCGACTGGTTCCTGCCGGAGTTTGCAAGGGAATTCTCCAGACAGTACCCTGACCTTCTTGATGAGGGCGTCAACAACCCTGATGACGCGATGTTCAGGTCAAGGATTGGGGAGCTGGTAAGGATATTCTCGTTCGTGCTAAAGGGCAAGACATCAGACGCGATGAAATCAGTGCAGGCCATGACAAGGATAAAAAACCCCTACGAAATCCTGAAGCAGACCACGCCGGAAGGAAAATACCTTTACTCGAGGTATGACAAATTCAACAGGAAATACAAAAAGCTAATATCCGCGGCGCTTCAGTCAGTTAGCAGTGACAAACTATTCGTGTTCAGGTACGGCAGGCAGACAAGCTTCTCAAGCGACCTGGCAAATGAAGTGCTCTACAGAAACCCTGATAAGTTCGTGATAATAGGAAGGGAAAAGGACGATGAGGTGAGGATGAGCCTCAGGGCCAGGAACACTCCGGTCCTGCCGAAACTGAAAAAAGCCCTGCAAGGAATTGAAGGCTACGGCGGCGGGCATGAATACGCGTGCGGCGCATCTGTTAAGAAAAAGGACTTCGGGAAGTTCCTTGAGCGAATCAGGGAACAGTTGTAGTTCAGCCTTTCTGCCCCCTGTAATACTGCTCCACCATCTTCAGGGAGCTTGCGTCATCCGGCCCCTTGTCCTCCCGCAGCCTTACAACCCTCGGAAATCTTAAGGCGTAGCCTGACTCGTAAGTCGGGCTCTTCTGAATCTCCTCGTAAGCAACCTCAATGACGACCTCAGGCCTGATGGCAACCAGCTTTCCCTCCCCGCTGACAATGAGAGGCCTCAGCAATTTTGTCATTTCCCCGAAGCTAAGGCCCTCCTCAGGCTTCTCCTTCAGGCCGGTTGAAACCTTTCCAATCTCCAGCAATTTTGAGCCCAGCCTGCACGCAACAGTGTAGCTGCTCAGCCATTTGCTTCTTTTGCCCTCACCCCATTCAGCCTTCACGATGACCAGGTCAAGGTTCTCCATGGTCTTCTTGAACTTAACCATGTGGCCAACCCTGGCGCCGGGCTTGTACGGCGCATCAAGGCTCTTGAACATAAGGCCCTCATTGCCAGCGGCCTTTGACTCCGCAAAGAAGCGCTCAACCTCGCCAACGCCTGAGGCGACAAGGCATTTCGCCGGCAGAATCCTCCACTGGACTGGCCTGACAATCTGCTCAACAGCCTCCCGCCGCATCCTGAAAGGCTCATCAACCATTGAGCGGCCGTCCAGCAAAAGGACGTCAAAGACGTTTACCTCCACCGGAAGCTCCCTGACCATCCGCTCTATATTGTACTTCCTTCTTATCCGCTGGGAAACATTCTGGAAGGGAAGATATTTCTTAGCTGAAGGGTCAAACCCGACAGCCTCTGCGTCTAGAATGCAGCTGTCGGCATGCACACGCTTCAGCACCGAGTCCACGATGTCAGGAAACTGTCTTGTGACATCCTCAAGGCGCCTTGTGAAAATCCATACCTTTGAACCCTGCTTATGCAACTGGACCCTGAAGCCATCCAGCTTGAACTCAGCCTGCATTGGCGTGCCGCAGCGCTCAAAGCCCTCCTCCGCAGAATCCACCTTAAGGGACAGCATCACCTTGACAGGCTTTCCAACCTTCAGGGACATGGCCTTGAGCCCGGCCAAACCCCCTGACTTCGCGGCACTGGCAACAACGCCGAAGTCATTGGCCATGTCATAAGCCTGCTGGACAGAGTCAACAAAATGCCTGTAAAGAAGCCTGGCAGCCGCCTGGTCTGGAGCTTCGACAGCATCATACTTCTGGAGATTCTTAAGCTCATCAGCAGATTCCGCCTTAAGGACGCGCATATAACCCCGCGCATCCAGCTCAGGAAAAAGGCCCTTCACCTTTGGGAAGAAGGCCCACGCAATAGCATCCCTGAGGACACCTGCACCAACGCCAACCCTCAATGTCCCCAAAACAGTCCTCACAATATACCTGGCCTCTCTGGGCTTGGCCGATGTAAGCAGCTCAGCGATAAGCTGGACTTTCCTGTCAACGCTGCCCTGTCCTGTCATCTCAGGCAGCTTCCTTAAATTCTCGAAAACCTTGCTGACAGTAAGCTCATGGCTGACAAGGGTTGACTGCCTCCCTGACTTAATCAGGTTCTCGGCAACCTCCCCCAGGTCGCCGGTGCGCTTCCACTCAGACTCAACCCGCCTTGCGTCCAGCCCTGAGGCTGCGCTGACCGCCTTAAGCATCATCTGCTTGGCAACACCAAGCTCCCTCTCATCCCAGGCAGGATACGCCCTGCCCTCCAGCAGCAAGGTAATCTTCTCAATGTCATCCTCAGGCACTTTTTCAAGGAGTTGGGAAACCACCAGAGTCTTGGACAGGCGCTTTGAGTCAGAGTCAAGCCTCTCGTACACATCAACAAGGTCTGAGTATTTCATAAGCTGAAGTTAAGCACAGAAGGGTATTTAATAGTTGTGCGGCGTGCTTTAATGAAAAGATGCTGTAACAGGTAGCAGGCTGTTCCTGCCTTGTTTCCGCAGTCCCTTTCAGGAGGTTCGCCAGTGTGTACTGCTTGGCTAGGTGCACTGCCTTGCAATGCTACTCCATTACCTTGCGTTCTTCCCCTTTACATGCCCTCTTGCTACCGTACACGAAGAGTCAGCCTGCTGTTAGTTAAGCAAAACTACAAACCACCAACGACTAACCACCAACAACTAATGAGTCAGCCTGCCACAAGTAAAAGTGTCAAATGTCACCAGCCCCTGTACCCCTGCCAGGCCCATAAAGTTTATTAACAACGCAGCCAAAAAAAGCGATAATGGAGAAAACAGCCCAGAAGTTCTGGCCAAAGATAGACGTGCTGGAGGCGATAAGGCTCAGGAGGAGCATCCGCAAGTACACTGACCAGCCTGTTGAATGGGACAAGATAGGAACGGTTGTGGACGCAGGCAGGGTGGCACCGACAGCAGGCAACCTGCAAAGCTGGCGGTTTGTCGTTATAGAGTCAGGCCACAAGAGAAAAGCCATTGCAGAGGCATGCATGCAGCAGTACTGGATGGAGGAAGCGCCAGTACACATACTGGTTGTCATGATGCTTAAGAAGGTCAGGGAGTTCTACGGGCAGCGCGGAGTGGAATTTTACGCGGTACAGGAGGCAGCCATGGCTGCGCAGAACATGATGCTTGCAGCGCACGCAATAGGCCTGGGGACCTGCTTTGTATCTGCTTTTGACGAAAGCAGGGTCATTGACATCCTCGGCCTGCCTGGCGACATAAAGCCAATGGCTATTGTAGCCCTCGGCTACCCGGCAGAGACGCCTGAGGAGCCGCTTAAGTTCAGGATTGAGAACGTAACCTTCATGGACAGATGGGGCCAGCAGAACATAGCCAGAATCAAGGATGTGGACAACGTCATCTGGAACTTCAGGGTTGTTGAAAGGGGAATGAAGCTCGGGGCTGATGTGGTAAAGGCAGTTGACCTCCACACCAAGCAGGCCAGGAAAAGGCTGTCTGAAAGGCTGGCTGAGAAGGCAAAGGAAAAGGCTGAGGAGATAAAGAAGAAGCTTGAGGAAAAAGAGGAGAAGAAAGGGAAGCCTTAGCCATCCAAAAGAATACAAATCCATACTTTTGCCACTTTCCCATTCCAGTATACGAAATAGTAACATTTATATATTAGCTCGCCTCAAAAATGCAATAAATGGTCCTGCTGTTTGACCTGTATAACCTCCCAGAGGATGTTTACGAGGTTATATTCGCAACAGAGCAGCAGAAGATCGTGGCAAAAATGTTGATAGAGGAAATGAAGCTTCATGAAGGGGAGTTGAACAAGACAGAGATGGGAGTGTTCGCAGCCAGGCTGCACGCAGGCTACGTCACCCACATCAGCGACCCTGCCTACGCCGGGAAGAAGGTAAGGATAAGCTACAACAAAAGGCAGTTTTATGACAGAATACTGACGCCAATGAAGGGCATGGGCATGATTGACTACAATTTGTACACAAAAACTTACAACCTAAGCGAGAAATTCAACCGGGCCATGATAAGCATAGGCCTCATGTGGATACAGGAACTGCGGAGAAAGCCGCATTACCTTCCAAGGAGATGACACGCTCAATAAAGGCTCCCTAACTTATTTCTCCATACCCCCAACCCCAAACAGGGAGCCTTTATTTTTTTCCAGCCAACCACGCAGGCCACCATATAATTGTAGGATGATAGAGCAACAATTCGTCGTGGAGCAGCTGACCAATGTCGCGATATTCATAGCCATAACCCTGGCTGCAGTGATATTCCTCAAAGCCGCGACCTTCATTATACGAAAAAGGTTTGAAGGGGCAAGCGACAAGGCGAGGGCAAAGCAGGCAACCGCAATCTACCAGTACACCCTTGTGATAATCACGATATTCGTTCTTGTAGTGGTGTTTACCAACATATTCAAGAGCACCCTGGCCTCTGTGGGGATACTGGCGGCAGGCCTGGCAATCGCATTGCAGAGACCAATACTCAACATATTCGGCTGGTTTACGATAGTCCTGAAGCAGCCATATGCAATCGGAGACAGGGTAACCATAGGCGGGTCAAAGGGAGACGTGTTTGAGATTACCATGATGCACACGAACATGAGCGAGCTTGATGACGACACGCCAAGCGGCAGGATGATTTCAGTCCCGAACGAATTCGTCCTCACCCAGCCAGTGACCAACTATACAAAAGGCAGCCCCTACGTCTGGGACAAGCTCTCTTTGCTCATAACAAGCGACAGCGACCTCGTCAAGGCAAAGCAAATCGTAAAAAAAGCTTCAGCCAGGGTGACAGGAGGGCTGATGAAGGAATTAGCCTCCAAGTGGGCCAGGATTGATGGAAGGAAAATAGAGTCCGAGCCTGAAATCACGATGGAGGTGCCTGTGGTAAACGGCGCGTCGGCTGCACAGATAACAGCCAGGTATCTGTGCAATGTAAGGGAAAAGAAGGCTGTAAGGACGCAGATATATGACCTGGCTCTAAAGGAGCTAAAATCAATAAAGGGGGTAAGGCTAAAGTGAAAAACGCAAAAAAAAAGCTGCTGCTAAGGGTGGATGAGGATTATGGACACTTTCCCGCATACAACACCCCCTCAATGAAAAAATCAGAGGAGGAGCGAAACAAGGTAATACCCCACTATGTGATGGAAGCTGTAAAAAGCGCATTCCAGCGCAAGCTATCAAACTTCTTCGCAGACGGAGTCCAGGAACATCCGGCAGCCGGGCCAGCGCTGCCGCCTGCCAGCGCTCAGGAGCCACAGCCAGTCCAGGAGTCGGCCAATGAGCCGGACGCTGAACAGCTAACAATATCTCCGCCAGAGCAGCCCCAGAACATAGAGAAGCTTATCGGAGCCGCGGCTGTCAACATAGCCAGGGTAACAAAGGCCAACTGCATAATAACAATAGAAAAGGGAGACTCACAGGCTGAGGAGCTGAACCTGGACGATGTAAAAGTGGTAATCTTCAAGCAGCTCAGGAAGGGTGCCTACAAGAGAGCAACCTACAACACAAAGATGAAGAAGCAGCAGGTTGGCTCGGTCCTTCCGGTCAAGGAACTGCTCATGGAGGCTGTAAACAAGAGATACATCGGCAAAGGCGACAAGATAATCTTCGTGGGCGGCGACACCATGGGAACATGGCTCAAGGGCTTCTTCTTTGTGCTGGACGTGGACAAAGTCTTCTTTGACATAAGCACGCATCACCTCACAGACAAGGTCAATGCAGACGTGCTTGAGACAATAATTAGCATAGCGCAGGAAATAGGAATGGAGGGAAGGGAGGGGAGGCACATAGGGACTGCGTTTGTTGTCGGAAGGGCGGATGAGCTGATGCGCTACACAAAGTCCCTCCTTAGGCTAAACCCTTTCGGAAACCTGCCAGAGGAGGCGCGGAAGATAACAGACATTGAGATGAAAGAAACAGTAAAGAACCTGGCACAGCTTGACGGCGTTTTCCTCATAGACGTGTCAGGAACCATACTGATGGCAGGCGCCTACATAAACATTGACCAGGACAACCTGGACCTTGAGTCAGTCCAGGGATTTGGCACAAGGCATAGGTGCACGGCAGCGCTGACCAAGTCAACAGATGCTATAGGCATAGTGGTGTCCGCAAGCGGAGGCGCAGTAAGGATATTCAAGGACGGGAAGGTCATAATGAAGCTGTCGTAGTTAGTTTATGGTTTGTAGTTCGTGGTTGGCGGTTATACTCAGTAGCAGGCTAACTCTTCGTGTACTTACGCTTATGCCTATTATAACCCGTGATTTTTAACTAAATCATCGATTATAATCGATAAATTTATATATGAATATCTATCACGACCTGTAAAAATGGAGCCGGAGATTCAGATAGCGCTTGAAAAGCAGAACCCGTGGTGGTTTAACAAGAAGCCTGACACAGGTATATACAGGCTTGACCATTACCCTGAGATACATAAATACATGGGCACGCCTGAAATAGTGCTGATACTGGGCGCAAGAAGAACAGGAAAGTCAACCCTCCTGTACCAGCTGATAGCTTCCCTGAAGACTAATCCAGAAGCCGTGCTCTTCGTTAACATGGATGAGCCACTGCTGCAAAGCAAGGCAGGCGACCCGGGTTTCCTAAGTACCTTGATTGAGGAATACATGCTCCAGCACAATGAAATCACAAGGTTTTATGTCTTTATAGATGAAGTACAGGCCTGCAAGCATTGGGTTCAAACAATAAAGACGATCCACGATGTCAACAGCCGGATAAAATTTGTCCTTACAGGCTCAACATCAGCACTTCTGAAAGACGCAGCCACAACGCGGCTCTCAGGCCGCTACTTTGCCACCACCATATTCCCCCTAAGCTTCCAGGAATATCTCGAATTTACCGGGCTGCCCAAACCTTCGGTTCTCCAAAAGAGACAGGCAGCCAGCCGCTATCTGCAGTTCGGAGGGTTTCCGAGAGTAGTGCTTGAGGAGGATGAGTTCCTGAAACAGGAGCTTCTGAAGAACTATTTCCAGACAATATACATGAAGGACATAATTTTTGCGCATGACGTGCGGAGCAGCAAAGATGTCTTTGACCTGCTGTACTTTGTTTTGTCAAACGTAGGCGTACCTTTTTCGTACAACAACATAGCCAAGACACTTGGAATTTCACCCGATACGGTCAAGGAGTACATTTCCTATGCGGAGCAGTCATACCTGCTCTATATTGTCGCAAGATATGACCCTTCTGTAAGAAAGCAACTGGCAAACCCAAGGAAAATCTACTGTGCTGATGCAGGGCTGGTAAATTCCATCTCATTCAAATTTTCGGAAAACCGGGGAAGGCTTATGGAAAACCTTGTGTTTGTGACGCTGGCAAGGGAGCAGAACGAAATCTTTTACCACAAAGGAGCGGGAGAATGCGATTTCCTTGTGCGGAAGGACAGGAAAATAAGCCAGGCCACCCAGGTAACCCTCTCCCTTCATGACGCGGCGGCCAAAAAAAGAGAGCTTAAAGGCCTGCTGGAGGCATTAAACACGTACAACCTAAAGGAGGGACTCATAGTTACAGAGGCTGAGAAAGAGACAATTGAGATTGAAGGGAAGACAATCCACGTCATCCCTCTTTACGAGTGGCTGGAGCAGGCAAAATAGGCCGGTTTTCCTAGGCAAACCTTAAATATGCTGCCAAGAGCATACCCTTATCCATGAAGCGAAGGGTGGAGGCAGGCCTGCTGCTGGCAATATTCACAGCAGCGCTGGCGCTAAGGCTTATAATAGCATACCAGGCAGAGCCTTACACTTACGGGGCGTACTTCAACATAAGGCAGATACATAACATAGAGGTAGAGCTTCTCCCAAGCTTCTCAGACCCGCTCTATTACTCTGCCCACACATTCATGCCGCTTTTCCACTACCTGATGGCCGCAGCCCTTCTGGTACTTCCCGACGAGCTCGCGTTAAAGGTGATGCCAAACGTCCTGGCTTCCACAACAGTCATACTGGCCTTCCTGATATCAAAGCAGCTGACAAAGGATTCAAGGGCAGCCCTGTTCTCAGCCCTATCCGCAGGCTTCATCCCTATATTCATAGCAGGAACCACCAACAGCGTATCTGAATACGCCCTTGCGGTTCCCCTCATGCTCCTTGCGCTATACCTGTTCCTCAGCATAGAAAAGTCAGCAGCATTATACCTTGCCACGCTCCTGGCGCTGTCGCTGGCACACCCCATAAGCCTTGTGCTGGTAGCCGGGCTGGCTGCCTATCTGATCCTGCTTTACGTACTTGAGGCCACCCAGTCAAGGGCTGAGCTTGAGACAGTCTTCTTCTCAGTTATCCTTACAACCTTCACGGTCTTCCTGTTCTACAAGGAGCTCCTGCTCCAAAATGGATTGGCGGGCTTGTGGGAAACATCAGCAACGCAAAGTTTTCCATCGCTCAACATACTGGGCGCCATTTACGGAATAGGGCTCCTGACATTTGCGGCAGGGCTATACATGATATATCGGACTGTGACAGAAACAAGAAGAAAGGAGCTGCACGTTCCGGCAGGGCTTGCCCTGGCCATAATCATGCTGATGACGGCACGCCTGATACCCCTGAATCCGGGCCTGATGCTGCTTGGAATAGTATTCGCGCTGATGGCAGGGGAAGCGTATGTAAAGCTGCTTGACTATCTGAAGAAGACCCATGCAGCAAGGCACACAGAGCTTATCGTCTTGGTCATACTGCTGCTTTTTGCATTCACCTCAGCAATCCCTCCGCTGATTCAAAAACAGCAGGCCACTCCGACAGAAAACGAGCTGAGGGCATTTGAATGGCTCGGCAGCGAGCGTGACGGGACTGCATTTGCAAACCTGAACGAAGGCCACCTGATAACGGCAGTTGCAAACAAGCGCAATTTCATAGATGACAGGATTCCCTCCTCATACGGGCAAAGGATAAAGGACATGGAAACCCTGTACACTACACATTCCCAGATTACAGCGCTGGGCCTGCTGGATGAATACGGGATATCCTTTATAGTGCTGACCAGAAGTGCGGCTGAGGAAAGGAACATCACATCGCTGGGATACATCAACAAGGAATGCTTTGACCTGATTTTTGAGAACCGGGATGCGGCAATCTACAGGCCCCTGTGCAGGGTGAACTGATGAAAAAACTGGTTTTTTTCACGATAATTACGGCGGCCATACTCGCATCCCCGTATGCGTTCCGGATTGCAGCAGGCGAGAACCTTCTGTACGGAGACCAGCCATACTATCACGCCAGGATAGCGAGGCAAATCCTGGAAGGCACAATAACGCTGGAGGACGCCCTGATATATAATGAAAGGCCGCATTTCCTTGGCCCATATCACGTCCTCCTTGCATATGCCTCAAAGCTTATAGGCCTGCAGCCAGCGAGCATAGCGCTGCCGCTATTGCTTGGAATAGCCTCCTTCGCAGTCTTTTACATCATAATCTCCAGGGCAATCCCAGACGCAAAGAAACAGGCAATGGTAGCCGGGCTTCTCATAACATCGCCCATCTTCATTGCGACATTCAGCCAGTCAAGCCCGCAGGGCCTGCCAATACTGCTCTGCCTGCTCGGCTATCTCATGCTGAACAGCAGGAAAACAACAATACCCGGCTTCATACTGCTGGCGTCAACCATAATATTTGGGCTGTTCAACGCAGGGCTTGCCCTGGTGCTCCTGGTAAGCCACTACACTACGAAGAACAGAACCAAGCTTACGTACCTTGCCCTCCTCGGAACCGCATTCCTGGCGAGCATGGCCTATTACGCGCTGTTCGCCCAAAGGCCAGCGGCAGGAAGCCTGCCCTCCACAATCATCTCAGACCTGGGAGGATACGGGTTCGGAGCATTCACCCTGCTTCTGTTCGCAACAGGCATGGTGCTGTCGTGGAGGAAAAAAAGTGATTATCTGCCATACTACCTGTTGCTTTACACCTCTGCGGCGGTCTTCCTTGACATCCGCGTGCTGCCATACCTCAGCCTCCCAGTGGCAATATTCGCCGGAGAAGGCCTCTACAGCATATCAACAGCCAAATGGGAAATGGAAACTGTCAAGCGGCTAACCATACTCCTGATAGCCTGCGGGCTCGTATTCTCCACAGCAAGCTACATAAACAGGCTCCACAGGGAAGGGCCGGGAAATGAGGCTGTCCGGGCTCTTGAATGGCTGCGCCAGCAGCCTGACGGGCTTGTCCTCTCACACTACTCAAACGGCTTTATAATCGAATATTACTCCCAGAAGCCTGTCCTCCTCAACAGCTTCCTTGTAGAATACCTCAGGAACCGGTACCTTGACTCTGAAGAGATATTCAGCTCAAGGAACCTGCAGAACACAGAAAGGCTCCTGAACAAGTATGATGTAAGGTACATCTACATAGACTCTGCAATGAAATCCGGCAAAGTATGGAACAAAGGGGATGAAGGGCTATTATTCCTCTTCAGGAATAAGGACGCCTTCCAGCTTGCCTACAAAGCAGAGAACGTGGAAATCTGGGTACACAAGACTAGCGTGCAGCAGCCACAAGCGGGGAGTTCATGAGCAGGCCGATAGCCCCGAAAACAAGGGCAATCCCTGACAAAAGCACGCCAATGCATGCCATCACAAGGTGCCTCCTGCTGTAGTGCTGCCTGTTTTTAACCATGAAATGGATGCTCTTGACGCCGAAAAAAAGGGAAGGCGGGCTTGTAAACATGTTAATGAGTGGAACCCAGAAAACCAGCCCTAAAACTAATGAGAACAAAGCAAGATCCCTGGCACCCGATTCCTCCTCCATACCACCACCTTAGCTGCCTGACTTGGTAAGCATGTACCACTTCATAGGCCTTCGGAGCAAGGCCCTGAAAATGCCCACATTAACATGGTAAGCCACAATCAACCCATAGCTGAAAGAGGAGGCAAGCATCTTGAATATAAAGCTTAGCCTCCTGAGGTCAACAGAAGAGATGAGGCAGGCCACGACAGAAGCAATGACAAGGCCGCTTGTAAGAAGAGTGTTCCTTCCAGTCTCCTCAAAGAACCTGACAAAATCAACAGGCGCAGGAGGATGCGTGATTACGCTCAGGAAGCCTGTGAGGAAGAGGCTCGCCAGCAGTATGGTAAGCAGGTAACCGCTGCAAAGCATTGTCGTCATAAACTTGTCGGCAAAGCCTACCTTTGGGCTCCGGAAAATGCCCGCTGCATGCTTCATATAGGAGGAAACCACCCCATAAGCCCACCTCATCTGCTGCCTGTAAAGGTCGCGCGCAACATAGGGCACCTCGCTGTCGCACTTAACATCATAAAGGTACTCTATCCTATACCCATTTCTTATCAGCCTAAGGGAATATTCTATGTCCTCAGTCAGGTTCCCGTGGTCCCAGCCCCCAAGGGAGACAAGGATGTCCTTCCTGACAGCCTCAGCAGAGCCGCACAGGAAGGCCAGTTTCCTGTTCCTGAACATGAAGGGCAGGGTAATGCTCTGGAAAACCTCAACAATAGTGGCCCCAAGCGCAGACACAAGATTCTGCTCTGCATTGACAAACCTCCACTTCGCCTGCACTCCGCCCACTCTTTTGTCCCTCATGAAAGGAGAGACGATATACCTGAGGAAATCCCTGGAGGGTGCAAAATCCGAGTCAAACAGCACCAGAATCTCGCCCCTGGATGCCTTCAGCATATTGTTCAGGTTGCCTGCCTTGTAGCCTGAATTGTCAGGCCTCCTGCGTACCTTGACCTGCGGGTGCTGCGCAGCAAAGGCGTCAATCCTGCTGCTTACAGACCTGTCGCTGCTGTCATCGCCAATGATAATCTCATACCTGTCCTTGGGGTAGTCAAGCTCGAGGCACTTCTGCGCACAGTTGATTACCACCGCCTCGTTGTATGTCGGCAGGTTAATTGACACAAAAGGAAGCCCGTCATCACCCATTGCAGGCGTGCTCTTCCAGTTCCTCCTTGCGAAGAAAATGTAGAACGACATCAGGACGTAAACCAGCGAAAGAACAACAGCCACCACAAGGAGCGCTTCAAACACAGAGTTGAATATCCAATGGAGCCAGTCAAGAAAAGGCCTTCCCCAGGCGTTGTACTGGACAAAGAAGTAATCAACAACCTCCTTTAAGGTCACCTATTTCACCCTAGCCATGTGGCGCACAATACTGGCCACAATAATAAGGTTCAAAAGAATCGTGTACGGGAAATAGAAGAAAACAGCAGTGGTATTCCGAAGCCACATCCTGTCATTGAACATCCTCAGGGCTGAAACAATCATCACCATGCTCACAATTCCTGAAAGAATCCCGAACAAGGTATAATAAGCTATCCCCCACTCAGGAATCTTGTAAATCACAAAGAAAGTGCCAACAATGCTAAACCATCTGAAAAGGTAGAGCAACACTGAAAACAGGCTGCCGGAATTGTAGGGCAGCCAGTAAAAGACCAGGTAAGCGATGACTGGAATGGCCAGCAGCGAGTAAAGGGCTCCCCAGAACTGCGTGAATCCAAGGAAAAAAACCGGAACCGACCTCCCCAGAAGCCTGAAATTCCGCAAAACCGCCTGAAGCCCGCCGATGCACCACACATAGCGCTGCCTGAAAAGCTCAGGAACAGATTCAGGAACAGAAGTCCAGCCAACAGCCTTCCTTACGTTAACGGACTTAAAGCCGGCCTTGATAACCTCAAGCGATACATTCATGTCCTCAGCCAGCATCTCCCTCTTGAAAAAGCCAATCTTTTCCAGGACAGGCTTCCTGTAGCAGGCAGCTGCCCCGAAAAACCACATGCTCTGGCCGAAAACCCTGGAAAAGCTGCTGCTTATCAGGTTGTTGTAGTGGTACTCAATATTCTGGAACCAGCCCAAGACACCCGCGCTGTTAAAAACCCTGCAGTTCGCAGAGGCAGCAGCAACTTTTGAATCAGCAAATGGTCTCATCAATTCAGCAATGCAATCCTTCTCCACAATCGTGTCAGCGTCAAGGGTAAAAACGAACTCATTCCTTGCACGCCTGATGCCTGCGTTAAGCGCAGCAGACTTGCCGCCATGCTTTACCTGGACAACTGAAACTCGCCTGTCCCTCCTGGCAGGCTCCCTGGCGATTTCAACAGTCCTGTCAGAGGAGCCGTCATCAACCACAACAACCTCAAAGCCGGCAGGATAATCCGAAGCCAGGACAGACCTGATGCAGCGCTTGATATTGGCCTCCTCATTATAGGCAGGGATGACCACGCTGACAGGAGCTGAAAAAGAGCCCTCAGGCTCCCTTCTGAAAAGCCCGACAATGAAAACCGAGAATACAAAGAGCAGGAACAAAAGCAGACTGCCGAATAAAATCCCCGAAAAAACCAGCATAAGGTTAGCCATGCAAAACACGCTCAAGTATTCATACTTCAGGGCTTAAAGTAGCTTTTTAAATATTTCTATACAAGAACCTTTAAATTGTCCTGGGAAAAAAGCTCGTGTAATGAGCAAAGCCATTGTACTCGTACTGCTTATGTTCCTGGCAGCCCAGGCAGGATTCCTGATTTCTGAAAAAAGCCCTTACTGGGACGAGGCGGTGTACTCCTCAATGGGGAAATACCTGTTTTCAGCAGGCAGCACTGGATTATGGGAGCCTGCAAGGCCAACAGCACTGCCGATACTGCTTGGAACCGTATGGAAGGCAGGGGTTCCAGGACTCTGGACTGCGGCCATGCTGGCAATAGCCATAGGATGCCTTGCCCTGACTTACCTCATAGCGAAGGAATGGTCAGGCAGCACTTGGGCACTGCTGGCAGCAGCGACACTCGCTGTTACTCCAATCTTCTTCAAAAACTCAACCCTATTGCTGACTGACGTGCCCGGAGCTGCGGCGGCGCTGCTAAGCATATACCTCCTTATGAGGCAAAAATACGCGTGGTCAGGCGCTGCCGCAGCCATCGCATTCCAGACAAAATACCCGCACATACTCCTCATCCCAGGCTTATGCGTGGCGATGGCCCTTTACAGGAAACAGGGCAGGATACCCTCTTTCCTGGCAGGATTTGCCCTCGCCATTCTCCCTTTCCTGGCCCTGAACACACTCATGAGCGGAAGCCCGCTTTATCCCTACATCCAGTATTCCGCATACCAGCAAAACCCAGCCTACTCGGTTGAAGGCCTTGCATCAAACCTGCTGTACTATCCATTATTCCTCCTGCAAAACCCTATCCTGCTGCTCTCAATCCCAGGAGCGGCGATAGCGCTGAGGAGGAAGCAGGCAATTCCGGTCCTTGCCTGCCTTGCAGCATATGCCGCATACTTCACAATAATAGGCAACAAGCAGGAAAGGCTGATACTGGCATTCCTGCCACTCCTGGCAATTCTCGTGGCCGTGTATTTCAGCCAGCTAAGCGGATACATAAGCAAGCTAGGGAACGCAAGGGCTTACGCGACAGTAATGGCCCTGGCAGCACTAGCAGCAGCCCTCACTCCAGCCCTAATTGCAGACTACAGGGCGGCATCGGTCCCGCAACCCGGCTTCCAATACGCAACCAACCTGACCGGGACAATACTCACCTCAGACCCAAGGTTCAGCTGGCAAAGCAGCGCAAAATTCCTCACATTCTACGAAAATCCGGACGTGTCGGTTATGGAGTACAAGGCAAAGGTGGCTGAAGCAGACTATGTCATCTACACGCCAGACTACTATCCCTGCGAAAGGATTGGGGAAGAATGCGAAAGGAAGAAAGAGGAGCTGCACAACCTTATCAAAAAGGAAAACAGGCTTTTCAGCCAGCATTCCGAACCCGAATATTATGTGTATGAAGTCACCTAATGAAATTTACACCTTTACTTATCGTAAATTGCGGTAATTAGTGCAAAGTTCGCATGCAATTTACGAGTTTACCAAGCATCCCAACACCAAATCACTTCAATAGAGACCTTAGAAAAATAATGATGTGCCTCAGCCTTATCTTTGACTCATCCCTCTCCCTGACGCCAAAGTCATAAAAGACCTCGCTTAGAGACGTGTCCTTTGGAATATACTTCAGGAAATCAAAGAAAACCTTGTAGCCTTCAGGTTCGAACCTGCGGCCATATTTTGAAACGACGTCCCTGAAAACCCCTGTCCTCACGCCGAAGAAACCTGACAGGGGATCTGAAAGGTTCCTCCTGAGCCTGAGCCTCGCAAGCCCTGTGGCAACTCGCGAAACAATCCTGCGATGGGCCGCCCACCTCACAAGAACCCTTTTCCTGGCAGCGGCCACGATGTCCCAAGAGTGGAGCAGCCTGCAGACCTCTGCAATTTTTTCAGGGGGGTGCTGCATATCCCCATCCATGACTATGAAATAATCAGTGCCAACCATACGTGCGGCGTCAAGCACGCTTGCGGTAAGCCCCTTAACCGCCTTTTCCCTTGCGAGCAGGCTGACTTTTTTCAAAGCGTACTTTTTCACAATCCGCTGCGTGCCGTCGGAGCTTCCGTCATCAGCCACGATAACATTAATGCCCGGGTAACCTTCTGTAAGCGCGTCAAGAAGCCTGCCGATATTCCTGCCCTCATTCAGCGTTGGAATGACCACGGTAAAATCAGAATAGTTCATCTTCTTCGTATCTTTACCATGTCGCCAAGGGTAAGGCCTTCTGATTTGGCCTTTGCTGGCTTTTCCCCAGAATAGTCTGATTCGTCAAACAGCCGGATTCCGAACATGCGCTCCAACCTCTTAGCAAGGTCAACGCCCAGCTGCACCTCGCCAACCTCAATCTTATGCAGGAGCGAAGCCTTCTCGCCAATCTTCTTAGCGAAATCCTCCTGATTAAGCCCAAGCTGCTCCCTCTTCTGCCTTATAATTGCAGAATATTCGGGCAATATAAGCGGGATTTTCTCCTCCCTAGCCTTAACCGGCCTCTGCTGAGGCCTTTGCTGGGGCACAGCCTTCCCAAAGCCTGCGCATTTTGGGCATACATTCAGCAGGACACCCTCAACCTGCACCCTTGCTAAACTTGATGACGCGCCGCAAAGCTCGCAGTTCATAAGGCAACGAACCATGAAGGGGCTTTTAATGCTTTTGCACTTTAATCATTCAGCCGCACCAAGAATAAGCGCAAGCACCGCCATCCTTACTGGAAGGGCGTTATGGGCCTGCTGGAAATAGATGCTCTGGGGCGCCCGGTCAAGCTGGGGGTTAATCTCATCCACCCTCGGCAGGGGATGCATTATCCTAAGACTGTCCTTGGCGTGCGAAAGAAATGACTTGTCAATCTGATAGACGCCCTTCACAGCCTGGTAATCCTTCGGATTTATGAAGCGCTCCTTCTGAATCCTGGTCACGTAGAGGATATCAAGCCTGTCGCCAACCTTCATAAGGTCCTCCTCCTCATGGCATTCAACACCTGCCTTCACCAGGCCATCCATATACTGCGCTGGCAAGGCAAGCGACTTCGGGGAGATGAAATAGAAAACAGGATTGAAAAGGGCAAGCGCAAAGGAAAGCGAATGGACAGTCCTTCCATACTTCAGGTCGCCAAGAAAACCGACTTTCAGGTTCTCCATGCTCCTGAAGTTCTTCATAATGGTGTAGAGGTCAAAAAGGGTCTGGGTCGGATGCTCATTAGTCCCGTCGCCGCCGTTAACAACAGGTTTTACAGCCAGCTCTGCGGCGCGCATCGCGCTGAAATTCTGAGGATGCCTCATCACAAAAATATCACAGTAGCCGTCAACAACCCTTATGGTGTCCTCAAAGCTCTCGCCCTTCACAATGGAGGTGTGCGAAGGCTCTGAAAAGCCAATAACCCTGCCCCCCAGGTAGTTCATTGCAGCCTCAAAGCTAAGCCGGGTCCTTGTTGAGGGCTCAAAGAAAAGCGAGGCCAGGACGCTGCCCTCAAGAGCCCTGGAATACTTCCTGTCCTTAGCCTTCAGGCTCCTGTCCATCTCAGAAGCCACGTCCATGATATGCAGAATCTCAGCCTTTGAGAAGTCCCTAATGGACAAAAGGTCGCGGTTCTTGAAGGCCATTAAAAACACAGGAATGCCTGAGGGTTATATAAAGTTTGTTCAGGCCATCAGGAAGCAGACCCCCGCAGTCCAACATATTGTAGTTACTAAATAGAGGTAACATTTAAATACTCGGGTTTTTTGTAACTATACTATGACATTCATAGCAGGCTTTCGCAAGGAACACAGGGGAATAGAATACAGCGTCCTGATTGCCGACAGCCAGGAGACATTCGGCCTGAAGGAAAAAGGTCTAGTCCAAAAAATTTATACAGCCGGGCCTTACGCTGCGCTGGCAACAGGCTATACAGAGGATGGTAGCACCCTGGGAAGATTGGTCAGCATAAATGCAGGAGCATTTCATGCAAGGGACTTGGTTGAAACGATAGCTTCTGCCATAAGCCCAGTGGGTGATTTAACAAAGATCATCATTTCAGGGCCAGACCCGCACAGGCTAGGCGGCATAGCGCTTTATGAGCAAGTACTTAAGCGACCAAAAGATTCGAAGGGGCAAGGAACCAAGCCTCAAGAACAGACAAGGCCAGTGCCGTATTCAATTCTGGGCTCAGGAGCAACTACCCTGTACAAAGCAATTGCCCCTGGCCAGGCAAATTTCGGTGCGGAGTACTTTGAACCTAAAAATCCCGACTCAATCCTTGCAACCATTGCAGGAGCATATTACCTTGCAACCATTGCAGCACGAAACCTGACAGTTGACCAGAACATGCAAATGGCCCTGCAGATTGCAGGCAGCAATGGACCTGTTACAAGGGCAATGTTCCCCCCTGGAATAAGGCCATTCAACCTTAATCCAGACATAAACAGGCTCAGGATGTTTTTTGGACAGGAATATGGCCTGGCAAGACCCTTTCCAAGCAAAGAAGTGGAAAAGGAGGAGCGCTGGTTTAATGAGTTCTACAGGATATTTGATGATCAAATGAAACAGCTCGCCAGATTACAGACAGAAGCCACGTATTTTCTGGGAAAAAAACGACCAAACACAACAAGGCCAGAATCAGTTCAAGACAGAATCAGCCGCATTATGCGGGAATTGCACCCATTTGAAAAACCGCTGATAACAGGAAGCATGAAGGATATCCAGTCTGCAGTAAAGTCCTATCACAGAAGCTTTCACTAAAATCATCTGTTGCTTAAGTCCCTGGCAACCCTTTTGTAAGCATCCCTGAAAGGCACGCCCTTTTTTACCAATTGCAAAGCCTTTCCAGTGGCGTAAAGCTCCTGAGTCATTGCAGCCCTGCATCTCTTTTCATTGACAACAAGACCTGACATGATCAAGGTTGAGACTTTCAACGATGCAGCCGTTTCATCAAATGCCCTCATCAAGGGTTCCTTGGTAAGCTTGAAGTCGCCGTGGTAGCCGGAAGGCAAACCCTGGATTATCCTGCTAATCATCTCCCTGTATCCTGCAACAACCGATGCCTTTGCCCGCAGCAGCTCAATAACATCAGGATTGGCCTTCTGCGGCATCATGGAGCTGCCCATGGAGAACTCCTTCGGAAGCTGGAAAAAGCCGAACTCCTCAGAGGTGTAAAGCCAGATGTCTGAGGCCAGCTTGTTCAGGTCTAGCATGACATAGTTAATTGCGTCAAGGATTACAAGCTCAAACTTGCCGCGGCTGTTCTGGACGTAGAGGGGGCTTTCCTGAACTTTGGCAAAGCCAAGCTCCTTGGCGGTGAGCTTCCTGTCAAGGCTGATTACAGGCACTCCATAACCAGCTCCAGAACCAAGGGGATTCTGGTCAACTAATTTTGCAGCGTTTTCAAGCAGGATTAAATCATCCTGCAAAGATTCAATAAATGCCTGCGCCCAGCCGCCTACGGAAAAAGGCATGGCTTTTCTTAGGTGAGTATATCCTGGGATTGAGACTTTGGCGTTTTTCTTCTGGAATAACTTGAGCGAACTTAACAGCAGGCTGACTGAGGATTTTACCCTGACGAGCTGCTCCTTCTCATACAAACGCAATGCAGCAGCTACCTGGTCATTCCTTGAGCGGCCTGCATGGATTTTCTTTCCAATGTCGCCAAGCTTTTCTGTAAGGTAGTTTTCTATGGCTGTATGGCAGTCTTCTTCCTCTTTTTTTATCCTGAAGCTGCCTTGCCTGTCAATACTGACAAGTTCTTCGAGGGCATGAACAACCTTGGATAGTTCTTGGCTTGTGAGAACGCCAATTTTCTGAAGCATCCTGGCGTGGGCGATGCTTGCAATGCAGTCGTAATAAACAATGGCTTGGTCTACCTGAGTCTCATTTCCTACAGCGAAGTCCTCTATTTCCCTCTTGAGCTCGACTCCCCTCTTGTCCCAAAGTTTCATCGCGATTTCACCTGTTTCCTGTTGAAGTAATCCTTTATCAGCTTCCCATAAATAATGCTTGCCTTTTCAACCTGCGATATTTCTATAAATTCGTCGGGGGCATGGGACTGCGCTGAGTTGCCGGGCCCCATTATTATGCCTGGCGCATCAATTAATGCAAGGTCGCACATTGCCTGGAAACCCCGAATCGCTGCGGCCGAATTTGCAGAGCGCGCAGCCAGGACAATCTTTTCCTTTTCCGGGACTGTTCTTGAATTTAGCCTGATGCTTTGCACTATCACATCTGATTTTACTGCCTTTTCAATAAGCGCAAGCAGCTTATGGTTATCATAAAACGGGGTGGACCTTATGTTCAGTGTGAATTCGCATTGTGCGGGAATCACGTTGTTCCTTGTTCCTGCGCTTATCATGGTTGCGGCAATTGATGGCTTTCCGAGCTGATTGTGGCTCTTTGGAAAATCCAGGGCTAAAACCCTTTGGATATCCCCAATTGCATTGTAAATCGCATTTATTCCTTCAGATGGCCGTGAGGCATGCGCGCTTCGGCCTTTTGCCTTAAGCTTCAAAATCAAAAGCCCCTTCATTGACGTGCAAATATCAAGCCCGGTTGGCTCTCCAACAACTGCAGCGCCGACCCGCGGGAGCTTTTTCATGACTTGCTCTATTCCACAGTTTGTGACTTCTTCCTGAACAGTTGCTGAGAAGAAAACCTTCCCATCCAGCATGGATTCGTCAAGGCTTACGATTGCGTCCATCATCGCAGCCATCGAGCCCTTGGCGTCATTTGAGCCAAGGCCGAATATTTTCCCGCCATCGTCTGTTGGCTTATTGGGATTTCTGGTCCAGCCAGGGCATACCGGGACAGTGTCCATGTGGGAAGTCAGGAGCAATGAATCTTTTCCGCTGCCTTTTGAGCAATAAACATTGCCCTCATGCATTTTGGGGTCCAGCCCATTATCAGAGAGATATTTGCAAATAAACTCCCCGATTTCTGCCTCCCCCCTTGAAACGCTTTGGATGCTTACCAGCTTCAACAGGAGCTCTTTGGCTTTCATCTCACTGCACCTTTCCTGAATTATCCTTCTTGTTGACAATCATTGTCCCGCATCCCTGGTTGGTGAAAACCTCAATCAAGACGCTGTTTGGCATGTTGCCGTCAATTATGTGAGCCCTCCTGACTCCGCCTTCAACTGATGCAATGCAGGACTCAAGCTTCGGAATCATGCCTTCGGTGACCTTGCCGCTGCTCATCCACTTTTTTGACTCTGCAACATCCAAGTATGAAATGATGCTGTGCTCCCTGTCCTTGTCCTCCAGGAGGCCTGGAACATTTGTCACATTAATGAACTTCTCAGCACGCAACGCAATTGAAATTTGCTGGGCAACCCTGTCTGCGTTGATGTTAAACACGTTGCCTTCATTGTCTGTCCCGAGGCAGGCGACAACGGGAATAAGCCCATTTTCCATCAGGCTGCCAATAAGGCGCGTATCCACATTTGTTATGTCGCCAACGTAGCCGTAGTCAACATCTTCAACCTTCCCTGTTTTTTCATTCTTTACCTTGCGAACCGCGCATTTTTGGGCGCAAATGGTGCCTGCCGACACACCGCTTATCCCAACTGCCTGCGAGCCGTTTTTCTGCATCGCTGCAACAACGTCTGTGTTAATCTTGCCTGCATAAACCATCTTTGTGACTTCAAGCGCATTCTTGTCAGTAACCCTTTTTCCTGCAATCTTGACAACAGGATAGCCCAGCTTGTTTTGGAGCTCATCAGCCTGAGGGCCACCGCCATGGACCAACACAACCTTTATCCCAAGGCTGCCCAGCATGCAAACGCTGGACGTTACACTTTGAAGGGCCCTTGGATTGGCAACGCAGCTTCCACCCAGCTTTATGACAAAAACAGTCCCCCTGAACTTTTTGACGTAAGGAAGTATCTCTGTCAAAAAAGATATCTTTTCCATCATGAGCCACCACCTATCAAAAGATTCAACAATGCCTTTTGCACGTGAAGCCTGTTCTCTGCCTGCTCGTAAACCAGCGAATCGCCGCTGTCAATCACTTCATCGTCTGCCTCGACATTCCTCCTGATTGGCAGGCAATGCATGAACTTGGCTTTTTTGGTCAGGAGCATGTTCTGCCTTGTTATCTTCCAGCCCTTCAGCTTGGCTCGAACGGTTTTTTCTGAGTCTGGCTTGCCATAATATTTAGCCGAGCCCCAGCTTTTTGCATAAACAAAATCAGCACCCTTAAGGCCGTCGTCCAGCTTTTTGGCAACTTCGAAC
The DNA here is from genome assembly GCA_964504135.1 of uncultured Methanosarcinales archaeon. Classification (GTDB taxonomy): domain Archaea; phylum Nanobdellota; class Nanobdellia; order Woesearchaeales; family UBA10216; genus JACPTG01. Next base: position 32,750 of record CAZDCW010000006.1, read on the forward strand.
GTGCTTCCGTTTGCCCTGCAGTTTTCCTCAACTGCCTTTATTACATCACTGTCAAGGTCGTAATCCTTTGGATGGGCTATCACCGTGTCCATGCCAAACCTGCTTGCAATCAAGGCTATTGAGTTGGGAACAGCAGTTGGAAGCTGCCTGGGGTGGTTGGACCACGCCAGGACAAGCTTCTTTCCCTTCAAGTTTCCTGCATGCTCCTTAACGGTCATGATGTCAGCCAGCGCCTGGCAAGGATGATGCATTGAGGATTCCATGTTTATTACAGGAACTGTTGCGTATTTTACAAAACTGCCCATTACCAAATCTTTCCTGTCTTCCTCCCAGCTATTCATTGAAGGAAAACACCTTATGGCAATTGCATCAGCATACCTTGACAAAACCCTGGCAGCGTCCTTTATGTGCTCAGTTGTTGAATGGTCCATGACTGCACCTTCAACATGCTCAAGCTTCCATGAGTCCTGGCCTGAGTTCAGGCTCACTGCAGAGCCTCCAAGCTGGTTCATCGCAACCTCAAAAGACACCCTCGTCCTAAGGGATGGATTGAAAAAAAGCATAACCAGGTTCTTGTTCTTCAGGGAATTATTGTATGGGCTCTTCTTAATATCTGAAGCTGACTGCAGCAATTCATCCAATTCATTTTTTGGCCAATCCTGGGTTGATATGAAGTTCCTGCCGGTTGTCATTTGGAATCGCCCACAATATCTGAAATGGCTGTGAACAGCTTGTCAACATCCGCTTTGCCTATGGTGAGCGGAGGCATGAGCCTCAAAACACTCTTGTCAACGTCTGCAACGCCTGCGATTATGCCTTTTTCCAGCAGCAAAGGAAGCATGCCTGAGCAATCTGATTCGAACTTTAGGCCAAGCAGCAGCCCAACACCCCTTACTTCCCTTATTTGCTTCATCCTTGCGGCCCTTTTTTTGATGTATTTTCCAATCGATGTGGAATTTTCCATAAGATTTTCATCAATCACAGTCTCAATTGTGGCCTTTGCACAAGCGCATGCCAACGGCCCGCCTCCAAACGTGCTGCCCTGCTCACCAACTGAAATGGTCTTTGCAATCTCGTCACTGATTATTGCAGCGCCCATGGGGAACCCGCCTGCCATTCCCTTGGCGCAGGTCATTATGTCAGGTGTGATGTTCCAGTGATTTGCCGCAAACATCTTTCCAGTCCTTCCAAAGCAGCTCTGGACTTCATCAAAAATAAGGACGATTCCATTTTGGGTGCAAAGCTCGCGCACATCCCGGTAATATTTTTCATCAGCCATGACAATCCCTACCATTCCCTGGATTGGCTCCATTATAACGGCTGCAGTCCTGCCTGTAATGAGGCTCTTGAGGCTTTCAAGGTCACCAAACTTTGCAAAAACCGAATTTGGACTTGCAGGAATCTGGCTTCGGTACTTTTCAATCCCTGTTGAGCTTAGGGCGCCAACTGTGCGGCCGTGGAAGGAGCCTTCCATCGAGATTACTTCATCCTTCCCTGTGAACTTCCTTGCGATTTTCAGCGCAGCCTCATTGGCCTCAGACCCGCTGTTGCAAAAAAAGACTTTTGAGAGCCCTTTTGGCGAGACCTTTATTATGAGCTCGCTTGCCTGGGCCCTCACATCATTGAACACTATGTTGGAATAAAAGACCAGTTTTTTGGCTTGCTCATTGATTGCCTTCACAACACGGGGATTGCAGTGGCCAACCAGGACAACAGCGTGCCCGCCATAGAAATCGATGTACTTCTTGCCGTTTGCGTCCCACACATGGGAACCCTTGCCTTTCACAACTGCAATAGGCAGCTTCCTGTAAGTTTTCAGCTGGAAATTGTCCTCGAGCGCCATTATCTCATCGTTGTTCATTTCAATTCACCTCAAGGCAAAAACCCTGGAAACTCAAGCCCAGTCTTCTCCCTGATACCCAGCATGATATTCATGTCCTGAACTGCTGTCCCTGCAGCGCCCCTTACCAGGTTGTCAATTGCTGAAGTTATCACTACTTTCTTGCCAGAGCAGTCAAGCCCTATGTCACAAAAATTAGTGCCCTTCACAACATTGCTCCTTGCCTGGTCCACGAGCCTTATGAAAAACTCTTTCCCATAGTATTTGCCGTAAATTTCCTTAAGCTCAGGCTTTGTGATTGGGCTTTGAAGGAATGCATAGGCTGTGGTGAAAATGCCACGAACCATAGGAGCTGAATGCGCAACAAAAGTTATGTCAAATGCACTATTCCCCTGCGATTTCAACCCTTGCTCTATCTCGGGCTGGTGCCTGTGCGAAAAAACATTGTATGCCTTGAAATCCTGGGCTCTCTCAGGGTGATGGGTTGATTCAGACGGCGTCTTTCCAGAGCCGCTCGAGCCTGTCTTGGAATCAATTATCACATTTGAGGCAAGCAATCCTGATTTTGCAAGCGGAAGCAGTGCAAGAATCGCCCCTGTTGGAAAGCAGCCGGGAACTGAGACATTCCTGGCTTTTTTTATGGCTGCCCTGTTGAGCTCAGGCAGGCCGCACACAAATTTATCCAGCAAATCTTTCGAGGAATGCCTGCCGTAAAACTTCTCAAAAACGCCAGGGTCCTCAAGCCTGAAGTCAGCGCTCAGGTCAACAATCATGGTTTTGCCAATGACCTTCGGAACCAAATCCATTGAGGTGCAATGTGGAAGCGCAAAGAACATCAGGTCAACTTCCTTTGCTACTTGCTCAACAGGCTCGTCTGAAAATTGCAGGTCTGTAAGGTTGTGCAAATTCCTGTGAACATCCGAGACTTTCTTTGCGCAGCTGCTGCTTGACGTTACCTTTGTAACGCTGACTTGCCCGTGGGACAAAAGCAATCGCAGCAATTCTCCGCCTACATACCCGGATGCGCCTATTATGGCAACCTTTGGCTTCATTTTGAAAACACCTTCTTCTCAACTATGTTTACAACCTTCTCAGGGGCCTTGAGCATGTTTGCTGCAGGGATGTTCAATTTCTTCTCTATGAACTCAATTCCAACCTCTGTGTCTGTAACGCGGCCGCAAATCGCCGCAATCCCCAGCCCAAACTCCTCGAATAGCTTCTTTGCGCCCCATGCCGCCACAGGGTCGTTGGCGCAAACTATATGGGCCTTGACAAAACGTGAAATGTCCTTGTCCTTTAGGATTGACTGCACGCCATATTCTCCAAGTATTCCGTCACCCAGCTCAATAACTATGCAATCCATCCCATCCTTGTTCAATTCAGTGAGCAGGCCCTTTGCATAATCGCTCATTGGCTTGGAAGTTGTCGAAACCATGCCGGCGTCGTTGAAATCAAGAGTCCTGGCCGCGCCATAGTCCTTCATTGCCAAAGTATCCCTCATTAGAGAAACGCCTGTAAGCTTCACTCCTGCAACCTTGTATCCTTTTGAAGCAAGGCCCTTTATCAGCTCACAAGCAGCAGTTGTTTTTCCCGCGTCCATGCATGAAGCTGAAAAAACAACCAGAGGTGCACTATGGTCCAAATTTTTCCTTGGAGGTATTGCGTTCTTCCTGATATTCGCAAGCCTGCCAACCCTTTCATTAAAAGCCTCGAAAACCAAAGGCGAGCCAAGCACTTCGACGCTAATTGGCTTTCCCAAGTCAGGATGGGCTGACAATGCCTTTCCTATAACACCACCCATGCTGAGGATGTTTAGCACGTCCCCTACCTTTATGCCCTTCGGAACTTTCCCGTAAAAACCCTTCTGTGCGCGCCTCTCTCCGAGCACGCCAACGATTATGTCACCCTCAATTATCTTGCTCATCCTTCCTGAGCAAAGCTCCAAATCACCATAATTCGGATTTTCCTCAAGAGCCTTGACAGCAATCAAGTTGCCTTCCTCTGCCTCAACCTTGCCTGAAATCTCTACAATGCCTGGGAGATTCACATTCTTTGTTGAAGAGGCAATCTTGTTTACATTAAGCTTCATTTCGGCCTGTCACCTTTCTCACGAGCCTTCCTTGCAATTACGCTTTGCAGCCCATAAATCTTGCAAAAGCCCCTGGCATCCCTGCCATCCCAAAGCAAATTGCCCTCGCCATATGTTGCGATTGACCTGTCCATCATTGAGTAGGGACTCTTGCAGCCCACTACTGTAACATTTCCTTTGAACAGCTTGACCCTGACAGTCCCTGTGACTGTTTCCTGGCTTGAATCAATCATAGCCATTATGTCCTTGGCAACCGGGTCGAAATAAAGCCCGCTGTGAAGGACATCCCCCCAAAAGTTACTGAGATGGTCCTTCCAGAATGCCTGCCACCTGGTCAGGACCAATTTCTCCAATTCCTGGTGGGCCTTAATCAGGATGATGGGCGCAGGGCTCTCAAACCCGATTCTTCCCTTAATTCCCAAAATAGTTTCGCCCAGGTGGATTCCCTTGCCGATCCCGTGCCTTGAACCAAGATGGTTTAGCGCCGTGACAAGGTCAACGCCGCCCATCTGCCTGCTGTTTATTTTTACCGGGATGCCCTTCTCAAACCCAATCTCCAAAATCCCAGGAGTGTTTGGGGATTTTTCCACAGGTGTTATTGAGAAAACCTCATCAGGCGGGCTCTGCCAGCTGTCATGAAGGCAGCCTCCTCCGATTGTCGTTCCCCACAGGCCTGAATTGACTGAGTACTCCTTGTGTACCTTGTATATCGGGAACCCTTTTTCATTGAGGTAGCTTATCTCATCTTCCCTTGAAATGTTCAAATCCCTTATTGGCGCAATAATCTTGATTCCAGGAATCATGACTGAGAATGCCAGGTCAAAGCGAACCTGGTCATTCCCTGCGCCAGTTGAGCCGTGCGCAACTGCGTCTGCTTTCTCCCTGATAGCTATCCTTGCAACCTCTGCTGCCTGAACAACCCTTTCAGCCCCAACACTAAGCGGGTAGACTCCTCCTCGCAGGATGTTTCCCTTGATAAGATATGAGACAAAGCTTCCGAAAACCTGCTTTTTCCCGTCAACAGTGTAGTGCCTGGCTGCGCCAAGCTTTTTGGACTGCCTGGCAATTTCTGCCAGCTCCTTCCTGGCAAGCCCGCCTGTGTCGACAGTCACAGTAACCACATCTGCATTGTACTTTTCCCTCAGGTGAACAATGCAGAAGGAAGTATCAAGCCCTCCTGAAAATGCCAAAACTATTTTTGTTTTCTTCATGAAACCACCTTAAACGTAATTTTGCATAAAACTGCTTAGATTAGAACAAGAAAACCGAGAAACCATTTATAAGCTTATTGACCAAATCAGGACAAATTAGACAAAAATGTCCCAGAATAGACATCAATAGAACTGTGTCAATCCAGGAAGCTTCTCCGCATCGGGAACTTCGGCAACAAGCCAGGAGCCTTTTTTGTAAGAACCGCCGAATTCTGCCAGTTGGCCTGAAGCGGCTTCCCTGAACCCGAACTTTTTCAGGAAATCCTTATGCCTTCCGGCTGCAATTATCTTTTTGGCATCGGCAAGCTCTGCCTCGTAAAAGGCAAGCTGCACAAGCCTTGAGCCGATGCCCCTTCCCTTGAGCTTTTTGTCAACAAGAAGGCTGTGCATCTCAGCATGCTTCAGCCCGACAAAAGAGACCGCCACAACCCCGACAATCCTGCCCTTGACAACAGCAACAAAATAATCGCGGATGGCCCTGGCAACCTCCGCTGAACTATGGGGCATTGCCTCGCACCTGCCTGACAGCCGCGCAATTGGTGGCGCATCGCGAAGCGTCGCCTTGCGGAAGGAAATTGAAGAATCACCTTTTGCCATCCAGCCGCCGCTGTTAATATGAGTATTTAAAATTAAGCCCAGACAAACATGTCCCAAAACAAACATTTATAAGCATTCCACCGCACCCTTGTCTGCAATGAACATAACAAAAGCCACCGAAGCCTACATATCGCAGCGGCCAAGCGTAAAGGACTGTATCAAGCAGAAACTGGTAAACTACTCTGCCCTGTCCAGAAAAATAAGCGCTGATACAGGCATCAGGAATTTTGATGCAATACTAATGGCATGCCGCAGGTATGCTTACAAGGTAAGGGGCGAGGAGATACGCGAGCAGAAAATCATGGAAATCGTCAGGAAAAGCAAGGTGGAGATAAAGAACAAGCGAATAGCCGCGGTCCTGGAAAAAAGCCACCACGGCAGCCTTGCGGAAATGGAAAAGCAGATAAAAAAGGACAGGGAAACAATCCACATAATCGAAGGGGCGAATGCAATCACCATCGTGACGAGCCAGGACTACCTTGACCTGATAAAAAAGAGCTTCAGGAACGAAATAATAGCGATAAACAAAGGCCTTGTGGAAATACACGTAAAAAGCCCGCCTGACATTGAGAAAACGCCAGGGGTGCTGACTTACCTCTGCTCACTGTTCAGCGACAGCAGCATTAACATAGTGGAAAACATGAGCTGCTGGACTGACACGCTGTTCCTGATTAATGAAAAGGATGTGCCAAAGGCGATGGAAGCCCTGGAATCCTAGGCCGCGTCAAAAAGTTCTGACACTTTTTTTAGGCCAACAAGCCGTATTCAAAACTTTTTTATAGGCCTGCAGGGCAGCTTAAGCCATGCAGAAAACACAGCCAGAATTCGTCGTGTCAGCAGTGATAGAAATAGCAGGAGCTCCAAAGAAACACGTGGAAGACACCATGCAGCTTGTAGCTGAAAGGCTCAGGGCTGAAGAGGGCATGAAAGTAACAGAATGCGAAATACACCAGGCAGAGGAGCACGAAGGAATCTTCAGCACATTTGCAGAAGCCGAGATTGAGCTGGACAGCTTTGAGTCGCTGATGCTGCTGTGCTTTGAATACATGCCCTCCTCTATAGAGTTCCTGGAGCCGGAGAACGCAAGCTTTGACATGCTCAGGCTGACCAGGATGTTCAACGACCTCCTTGGAAGGCTGCATGAATCCGACCGGAAGCTGAAGCAGGCTAATGCAGCCAACATAATACTGGAGAAGAACTCGCATGCGCTGCTAAAAGGCATGCTGGCGCTTATTTTAAAGGATGGCAGTGAAGGCATTGAAGCCATATCAGGGCAGGTGGGAATAGCAGCAGGGCAGCTCAAGCCATTCCTTGAGCAGTATGAGCGCGAAAAGGTTATAAGAAAAGAAGGCGGGAAATACGCACTATGGACGCGGCAGAGCTGAGGAACAAGACAGAAGCAATATTGTTCGCTGCAGGAAAAAAAGTCAGTGTGGACTACATTGCAAAGCTGACAAGGACGCCAAGGGAAGAAGTGCTGAAGGCGCTGGCGCAGCTTAAAGAAGAGTATGCTGCCAAGGGAATCTCCTTGCTGGTGGTGGACGACGGGGAGTCCTGGAAATTTGTGGTAAGGGAGAGCTACTCGCCAATAGTCAGGAAGATAGTCCCGACAACAGAGCTGACAAAGACAGTAATAGAGACACTTGCAGTGATAGCGTGGAAGGCCCCTGTCCTCCAGTCAGAGGTCGTCAGGATAAGGACGAACAAGGCTTATGACCACCTTTCGGAGATTGAGAAGGCAGGGCTCATATCAAGGGAGAAGCACGGAAGGACCCAGCTCATAAAGCTGGCCCAGAAATTCTATGATTACTTTGACGTGCACAGCGAGCAGGAAGTGAAGGACAAGTTCAGGAAGCTCGGGGAACAGGCTGAGAAAGAGGCAGAAGTGGCAAAGGAGGCGCAGCATGATACTGCAGGTGGAGTGCCCGAGGTGCAGGCACAGCCAGAAGTACAGCCCGAAGGGCAGGCCAAAAACTAAGGCGTGCGTGTACTGCGGGAAGGGGTTTAGGGTAAGTGCTAACATTCCCTAATTGCGCTTTTCACCTGTGTGGCTCAAACATGAGAACATAAGAGTCCTTAGCGCTCCTTGGGCAATGCTCAACACCTTTTGGAATGGCTGTTAATTCGCCTGGCTTCAGCACAAAATCCTGCTGCCCTCTCACCTGAATTACAAGCTCACCGCTCAAAACATAGAAAAGCTCATCATAGTTGTCATGGGCATGCCAATGGTATTCACCTCTGAAAAGCGCTATCCTCACAACCTGACCATTTACTTTTACAACGTCAACAGGAGAGAATGGCCTTCCTGCAATCTCTGAAATCTTTTCTTTGAGTGATATTTTTGAAACTGGCATAACTCACCTCTGAAAATTCCTGGTTGAGACTATCCCAGTGATTTGTTTACGTTTTTAACAGCTGCAACCAGGTTAGTCAGCTTTTCCTTCGCAACTTCCGGGCTCAATAGCAGGAGACCACAATCAGGAGCAGCCAAAAGCCGTTTGGGAGGAATTACCCTTAGCACCTGCCTTATCCTTTCCTCAATCTCTTCAACCCTTTCCAGCCTTGATCCACCAATTTCCACCGAACCCAGTATAAGATTCTTTTCCCCGAATTTTTCAAAGAAGTCGAGGCTTAAATGCTCATGCGCATCCTCCACCGAAATCCCATCTATACACGTTTTGGATAATGCCTCCACTACCTGCGCATAGTTCTCTTTTTGTGCCTTGACATCCTTTTCCTTATTAGGATAGCCCCTGCAAATGTGAACCTCTTTCGTCAAGCCGGTAATCCCCCGAAAGCATTCCTCCACAGCCACTATGCCATAGTCAAAGAATTTCCCGGGCTCCCTAATAAATGCTGGCTCATCCAGCTGGATAATTCCGCATCCTTCCGCAGATAATGCTTTTACCTCTTCTCTTATTGCACTTGCGATATCCAAGGCCAGACCCTTTTCATCGTTATAAAATAAATCCTTGCAGGAATCCACAATAGTCAGCGGGCCAGGAATGGTCACTTTAATTTGCCTGTCTGTCAATCCCTTCAAAAACTTAAATTCCTTGCTTAGAAACGGCCTAATATTCTTAACCGGCCCTCTTACTGTAGGGACAAGCTCATTTCTACTCCCCCCTCTTAATGACTTAACCCCCTTATTTACAAAATCAAAGCCCTCCAAATGCTGGCAGTGGTAGAAAACAAAATTACCCCTTCTTTGCTCCCCATCGGTAAGAATATCAACTCCTGCCTCCTCCTGCTCCCTGACTGCCCAGCGGATTGCCTCCTGCTGGAGATCTTCCAAATTTTCCTTATCTCTCCATCCCCTGTCCAGGCTTTCTCCTGGGCTTACCAGCCACCTCACATCAAAGTCCTTTCCTATAAGTTTTGGATATTTTGGATAGCTGCCAATAACAGTAGTTTTTATTCTTTCCAATTTCCTATCTCCTTACAGCCAATAATCCGATGAATTTTGAGACTTCTCCCTGATAGTTATACCCTTGCACATCCCATCTACAAACAGTATCTAAGGCATAACCAGCACCAGTAATTTCCCTTGCCAATGGTTCAGGATTACGGACAAACAATCTTGTTATGCCGGCCTTCTTTGTTATGCCGTCCTCCGTGCTTTTTACCAAAACACCGGCTTCATTTTCTTCTAGGACATCACCCCTGCCCTGCAGTATGTCACCTTCAGCCTTAAATGATACGGCTATTAATCCGCCAGGAAATTGGCGGCCTCCAAGCAGCCCATACACTTCCTGTCTTTCTTCCTGGCCAAAAAAATGCAACACAGAGTTTGCGTAGAACGCTGAGATACGACCTTTTGCTTGGCGGAGATATTCTAATAAATCTCCCTGGACAACTTCTATTCTGCCCCTGTAAGAACAAGGGTGCGCCGCTAATACATCCCTGAACTGCTCTACAGCATCCGGGCTATATTCAACAGCTGTCACCCGCATTCCTCTTTGCGCAAGGGTTATCGCATGGTCACCCGAACCTGAGCCGCCCTCAACTACATGAGGCAGTGTGAACTCATTTTCCAGTCTCTTAATTAACATCTCCAAAAAGGGCGTTGTATTTTGCCCGTCTGTACCCCTGCTAAAGCCGCCATATAGTCCATTTCTCCATACAGCAGCAAACTGTTCTGCTGTGCCATTCGTCATACATTCCGGAAAGCGTAACATATATAAATAAGTAAACAACAAATTTTACTTAAAACAGGCCAAAATAGTCTTAAAAAATGGATAAAAATAATAATGGCAAGCTGAACAACGCCGACAAGCGAATCATAGCTGCGATTGAGACAGACGCGAGGACAAGCATAGCGGAGCTTGCAAAAAGGGCGAAAGTTTCAAGGACGGTTGCAGAATACAGGCTGCGGAAGTTGGAGGATGGCGGCGTAGTCAGGGGGTATTACTGCCTGCTCGACCCTTCAAAGTTCGGCTATACAGTATGGAAGCTGTGGATATCGATAAGGGCCGGGGCTGAGGAAAAGCATAATTTTTTCCAGTATGTTGAAAAGCATCCAAGAATATGGTGGTATGCGGAGTGCGCAGGGGTTTACGATGCTGTTTTGTGCGTGCTGGCGAGGACTCCGCACGAGTTCAATAAATTCTTCAACCACCTGCAGGACAAGTTTGGAAAAAGCATCACAGACTCCGCCATACTGATAAACGTAAGCTTTGAGTACCATACCCGGGGATACCTGCTTAACAAGCACTCCCATCTCATAAGAAGCTCTTTTCAGGAGGATTCCAAGGTGAGGTCCATTAATCCGAATACCCTTGGAATACTGCAGCGCCTATCCCTGAACTCCAGGGCCAGCCTTGTTGAACTGCATGTGAAGACCGGGAAAAATGTCAAAACCATAAAAAACGCCATATCAGAGCTGAAGAGCTCGGGAGTAATAGTATATTTCAGGCCATCAGTGGACACTACGAAACTGGGGGTTGACTTCTACAAGGTCCTCATCTACATACACAATTCAATAGGCGGCATAATACCCTCCATAGCAAGCTGGTGCCGGGCGCAAAAAAACATAACAGCAATCATATTCTGCGTAGGGCCATGGCAGCTTGAGCTTGAAGTTGAGATAGACACCTTCCGCAATTTATCCATGATGCTCAAGGAACTCAAGGACAAATTCCCCGATGTCGTAAAGCACCATGAAACCCTGCTGGTCACAAAAGAGGGTAACTTTGAGCTGGACTTAGTAAATAGGCTAAAGAGAATTGAAAAGGAAGCCTAAAACTCCTTCCTCAGGACATCATTATCAACGCTGAACTTCTGGGCTCCGAGAAGCACAAGCGAAAGCGCGGCGAGGAGAAGCGTGAACTCAAATTCCGACCCTGCAAAGCCCTTTGGAAGAGTGACAAGGGCAATTGCAACAGCCATGTCAGCCGCAAGGAGAAGTGCAACATACCTTGTGAGAAGCCCTGCAACCAGGAACAGGCCGCCAACAAACTCAAGCACGCCAATGGGCGCGGCAAGGAAGGACGGGATGCCAACGCTTGCGAAAAAGCTGCCAGTGCCCTCAATCGCGCCAGGCGGGAAGAGCTTCCCGAAGCCATGGTAGATGAACACAGAGCCCAGGGCCAGCCTAAGAGGCAGGGAGGCATAGCCCGAGCACTTCTTGGCATACCTTGAAAGGCACATGATGCAGAAAATTCAGAAGGAAATATAAATATCTTTCCATCCATGCCTGAGAATGGACTGGGCAATAGCCGGATTGATTTTCGTCATAGGGCTCCTTGTAGGGAGAATTACAGCAGCCGTGCAATATGCGCTGATGAAGCCGAAGGGAAAACCCTAGAATCCCTGATTGTGTGTAGGACACAGACCTTTGCCACCAGTTTAAGCATTATGGGCCTTTCTTTGATTAAACATTCCAAAAAAGTAGCAGGCTGTGGCTGCATACGTTTTTGCAGTCCCTTTCGGGAGTTTCGTCACGTGTACTGTCTGACTTCGTTCACTCCCTTGCAATGTTCATTGCCATTGCCTTGTGGTTCTGTATCGCATTTGTACAGTCTTCATTTGTACCGTTCACGAAGAGTCAGCCTGCTACAAGTAAGAGTCCGGTTTTCAGTTAAAACAACCACGAGAAGGCCAGCCAATTAAAACAGGGGGTGACGAATCCAATGAACCTGCACAACCTACACATAAAATCCCTGATGGGCACATTCTCAAAAATGAGTGATTTATAAAGGAGCAGTCCTCATGTGTTTTTGA
>CAZDCW010000007.1:0-43186 GCA_964504135.1 uncultured Methanosarcinales archaeon
TTCAAAACCTACATTCCATCCTGAAAAACCCTTCAGGATGGTAAAGTATTACGGTAAGGCGTCTTTCTGCAAAGCACAAGGACTCCATTGCATTTTTTGCCAATTGCAAAAGGGCCTGTCTTCCACTTGTAAGGCCGTAATTTGGCATATTGGCACGCAAGCAGGTTCGCAAGCAGGTCTGCCTGCTTGGCAAGGTTTGGAAAAATCCTGTAAAGGGCAATCGCCATTGTTGCCCAAGGCTCCCTTGTATAGCCTCCGCCAAGTATGTCCTCTGCATATAGCTCTATTCTGAATCCGTATTTTTCCAGAAGCGCCTCAAGGACTGAAGGGTCATACCTCCTGTAATGGCCTGCAAATTTGTCAAACTTATTGTATAACTTTTGATTTGTGGGAACGGAGAGGAAGAAAAGCCCGTTCTTCCTAAGGCAGCGTCGTATTTCTGAGACAAGCTCTTCATCATTCTGCACATGCTCCAGCACCTCAAATGCGCAGACCATATCAAAGTGGTTTTTCATTAATCCTGCCATGCTCTTTTTTGCATTTCCTCCGTTATCCTTCAGGATTCTTCTTGCGATGCCGCTTAGCTCAACAAAGTATGACCCTCTGACAGGTATCCTTGGCCTCGTCCCCGGCCCGATCTCAAGAATTTTTGATTTGCCGTCTATTCTTTCACTTATCATGGCCCATTGGGGCCATATTTTATGGCTAATGAGTGCAGTTCCTTCCCAGGTGTTGTCAAAATGCTGCTTATTGTATTCTTTATCCATGGATCTAAAGCTGAACTCACCTTTATTTAAAGGCTTGGGCAGCGGCAAAATCCTTCGGGTGCGGGCCTGCTTTTGCATGTTGCATGGAAAAGCTTAAAATATCAGGTGCCAATAATTGCCTGATGTTTGCTGAAGTTTCAGGCATGAAAATTTATTACCTAAGGAAGGGAAAGGGAAAAAAGCTGCTTTTTATCCACGGGCTTTTTGCCGATTCAAGCCTATATGCGGGTCTTATTGAAGAGCTTTCAGAAAATTTTGAGGTTTTTGCCCCTGACCTGCCGGGGCATGGGCTTTCTGACGGGTTTCATGGCAGATGGCCTGAGCAAACCATGACTAAAGCTCTTGTTGGCTTTGCCGGAAAAATGGGTTTGGAAAATCCCGTTGTTTGCGGGCATTCTGCAGGCGCTGCACTTGCAGTCCTTTTTTCAGAGAAGCATCGTTGCAGGGCCCTCATACTCCTTTCCCCGCCCACCCCGCTTAATCCGCTGAAGTTTGGCTTCAGGTTTTTTTTTGTGAAGGCTTTTGTGGATTTTTTTCAACATCCGGTGCTATATCTGAGGTTGCTGCGGGCAGGCTTTAGGAATTTTGCCCGGTTGGGCTTTTCAAGGTTTTTTTGGCTGGCTGTTTTCAGGAATCTTCAAAGGAATTTTGCTGCGGCTGGTCAGAACTGCCTGGTGGTGTGGCCTGAATCAGAGGAGGTATTTTGGCAGGCCAGGCAAACTGGAAGGGGCTTCATGGTTGTGCCCGGGACCCATGATTGGCCTTTAATCGAGCCTGCCAGGATTCGGCCCGTGATTCGCTGGCTTCTTCACCGATTGATTTAAATAAGGCCTCAGATTAGTCTGCCTTATGAGGATTGCCATAGTTACCGAGCTTTTCCTGCCCGTGAATAATGGCGTTTCTACCTCAGTTGTCAATGTTGTGCGTCTTCTTTCCGCGCGGGGCCATAGGATTTTGGTGATTTGCCCAAGGCCCGCTGTCCGGGTTAGGGCTGATTTTGACGAAAATGTTGAGGTTTGGAACTGCAGCGCTTTTGAAAGGCTGCGCCTCTTTAGGAATATAGACAACTTTGCCATCAGCAAGCCTGACGTTCAGGTAATCAGAAGGCTTAGGGCTTTCCGGCCTGATGTCATCCATTCGCACACAGTGTCAATCCTCGGGCTTGCGGCCCTTTTTTATGCCAAGATTTTTGGAGTGCCGCTTATTGGGACTTATCATGGCTTCCTTCCAGATCTCGCTGAGCATGTGGCCTTGCCAAGGCGGATTATGGGCAGCAATGTAACCAAGGAGCTTATTTGGATGCTTACCCTGCTTTATTACGGCCGCTGTGATGTTGTTATAGCGCCCTCAAAATCTACAAGGCGCGAGCTTTTGCAGCGCAGGCTCAGCAGGCCCATTCTGGTGATTTCCAATGGTGTTGACCTTCAGCTTTTCCATCAGTCAATGGTCAGGAAAACGGGTGATGTTTTTCTTCATGTTGGGCGTTTGGCCTATGATAAGAGGATAGAGGTTGTAATTAAGGCCTTCAGGGAGATGGCCGGAAAAAGGAAAGGTTGCAGGCTTGTTATTGTCGGCGCTGGGCCTCAGGAATCCAGATTTAGGCGGCTGGCGGGGAACGACAAAAGCATAGAATTTAAGGGTTTTGTTGACCACCGCAGGCTGCGGCAATATTACTGCAGGGCAGATGTCTTTGTCACCGCCTCAACCATTGAGACAGAAGGGCTGGTCATCCTTGAGGCTATGGCCTGCGGATTGCCTGTAGTGGGCGTCAATGTCCGGGCCATTCCTGATTTGGTCATCAACGGGCATAATGGCTTTATTGCTGGGAGGGGCGACTATCATGGCATGGCTAGCCTCATGGAAAAGCTTATTTCAGACAAGGATTTGCGGGACAGGTTCAGCAGGAATTCCGCCCTTATGGCCAAGAGGTTTTCTGTGCAGTCATCCGCTGACAAACTTGAAGCATGCTACAAGTCAGTGATGTGCAGGCGGCTTGCTGTTGCCAGGTGATGCGAATCCTATTGATGTTAGGAAAGAGCCTATCTCTTTTTGAATAATCTCAGGGCTGTTTATCACTATAATATGGTTTTGCCCGGGTATGGCCCTGAATATCGCCCCCTTTACAAGTCTGCTTATCGTGCTGGATTTTTCCGGCCGGAATATTGTGTCGTTTTTTCCGACAATTACCAGCGTTGGTGCGTTTATTTTTTTCAATGCCTCCCTTCCGTCATATTCAGCGAATTTTTGGTAGGTGTAAAGCCACGACCGCAGTGATGTGCTTGTGATGTCTGACAATATCCTTCTCGGGCTCCAGTCATTTGTCCCAATGAATCTGTCAAAGTTGCGCCGACTCCCTTTTTTTGTCGGCAATTTTGCCAGAAACTGGTTCATTGTAAAGGCTGCTGCCTTTAAGAGCCTTAGTGACCGCGGAGCCCTGTAAGTGGTGCTGATAAGAACATATCCGCTGGCTGAGTTTGGGTATAGCTCGCTATGTTTTGCGGCAACTGCGCCGCCAAAGCAATGGGCAACAAGAAAGTAGTCCCTTATTTTTTCATGCAGTATAAGCTCGTGGATATCTCTGGCAAAATTTTCGAGCTTATACATTTCAGGATTGTTTGGCCTGCCTGAAAGTCCATGTCCACGAAGATCAGGCGCAACTGTTGAGTATCCGATTCTGCTAAAATAGCCTGCGATTTTCCGCCATGCATTGCCGTCACCGCCAAGCCCGTGCAGGAAGATTACGAATTTTTTGGACTTCCGGCTGATGCTATAGCTTATTTTCGTTCCGTCCGCTGATTTTATTGTTTTCTGCATGCCTTTCTTCAGCCGCCTCATAAGCTTTAAATATTTAACCGGTAAGCTGCCTTCATGAGCCACAGACTCAAAAAAATCAGCCATGTTTCCACATCCAAGGGCATGTCAGTCAACGAGCTTGTGCTGCAGATGAAGGCCGCTGGGGTTATGGGCGGGGGCAGCCTTGCCAGAAGTGTTGATTTTGCAGAGGAGATGATTTCAGATAAGGACTGCACTGTTTTCCTTGGCCAGGCAGGCGCAATGGTTCCAGGCGGCATGAGGAACATCCTGATTGAGATGCTTGAGGCTGGCTGGGTTGATGTTTTCGTTACAACCGGCGCAACCCTGACCCATGACCTTGTTGAGGCTCTTGGCTTCAGCCATTACCAGGGAATCCCGCATGCTGACGACGCAGAGCTTAACAGGCAGGGCTGGGACAGGATGCATGACAGCTATATGCCGAATGAGGTTTACCCTAAGCTGGAGGATTTCCTGAAGCCAATCCTGGCAGGGATGGTTGGCAGGGAGCTTACTATTCGTGAGTTCCTCTGGGAGATTGGCAGCAATGTTAAGGGGCGCTCCCTGCTTAAGGTTTGCGCTGAAAAGAAGATTCCCATTTTCTGCCCGGCAATTTCAGACTCTGGACTGGGATTGATGGTCTGGGGATTTATCCAGAAGAATAAGCTTTCAGTGTCTGCCTTTGAAGATTTGAAGGAAATCCTTGACATCGCCTGGACAGCGAAGAAGTCAGGCGTTTTTTATGTAGGCGGCGGCGTCCCGAAGAATTACATCCAGCAGGCGATGCAGTTCAGCAGGCAGGCTGCTTATGCTGTTCAGATAACCACTGACAGGCCTGAGCCAGGCGGGAGCTCAGGAGCTCCTCTTAAGGAGGGCATTTCATGGGGTAAGCTGGAGCCAGGAGCAAAGTATGCTGACCTTTTCTGCGACGCAACAATAGCGCTGCCAATAATCCACGCCGCGCTGAAGGAGAGGATTGGATGATGGATGTCAGGCTCAGGAGTTTTATCGGAAAGACAAAAGTCGTTGTTGCCAGGGAAGAGTTCGCGCTGGTGCATGTGAAGAGTGAATTCGCCCTTTACAGTAGGCTGAAGCCTTTTGTAGTAGTGACGAAAGGCAGAATGTCAACCCTGGCCTGCAATGTTAAGGACCTCTCGATGGTGAAAGTCAAGAGGAAGGTAAGCAAGCCGTACAGTCTGATTGTGTTTGACGCCGCCTTGCCTTTTAACCTGACTGGCTATTTGGCCGCGCTTACGGCAGTCCTGGCCGAGGCCCGGATTCCCATACTCGCTTTTTCTGACTTTTACAGGGACTACCTCCTTGTAAGGAAGAGGCATGCCAGGAAGGCCGCTGCTGTGCTGAGAAGGTTTATCCGCAGCTGCCGCAGGTGATTGTATGCCCTACGCTGATGTTCACGCCCACATTGACTTGTTGGGTGATGTTGAGGGAGCATTGAAGAGGGCAGCCCATGCAGGCGTAGCTGCTGTCATAACCAATGGCATTGGCCCAGGCAGCAACAGGAAATCGCTTGAACTGGCCAAAATTCATCCGATAGTCAGGGCTGCTGTTGGCCTTTACCCAACAGAGTCCGCGAAGCTTTCAGAGGCAGAGGTTGCAGAGGAAATGGCCTTTTTCAGGGCAAACAGGGATATGCTTGCTGCCATTGGCGAGATTGGGCTTGATTATCAGGAGCTGGAGGACAGGATTAGGCAGAGGCAACTGTTCCTCAGGCAGGTTGAGCTTGCCATGAAAATTGGAAAGCCTGTCATCGTCCACAGCAGGAAGGCAGAGGTAGATGTCGTTGAAGCCCTGGTTTCAGCAGGCTGCAGGAAGGTTGTCATGCACTGCTGCATGGGAAGCATGAAGGTCGTTAAGAGGGCTGTTGACGCCGGCTTTCACTTCAGCATACCAGCGCTGTTATCAAGGAGCAGCCATTTCAGGGCAGTTGCCGGGGCTGTTCCGTCCTCGCTGCTTCTTACAGAGACAGACGCGCCGTTCCTCAGCCCTGTGAAGGGCCAGCCAAGCGAGCCAGCCATGGTTGCAGGAACAGTGGCGGCGATTGCGGGTATCAAGGGCCTTACAGCGGCTGACTGCGGGAATATCATCTTTTCAAACTACCAGAGGCTGTTCAGGTAGGGATTTCCTCAGGGGTCCTGGCAGCCTCTGAAGTTGGAATCCTTGAAATGAGGTAATCGCCGTCCATCGGAACAACCGTTGTCCTCGCGAGGAAAGGGTTTGCTTGCGTCATTTTTATCACTGAAGCCACGCTTTTGGATGTTGTAGGGCATCTCTTAAGTCTGTTGTGGAAAAAATTCTTCCTTCAAGCTGGAGGTATGACTGATGGTCTGCGGGGATATACAATCCATTTATCCTTGTATCCTCCCCGGGTATTCGCCAGCCGTTGTTGGCGATAAAGGTTATGTCCGAGTAAAAAGCAGTTTTCCAGTCTCTTACTCCTATTATTACTGTACCTCTATATCCATGTGAAATTATTGATATTCTGTTGAAATCCGGAAGAAAATGCAATTTGCCTTTCCTTGCAACATCCTGGGCAGTTGCGTCCCTGACTAGGTAAGCCACAGATAAGCCAACCGCACAGTGATAAAGATCCTCAGAACTGGCCACAGTTGCACCGGAAGAGAGTATTTTAAGTCCCATTTGCTCAGAACTTCCCAAAAGAAGTTTAACCAGGTCTGGACCCTCATAGTTAACTATGCCTTCCAACTCCCTGGCTTCTTCCAATTCCTTGGCCTCTTGTATGGCCTTTGCTATGGCATCAGAAGTTAACGGTGTGAAAAGCGGAAACCATCCGCCTGAAGTGTTTTGGGACATTGGATAATGTTTCATCCGCTGTCCTGTAAAAATCTTTTCTTTTTAACCGCTTGTAAGTTACTAAAAAGCCCCATGCGGCTTGGATTTTACCCGCCCTGCACGTATACGATAAGGCTGGCGTCGTCGCCGCCTGAGCTGGCAAGCCTTAGCATGACGTTTCGTATTTCCTCTGGGGTTTTTGCCCTGGCCCTTGAAATTTCCTGGAGAATCTTGTTGTAGTCGTTGAAGTTCCTTGGCCCAAATGCGGCTTTGCCAAGGCTTGCTGGGCCAATTATAGGGGTTTCTGCTATTGGCCCGAAAATCCCGTCGCTTCCCAGAATCAGGATGTCGTCTTTCTGCAGCGTTATTGTCCTGCCTGGAATCCCTTCAAGCGGCAGGCCTCCGCCCAGGGCATAGTCAAGTATGTTGCCAGTTCCATGCAGCTCATTGAAATTGTGGGAGACTATCCTGCCATTCCTTATCAGGATATACTCGCTGTCACCGACCCATGCTATGGAGAGCCTGTTTCCGTTGATTGTGGCAGCCACAACAGTGGTCTGTCCGACCCCTTTTACCCTTCTGTCTGCGGAGATGATTGCACTTTCCAGGGCTTCCAGGTCAGCTCCGTCTGGCAGGCCTGAAAGGTGCTTTACCACCGCGCTGCTTGCTGCGCTTGCCTCCTCCCGCCCCATTCCTGATGCGCCATCAGCCACTGCAAGGTTGGCGCTTGCGCCTTTGGTTTCTGCAAGAATTGAATCCCCGTCGCCATGTCCCCTGCCGAATTTTGTAACCACCCCTGCTGCCTTGCCATTTTGGGTGCTCATGCTGAAAACGTCATTCCTCATGTCGCTGATTATAACCCGCTGTGGAGGGGTTTCCGCCCGGGGCCGCGCGCTGCTGCCCTGTGCCTGGACTCTCCTTATCGCAGCATCCAGCTGCCGCTTCGCCTCAAGTAACACTGGGTCGTCAGGATATTGGGCAAGGTCCCTGTTCAGTTGCTGTTCCCATCTTCTCAACGCCGCCATTTTTTGGGCTGCTGTGCCTGACCGCGTGCCAGTTAAGCCTTCGATGGTTCCAGAACCCCTGTTGTAGGCTCTCAGGGCGCTTATTTCATTCCAAAGCTGGTCAGGGATGTTGCGGGTGTCCATTTTGTCAGCCCAGTTTTTCCTCATGGCATCCCTGGCTGAAAAGTCAGGCCGCGGTGGGGGTGATGGAGGCCTGAATGAGCTTCCGCGTCCTGCTGAGGCTCCGCCTCCCGAGGCTCCTGTTGAAGGCCCGGTCGAACCAGTTCCTCGTCCAGCAGCCCCTCCAGCGCCGCCAGTCGTTCCGGCTGAGCCCCGCGCATTGTTAATTCCCCTCTTTACTATCTTGTCAAAGACTCCGTCCATGAATGGCTTTACTGACTCCCAGCTGAGCCTTGCTGTGTAGCCTGTCGCGAACAATGCTGCGGCAGCCCTGGCATAGCATTTGGATATTTCTCCTCCTGCCTGTGATTCCCTTCCTGCCTGGTGTTCGAAGAAGTCTATGCATCCTCCGACTGTTGACGCTCCTTCAATAGTCACCCATGAGAACATGAGCAGGTTTTGGCCTCCCCCTGGGATTTTGGAGGCCACAGACGATGCCATGGCTGATATCCTTGACCCGAATGAGCCGAGTTTTGTAAGTCCTGCCGCCGCTGCCCTGGCGATTGCAGGCGCTGCCGCTATGCTTCCGACCAGGGTTACAGCCACTCCTCCTATGAGTATCGCGCCCTCTGCTGTGCCCAGGTAGTTTCCCAGTTCCTTGAATTTGGCCACATTGTTTTGAGCATCCAAATGCTGCTTGGTATTTGGCGCTATGTAGCCAAGGCCCCTGTACTGGTCAATTCCTAACTGGATTATGTTTCTCCTGCGCTCATTAATGTCGCTGAACTGGTAGGGCCCGTATTTTTCTATTTCTGAGCTTGTTTGGGGCGTGGTATCCTTGTGGTAGAAAATGAGGAGGGAGTAATACACAGGAAGGCTACCCATCCTGTAGATTACCTCTGCCTGGTCGTTCTCTTTTATCCCCTTGAATATGTACTGGCTGGCGTCATATTGTGCCAGGCTCCTGTAGTATTTGGAATTCTCTCCGATGTCGCCTGCGCTGGTGATTGAGGCATGCACCTGGTCAAAGCTGTTGCCTTTTGACATTTCGTTGCTGAAGTAAAGGAACGTTGCTCGTATGTCTGCCAGCTCTTTCATGTTTTTCTCGGCAGACTGCTTCCATCTGCCGTTGAGCCCTGACACGCCGTTGTACGCGCCTGTGAATACCTCAAACGGATTTAGGAGGTTCAGGCCGAACTTGAACTGGCCTATTTCATCTGCAAGGGGTTTTGTTTCCTCATATGCAACGTCTGAAAGCTTCAGCCCGTACTCAATGTAGTATGCCTGTATCTCTTCCTTTAGCGATGATTCCATCTGCCTGATTGTGCTGTCTATGTTGGCGTCTTCCAGAAGCCTGCCTGCTGCCTCAGCATCCTGTGGGTCTGAAAATGTCCTTTGGATGTACATTGTCATGAACTCCCTGAATGCGCGTCTGTATTCCGGCGAATTTTGGGAGGCTTTGACCCTTACATCAAGGTACTCCTTGAGTTTTTTTGCCAGGTCATAATCAGAGACCTGAGGCACCTCGCTTACTGGCTTCAGGAGGAAGATGTCCGCGACAACGCCGCCAGACTTATAAATGTCGGTTCCAATCAGGGCGCCCTCACTGTTGAAAAGCGCTGCCCTGAAGTGGTATTTTCCTTCAGAGTATGCTGTTGAGAAGGAATCCTGCCTTGAATATTTTCCGCTGGAGTCGAATTTTGCCTCATCCGCTGAAATTAGGTGCTCTGTCTCCCCATTGTCATTTACAAGCTCCAGCATGAGCAGCCCGGTCTCGCCTGCCTTATAGCTCGATTCCACGCTGTACTTCACAAGGTTGGCAAGCCCGTACACCTGGGATTGTTTGTCGTCTCCAAGGCTGGCCACCTTTACTGGGGCGGCGGCTGTTGCCTGCACCCCTCCAGTAGCTGCGCCAGCAGCAGATGCGCTGGAGATGATTGCCCTCAGCTCGTCATCGCTTTTTGGCAGCATGAATGGGCATTCCACCTCTTGCTTGCTCTCCAGGCAGCGGACAACCAGGCTGTTTTTTACCTCGACTTCGTATGTTTTTCCGTTGGCGGATGTATGCGTAAACATTGTACTGTCGCCTTCCGGCCTTCCTTCAGGTATCTGTTCAGGAGAAGGGCAGTTGGTGGGCGGGATTGGCTCTGCCTTGGCCGGTTCTCCTGTGGATGGCAGGTTCTGCGGCTGCAAAGGCTCGCCTGAGCTTGGTATTGGCAGGGGCTTGCAGTCATCAGGAGTGCCTGCTGAGGGTATGCATTCGGCAGGCTCGCCGCTTTTAGCATGCTTGCAGGCTTCGCCGGTGTTGCATGTGTAGACTGCCTTGCTGGCTTTTGAGTCTGCGTCCAGCACCATGCCTCCTGAGCCGTCGCAGATTATGAATTCCCTGTCTCCTGTGCAGTAGGCTCCGCGCTTCCTGCCCTCGCAGTCAGGGAGTTGGACGCATTTTGCTGGTGAGGATTCAGATTCCTGGATGCATGTCTGGCCGCTGTTGCACTGGAAAGTGTATCTTCCATTTTCGTCAGCCATTGTCTCCCAGTCTCCATTGCAGATTACGAATTCATTCTTTCCCACGCAGATTCCGAAGCCTTCGGGTTTTTCCTTGCAGTTCGCGCTCACGCATTTTGCCGGGGTGTTGTCCTGCTGTACACAGTACTGGCCTTGGTTACAGCTGAAGATTTCGCTCCTGTCTGATGTCTGCTTTCCGCCTGTGCCATCGCATATTACAAACTTGTCTCTTCCTATACAGACTCCGTAATCCTTTGGCCTTGAGGAGCATTCTGACTCAACCACACAGCTTGCCGCCGCGCCGGCGATTCCAGGCTTGCATTTCTGCCCGGGGGTGCAGTAGAATACCTGGCTTCCATCCTCAGCTCTTATTTTCCCACCCTGGCCGTCACAGATGTTGAAGGAATTTTCACCTGTGCAGACTGCTGAGTCTTTTGGTTTGCCATAGCAGTTGGCCTGTGCAAAAGGGGGGCTTGGCGTAGTTGCCTGGGGATTTGCTGCTGGAGGGGCAGGCTGCGATGCCACAGGAGGCGTTTCTGCCAGAGGCGTCTGGACAGGAGTTTGCGGCTGGCTTGGCTGGCTGGGTTGGGAGGGAGTGGCAGCTGGAGTTGATGGAGTTGTCTGGACAGGCTGCGCAGGCGCCTGGTCTGGGCACGTCAGCTTGTCATAGCCTGCCTTTTCAAGGGTTGCGTGTCCGCCGAGTTTTGCCCTGAGCGCCGCGAGTTTGTTGAGTTCCTCTGCAAATTGAGGTGTTTTGTACTCTGCTGCGCAGCTCCAGTGCTGGTCTTCCTTGCTTTGGGCGCATATCCAGTTGATTCTCTGCTGTATTGTGCATTTGCCGCTGCTTGCGCCCTTGGTGCAGAAATCATCGCCCTTATAGCTTATTGACCCCAGGGTTTTGTCTCCGCCCTTCTCTTCGCGCAGCATGACCAGGGCGTTTAGCTCTTCAGACCATCTTGGGCTTGCCCATTCATCAGTGCAGCTGATTGGGCTGTCCTTGCCCTGCCTGCATATCCAGTTTATCCGCTCCTGCACAGTGCAGCTTCCCTGGGCCTGCTCTTCTCCCGGTGCCTGCTCTTGCCCCGAGGCAAGCATGGATGTAAAGGGCGTGCTGAGCAGCATGATGCAGATAACCATGGTAAGCTGCCTTCTCATTTTCGCATGTGCCTCGCCGCGAATATGAAGTTGTAGTCGCCTTGGCTGTAGTGCCATATTGTGGTGTCGCACGAATAGAAGTAGTATGAGAACCTGGCCATGGTGTTGATAGGCGTTGCCATGAAAGCCAGTCCGACACAGGGCTGCGGCTTCAGGTATGGTCCGATTGTCTTGTCAAATCTCGTGTCGGTGTTCAGGTCTGAGGCTGTTATGGACTCAATTAGTGCGTCTGCCGACTGCGCTATTTTTCCGAGTGGGACGTCAATTTGTACTGAATACTCGTCCTTGGTAACCTTGCCATTGCCTGACCTGACAGTTGTCGGATTGCTCATGCTTATTGTTACAAACTCTGGAGAGGAGGCTACGTTCACGTTTGAATGGCTATCCATGCCTTTTGCTGACAGGCAGTCGCCTATGTGGGAGTCGACATAATCAGCTATGTCCTGCTGCATTTCCTGCAGCGTGGGCGCGTATTTCGACCCTGAATAATAATCATAGTAGGCCGCTGTTCCAGAGCCCAGTTCCAGCTGTGGCTTGGGGTCGTAAAGCCAGCCTCCCCGGACTCCCTGCAGCTTAAGCCCCTCCGTTGCGGTGGAGCTGAGGCAGGACTCCACAAACCTGAAAGCTGAGGAGTCGTCCAGGCTTTCGCCCTTCTGAAGGTATTCTGGAATCAGCATTGCCAGCCCAAGCAGGATTAGAATGAGTATTCCTGTTATTACAAAAAGCGATATCTGCCCTCTTTTCATCGCCCTTTCTTTTAAGGAAGGTCGCTTAAATACCTTTGCAAAGGCGTGAAGGGGTGTAGGTTAGTGACATTTGCCACCACTTGTTCTCCATTTTAAACAAGGCCTTGTTTTTAAGTAGCAGGCTGACTCTTCGTGCACTGGTCCTGGCCTGTTCAAAAGCGCATACGAAGCCAAGCCGTACACTTACGAGCTCCCGAAAGGGGCTGCCAAAAAAGGCATGAACAGCCTGCCACTATTTTCATTTGCAGACAGTTAATCCACTGCTTAAACTGGTGGCAAATGTCTGTGTCCTGCACCAAAAAATCCATCGCCGAAAGCTTTATATAGCATCTTTGTGAAAATTCACTTATGGCCTCCAATTTCAGGACTGTCATAGAGTTCTTTGACAAGATCGGCCTTTTTGACGTGCTCCTTCCTTTTTTGCTTGTTTTCACGCTGATGTTTGCGCTGCTTGAGAAGACCAAGGTCTTCGGTGTGGAGAAGATGGTCACCAAGGATGGGGCTGAGGAGTACACCAGGAAGAACATGAATGCCATGGTTGCTTTCGCGGTTGCCTTTTTCGTGGTCGCCTCCTCCAGGCTGGTTGAGATCATAACGAAAGTTTCAGGCAACATGATTATCCTGCTGCTTGCCTCCACCTTCTTCCTGCTGCTTGCCGGCTCCTTCCATAAGGAGGAGGCCCATGGCTATTTCCTTGACAAGGGGCCTTTGAGGATGGTGTTCATGGCCATCATGTTCGTCGGCCTTCTGGTCATATTCCTTGATGCGATAAAGAGCGGTGAAAAGACATGGCTGGAGATAGTTTTTGACTCGTTGAAGAACTTTGGCACAAATGAGGTGGTGCCCAGCATTGTAATGGTGCTTATCATGCTTGGCATAATATACTACGTCATAACCCCCCAGAAGCACTCTGCGCCTGAGAAGAAGAACGGCACATGAGCTGTAAAAGGTTAAATATTTAAAGTAGTAAGTGGAAAGGCATGTAAAAAAAAGCTGGTGATGGAATGGCGACCTTTAACACTCTTTTTGAGCAGCTTGACAGGCTGGGCATACTTGACTCCTTAATCCCTTTCATACTCATTTTCACTATAGTCTTCGCGGTGCTCCAGAAAACCAAGATACTTGGCGCTGAAGAGGCCCACAAGTTCAATATAATAATTTCTTTTGCCCTCTCTGCCATTACAGTTATCCCGCATATAATGGGCCGCTACCCTCCAAATTCAGACCCTATCACGATAATCAACTCCGCCCTCCCCAGCGTGTCTGTTGTGCTGGTGGCTATCATTGCCGTCCTTCTGCTGGTGGGCGTGTTTGGCAAGAACCTTGACATCGGCCTCAGCGACCTGGCTGGTGTTGTCGCCATCCTTGCCTTTGGCATTGTTGTCTACATTTTCGGAAGCGCGGCGGGCTGGTTTGCAGGTTTTCCGCCGTCCTTGGGCTTCCTGAACGACCCTGATACCCAGAGCCTGCTCGTAATGATACTGGTTTTTGCCTTGGTGATATTCTTCATCACTTCAAAGCCAGGCGGAGACAAGATGGGCGGCCTCCAGAAGATATTCAGGATTTTCAAGGATGCCATACCTGGAAGCAAGTAGAAAATGGCAACTGTGCTTGACCTGTCTGTGCTGAAGGCATTTATGCCTGTCTTCAGCTGGCTTTTTGCATTTCTGCTCGTTTACGGGTTCCTTAAGGTAACCAACATCTTCAAGAATGACGGGATTAACGCCCTTATAGCCTTTGTGTTCTCGCTTATGGTAGCTGTTTCTGGCACTGCCACAGGCGCAATTTCAGCCATGGCTCCCTGGTTCATGGTTATCATCTTCTTTGTGTTCATAATTTATCTTATCGGCTCTTTCATGGGCATCCCTACTGTGGATATGCTCGGGACCCTTGGCGGGCCGAGAGGAGCGATGTGGTGGATTCTTATAATCGGCTTTATTATCCTGGCAGCAGGCCTTAGCCAGTCCTTTGGGCAGCAGCTTCTGAAGGCAAGGGAGGGTGGCAACCAGACAGCCACAGTTACAGGCCCTGGCTCGACAGGCTCGCCTTCCATTGGCCAGAACGTGCTTCTAACCTTAACCAATGCCAAGGTGCTTGGGATGGTGGTGCTGCTGCTTATCTCAGCCCTGACTCTGGCTCTGATGAGTTCCCCGATTAAGTAAGGCTTTTTTCAGTGAACTAAGAGTCAGCCCGCTGCCAGTTATACAAGAGAAAGGAAAACCTTTAACTTAAGTAGTAGCCTTGGCTTCCCCAGATTCAGCAGCCCCTTACGGGAGATTGGCCACGTGTACGGTCTGGCTTCGTGCACGGCTTTGGAATGTGTACTGATTAAGAATAATTACCAACCACTAACTACCAACCACTACCCTTTCTTCTTAAGCTCCTTTACTGTCCTGGACAGCTCGTTGACGTTCTCTGTGAATGTTGGAAGCAGTTTCTGGAATACTTTTTCAAGGGCCTTGAGCTCTGAGTTTACGCTTGTGATGTTCTGGTCGTAGTCGGTCAGCTTGGACATCAGCGCCCTTTGCAAGCCGTCATAGGTCTGCTTGAGGTCGTTCTGCCGCTGCTCCAGCGCCTTCATGCTCGCCTCCATGCTGTTCTTCCACTCGACTATCTTCTGGATGTCCTTGACCAGCTCATTCCATTTTTCCTCAATTATGGCCTCGGCTATCTCCTCTATTTTTTCATCATAGCTTACGGCCTGGGCCTGAGGGTAGTCTGGCTGTTCCATAATCTGGCGTGACATTCCCTGCTGCGGCGGAGGCTGTGCCATTGCCTGCTGCTCGCCGAAGTAAGGAGCGCCCTGTATTGGCTCTGCCGACCTTCCGATGTCCGCCTGGTTCATTGCGTCCAGTATCTGGGTTGTCCTGTACCCTGACCTCTGCATGCTTTCAACTATCTGGGAGTTTGACATTCCCTGCTGCCGCATCCTGATGACATCCTCGGAGGGTATACTCCGCGCAGCAGGTGCAGGGGGTGCGGCCATTGCTGGTTCAGCCTCCTTCTTCTTTGAGCTGAAAAAAGCCATGGATTCCTAAGGCCTCAGGCTGTTTTTAAAGTTTTGCATGGGTTATTTTTCCTCAAGGATTCTTCTGACCATCTTCTCAACCTCTGCCTGCGTGACAAAATTCACAGGCTCCCAGA
Source organism: uncultured Methanosarcinales archaeon (assembly GCA_964504135.1). GTDB lineage: Archaea > Nanobdellota > Nanobdellia > Woesearchaeales > UBA10216 > JACPTG01. The sequence continues at coordinate 15,067 of CAZDCW010000007.1, forward strand.
GGTCCAGGTACTTCTTGACTATTTCCAGGTCCTCCCTTTTTGCAACTGTCTGGAGCTCCTTTATAGCCATCATCATCCTTTCCCTGATTTCCTCAATCTGCTTCCTGAGCTCCAGGATGTCGGAGTTGATGGCCCTGAACTCGTCATGTATTTTTCGCGTGTGCGCTATTGTATTCTGCTCTCCAAGCTGTATCCTTCTGAGGAGGTTGTTGTACTTCTCCTCCAGAGTCCTTATTCCCCTTACTGTGTCGCTGACAGCGCCTTGCTCAGCTTGCTGGGTCTCCATCGGAACATATATAAAGATTGGATGTCGCTAAATAAATGTTTCGGTGGCAGGATGGAAAAAGAGGATTGCTTTGCAGCCGATGTTCTGCGGGAGGGTGAGGAGACCATTCTCAGGGTCAACTGCGAGCGCTGCCCCTTTTTCCCCTCAGTTGAGGAGAGCCCGCTGGTAATGGCCAAGGTGATTGACCTTCTTGTCCAGAATCCAGGGGTTACGCGCATTGTCCTTTATCAGAAGCGGGATTATGAGTACGACTTTGACCAGACCCGGCTTCTGGTTGAGGTTGCGAAGATTCAGAAGCAGCTGGTGAAGGGCGGATTCTCGGCATACAGGGCTTACGGCCCCGGTGCCAGGGCTGACCAGAAGTATGCTGAGCTTCAGAACATCATTCACAATATCCTGAAGAGCGACCCGCTGCTTGCTTATGTCGAGCTTAAGCGTGTCCACAGGCGCGAGTCTGTCCTGCTTGATTCCCTGCAGCCAGGCGAGGATGCCCAGGCAAGGCAGCGCAATTATGTCGGGATGCTTGAAAACCTGGTCAGGCTCATGGAAGGGGCGAGGCTTTTGAGGCTTGCCAAGCCCCACCTTGCCGGCTTCAGGCCTGGCGAAAGGTCTGTTTACAGGGAGATTTTCAGGCCGATTACCAAGCCTGATTTCATGTTTACAAAGCTCATGGCTTCCTTTCCGCCTGAGGCTGATGAGGTCGACAGCTATAACGTGGGTGAGTCAGAGGTTGTTGTCTTTAAGGTTCCTGATACTATCAAGCTGCTTTATCACATCACCCCTCCTGAGTTTAAGCTCTCTGAGGAGAAGTACGAGCTTCTTGACGCTGCCCGCGCCATCATTTCCGAGCACAAGCCGCAGAAGTCTGAGTTTGTTGACCCCCAGAGGCTCAGGCAGGTTTTCCTGAATGTAGGCTCTGACCTTATTGAGGAGCTGGCCAACTTCAGGTCTATGAAGCTGAGGAATTCTGAGGTGAATGAGCTGACAAAGATCCTTGTGAGGCACACCATTGGCTTTGGCCTTATCGAGGTCCTGCTGCAGGATGAGAAGGTCCAGGACATCACTGTCAACAGCCCTATGGGGAATATCCCTATATTTCTTGTGCATCAGGACTATGACGACTGCTTTACCAACATTATCCCCACTCCAAGCGAGGGCGAGTCGTGGGCTTCCAAGTTCAGGCTGCTTTCAGGCCGTCCTTTGGACGAGGCCAATCCTGTGCTGGACACTGAACTGGTGATTCCTGACGCCCGGGCAAGGGTTGCGATTATCAGCCCGCCCCTCAACCCCACCGGCCTTGCATACGCCCTGAGGAGGCACCGTGACAAGCCGTGGACTTTGCCTTTGCTTATGAAGAACAGGATGATTTCCGCGCTTGGGGCAGGGCTGATTAGCTTTCTGGTTGATGGTTCAAGAACATTCCTGGTTGCAGGCACGCGGAGCGCTGGCAAGACTTCCCTGCTTGGGGCTGTGATGACCGAGACGATGAGGAAGCAGAGGCTGATTACGATTGAGGACAGCGTTGCTGGCGATTCAGGCATTGTTGTCAGGCGGAACGGGAAGACAGAATACACGACAGTGGGCAGCCTCGTTGACGGTCTTATAGCATCATATGGGAAATGGTATTCGCTGACAGAGCATGAGGTGACTGGAAACCCAGAGGGTATAGAGGTTTTCTCAATGGATGAGAATGGCAAAGTCTCTCTTTGCAGGGTTACCAAGTTCATAAGGCATAAAACATGCAAGGAAATGTTCCTTGTCAGGACCAGAACAGGAAGGGAAATCAGGGTTACAGGCGACCACTCCCTGTTCAGTATTGGGGAAGGGAAGCTTATGGAGCCTGTAAGGGCCGCCGAGCTTAAGCCCGGCGATTTTATCGCCACTCCAAGGCTCCTGCCGGTTTCAAATCCGGCCAGGATGCATGTAAGCCTCCTGGACCACCTTGAATCTCTGGAAAACACGTATTTCTTTGGAGAGCCGGTCAGGGAAATGATTGCCTCAAACAGGGCTGCCTATAAAAAAGTCTGCCTGGAATTGGGAAGCACGCGGGGGAAGGCTGATTTCTGGCTCAGAAAGGGAATTATTCCATGCAGGCTGCTGAGGGAAATGAGGGCGCTGGGATGCGAACTGGGTAGCCAGGAAGGGGTTTTTGTCAAGCACAAGAATTCAGCGGCTTTGCCCCTGCTTATTCCATTGACACCAGATTTCCTTTCCTTCATCGGGCTGTGGCTTGGGGATGGCTGCTACGACAGGAATTCTGTAATAATCTCATCAGGTGAGGAAGAAGCCAGGGCAGTCATCAGCAACGTGGCTGGCAGCCTTGGCCTGAAGGTGAAGCTGCATTCCGATGGCTTTTCCTCCATGATAAACTCCTCTGTCCTCAGGTTGGTAATGAGGGAAGTATTGCAGTTGAAGGGCGACTCTTACACGAAACGAATTCCAGCATGGGTTTTCGGCCTGCATAGGCGGCAGGTGGGCTGCATGCTGAATGGGCTGTTCAGCGCTGATGGATGCGTGGCGAAAAAGGAAATTGTGATTCCGCTGGCCTCAGTTAGGCTTCTGAAGGATATCCAGACTCTTCTCCTGTCATTCGGGATAACACTTCGGCTTGGAAGGATTAGAAAGGACAAAACGTACAATGCCTCAATAAGCTCATTGGAAGGCTGGGAGAGAATGAGGGAAATCGGATTTCTTCAGCGCAAAAAAATGGAAAGGCTTTCCAGTCTTTGCGGAAAAAAATCAACACACGCCAGTTCAGACATAATCCCCCTTTCATTAGCCGAGAAACGCAGGATTGCCGCAAATTGCCCCGGGTTCAGCAGGACTGATTACATCAAAAGGGGGAACAACATTGGGAGGCAAAAGCTGATGCAGATTTCGTCCTGCCTGGCTTCCGCGGATAAGGCTCGCCTGCGCGCATTGGCTGAATCGGACATTTTCTTTGATGAGGTATCGGAGGTAATTTCGCTTGGTGCTGCGGCCGGTTATGTTTATGACCTGTCTGTCCCTGAGTTTGAGAACTTTATCTGTGAGAATATCCTGGCTCACAACACCCTCGAGCTTCCAGTCTCTGCCCTGAAGGACCTGGGCTATAACATCCAGTCGATGAAGGTTGCCAGCGCCCTTACAAAAGGCACAACAGAGGTTTCCGCCGACGAGGGGATAAGGACCACCCTGAGGCTCGGGGATTCTGGATTAATCGTTGGGGAAGTGAGGAGCGTCGAGGCGCGCGCACTTTACGAGGCGATGCGTGTTGGAGCGCTTGCAAATGTGGTTGCAGGCACAATTCACGGCGATTCCCCTTACGGGGTGTTTGACCGGGTTGTGAACGACCTTGGCGTTCCAAGGACTTCCTTCAAGGCTACAGACATAATTGTCGTTGCGAATCCTGTGAGGAGCGCTGACGGCCTGCACAAGTGGAGGAGGATAACCTCCATTACCGAGGTCGGGAAGTTCTGGGAGCAGGACCCTGTCCTTGAAAAGGGCTTCAAGGACCTGATGAAGTATGACTCGCAGACTGACACCCTTGAGCCGACGCTTGACCTGCTGAATGGCGATTCCGACGTTTTGAAGTCCATTGCGGGAAATGTGAAGGAGTGGTCTGCAAGCTGGGATGCTGTGTGGGACAACATACTGCTGAGGACTAAAATCAAGGATACCCTTGTTTCAGTATCCGCGCAGGCTGGCATGCCTGATCTTCTTGAGGCGGCTTTTGTCATCCAGTCGAATGATGAGTTCCACAGGATTGGCGAGGTGGTCAGGGAGGAGATGGGCTATCTTGACAGCAAGAGGATTTTCTTTGACTGGAATGAGTGGTTCAAGCGGAAGGTAAAGAAGGCCAGCATCACGACTTGAAATGGCTGACACCCGGGAAGACCTGATTGGCAAGTATAAGGCCAGGCTTGAGGCTGAGTTTGGCCAGAAATACGAGCCAAAGGCATCGGCTTCTGGCAGCTCAATTTCAGCAAACTATGTTGATTTCAAGAAGGAGCTCCTGCCAGGCCATTACACGCTTTATGAGCGGCTTTGCGGTGTTGGCGAGCGCTTCCTTAAGATAAAGCCCGACTCAAAGTCCGCGGCACTGCTCCAGGAGCATATTGACATCTGCCACCTGAGCGTCACTCCTGCCGGCGTTTACAGCTTCGCAATACTTGCGCTGCTCGTTTCGGTGATGTCGCTAAGCATGGTGTTCTTTGTCCTCTTCCAGTCCCTGTTCCTGATTATCTTTGCGGTTATCATAGGAATCACAGTAATGTCAGGGCTGATGAAGCTTCCTGAGTTCTTTGCCAACAGCTGGAGGATGAAGGCCTCAAACCAGATGGTCCAGTCGGTTTTCTACGTCGCCACTTACATGAGGCATACCTCAAATCTTGAGCTTGCCATAAGGTTCGCCTCAGACCACCTAAGCCCCCCATTGTCGCTTGACCTGCGGAAAGTCCTTTGGGATGTGGAAACCAACAAGTATGAGTCCATCAGGGAAAGCCTTGATGTCTACCTTGAGTCGTGGAGGAAGTGGAATCCTGAGTTTATTGAGTCTTTCCACCTGATTGAGGGCTCGCTTATGGAGTCCTCTGAGGAGCGCAGGCTGCAGATGGTGGACAAGGCCCTTAATGTCATGCTTGAGGAGACTTATGAGAAGATGCTCAGGTATGCCCACGACTTGAAGGGGCCTATCACAATGCTTTACATGCTGGGCATAATCCTTCCAATCCTCGGCCTTGTAATACTCCCGCTGGTTGCAAGCTTCCTGACAAAGGACGTCTCGCCGTCAAGGGTTGCCCTGTATATCGCCCTGTTTTATAACGTGACGATGCCAATAGGCCTGTACTATCTTGGGAAAGTTGTGCTGTCAAAAAGGCCAACTGGCTACGGCGACACTGACATCAGCGAGGAAAATCCTGAAATGAAGAAGTTCAGGAATGTCACTTTCAAGCTTGGAAGCCATGAGGCAATCATCAACCCGCTGTTTGTCAGCCTGGCTGTTCTGCTGGTGCTGCTGTCCGCAGGCCTTTCACCTCTTCTTATGCGCATGGTTATTGATGAAGCCTCGTTTGCTCAGGAGCCGAGGCTTCCGGTGATTGGCCTCAAGCTTCTTGATTACAGGAAGGGCGAGGCAGGCGGCTTGTCAGGCCCGTTTGGGATAGGGGCTGCGCTGCTCAGCCTTCTTATCCCGCTGGCAATCGGCCTTTCTGTAGGGATTTACTACAGGATAAAGACCAGCCGGGTCATAAAGATTAGGGAGAATACCGGGCGGCTTGAGGACGAGTTTGCATCTGCCCTTTTCCAGCTTGGGAACAGGCTTGGCGACGGGCTTCCTGCTGAAATCGCCTTTGCCAAGGTTGCCGCAGTAACCAAGGGTTCTGTCACCGGCGAGTTCTTTGAGACAGTAAGCGATAATGTCAGCAAGAGGGGGATGGGCCTCCAGCAGGCTATTTTCGACGAGAAAAGGGGCGCGCTCGTCTTTTTCCCGTCCACGCTCATAGAGAGCACCATGAAGGTCCTGATAGAAAGCTCAAGGAAGGGCCCGCTTATCGCCTCACAGGCCCTTATCAATGTCTCTGAGTACATCAAGCAGATCCACAGGGTGAATGAGCGCCTCAAGGACCTGATGGCTGACATCATTTCTGATATGAAACAGCAGATTGGCATGCTCGCCCCTGCAATCGCAGGGATTGTTGTCGGCATAACTTCAATGATAGTCACGATTCTGGGAAGGCTCAGCGACATCCAGCAGGCCCTGAAGACCAGCGGCACAGGACAGAAGATTCCCCTGGAGGGGCTTGACGGGCTGTTTGGCCAGGGAATCCCTACGTTTTACTTCCAGATTGTCGTCGGCCTTTACATTGTGGAGATAGTGTACATCCTGACAATCCTTGCCAATGGCATTGAGAACGGCGCTGACAGGCTTGCTGAAAAGCACAACCTCGGCCAGAACATGATAAGGAGCGTGGTTATTTACGTTGTTATCTCTCTGATAGTCATAGTCATGTTCAACAGCCTTGCGAGCGTCATCACTGACTCGCTGCTCACCGACCAGATTGCGGCAGGGGCGTCTTGAGGGATTTGTTTCCTATTGGCCATTAATCTGCCCCTCCACCAGCCCTGTTTCTTTTTCCAGGATGGCTAATGTTTTCTCCGCCACATTTACCCTTATTCTCAAGCTTTTAATAGGCATATTATCCCTGATTAACCTGTAAGCCTTATGGCAATTTTCAAACTCTTTGCGGCCAAGGCTGATAATCCTGTTTTTGAATTTTTTATTGGAAAATTTAGCCGTACTTAGCATACATTCTATAATGAATAGTCCCCTTAATCTCAATATTGATGAATACAGCACAGAATATGACTTTAGATAAACATTGTCAATTATCTGGTAATAAATTGCCGGATATTTTTCAATTGCTTTCTTAAACTTATCAATTGGGAACGAAGTTATCTCAATCTTTTCTTTTTTAAAATTCAACCTTAAATTTTTGTCTTTGGTTATTACAAGAACATCCAAATCAGAATCTTTGGTGTGTCATGGCCTAACCAGCCCTTTGGAACCCAGACAGCGCCGCCATTGCCCGATTTTGCAACAGTTTTTACAATCTGCTCCCTTACAGCTAGTTTTTGAATTTCCATTGTATAGACTGGGTAAAGGGACTGAAAATGCGCCGGCCGGGATTTTCGCAGCTTTTCGAACCCGGATAAACGGCTTGGAAGGCCATTGTCATGCCATTAGACCACCGGCGCATTAAGGCTCAGGTCAGGCAGGCTGTTTTTAAATTTTGCCCAATCCGGGCGGATTTTCATTGGATTAAATTTATTGGTTTCTTATTTAGCCAGGCTTCAATGTTATAGCAAAGTGCATTAATAATGGAACTTTCTATATGCACTTTGCCATTAGTAAATCGCATAATAATGTTCCAAAATCAATACGATTTACTATTATCAATCATCATATCATTGGATTTTCTTAGTCCTGCTCCTGTATTCCAGGCAATTGCCTTGCTTATAAAATCTGGACATTGGATATGCGGCAGGCATCACTATCCAAGGATTATGCGAACTTTTTTCTGGCAATCCTCACTTTTAGCGAATAAGACCCCCCTATCTAAGCATAGTGCCTAAAAGAAGCTGCCTCGGCTGCCGCCTTTGAGGTAGTTTACACTTGTCAAAAATATATTTCGGATAAGTAATATCAGAAAAGATTATTTCCAAATAAGATATGGCGAAGTATATTTTCAACACGACATCTTAAAATCAGCATAAACCCCTTATTTTTAGGCACCATTTATCCCAGAAGGTGGAATTGTGAGACAGAGGCACGTCTTTGGCGCGAAATTTCGCCTTTTCAGCTCAAAAGTGAGAGTTATAATTGATTATACGAACTCTTTTCGAAACTCTTTTAAACCTGTAGGCCTCTTGCCTGAGCATGCTTAGGCGGCGTTTTTTTAAGCTGCTTCGGTTCGTGAAGGGCCATAGGAAAAGGTTTGCTGCAGGTGTAATTTTTGCGTTCCTTGCACTTCTTGTTATGATACTTTCAGGCCTGCTCGGCAGGATGCTGGCAATTATAGGCCTGTTTATCCTTGCAGTGCTGCCTACGTTGTATAAGAGATACATAAGGGTGTCCATCGGCGCTGAACTTATACTTTTCTGCACAGTTCTCGTGGGAGTTAATTTTGGTGCTGCAACTGGGGCTGTTTTTGGGGCTTTGGCAGTGATGGCCTCTGACCTGCTGAACGGAATGGTCGGGCCGTGGAGCCCATTTCAGTTTTTAGGCATGGCTGCTGGCGGATTGCTGGCTGGCGTTTTGGGAAAGAGCCTTCACATCGTGGCCACCGGGCTGGCTGTTTTCCTTGTAGTGGAACTCATAAGGCAGGGCCCGCAGCTTGTCTTGGGTGACCAGCGTGAAAAGGCGCTTTCCGCTTTTTACACAGCCACCCATCTGGCCTTTAACCTCTGGCTGTTCATGATTGTTGCGCCCTTTCTTGGGCTTTAAACAGCTTTCAGAAATCTCGGGCAGTCTGCGCACAGTGCTGTGCACGGCTGACCAGTATGCCTGATGCACCAGGCTTTGAGCTGTTCTGTGATTGCCAGAAGCTCCTTTCCTTTTGACGTGAGTGTGTACCCGGCGCTGGTTTTTTTCACAAGACCCTGGTTGTCGAGCTGGCCCAGCCTCTCTGCGAGAACCTTCGGGCTGATTTTCCTGAGCCTTCTCTGGATGTAGTTGAAGCCGCGGCTTCCGTTCCGGTCAGCTTCCTGCATTATGGGCAGCGTCCATTTCTTTCCAAGCACTCCAGCCGACCTGAATACCGAGCATTCTTCCATGGTACCGATGGATTTATTAGGGGGCTGGCCTGTTATTAAAGCTTATGGGAAAAGGTGCTGGCGGCTGGAAGGCCGCTTTTGTCTTTGGCGCAGCAATTTTCCTTTTTTTCTCAGCTCTGCTATACCTTCGCCGGCTTGATTATAACCTTTTCATAGTCAACAAGGCTGTGGCCAGCGCGGCTGTTTTCCTTATTGGCTCATCCTATGTCCTTGGCCCTTTGGCTCACTTCTGGCCAAAGTTTTGGGTTCCTAAGCTTTCCGCAAGGAAGTATCTTGGCCTGCTGGGTTTTGCAGTTGCCGCACTGCATATGGTGCTGTCGCTGGTGATGCTCAGCCCTGCATATTATCCCAAGCTGTTCGATGCCTCTGGCAAGCTGACAGGCGCTGGCGAGATTTCGCTGCTTTCAGCCGCATTCGCCCTTGCCCTCTTTTCAGTGGTTGCCGTGACCTCGCTTCCTGATGTTGAGCGCTCAATGAAGCGAAGCAGCTGGGAGATTGTGCAGAGGATTGGATACATCGCGTTCTTTCTCGTAGCTGCCCATGTGTATATCATTAAGTGGCATGGGTGGTTTGAGGAGTCCAACTGGATGAATGGCCTTCCGCCGGGAAGCCTCGTCGTTTTTCTGTTTATCGTGTTCGTTTTTGTCCTGAGGCTTCTGGCTGCGGTCACTCCTGAAAGGAAAAAGGGCGCGAAACGATAACAAAGCTTTTAAGCTTCGTCTTCGTGCCATTGCAAAAATGGAATTGAGGAAACTGGGTTTCGCGCTGGTTGCAGTTACTGCCCTGCTTGCAGTTCTGCTTGGCATCGTCAAGGCCAATTTTGACTCGCAGGCAGCTTTTCTTTGCGAGAAATTCCACGAGAACCAGCTTGACATGCAGCAGTGCCCTGCGCATAAGAGCAATACTTCCTGGATTATTACGGCTTCATTCGCGCTTGTGTTTGCTCTGATGGCTCTTGGATTATTCCTTATCACGTATAAGCCCCCGGGGGCTGTGGAAAAGCCTGCTGTTGAGGTTGATCTTTCAAAGCTGGATTCTGATGAGGCTGCTGTTTATGGCACTATGAAGGCTGGCAGCGGCTCTTCATACCAGGGTGACCTTGTTAAGGCCACCGGCTTTTCAAAGGTGAAGGTTACAAGGGTTCTTGACAGGCTGGAGTCCAGGGGCGTTGTTGAGAGGAAGCGCAGGGGCATGACAAACCTTGTGGTCCTCAGGTGACAGTATAGCAAATCACGTTAATAATCGGAACTTTGTTTCACTCAAATAAGTGATTTGCTATTAGTAAATAACCTTGCAACACCTTTTAAATATACGAAAATTAAGGTTATTTACTATAGGCTAGAAGTAACCTTCTTATCGTAAATTGCGTTAATTAGTGCAAAATTTGCGTGCAATTCCCAAATTAAGCATTGCTTAATTGGGCCCAATCACCGCAGTGATTTGGGTACGAGATTAGAATTGCGCATATCCATCAACTAATCAGCGCAATTCTCTATAAAGTCGGTGTCCGGTTAAATAGTGCCTTGTGAAACTGGTTTCACAGTTACTTAGATAAGCTGTTTCATTCGCCCGCCAGGTTATGGTTTCAAAATCATTGTTGGAAAAGTTAATGGTTGGAGGCGTTGCAGTTGCCTTTTTTGTTTTTGCCTTCAGTTTTTTTGTGCTGCTGCCGAATGCATGCCAGGGAGGCGCTTCGGGTGCTGTTGCTTCACCAGGTGTTTCTGCAGCACCGGCCTCCACACAGGATAATTCGTTCCTTCCCAAAGGCGTCCCAGGGGTTTACGGTGCTGAGCTTGGCGTCTCTTATGACAGCGTTTCAGCTTCTGACCCTAAGGCTGCGGACGCAACTATAAGAAAGCTTGGCGCCCTGGATAACAGCATTGTGCTTGACAGCAGCCAGATGGAGCGGTATAAGAAAGTCGCCTCGCAGATAAGCTGCGAGTACTGCTGTGACGTCGACGCCATTATATTTGCCGATGGCAGCGCTGCATGCGGCTGCGCGCACAGCTTTGCCATGCGTGGCCTGGCCAAGTACATAATCAAGAATCACCCAGCCGACTTTAGTGATGATGGGATTCTTGAAGAGCTGTCAAAGTGGAAGGTTCTTTTCTTTCCCAGCCAGAGTTCGGCGAAGGCCGCAAGGCTGGATGCGAAGGGTATAGAGGGCACGTACATCAACGTTGCCTCTAACAAGTACAGGGGTGAGTGAGCATGAATTGCTGTGGAAGTCATGAGAAAAGCAGGCCTCGTGAGGAGGCTCATTCGGGCGAGGAATCCCAGGAATCGCCTGAAAAGAAGGCGGGCTTTAAGGAGTACCTGCTTATAGCTCTGGTTTTGGGGCTGCTTGTTTTCGCTGTTGTGGAGGCGGTTCAGATAAGGGCGCTTTCTGCCAGGCCTGCCTCGCAGCCTGCCCAGTCCGGCGGCGAGACTTATGAGCAGATGATGGCGCGGATGCATCCTGAGCCGAGCAGCCAGGGCGGAATGGTAGGCGGGTGTTGATTTGCTGACGTTAAGGCTGCTGCTGCTTGTTGTAGTGACAGCTGCTTCAGTTCCTGTTGTCATGGCGCACTGCCCGCTGTGCACTGCTGCGGTTGGCTCTGCCGCTGTGGCCGCCAGGTATTTTGGCGTTGACGCCTCGGTTATAGGGGTGATGGTGGGCGGCTTTGCTGTTTCCACAGGCCTGTGGCTTGGGCTTAAGCTGAAGAAATGGTACTTTGTGGCCCTTGCCGTGGCTGCATCATTCGCACTTACGGTGATTCCTGTTATGGCGCTGGTTCCGGACGACTTTTACTTTCCGCTGCTGGTTTCAGGCGAGCCGGGCTCGGTTTTACAGAGGGTGTACTGGCTGAATAAGCTGCTGGTTGGAAGCTTCGCAGGCGGAATTGGCGCGCTTGCGGCATACGCAGCCCACATAAGGATAAAGGCATCGCGTGGGAAAGTCCTTTTTCCCTTCCAGGGAACTGCGCTGACATTTGCTTCCATGCTTGCGGTGGCAGGCGTGGTTTACCTTTTTACCAGGTGATTGTATGGATGACGTGAAGGACCTTGTTGAGAAGGCGAAGGCAGGGAGCATTGACCTTTCCAGGGATGAGGACTTAAGCATTGCGATAATGAACCTTATCAGCCTTGAGGAGCACTGCTATTTTACTGGCGTTAAGCTTTCCAACAAGAAGTACTTTGAGATGCTTGAGTCAGTCCGCGAGATGAGGAAGCGGCTGATGAAGAAGATAGTCAAGAGTCCGGAAGGCGAGGAGTGGTGCATCAGCAAGCATCTGCTGGCTGCGGCGATGCGGCTTATTGAGTCCGGCACCAAGGAGCAGTCCAGGGGCAGCAGGCAGGACGCTGAGTTCATGTTCAGCTCTGCCTTTCACCTTTACAGCCTGTTCTTCGCAATCAACCTGAAACTCATTGAGAAGGACGAGCTGAAGGATCCAAAGGATTCAAGGCCTTCAAGGTTTTCTGAGATTGTAAAGAAGATTGTAGACTGCTGCAAGGAGTGATTACAGCCCGCTTTCAGCGAGTACATTCTCCAGCTTTGAAGCCACAAACTCAAGATGCCGCGGGAGAAGCCCTTCAAATCGCACGTCTGCTGGCTCAATTTCCCTGGTCCCTGACTTGTCATCAACAAATACCCCGCCATCCTTCATGTAATACCTGGTGGCTGGCTCTCCATAAATGCCAAGCTCAAGATGGCCCATCCAGCCCGCCGCGCTCAGTCTGGCTACTGCCGCCCTGCTGCCTTCAGCGAGCCATGCTCTTGCGACATCGACTTGCCGGCGGTATTCATCCACCATGGAGATGGGCGGTTCATTTGTCATGGTTGTGTAGGTTGGCTTGTGGGTTTTATATTTTTTTTGTAAAAAGAAGCCTTTTTTCTGCAATGGTTTTTGTCCCTGCACAGCAACATGCCAACCACAAACTACGCCAGCCTAATCTTCCTTAATACGTCAATGCTCTTTTCAATTCTTTCTATACGCTTTTCAGCCCTCTCCACTTTCTCGGCTATCTTTTCCGCATTGCCCTGTTCATTCCTGCCTGTTTTTTCTGCGTTGGTTGAGTTTGGCTCAGGCATAGCCCGCTGGCCTTCCGTTGCCGTATGCTGCTCAGCATTTTGCATTGGCTGCTGCCCGGTTTCAGCCTGTTTTTGGCTGTTGTTTTCACGGCCTTGCTGGGCTTGAGGGGCTGGCCGGATTATCGCCGGTTGCTGTTGATTGTTGCTTGCTATTGCCGGCTGCTGCGGGTTGCTTGCACCCTGCCCTCTGATCCTGCTCCAGAGCCAGTCAAGGAATGACTTCTGCTTGTTTTCCTTTGGGAAATGCTGCTTGCCCAGGGCTGCGTGGGCAGCAGGCATTGTGAGCACTAGCAGGATTACAGCCGCAGTGATAAGTTTTTTTTTCATTTAGCCTGTCATGGCCTCCGCGCTTGAGCTTGCAGTTGAGCTTTCTCCGCTGGCGTAGCTGCTGGATATGGCCGAGCCTCGGCCAGATTCTGCTGATGAGCTGGTGCTTATTGATGTTATCATGCCGTTGTCAGCCCTGACCCATGCCTCGAAATTCTTGGTTGTAGTGCCCTGGCTGGTCTGCTGCCTGTCCTCGCCTGTTACCACAAAATATCTGATTCCGTTTCTGGTTTCCTCCTTTACGTCTTTTGAAGTGAAGCCTTCAGCATCCACCCTTGCCATGGCTCCGTCTGCCGTGATTTCGCCTGTCTGATTGGCAGTTGATTGGTTTGTTATCCTAATCTGCACAGAGCCCTGGCTTTGGGCCAGCCCTGCGACCACTGTTGACGCTGCAAAGTCCCTGGCGCTTGCCTCTGCCCTTGCTGCAAGGTCAGGATTTGCTTTTTCCCTGGCATCCTGGATTATGAGTCTGAGCTCTTCAACTGAGTTCTGGTAATCCTCAAGCAGGCTGGCGTGCTCTGACCTTACTATGGCTAATGCCTGCTCCCGTTTCTCAGGCGCGGCTGTCATCGCAAGGGTTTCCTCATGCATCCATTCTGACTGCCTGTTTGCCAGCTCCTCTCCCCTGTTTGCGATTATGTCCAGCTTTGCGCTGCTGTCAAACGTTAGTGTCTTTGTAATCTTGTAAACTATGTCGCTGATGCCCTGGCCCAGTTGCCTGAGCCTGAGCTTCATCACGTAAAACTGCGAATCCGTTTCCTGCGCAGCTGCAAATGGCATGGTTGCCATCAGCAGCGCCATAATCATGAGCATTGGTTTCATTGTGAATCCCCCTGGTTTATGTTGCATGGCACCGGGAAAAAGAGGTGCAGGAAACCCGGTGCCAGCAGCATAACATGAGTTATTATTGTTTCACCATAATATTAGCTTGGTGAAACAGTTGTGATACAGTGAAACAAAATAAAAAAATCAACTGGGCGGCCTGCCCAGTTGAAAAATCCTCCAAGGCCTACTGCGCTCCAGCTCCTGTCCCGGCGTAAGCTGTGCTTGCCGTGTCTGCTGTGGCGTAGGTTTCAGAGGTTGTGTGGAAGGTTTCCCCAGAGCCTGCTGTCTCGGCATCTGACATTGTCCAGGCTGTGCTGCCTGACTCAGTGCCTGCTGTTGCTCCGGCTGTGCCCGGGTCTGCCTGCCATACAAAACTCTCTGAGCCGGCTGATGTCTCTGTCCCTGCGTCAGCCATGCTGCCTGATTCTGTGGAGAAGGTTCCCTTCCCGCTTCCCTCAAGCCATGTGTTTCCGGTTGACTGACCTGTTGCGTCAGACCATCCGAAGGAGCTGGCATCCAAAGTTGAGTCTGTGGCGTCTGCCTCTGCTCCTGCCATGGTTTGCTCAGTGCTGTCTGCTGACGTCCAGGAGACTGTGTTGAAATCGCCGTCTCCGGTTGTCTCTGTGTGCGCCTGGCCAACGCCATATCCAAATGCGTCTGCCTCGCCCACTCCTACTGCGCCGTTCTGGTCGTCACCAGCTGTGTCCCATTCGTCTGACATTCCAAGCGACCACGACTGCGTCATGCTTGACGTGGATGTGCTGTCGTCGCTTGTCTGGCTGGCTTCGTCACTTTGTGCGCCGCTTCCAGCCCAGCTGAACTCCCCTGTCTGGTCGTCTCCTGTGCTGAATTCCACTGAGTTCTCTGTGCCTGTTGAGGATGCTGCGCTGCTCTCCATGTCGCCTTCAGCCCATGCTGCGCCGTCTGCTGAGCCTGTGCTTGCGCTGTCGGCTCCTTCAGCCTGGCTGTCGATTGCTGCCACAGAGAGGGTTGCTGACCCGCCGTCCTCTGTCTCTGAGCCGCTCGTGGCTGTGCTGCTCACGACGCTGGCTGACGATTCGGCTGATCCGTCCCCTGTTGTCCCGCTTGATGTCTGGGTCTCTGCTGTAGCTTCCATGTCTGCGGCTGCTGCCCCTTCAGAGGCTGCCGCTGCGCTTGCCTCACCCTCAGTTACTGTCTCTGCGGATGATTCTGCTGATGCGCTGGAATTTTCTGCTGTTATCTCGCTTGAGCCAGCGCCTGCTGCAACCGCTTCTGCGCTGCCGCCGCTCGCGTCAGCATCCGCTGCTGCGCCGGCTGACGCCTCTGCGTCACCTGCTGTTGCTGCAGCTGCTCCTGCTGTAGAGCCGGAAGCATTGCCGCTGACAAACACTGAAGACACCACATTGGCGTTTGCTATCATCTCTATTATGTTGTTGATGATGGTTGAACCGCCTGATGTGCTGCCAGAGCTGCCCGCGTTTGAGCTGCCAGAGCTTGCTCCTGAACTGGCATCTGCGCTCACGCCTGAGCTTGCACTTGCGCTCTGCGATGATCCGCTTACTGAACTCTCTGCTGCCGCCTCGGCTGCTGCTGCAGCTTGAGCCACAGTGTTATTTGCGCTTACCTGAACTGGGCATGATACTGCTGACACTTCTGCATCTGCGCCTGCCTCTGCAGATTCAACTTCTGCAGATTCGACTTCTGCGTCTGCTGAAGCTGCCGCGCCTGCCTCTGCGCTGGCACCATCTGACTCAGCTGAAACGCTGGCCTCTGCTGACACATGTCCCATCAACTTCAGCGCTAGCTGCTTGATAGCCGCTTCAAGCTCCGAAAGCTTGAGTTCAAGCTGCGAGAGCCTTAGCTCCAACTGGCTTATCTCTGTTTCTGCCATTGCTGTCGCTGAAGACTGCGCTTCAGCGCTTTCTGCAGCGAATGCGAGTGGCATCATTACAAGCATGATTGCCACAAGCAACGCCCCCATCCATGTTTTCATTCACATCACCCCGATTGTGTGTTTTCTTGACTTAATGATCATGAAAATCAGAGCTCTGCCTCCTCCATCCCTTCTATTAGGCCATCTGGATTTTCAGCTGGAGCTGTCTCCTGGGATGTCTCTTCCTGGCCCGGTTCCTCAGGTATAACAGGCGTTGCAGCTGTCTCCTCGCTTGGAGGTTGCTCATCCTGATTCTCTTCAGGAACAGACTGCTCTTCAGAAGGCTGCGCCTGTTCCTCAGGCAGCGCCGACTCCGGCGTTAATTCGCCTCCACCCTCTGCGCTTTCAGCAGCCTGTTGTTCTGGTATGGCAGCCTCCTCAGCTGACTGGTTTGCTGAGGCTGGCTCGTTGGCCTGCAGCGTTGCATTGGCTCCAAAAGTTGCGTTGGCCTGTAAGGTTGCGTTGGCCATAGTTGCGTTCGCTTCCGAAACATTGATTTCGTTCACTTCTTCGGAAGCATTCACTTCCGCCGTCTCGTTGATAAGCAGGCCAAGAGGCAGGCTTATGCACACTGGCTGTGAAACGATAGCCCATGCGTTTACGGGAACTGAAATATTCTGTGATACATTCCCTGTTTCGTTGCTGATGTTGCCTGATGCTTCAGTTCCTGTTGCATTGGCAATGCCTATTGTTATACTGGCTGAACTTGCTGCGCTTGCCCTGGCCGTTGAGTTGCTCACAGCTTCTGAAACAGCCTTGGCCTGCGCCGCCAGCGCCATATCCCCTTCAGCAGCAGCCTGGAAGCTGATTCTGCTGGCCTCAAACTCCAGGCCTTCCATAAGCAGTTCAATGCTTTGCCCTTCCAGTTGCGATGAGCCTCCAAGTGAGTCACGCCTGCTTTCAAGCTCAGCCGTGCGCTGCTCCAGCAGCCAGACCTTTTCCAGGGCATCGCCTGTGGTTGCCATTTTGAATTCAAACATGAAGTCGCTTATTGTATTCCCTATCTTCTGAAATGCATTCCCGATGGAGCCTGCATTGGCCGGCGATGCCAGCATTGCCAGCGCCAGTATGGCGACAATCATCAGTTTCATTTTCATTGTAGTGCTTTATATCGTTTCAGCATCTTATAAGTTTGGTGAAACATTATGAAACAACCCTTATAGAAGCGAACAAATAGATATAGATGAACTTAATTTATATAAAAAACCTGAGAAAGTGTTCAGGCCGGTTACTGTCCGAGCCAGGTTATCTTGTTTGTGCGGCCGTGCTTCTCCTTTGTCACAAGCCCCTTTTCCTCGAACTTCATCACGATCCTTGTGGCTTTTGCCCTGGAAAAGCTGAATTCGGAATGCAGCTTGTTCTGGTAGATTGTCTTGTGGAGCTGGAGGTAGCCTATGGCCTTCTTCTCATCTTCCCTGAAGCCCTTCAGGAAGGCTTCCTTGGTCCTGCGGGAGAAACGAAAGTAAAGCCCTGCCATGGCCAAGCCTGAGACTAGTGTAATGGCAGGCACCATCACCCACATGTTGCCTATGCCACCCACCTGATGGTATTTCACCGAGAAGATGGTTGAGTTGGCTGGCCGGGCGATGTTCCAGGTAAGGGTTATTCGCCTTCCGTCAGATCCAACCCAGGCATCCTCAGGCAGGTACTCCCTATTGTATAATGCGTAGCCTTCTGGCAGCGCTGCGGTCGCGGCCATCTGCCTCACAGGCTGGTCGTAGGAAAGCTCTGTGAAGAAGTGGTTTATGCTGTCAGATGAGAATATAACCCCTGTTGCGGTGTAGCTGATTGTTATGTTGTTGGTTGGCCGCTCAATGTACATCCTGAACAGGTAACCCTCTGGTTCCCTGGTGAAATTATTCCTTATTTCAGCCGCCCCTGTTCTTGCGATTATGTCCCTGATATTGTCATTCAGCAGGTATGTCAGTGTCCCATTGGATAGATTCCTGTCAAATACAAACTGGCTTGTCTGCCGCACGCTCCCGTCCTTTTTGATGTCAAAGGTGGTGTTCACAGACTCTATCGAGTATTTGTCCAGTTCCTGGGCCTGCACCACGGCTGCCAGCAGTGTAAGCAAAATTATTAGCACGGTTATTGTCACAGCTTGTTTCATTTTATTGTTTCATTGCACCAAGAATTGGGAAAGAGTCATGGCTGTAGGGCTTTTAAGGCTTGTTATAGAGTTTATATAACAGTCCAGATATTTAAAATCAATATAGAAAAAAACTTAAGCTGAGCCTGCCTGTGGACTGGCGTGCTGTTGCATGGAGGATCTGAAAATGGCTGAATTCACTATACTTGTTGCCCTGGCAAGCATTCTGTTCGGGGTGCTCATACTTGCGTTTCCAAGGCTGCTGAATTACATAATCGCGGTGTATTTCATTTTGGTTGGAGCTGTTACGCTGCTTGTTGAGCTTTTGTGAAACCGTTTCACTAACGTTTCAGCAACATAATATATCAGAGAAACGCCATACTGCATCATTACTGGTTGTTATTTGGTCGTCAACCCGTGCATTAGTGAAGGCACTTGCAATGATAAATTTGTTGCAAGGCAGATAGTGCAAGATGGGGGTGAGTTGTAATGAGGTTATTTGTGGTTTTAATGGCGTTATTGCTATGTTTGGCCCCTCTTGCCGTGGTTGCTGAGCAGGCTCAGGTTGGGAGCCAGGCGTCAGCACAGGCAGAAGGGAACCAGGCATCAGCGTCAGCACAGGCAGAGGCGTCTGTCAGTGCAGGAGGCCTGAGGTTCAGACAGTTTCAGGAGGGGGTCGGGGATCTCTTCTTTAATGTAAGGAAGGCTTTGACCTTCAGGCAGGAATCCAAGGTCCAGCTTCTTAAGGATAGGAATGAGAAGCTGAGGGAAAGGCAGAAGGAATGGCTCGGCTCAAAGTCCAAGGCTGTTTCAATGGCCAGGGCTGGCAATATAAGCCAGGATGAGAGGAAGGCTATTTTTGGCGTGCTTCGTGATGAGCACAAGGCAATAATCAGGGAGCACGTGGAAAGCACCTCGGAGATTGCAAGGCTTAAGGCGGTGGCATCAGCAGACGCGAGCCTGCTTGCAGGCCTTGCCGGGGGCGACGATGAATTCCTGGTTGCGGACTCAGCCGCATCAGCATCTGTTTCCGCAGAACAGGCAAGGTCGGCTGTTGAGAGCGATCTGGGGCTTAGGACAGTGGATGTTCGGGCTGATTCTGGGGCATTTGTTGTTACAGGGGTCAGCGACAGCAATGCCAGTGCGTTCGCGGTTAAGGTGAATGCTGTGAGCGGCGCAATTGCATCTGTAAGAGCGCTTCCGACGCCGGCTGCTGAGGCAACGGCAGTTGCGCAGGCTGAAGCTCAGGCAGGAGCCGAAAGCTTTTGCCCTTCAGGCATCAGCCTGGCAAGGGCCAGCTCTTCAGCGCAGGCCTCGGCAGTGGCAGCTGCAAGGGCAGAGGCAGCCTTGAAGGCTGTTGCGCAGGCGAAGAGTGAAGCTGAAGTCAAGTCTGCAATGCAGGCTGCTGCGCGCGCTATTGCGCAGGCCAGGGCCCAGTCTCAGGCGACTGTTGTCGCCCTTGGCGGGAATGTCAGGAATGTTTCAGGTAACGTCAGCAGTAACTTGACAGGCAATGTCAGCCAGAACGTGACAGGGAACATAAGCGGGAATGCTGCCGGCAATGTCAGCGGGAACGTGACTGGGAATGTTTCCGGAAACGTTGAGAATGTGACAGTTTCCGAGAACGTCACCGGCAACTTTTCCGGGAACGTCTCAGTGCCGTGCATCCAGGTGATTACATCGGCAAGGAATCCGGACACCAGCCAATGTATGGAGTTCCCCACGCCTTGCGACGTGCCTGCTGGCTGGGACAGGGTAGATAACTGTGTCAACGCCACCGGGAACCTTACCGGGCTGAACATCAGCATTGAGGGCAACTTCAGCGGCAACTACACAGCCGACAACGCAACAGGGAACTTTACCTAGTTCCCTTTTTTTTTCTTTTTTTCTTTATGCATAATAGTTATATATGATAGTTCAATCCTCTTTCTGGAATGTCAACCGCCAGGCTCCTCATAAGCTGCCCGGACCGGCCCGGGATTGTTGCAGCAGTTACAGGTTTCCTTTTTTCGCATGGTGCAAACATAACCGAGCTTGACCAGCATTCTACAGACCCGCAGAATGGCACTTTTTTCATGAGGCTGGTTTTTCAGATTGAGGGCTTCGCCCTTTCGAGGGAAGGGCTGGAGAAGGCATTTCAGGAAATTGCTTCAAGGTTTTCCATGTCCTGGACAATCTCGTATTCAGATGATATCAGGAATATGGCCATATTGGTTTCAAGGGAGGATCATGCCCTTCTCGAATTATTGTGGAGGGTCAAACGCTCTGAGATTAAGGCACGGGTTGCAATGGTCATCAGCAACCACGAGGATTTGAGGCAGGACGTTGAGCAGCTTGGGATACCCTTTAATTTCGTTCCTTCAAGTGACAGGCAGGCGTCTGAAAGAAGTATGCTGCAGCTTCTGGAAAACGTAGACCTGGTTGTATTGGCAAGGTATATGCGGCTTCTCTCGCCGGAATTTGTTGATGCTTTTCCCAATAGGATTATTAACATACACCACTCGTTCCTTCCGTCATTTGCGGGTGCCAATCCTTACAGGCAGGCTTATCAGCGCGGCGTCAAGCTGATAGGGGCGACAGCCCATTATGTGACAGCAGGCCTTGATTCAGGCCCGATTGTAGAGCAGGATGTAATCAGGGTTTCCCACAGACATAGTGTCAATGAGATGGTGGAGCTTGGCAGGGATATAGAGAAGCAGGTTTTGGCCAGGGCTGTCAAATGGCACCTTGAGGACCGCATTATCGTATTCCAGAACAAGACTGTGGTCTTTTTGTGAAGTGCATTTCTATGTAATTGGTGGGGCTGTCATGCTGTACCATGGCCTAAAGGTCAGTACAAAAGATGTGGACATCGTTGTAGATGGCCAAGGGAAGAATTTTTTGATGATTACGAGAAGGAACTATGATTTGCCACTGCACCCACTGGACACTGGACACCCACCTGCCCATAGTATTTAAACCCTGACTGAATCTGGGATACAGGCCATTCATTACCGGCACGCACATAAGTAAAAGCCGTAAACGGAGATACTGAAAATATGAAAAGTTTTATAAACATATACCCCTAACATATGTCTAAGAAGTATGTTTACCCTGGATTCAAAGGTCTTGCAATAGCGGTAAGCGACTCCGCAATGAGGGAGCTTGTTAAAGAAAGCAAAACCATCTACGATGTCATTGAAATTTTAGAGTTTGGATATGACGCGCCGAGAAAGAGAAAATCAGGGGTAATGGAAAAATGGCTTGACAGGGGAAAGAAAACCTTTAATGCAGTAATAGCAAAAGATCACCATGAAATTTTAAAGGAAGATTGTTGGGTGTTGATTCATTTTGGAAAATTTACAAAAAGGCGATGAAGCGGGCAGAGGCGACGAAAAATGAAATGCAATAAATGCGGCAAAATGATGAAGTACTCAAAGGGGATTAAGTTTAATGAGTATTCAATAGACGGGTGGAAATGCTCCTGTGGCGAGATTTATTACGACCCTGAACAGGCACAGAAGGTCTTGCTGTTGAATAAGCTGAAGAAAGAAGTGCTAAAGGCAAAATTGGGCAAAATCAGGAGTAATTTGATATTGCGGCTGCCAAGGGATTTGGAACATGCCTTTAGCTTAGAGAAAGGGGAAAATGTCACTATAAAGGTAGAGGACGATGGGTTCAGGGTCGTGGCCGCTTAGGAATACCTGGATATCAAAAACATGGGCAATATTTGCAAAAACTGTCAATCTTGATGTCCCTCCAATTAATTTCTAGAGCGTGAGACATCTTAATTATGCTTATTCTAATGTTGATGCTTTATTTCGATAAAGAACATGTTGTTTTCAGAATTGATTAGATTAATGTCTACTAAATCGCCTTTATGCCAGCCTTTGCTGATTTCTTTTGGAAATCTGAAAAAGAAGGTTTTGCCATCAAAATTCATAGCCCGTTCCATTCTAATAGAGCGATTTTCCATTACTTTCTCTAACATCCAGAATTTCTCCAGCCTTTTAGCTTGTTCAGAGTCTAGATATTCTTTCTTGCATTTAGAGCATTGCCAGACTGAATAACTGAACTCAATTGCGTTAATTGAAAGCTTTTTATTGGCTAAAATTGTTTTTTTACTACAGCAGTTGACAGGAAATTTGAAAGCATCTTTACTTATTTCAAACTTTTCTTCGCCTATTATGTCTTCTTCCTTAACCTCCTCATCAGTCGTACTTATTATTTCGTTCCGTCTCGTTTCGTTTCTTCTCATTAGGCTTCACCCGAACAACATTTGTCTATTTGTTTATGAATCTCTTTATTTGCCAATCCGATGATGGGTACGCTGTAACAACAAATGCACATTGGTTTTGGTACTCAAACACAACTGTCAGGTATCTGTCTTCATGGGTAATCGCCAAGTATCGCTCCTGTCTTGTCTTTAGGAATAAAATATTTCCACTCAAAAGGCCATTTTCGATTTCTTGTCTCCTGACACCGTGTTTTTTGAATATCTTCGCCTGAACACCAAGAGCAATTAATACTGTCTGTATTCTCATTTTCAGATCTCATCTTGGTACTCTCTGGAGTACTATTGGGAGTACTTTTAATATATAAAACTTTCCATTTTTTATTCGGTATCACCACTGGACACTGGACACCCGCCTGCCCATAGTATTTAAGGCGGCCTGTTATCCGGCCTTCATGGCTCTCATAGGCGTTACCGGAAGGAATGTTGACCGACAGCTTGTCCTGTTCGCCCTGGATAAGGGCTCGGCTTTGCTTGTTGACTGTTCCAACTGCGCCAACACGCATCAGTTCTCGCAGCTTGTCCCGGATGAGCGTTTCCATGGCGTCTTTGTTGTTGAGGCTGAGTCGCTTTACAGGTTCAGGTCTGTTGTGATGGCGCTTCCAAGGATGGCCAGAAGCCTGGGCGTCAGGAGGATAATAATCACGAGCTTCAATCATCTTTTTGATTTTGATGATGAGGCTGAGAATGCTGACGTCTTTGAGCATTGCTGGGGAATGATAAGGGAGGTTGCTTACAGGTATGATGTTTTCATCGGCGTGAGCGAGGCTCAGATGGCCTTTGCAAAAAGGTTCTGCGACAGGTGGGGTGGTTTGGATGGGCCATACGGTTTGGAGCCAGAGGGTGGCTTTGGAAGTGATGGGTTCAGAGCTGCGCGCTTACGGAAGGTCGCTCCCGGAAGGGGACCGCATTGTTTTTGAGCAGCTTTTGAAGGCCCCTTTCAGGAGGGCTGGCTGCATTTCCGCGGCCAGCAGCATTCACTTGTGGGCTTTTTTGCTTCTTTCAGTAATGGTTGAGCAGGAGCGGAGGCTGAGGGCTGTTGAAGTGGCTTGTGGATGCGTGGAGGCACAGCGGAAAAATAGTGCTTTGGCTGAAAACCCCTGAAGGCGATTTAAGGATTGAAAAGGATTTCAGGCCTGTTGTATGTGTTGATGCAGTTCCTGAGGCTTTCAGGATTCTGAATAGGGCCAAGGTCAGGTTTTCAGTCATAAAGAGGCTTACTTACCTGAGGGAGGAAAAGTCTGTGCTGGCTGTTGAGCTTGGCCCTGATGAGTATGAAAGGTTCGTAAGGTTTGTTGAGCAGAGGTCAGGGCACAGGGTTCTTTTGTATGATGCTGATATTCCTCCTGAGCAGATGTTCCTTTTCAGGAACGGGCTTGTGCCTTTCTGCGCTGTTGATGATGAGCTTAGGAAAATTCCAGGCTCGGCTCCTGTTCCTTTGACTAAAATATCTGTTGATTTTTCAGGAATCCCCATAACCAAGCTGCTGGTTGATGGTGAGCTAATCATGGGTGATGAGGAATCTGTGCTGAAGTCCTTTGCTTCCATCTTCGCAAGCCAGGACCCTGATGTGATTCTTATGGACAGGGCGTTCTCAGGGATTCCTCTTATTCTGGAGCGGATGGCCCTGTACAATATCAGGTTTGATTTTCACAGGTGGGATTCAATCCCGTTAAAGTTCAGGGGCGGGAAGTCTTTCTTCAGCTATGGCGCTGTGAGGTATCGTGAGTTTGCCTTCAGGCTGCATGGCCGCCTGGTTGTTGACACTTCCACTATGGTCGGCCAGCAGTGTGATGTGGAGGGCATTGCCGAGCTTGCGAACCTCACCGGGACGTTGTTCCAGAAGGTGGCCTCCAGGAGCTTTGGCGCCGCTTTCCAGTCTGCGCTTGTCAGGGAGATGGTCAGGGACAATATCCTGGTCCCTTTCAAGGAGAAGCCTGCTGATAATCCTGTGAGCATGTTCCACCTTCTGAAGTCTGACAGGGCAGGCCACACTTTTGACCCAAGGCTTGGCTTTCATACAGATGTTGCCCAGATTGACTTCTGCAGCATGTTCCCCTGGCTTATCCATAACATGAACATCAGCGCAGAGACAATCCTATCGGATGAGCCTCCTTTTGTCATGGCTCCGGGCATTCCTGTCAGGATTTCCATGGCCAGGAAGGGCCTTATTCCAAGGGCGATTAAGCCTATCCTTGACAGGAGGATGCATTACAAGAGGAACCCTTCATCAATTAACAGGGAGAAGGCTTCGGCTTTGAAATGGCTTTTGGTGACTTGCTATGGCTACCTTAGGTTCAGGGAGTTCAAGCTTGGCATTGCCACTTCCCACATGGCTATCTGCGCTTTTGCCAGGGACACTATAATCAGGGCGTCCAGGCTTGCCGAGGCCCGCGGCTTTGAGGTGATTCATGGCATTGTTGACTGCCTGTTCATCAGGAAGAGGGGGCTTGCTGAAGAGGAGGTTGCTTCATTCTGTAAGGAGCTTGAGTCTGAGTTTGGTATTCCTGTTGGCTGTGACGGGATTTACAAATGGGTTGTATTGCTGTCAAGCGTTAATGATGTTGAGAGGCCTGTTCCTGCGCATTATTTTGGCGTTTTCAGGAATAATGATGTCAAGGCAAGGGGAATTGAAGTCCGCCAGTCAAGCTGCCCTCCCTTTGTGAGGCTTTTCCAGAAGCGTTGCCTTGGTGAGCTTTCGAAGTGCGGCAGCAGGAGGGAGATAATCAGGAAGGCTCCTGAACTCTGCAGGATGCTCAGGGATTGCATTTCCAGAGTTAAGGATGCTGACGCTTCTTCCCTTTCCCACAGGGTTGTCATTGGAAGGGCTGACTACAGGCATGATATTCCGCAGAGGAAGGTTGTTCAGCTTCTGAGAAAGAAGGGCTCAACTCCTGTTCCGGGCTGCCTTGTGAAATTTGTCCGTTCAGGGAGGGGTGTTGTTCTTCCTGAAGAATACGGCCATGACCCGGACGTTGGCCATTACAGGAAGCTGCTTCTCCGTTCCCTGTTCGTGCTGCTGCAGCCTTTTGGCTTTTCACGCAGGCAGCTTGCTGAACTGTCCGGCTCTGAGCGTCAGCTGCGTCTGGATGAATTCATCATGAAGGCTCCTGTTCCGGTTATTTATGTCCAGACTTTAAGGAAATTCAGGGATAACCATGGCCTTTCTGAGCGCTTCATGAGGAAACGCCTGGAGAGAAATGGATGGGCTGTCTGGAGGGGAGGGCTGATAAACATTCTAAGCCAGCCCGACCTATATCCTAATGTCCAGAGGAAATACTTGCAGCTGCATTTGCTGCTGCGCAATTATCATCCGGAGCAGGCTGAGACCCTGCAATACCTTTGCTCAGTCCACCATGGCATGCCTGACTTCATCTGCTTCAGGAATGGCGTGTTTAAGTTTGTCGAATGCAAGCTGGGGAATGAGCAGCTTTCAGCGAGGCAGAAAAAGTGCATTGCCCGCCTGCAGTCAATGGGATTCAGGGTTGAGGTCCACAGGCTGGGCAGGAAGTACAGGGAGGCAGTTGTTGATGTTGCAGGTGAATTGCCAACGATTGTCCTCAGGGCTCAACAGAATTTATAGGAACCTCACTATAACATAAGCAAAAACATAGTAGCAGGCTGACTCATTAATGGTTAGTAGTTAGTGGTTTGTGGTTGGCAGTTATACTTGATCAGTGGACATTGCAAAGCCGTTCACGAAGCCAGACAGTACACGTAACAAACTTCCCGGAAGGGGCTGGTAAAACCAAGGAAGGCACAGGCTGCTACTTGTAATGATAAGTGCAATATTCTTGTAAAACAACCTTTAGTAGCAGGCTAACTCTCCGTCTACGAACGCAAATGGGTAACCCGATATCAGCGACAGATTATTATACCTTAATTCAGAAACACACTCATGGTTTGGTTTTTGTTTGCGCTGCTGTCTGCCTTTTCAGAGTCATTGAAGGATATTTTCAGCAAGAAAAGGCTGGCTGAGGTTGACGAGTACTCCGCGGCATGGGGGATGCGCATGTTTGCTGCCCTGTGCCTTATTCCAGTGGTCTTGTTTTTCGGCATCCCATCGCTGGGCAGCTCATTCTGGTTTGCCCTTCTTGTGGCTGGCTTTCTTAACATGGCAGCGCAGGTTTTGTACTTCAGGGCTTTGAAAAGCTCAGATATCTCAGTTTCCGTTCCAGTTCTCTCCTTCACCCCTGTCTTTCTGATTGTTACCTCCCCCTTGATTGTTGGCGAGTCCCCTGCCATTGTCGGCGTTGCCGGAATTTTTATGATAGTAATTGGCGCTTATGTGCTGCAGCTTAGCGAGGCAAACAAGGGGCTGCTGGAGCCTTTTAAGGCGCTCATCCATAAGCCCGGGCCGAGGATGATGCTTGGCGTTGCCTTCATCTGGAGCATAACCTCGAACATGGATAAGATAGGCATTCAGAACTCCTCCCCTTTCTTCTGGGCGTTTTCCATAAGCCTGTTCATTGCAGTTGGCCTGTCCTTTTTCGTCTTCACAGGAAAGAACTCTGCAATGAGGCACTGGAAAGGCCTTTTTCCCCTGGGGCTGTTCAATGCCTTTAGCCTGGCGTTTCAGATGCTCGCGGTATCAATAGCCCTGGTTCCATACGTCATTGCGCTGAAGAGGACAAGCATTATTTCCAGCGTTATTTCAGGCCATTTTGTTTTCAGGGAGAGGAATTTCGCTGAACGCCTTGTTGGGGCGCTGATAATGGTGGCAGGTGTTGTCCTTATCCTGCTCAGCTCCTAAAGGCACTTTATCCTGTTAGTGCATGCCTTCTGGCAGCTCGCTGATTCAGGGGTTTCCTTTGGTATTGGCAGGCATTGCTCGTTGCAGTGCTGCTTCTGCTCGTCATTGCACTTGTTCCACGAGCTGGTGTCCTCTACCACCACGGGCTGCCGGATGGTTACACCCTTTCCAAACGCCGAAAGCGCATTCTTGTATGCAACCTTGTCCTGGTGTTCCATTTCCATCCTGAATATGAACCTGCGGCTGAACTCTATCAGCTTATCATAGGCTTCCGGCTCCAGGGAATCCTTCGCTCTTATATCAGTGCTCCAGACGATTTTTTCAGGCGCCCCGTCATCAAGCGGCTTGTATAGCTGGACTGCCCTGGCAAGCATCTCGTCGGAGTTGTCATCAAAAGATTCCTGCCCTGGCAGCAGTGGCGAGCCTGTTTCAGGCCCTGTCATTATCTGGTCAGGGCCTATGCCGTAGTACAGGTTGGGGTATTTCTTCAGCAGCTGCATTATCGCTGTCCTGTCCTTCCTCAGGTCTTCAGGGCTCATGCGGATTATGAATTTCGTTTCAGGGAATGTTTCAAGGACCTGCTGCATTGCCCGTGCCTGCCCTGCTGAAATGCGCATGGAAACGCTCTTGTTTGCCGCAGCAGCCATCCGGTACAGTTCCATTATCCTGTTGTCATCAGGCCCTGTCTGCCATGCGTACTGCTCCATTTCACCCAGTCCTGATATCGCGCCTGGTGATATCTCTTCAGAGCTTTTCAGCGCCTCTGAATACATCATTGGGAGCAGGCTGTCAAGTGTTGCAGTTGCCTCTGTTGGGCTCAGGCCCGGGTTTATGAATGGAAGGATCCTTCCAGGGTTTCCCTGCACAGTTGCCAGTATCCTTCCAAGCCCTTGGCTTGTTGTCAGCGCTGCTCTGCTTTGCGCTCCCTGCACGGCAAAATAGGAAATCGCCCAGTTCACCCCGTTTCGGTCCATGTCAGCAATAAGCAGTTGAAGGTCTGCATCTTTTGCTGCATGAAAGCCTGCGTCGTATAGCGGCCCGTTGTACGCGTTTTCATATGTGAGCGCAGGCTGTATGAGTTCGGCCTCCTTGGGCGGCTGTATCTCTGGGCCAACATCGCTGCAGCCAGCAAGGAGAATTAAGGCGAACAGTACTGGAATTAACCTTTGCATCATCTTTGCATCATAAGTGGCAACGGCAACTCCTGTTTAAAATGGTTGCTGAACATTTTTTATTGGGCTGCCTGCCTTAGAAAGCCTTATAT
>CAZDCW010000008.1:0-38282 GCA_964504135.1 uncultured Methanosarcinales archaeon
GTCCCCGCCAGAGGCGTCCAGGGCCTTCCTGGCCACATCCCCTGTAACCCCTGCATGCGATGAAACCAGCTGAACGTCATCCTCTGAAACCGAAGACCTCTCAACAACGTTCCCAACAACCTGAAAGGTGTCCTGGCCCATCATGTTAACCTTTGTAACCGAAGGGCTGGAAATTACGATATCCTTCCCGGCAGACCTGATTATAACCTCAGAAGCAGGAATATCCTCGCTGCGGATGCCCATCCTCCGCATCGCAGCCTTGACAGCCTTATCATCCATCCTCATGACTAACCTACCGCATGCAGAACTATCTCGATGACCATCACAATGGCAGCAAGAAGGATGACATGGCCTGGCTGGAACTCAATCTTGCTCTTGTACTCGTCAAAGTACCTGACAATGCCACCCATAGAGCTGGGCATCTGAACCTTGTCGTCCCTTGCCATAGCGTTTAGGGTTGGGAAGGTAAGTATAAAAAGGTTATTGCTCACAAACAATCCTACTTTGAGAGATGTAAACCCTTCATCTTGCCCTTAAAGCCTGCCAAGAGATAAATCGCTGCCAAAAACAATCCAATCAAGATAGCAAGCAGAAGCCAAAGAGCCAAAAGGCCACTGGGCAGACCAAGAACTGTAAAGCTTCCAAACCGCCTCTCATAAGATGTTAAGCCAGCATAGCTTACTGCAACGGCAGCCAACACTATAATGCCTCCTGCAATAGCTTTACTGCCTGGTCTGAAAGGGTTTGCCGATGATTCATATCCCTTTGCCAGGACATAGGAAACAAAGTCATCCTTCCTTACCCTGCTGTCACTGGAGAAAACGGCTGTGAGGAGCCCATGTATCTTTTCAACGCCTGTCATCTGGACAAGAAAACCGAGACGCCCATCATCGACTTCAAAACTCAGCCACCCGTCATCAGATATCCAGCCGTAGCCAGGATAAAACCTGTTGTGGGAACTCAAAGGTGAAACAATACGTGATGAGAAAAGGAGTTTAGGACTGGGATTAACCAGCCTGATTCCCCTAATACTGCCCAAATCAACATACCTGCCATTCCTTCCTGTTGTTTGGCTGAAGGCATCTGGCCACAGAAAAATCATTTTCCCCTCCAAAAAGGGCTGTTTGTTCTTAAAAGGAAATTCAGGAAGCTCAACATCAGGCTTGTCCTTTACCATTTTGTTACGCATGCGCCCGCTTGATGTGCTTGAGCCTTGCGAAGTTCTCCCTCTCCATCTCCTCAAGCCTGAGCCTTACGTAGGAAGCTGATGCCTCAAGCCTTGGAATGGTGATTTTCTCAAGCGCGTTCACCTTCCTCTTGGTCTTCTCAATCTCCTGCAGCAGCCTCCTCAATGCGGTTTCGTGCTCAGCCGCCTCCAGGACCTTCTCAACAAGCTTCTCATAGGCAAGCGCTGCCTCGTCAATCTTAATAGAGCCGGAAATGTAGCCAAAGCCCCTGGTGAAAATGCGCTTCTGCACAGCGCCCTTCTTTATGCTGGGCACCAGAACGCCCATAACGTTCTTGGCCTCAAGCTGGATAACCGGCTTGTCCTTAACCGCCAGAGCGACAGACTTAACAGCCAAATCAGAGTCAAGCGCCCTGGTGATATTCATCTTCCCAAGCGCATGCCTGTACTCCTCCACAAGCTCAGAGCGAACATTCCTGGCCTTTTCAAGTGCCTTGAAGAACTCAATAATAAGGCCGTCACGCTTCTTCTTAAGCATGCTATGGCCAGACCTTGCCAGCTTAATCTTCTTCCTGAGAAGAAGCAGCTCGCTTCTATTTGGAGTTACGTTCTGGGACATTGTAGTACTTCTTCCTCAGTTCAGGGCTTATCCTGACAAGCTCAGCCTCAGGCAGGCCTCCCAAAAGAGCCCAGGCAACCCTAAGCGTATCCTCCTGGACAGACCTGTTCTCATTCCTGGCCTGCCTGACGAACACGTCCTCAAAGGAGGCTGCGAACTTCAGCAGGCGGCGGTCCCTCTCAGCAAGCGACTCCTCGCCGACAATAGCAGCCAGGCCCCTGAGGTCGCGGCCCTCAGCATATGCTGCGTACAGCTGGTCTGAAACCTGCTTGTGGTCCTCCCTTGTCTTGCCCTGGCCGATGCCAAGGTTCATCAGCCTGGATAAAGATGGAAGGACATCAATCGGAGGGTAAATGTTCTTCCTGTGAAGCTCCCTGCTCAGGACAATCTGGCCCTCGGTAATGTACCCTGTCAGGTCAGGAATCGGATGGGTGATGTCGTCACCAATCATGGTCAAAATCGGAATCTGCGTAACAGAGCCCTTCTTTCCCTTGACAATTCCGGCCCGTTCATACAGCGAAGCGAGGTCAGTGTACATATAGCCTGGGTAGCCCCTCCTCCCGGGAATCTCCTCCCTGGCTGCGCCAATCTCACGAAGCGATTCACAATTTGATATTATTAAGCCATTTCCAACCAAGAATTTTCCTGTTTCTGGAATGGTGACATCAAAAACAAATAAGTCTTTTGGCTCAGTTACTTTAATGTCTGTGATTTCGTCCAAAATGAATTCATCATTTGCATGTTTCTTTAACTCTTTCAGGATTTCATCATTTTCTGCAACGAGTTGAGAGAACTTTTCCATGCATTTTACAAGTTGCACTTTACTAATTCTCTTAAAGCCTCGTTCAACTTCAGACAACTGGCCGTTACTGGAAATTTGAGTTTGTTTTATTCCATATTTATGCCTCAATGCCCTTATTAATGTTCCGCAAACTCTCGGCGCATATTCAAATTCAGCGCTCTCTAAAGCATTATCCCTGACCTTCTCTAATTTAATTCTTTTATGCGGGTGTGATGCGCCAACTTTTTCGATAAACAAGTTAACATATCTTTTGCCTCTTATGATTATGTCAAACACATTACTCTCTCCATAAGTGCCTGTAGAGTGCCTATCAACAATGATAGAAGCTATTCCGAGTCTCCTTAAAAGTTGTTGGAGTCTTTTGATAACTTTTTCATTCACAGAAGTATATTGAATGACCCTTCTATTGACAATGCAGCTGCCATCACCATCAAAGTAGCCTCTCAAAAATGCAGAAATCAAGTTTTCAGGCAATGAGAACAATTTCTTAAATTCCTTATCTTTCAAACCAAAGAAAGTTGCTATGTCGTAGTAAGCTTTATTATTAATTCTGCATATACTTGCTCCATCTTGATTCTTGAAATCTGTAATCTGGATGTTGGGGAAAATTGTTGTAATCTTTTTCTTGTATATTTTTCTCAAATTAGAACTTGTATTTGAGAAATCCACGCGGTAGATGTGGCCATTCTCATTTCTTATCAATGAGCCATCAGAAGCAACTAGCCCCAGCAAGTAAAGCAAGTCGTCGTTTGCGTATGCCGTCGTTATTTTCAATCTATTGCCGCCAACATGCGATATGGCTGAAATTGCCTTCTCTATTGGCAACTCAGGACATATTTTAATCAATGCCCGAATCTCTTTAATATTCAAGAAACCTTCAGAATCTGTTAGCCTTGAATAATTAATGCCCGCTTCTTTACATGCTTCCTTAAGTGAACCATACAGTTTTTTCAGTTTTTGCTTGCTGGTTTCCCTGACTAACTTATCAAAGAAAACAATTGTGTTTTCATTTAATGCATCTATTATGGAAGGAATGGCCG
The DNA here is from genome assembly GCA_964504135.1 of uncultured Methanosarcinales archaeon. Taxonomy (GTDB): domain Archaea; phylum Nanobdellota; class Nanobdellia; order Woesearchaeales; family UBA10216; genus JACPTG01. Next base: position 3,648 of record CAZDCW010000008.1, read on the forward strand.
TATTCACATTTATCTTTGATGTAATTGCGACTCTATCACCTTTCTTTAATTGGCCTGCCGGCGCCATTCTTAGTCCAAGAATCGTGTCTGTCAGTATCCTATGATTTGGTGTCAAGGTCAATTTGTTTCCTGAACGAGTTGATAGTTCTATCATTTGCATTGAAGCTGGAAGCTTTTGAACTCGGGCAATCTGTTTAATGGCATCATTATTACCGTCCCATGTCAGCGCTTTTTCTTCTTTATCCCTAATATCAACATCAGAGCCTCTTGTTTGGCTTTCAACAAATTCTTTAATTGTTGTTATTCTTCCATCACCTAAAAACATCTCAGTTTCTCCAGCGACGCAGTAGTTCGTCATATCAGTCAATATTACCAGCACATGCATGTCCTTCTCATACGCAAAATACTCTGCTGCTGTAAGCGCCATTCTTGGAGTTATAAGCCTCTCCACAGCAGGGTCATCTGCCAGGTTGAGGAATACGAGAGACCTCTTAAGCGCGCCAGTGTTCTCGAAATCAGTAATAAAGCGCTGCGCCTCCTCATTGGTAATGCCCATTGCGGCAAAGATGACGACAAAGCCAGCCTCTTTGCCCAGAACCCTTGCCTGCCTTGCAATCTGAAGGGCAATGTCGTTGTGCGGCAGGCCAGAGCCTGAGAAAACAGGCAGCTTCTGCCCCCTGACAAGCGTATTCATCAGGTCAATGGTTGAAATACCTGTCTGGATGAAGTCCTCAGGGCCTGCCCTGGCCACCGGGTTAATGGCAGCCCCTGTAATGTCAAGCTTGTCCTCAGGAATAATTTCAGGGCCGCCGTCAATTGGCTTTCCAGCGCCGCTAAGAATCCTTCCAAGCATGTCCGGGGAAACAGGCAGCCTGATGTTTTCGCCAAGGAACCTTACGCGGGCGTCCCTGTCCAGGCCAGAAGTGCCCTCGAAAACCTGGACTACGACTATATCATCGCTTGTATCAAGAACCTGGCCTGTCTTTAATTCACCTGAAGGCGTGGCAATCCTTACCAGGTCATTATAGCCAACAGGGTCTGTCTTCCTTACAAAGACAAGCGGGCCTGCAATCCGTGAAACAGTCTTATACTCCTTTTCCATCCCTAAACTCCCTCTCCATGTCAGCCACAATCCCCTTGAGGAATGGCTCGTAATCCTTCTCAAACTTCACATCGCCAATCCTGTCCTTTGTCTTAATCTCCAGAATCCTCTGCGCCTTCCCGCCTGATTCAAGGGCAGCGTACGCAAGGTCAGCATACTTCAGGACAGTCTTCATTATGAGGTAGGTTTTCTTAGGCTGCGAATACGTGTCAACAGGGTGGAATGCGTTCTGCTGCAGCAGGAACTCACGGGCCATCCTCGCTATCCTTAGCGTAATCCGCTCACGCTCAGGCAGGGCGTCAGAGCCAATAAGCTGGACAATCTCAAGCAGCCTGTCCTCCTCCTGAAGCACGGCCATAAGCCTGTCAACACAATTTCTCCAATCAGCAGCAACGTTCTTCGCAAACCAGGGCTCAAGGAGGTCTGCGTACAGCGAGTAGGAAGTAAGCCAGTTTATTGAAGGGAAATGCCTGCGCTGGGAGAGCTTTGCATCCAAAGCCCAGAAGACCTTAACAACCCTAAGGGTGCTTTGAGTTACAGGTTCTGAAAAGTCCCCGCCTGGCGGCGAAACAGCGCCTATGACAGAAACAGAGCCTTCCTTTCCAGACAGCGCGACAACCCTGCCAGCCCTTTCGTAAAACTCCGCAAGCCTTGTTGAAAGGTATGAAGGGTAGCCTTCCTCCCCAGGCATCTCCTGAAGCCTTGAGGAAATTTCCCTCATGGCCTCAGCCCACCTTGAAGTTGAGTCAGCCATAAGGGCAACGCTGTAACCCATGTCCCTGTAATACTCAGCAATAGTTACCCCAGTATAAATTGAAGCCTCCCTGGCGGCAACAGGCATGTTCGAAGTGTTCGCGATAAGCACAGTCCTGTTCATAAGCGGCTTCTCAGTCCGCGGGTCAACCAACTTAGGGAACTCCTCCAAGACCTCAGTCATCTCATTGCCCCGCTCGCCGCAGCCTACATAGACTACGACTTCTGCATCGGCCCACTTGGCAAGCTGGGACTGGGAGACCGTATTGTGGAGTATCATGGGATGACTGCCGCCTACAAAATTATGAGTATTCGGGACACTGATGTCATAAACATCCGAAGCCTGGTCAATTATCTTGATGCCTATTATCTTATCACAGAATACATAATCCAAGGCGGCTGCGAAACCGGAGAGCTGCCTCAGTTCCAGTTTTAACTGTATCCGCCTGAACATGCCTGCGGTGAGATTCTGATTAACATAGTAACCGGCTGTTGACATGCCTTCTTTTTCCAGCGTAAACGGCTTTATCCCCCCAAGCAGCTGCCTGAACAGCGCTGAATTCATCGGCACTATATCGGTAGAATTGTAGTAAAATTCGCTGCTGTAGTACGGGTGGATTTTCACAGCTTCCCTTGCAGATATGAATGTCCTGTAATAGGCACGGCCATTTATCGCCCGTTCAGCTGCCCTGAACAGGACGCCGAGCCTTAAGAGAAGGTATGAGAGTCCAGCATGCATATCCTTGCTGGCTGTTGCTATTTCAATGCCCCTTTTTCCAACGTGGCCATCACAGCTAATGTAGGCCGCAGCAAAGCTCCTTATAACAGAGTCAGGGGACTTCAAAAGTATTGAAGGCACCTTAACATTCCTGGACTTTTTCCTCAGAGGATAGCCCAGGCTCTCCAGAACCCTGACAAGGCCCTTGCTGCTCACAGATACGGCCTCTACGGTCCTCGCGTAGTACTCCTTGGTTTTAAGGCCAAACAGCTTATCAATCAGGAAAGACACCCTTTCGCGAAGCTCGCTTTTTTTGTTGAAGAAATGGACAGATGCCCCTCCCTTTATCATCCCGTCAGACATCAAATAACCCAAAAGCTCTGCAAATTCCTCTGAAAATACGGCCGGGACCCTGACTACAGCCGAGTTCCTCTCGGTTTTTATCTTCCCAATCCTCAATCTTATTTTGCCAGGCTTAAACAAGGCGGCAACGAAATCAAGGGTAGGAAAACTCCTTTTGTGATAATAGTTAAGAAGCGAAGATTCACTGACCCCAACTGAACAAGCAAGTTCCTTTTTCGTCAAGCCCAGGTCTCCGCAGAGCCAGTCAACCATTTTCGGAAGCTCATCAAGCACCTTCTCATCGCAAACCCTGCATTCAAACTGGACATGGAAATCCTGGTAAGCTGCCTCAAAGTCCAACTTTCTTGGAGATATAATGTAATCGCCGATATTAAGGCTTTTAGCCTCGGTTTCCACGATGTTCAAACTGGCATCAACCTTGAAAAGCCTGTGGACCGGCGTCAGCCTGGCATTCCTCCCTGACCTTGTCCTCACCTCAACCAGCTGGCCTGTTTTTCCCTTATACACGTGGGTGGCAAGGGCTGCCTCAATCCTGTTTTTGTTGAACGTAAATATCCTTAGCGGCTTTTTTAGACGTATTAACCGCTCATGCCCGTTGGATTCTTCCGTGGAGTTTTGGGTATCTGAAGCGCAGCTATCGTACAGGTCCTTAATCTCCATCAGCTTGTCATCAGCCAAGATAAGCGTATCTCCAGTCACACATTTCCCGCTGCCGAATGGCCCTGGGATAGCAGCGACTCCTCCCTTGGAAAGCGGGAACAGCGCATCAAAAACCCTCTGGCCGGTAATCAGGGGAAGGTTGGGAATAAGCTTTTTAGAGGAAGGCCTGGGCCTCCTCACAGGCCACTGCTGCATAAGCGCAATTTTCGCGCCATTCTCCAAAGTGCAAACCTCGTCCTCAACGGTGAACGAGCCTTCCCTGATATCCTTCGCCTTTCCTGCGGAAATGTCTGCAGGGACAGGGACCCTGTGTTCTGTGTTAAGCTCCTGGACAGTCCCGATAATCATTCCCGGAGAAACCAAATCGCCTTTTTTTACAGCAGGCTTAAAGTCCCACTTCTTCCTGCGGTCCAAGCCAGGGGCAGTGATGCCGCGGGATATGAAATCTCCACGCTGCCTCCTAAGCTCTGCAAGCGGCCTCTGGATGCCATCATAAACAGAGTTAAGAAGCCCAGGGCCAAGCTCAACAGAAAGCGGAAGGCCTGTAGTCTCAACAACCTCGCCAGGCTTCAGGCCTGAAGTGTCCTCATAAACCTGGATTGTCGTGCGGTCATCATTAATCTGGATAACCTCGCCCATAAGCTTCTCCGTGCCCACGCGAACAACGTCGTACATCCTGGCGCTGAGCCCCTTCGCAACTACAACAGGGCCTGAAATCTGGTAAAGCCTTGCCATGTTCAAAGTTCTATGCCAATAGACCTCCTTATCAGCCGGGCCATATCCTCCCTCCTGCCACTCGTTGATAGCATAACAAAAAGCGGGTTAATGGAATCTTCAAAAAATTTGAGGTCATCCTCCCCAAAAGCAGAAACAATGGACTCGTCAACAATAACAACCCCCACCTTCTCCTTTGGGATTGACCTAAGCTCGCCAGCCTTGGAGTAGTTAAATGTCTTCAGGCCAACCAGCTCAAACCCAAGCGTAAACTCAGGGCTGCCAACAGCGACAAGATCCATGTTAAACCACCAGCTGCTCCTCAATGAAACTATCGGCCATCCCAAGCTGCCTGGCCTTCATAATGAGCCTCAGATTCCTGATTTCAATCTCCTTGGCAAACACATACCCGACAATCGAGTCTGCAAGCAGCGGCTTCCTCCTATGAAGCGAAAGCGCCTTCCTGAGAAGGTATTTGTAAAGGCCAGTCTCGACATAAATTAAAGTTCCCTTTTCCCTGAACTCCTTAACGCCCTGCCTGACATGCTCGCCAAACCTTGAATTCTCAAGCGCTGAAAGAATCTCCGCAAGCCCAAGCTCGGAAAGCCTCCTCACCATTGGCTCTGCATCAGCAACCGCCTTCTGCATATCGCGCTTATCCATACCCTCGCGCCTGTACCTAAGAACATTAATCAGGGCAGCAATCAGCATCTCCTCGGCCAGGAACTCGCGGAAAAGGCTGCTGCCCATTCCCTGCATAGCAGCAATAAGCGCCCTCCTGTACTCTGAATCAATCACGTTCTCAACCTCGGCAAGGCTGCCAGTCTCCCTAAACCTGTCAACAGCAACCTTAACCTGGGCTGCAGGGAGGTCGGAATCGCGGAGAGCCTCCTCAACTGACTGCCTCCTGAAAACAGAGCGAAGCCTTTCAGCGCTTACAGAATAGGGAACGAGCACATTCATAACATCATCCTCTGAAGAAGAAGTATAGATGCCCCTGAGCACTGCCTTGAGGTTATCCCTGTCCCGCCTTTTCAGGTAAACATCCAGGAGCCGCTGAAGCGAAGGCCCTGAAAAGCGCCTGAGCTTCTGATAAGTGTTTGCCAGGTTAAGGTTAAGAGCCTGCTCCATTAGGCTGACTCCTGAAAACCTTACAGCAAGAGCGTCAATTTCAGCCTTGTATTGGCTGGACTCAAGAAAGCCGATTACCTCAGAAAGGCCCATCCTAAGCAGCCTGTCATAATCCTGCCTGCCAAGAAGGGCTGCGCGCATCACGCATACACGGGCATAAGCGTAAGGGTAACGCCCGCCAGACTCAATTCCCGGTGAAGAGTATCTTTGCAACATCCTTCAATGTCAACTCCCTGACTTTTTCAATCATCGCGCCGTAGCTCAGGTCAATCCTGACAGTTCCGTCACTGTTCTCAGCAATTATGCCGCCGGCAATCCCCGCAGGCTGGCATCTGACGCCTGTAACTGACTTTACATCCCTTTCATTGCACATTACAAGCTGCACGTCCATCTGCTCCCTGGCCCTCCTAAGAAGGCTTTTCACATGCTCAGACCTCCTGGCTGCCGTGGACTTGACAATGGCTGCTGCGGCTTCAAAATACACCTCTTCGATCAGCCGCTTCCTCGCATCCAGCAAGGCCTTTGCCGCCTCAAGCTCTGCGGCAGCCAAATCCCTGGAGCGCTCCTCAGCAAGCCTTAGTTCAGCATCATCAAGCAAAGCCTTTGCAATCACATCAGCTTTCTGAGTGGCAGCAGCGATAACCTGCTCTTCCTCTTTCTTTGCCTCAGAAAGAATGCCCTGGGCTTCTTTCCTCGCCCTGGCAAGCACATCCTCCCTGACCTTCTCAAAGCCCACTCAACCACCCTGAGCAAGACCCAATATCATAATGGCAACCACAAGACCGAATATGACAAGCGTCTCAGGAATGACAGTCATCAAAAGGCCCTTTCCAAAGAACTCGTCCTTCTCAGCCATGGCGCCAACAGCTGCAGCCCCAATCTCCTTCTCTGCGAGCGCAGCGCCAATGGCACTCAAGCCAATGGCCAGCCCGGCACCAATGGCAACCAAACCAGTCTCAACCATGCATCCTCACCTCGCGTTCACCGAATGGCCTGAAAGGCTCAGAGCCACCTTTATAAAATTTTGTGAAAAACTCAACATACTCAAGCCTGAGCGAATGAAGAAAAGAGCCGAGAAGCCCAAGCAAAATATTAATCGTATGGCCCAATAAGAGTATAATTACCCCGGCCACGACAGCAAAGCCGCCTGCGTGGAACATCTCGCCTGCAAACTCATTGACGATAAGCGCAAGCTGCACAGAGGCAAGGCCCACAGCCATAAGCCTGGCATAGGAAAGGATATTGCTGAAAATGCCAATAGACTCAACAAGGGCCTTGACGCCTCCAATTGCGCCCATCCTCAGCTCAGCAAGCACCAGCATGAAAACCCCTGCGGCCAACGAGCCTGCTGACAGAATAAAAAAAGGCTGCGGGACCTGAAAAATGCCAAGTGAGGAAAGGATAAAAGGCGCTCCAAGCTGGATGAAAACCCAGCTGAACTTCTCCATAAACGCAGCAACAAACCCGTGCCTCAGCTCATTCACAAAGCCAAGAGCCAATCCAATGTTAACGTGCAAAACGCCAAAGGCAATCGCTGCCAAAAGCAGGGCCTGCCTGCCATCAGCATGCGCCCTACTCAGCAAATGCGGGATTGAAATCCCGAAAAACTGCTCCTCTCCAAAAAACTCGCCAAAGACAAACCCGAACACAATTGAAGACAACGCGCCGAGCAAAAGCACATCCAAAAGGGCAGCCCTGCCAAGCCTCATCCTCAGCAGGAGAACCATGGCAAGGGTAACCAGGCCGTATCCAATGTCGCCGAGCATGAACCCAAAGAAAACAGGGAAAGTAAGAAACACAATCAACGTGGGGTCAATCTCGTCATAAAGGGGAAGCCCTCTCAAGCCAATCAGAAGCTCAAACGGGCTCGCAGCAGCTACATTATTCAACCGGACCGGGACCTTATCATGAGGGTCAACCTCCTCACAGGAAACAGAAACCCTGCTGTCAGAAACCCTCTCCAGCCGCTGCCTGACAGTGCCAAAGCCCTGCTCAGGCACAAAGCCAGTCACAACAAAAATGTTCCTGGACGTGCCAAACCTCAAGGGAGCCTCAGCCTTCTCAAGCTCGGCTGCGACCACCCACTCAGCAGACACGATAAAATCAGCCCATTTCTCCCTGAGCCTCGCAACGCCGGCAGCTACACCTGCCTGCTCTGCCAAAAGCTTCTGCTTCTCAGCTGCAGACCTTTCAATGTGAGCCGCAGCAGTGCCCTTCAAGCCCTCTGGAACAGGAATGTCAGCAAACCCTTCAGAAGCCAAGAACTCCTGGAACTCCTTGGCCTTTGCCGCCTCAACAAAAACAGCCAAAACGCCATCACCCCTGACAACGGCAACCCTGTCTGAAATACTTCCCAGGCGGGCATCAACAGACTTGTCACCAAGCCTTCCAACAAAAACAGAAACAGACCTGCAGGACTTCAAGTCCTCCAGGCCAATGCCAAGCCCTGCCAGAGAAGACAGCTCTGACTCAAGCTGAGCCAAAGACTTGAGCTTTTCTGACAAGGCCTTCTCCTGCCCAGCGAGCTCTCCAACAGACTTGCTGAGGACATCAAGCTTCTGCCCAGCCTCTGCAATGCCAATCCTCCTTGAAGGCTTCCCAAGCTTAACCCTGAGAAAAGCGGCAGCTGACCTTGCCGCAACCAAAAGCTCAGAAAGCCTCTCCGCAGACGCAAAGGGCTTCCCAAGCTCAAGCTCAGCAGCCTCGGATATGTGAACAGCCTTAAGAGCGTAAAGCTCGGCGACAACCTTTTCCATAACTGACTTGGAGCCAACTACCTGAACCTTGACCATCCTCTGAGGCATCATTTCACAAACTCCTCAAAAGACTCAAGGACGTGCGCAACAGCCTTTTCCTTCCTCCTCTGGCCTGCCTTAAACACCTCTGCAGCCCTGAGCCTTCCATCCTCAAGCAGCTTTTCCCTCAAAACGGATACCTTTTCACGGCCCTGCGCCAGAATTTTTTCAGCTGAAAGGTGGGCCTCCTTTTCCCTGATTGAAATTATCCTCGCAGAATTAGACCTCGCAGAAGATACAACCTCCTGCGCCCTCTTCTTGGCAGACTCAACAATCTCATCCGCCTCACTCTCAGCCTTCCTTATGTCCTCAATAACCTTCATTTTAAAAGTGCGGGGGCAAGAATAAGCCACCTTCTGTCATGCCCGATGGCAGCACAGGCTGCCGATGGCACGCCTCAACATTCGACTAAGCGTCAAAGACTTGCACCGGCCAGGACTCGCCGTTTCACCGTATCCCAGGGGAAATGTCTGCAGGTTAACTCTCCCATCCTCGCGGAGGGATTCTCAGCATCATCCTAACCCATGGGCCGTGCCGTTTCTGAGCGGTTGCCTTCCCTTTCAGGAACTCCCTAACAGGAGTGGCCATGTTTCAGCTCGCCTTTGCACAAGGCTCGCGTCGGTGGGTGGACTTTCCTCAGCGAAAAAACCGCCGGAGTCAAGCTCCTGCCCCGCACAACACCTGGACAAAAAGGAGATTTAAAAAGGTTTTGCCCATGCGGTTTGGCTGGCCAGCCTTTTGGCTGCGCAGGCCAATTCACCGGCCGAAAGTAAGCGCATTAGAAATCCGCTGCCATGAGCCTGCCTGAGGCAGGTCCTCCTCGAGCAAGTATAGTGGCCTCTTAAGAACAGATGCCATCTCATCACGCACAGACAGGTCGCCTGACAGAGTGCGTCCTACCGCATCCCTTACATTCCCCCTATTCAATCCAGGATATTCAGCCTGATAGGCGCTGACGACGTTGTTGAGGAATATGCACGCGTCAGGCAGGAGGGGCCGCACATTCTCGTTACTCACCATCGCTACAGCGGGTTCACCGCCGACGCCAGTATTTGCCAGAGACTGGACATAGGCTCCAAGCGCGAAGAAAAGCATATCATGGCTAAGAATACTTGCCTGAGGCACGCCAGGCAGCTTCTGGACAAAATACATGTGCGCACCGTCAGCACCTGAACCAATAACTATCTGGTTTGCAAAAACCTCCTGAATCATGGCCTTGTTGAAAAAGAATGCCCTAATACAGTCTCGGGCCTTATCATAAGCCACTGCAATAACCTGGCTCTGCATACTCTGAATGAACCTCTCAAGATCGCCGTCAAATCGCTGAGCAATATTCTGCCTGAAGTCAGGATGGTAAAGCTGTGCCCTATCTTCCAATTCTCCCCTTGCAGCCTCACAGTACGCTGCCCTTACGGCCTCATACCTTGACTTCATCCCCCCATGCAGGGTGGCCACGAACTCGTCAAAGGAAGCTGGAATGCCTGTTTTGATAAGGTGCCTGGTATGAGCCTTAACGCCGTTCAGCTGGTTTGCATCTCCGGCTCCAAAAATCACGCCGTGGTAAGCATGTTGGCCTGTCAAAACAGGAGTAATAAACCCGAAAATCTTATCCTCTGTGTTGCTTTCCCTTGAGCCTGTTGTAGCCTGCCTGTCACTTACAACAGCAGCACCGTTTTCGTTCATAACAGCAATTCCAACAGTCATTTCACCGAGTGACTGGGCGCGCATATTTAAACTTTTGCCCCATATTTACTAACAAGTGGTTAATTGATTTTGGAATTTGTGTGTTTGGCTGCGTAAACCTTTATATACAGCGGCCTTTCCCACAGTGCATTGCCTAGCCATTCACAATAATGGCGCTTGCAGTGGGCTATAAAACCTGCACATTGGCTTCTTGGCAGATGTGCTTAGATAAAAAATGACTACAGCTGGAAATTTTTTGGTCCCCCAGGAGCAGTACCTGAAGGCAGGAATCCACATAGGCACGAAATTCAGGACAAGGTACATGGAGCAGTTCATCTACAAGACAAGGCCTGACGGGCTCAGCGTGCTAAACCTCCAGAAAATTGACGAGAGGATAAGGCTGGCCATAGGCCTGCTTTCCCTTTACGCTCCTGAGGATATTCTTGTCGTCAGCAGGAGGGAGAATGGATGGAAGGCTGTGAAGATGCTGAACAGGGTTACAGGCATGCGCATAATCGCAGGCCGCTACCTTCCAGGCATCCTCACAAACCCAAAGCTTGAGAAGTACATGGAGGTCAAGGCTGTCCTGGTCACTGACGCCTGGCCTGACAGGAATGTCATTGGCGACGCTGTCAAGATAGGGATTCCGGTCATTGCCCTCTGCGACACCAACAACCAGGCAAATAACATTGACCTGGTCGTGCCCTGCAACAACAAGGGAAAGAAGAGCCTTGGGCTCCTGTTCTGGATAATTGCGCTTGAGTACCTGAAGAAAAGGGGAACTATTCAGTCCGATTCTGAGTTTAAGGCGGTCATTGAGGACTTCACCGACGAGTAATCATCCCAGGTCTTCGTCATATCCTGCCATGAAAGCCTCTTCCTGCGGGCTGAGTTCATCATCCTCAAGCATCTGCTCTGCCCTGCCTGCCTCGTAAATGTCCTGCTCGGAGTCTTCCATTGCGCATCACCTTCCGGAGAGTACGGAAAGCTTAATATATACTTAACCACTATAGAATATATGGCATATAAACTTTGGTGGTTTTAATGGATGTAAGGAAAATCGTGAGCTTCGGCAACTCGTCATTCGTAATTTCGCTGCCAAAAAAGTGGGTTATAAGCCACGGGCTCAAGAAGGGCGACAGCGTCTATGTCGATGAGCGCAATTCCGAGCTGATCGTCTCAGGGGCTGAGAAGACCAAGAAGGCGCCAAGCCATGCCGTAATAAGCGCCGAGGGCAAGTCCCTTGCCGAGCTGAAGACAGAGATTTTTGCAGCGTATGTCAACAATTACAGCATGTTTTCCATATCCGGCGGGAACGTAAAGGACATTTCGCCAGACATCAAGAGGATAATCCATGGCCTTGTCGGCATGGAGGTTGTCGAGGAGACGGCTTCAAGCATTGCCGTAAAGGACCTCATGGACCTGAGCGAGGTATCAATCGACAGCCTTGTGAGGAGGATGGACATCCTGCTGAAATCAATGCTTGAGGACTCGGCTCAGCCTGACAGGAAGGAGAGCGTAAGCGAGCGGGACAAGGAAGTGAACCGCCTGGCGCTCCTTTCAGCCAGGATTTTCAAGGCAGTGACCGAAAACCCCGGCCTGCTCAGGATTTTCGGCAACAGCTACTGGGACATGTACATCGCAAGGCAGGTCGCATTCCAGCTTGAGCATATAGGGGATAATGTTAAGAGGGCTTCAAGGCAGCTTGGCAGGAAGGGCAATGAAGACCTAAGAAGGGTTTTCGCCCAGCTCAGGTCGCGCTACCTGGAAGTGATGAAAGTTTACTATACCAAGGACAGGGAAGCCGCATACAGGCTTGAGTCTGACACGCGGAAGTTCCTCCACGCCTGCGACAAGCTGATTGAAAAAAACAGGGATGTCACATCCACAAGGATTATCGACAACCTCAACGGAATGTCAAAGGCCATGATGTACATACTGAGGACGGTAATGGAAAGCGGCTCGGCGTAGTTAAAGTCAGCATACCAGGCCTTTGTTTCAAATCAAAATTTTTCAGAATAGCCTGAAACCCTTCTCCTGCACTTCCTCAAATCCAGCGCCGGTGATTTCATACACCAGTTCCCTCTGCGGAATGTGCCTGTGCCTCTGAAGTATGGCCAGCCTCTTGCTTGAGTGAAGCTGCCTCAGCTCTATCAGGCACTTGCTGCTGTACGTTATAATGTCCCCGCCAACCATCCTTATCCCTTTCTTGCCTTCAAAGTCAGAATAAACCTGATTCGTTACTATTACAGGTATTGCCTTTGTACGCGCAAGCCCGACCAAAGCCGCAACCTGCCTGCCCAGCTCCCTGTTAAGCTCAGAGTTATCCGAAGTCCTCTGCGCCCTGTACAGGGAGGTTATTGTATCAACCACCACGAGCCCAACCTTCTCAGTCGCCAGGCTACCCAGCTTTTCCAGGCATTTCTTCTGCTCATCGAAACTTGCAGGGCGGAGAAAGAGTATCCTTTCCATCACTGAATTGTCATTGCCTGCCAGCTGACGCAGCCTCGTCACCGAGAGCCCGCCTTCTGTGTCCACAAAAATAGCCTTCCTGCCTTGGCGCGCTGAATTGATGCAAGCAAGAAGGCAGGCAGTTGTCTTTCCAGTACCGGCCGGCCCATAGATTGTAGTGACAGCATCGCTTTCATACCCTCCCTCAAGCAGCCTGTCAAGAACAGCAGTGCCTGTCCCGAGCTTTTCCATAGATTGCCGTGCTTTCACGGTGTTTTTAAAGTGTTTGCACAAGAATTTAGCAATAGCAGAACTCGCAGTTCCTTAACCGTCATCGCTTTTTTGCGTGGATATGCCTCTCATACGCCTTCTTCGTAAGCGAATCAGCCTCTGAATTCTCCTCCCGCGGAATCCACTGGAATTTTACATTCCTCCCTTCAAGCATGTGCCTGATGATGGGAACATACTTCCTTGCAGTCTCTGAAATGAGCTTGTACTCGCCGGCCATCTGCCTGGCAACCAGCTGGCTGTCCCCCCTGATAGTGATGTCTTTTTCCCCGGGATAGCTCTTCAGGACAAAATCAACAGCATGCAGGATGCCGTTGTATTCGGCAACGTTGTTTGTCATGCCCTTCCCCTCGCCCACAACGCCTTGCCCCTCCCTAAGCTTTTTGCCAGCCCTGTAAACAACAAAGCCGTAGGTTGCAACGCCGCCGGGGTTGATTGGCGCGCAAAGGCCGTCGAAGAAAATCTCAATCATCAGCGCCAAACACCTCCACATCCCTGTAAACAGGACCCTTTGCGGCCTGAAGAATGCTCTGCTTAAGGCTGAAGCTGCCAACCTGGAATTCAAGCCGGTTTACGGATATTCTTTTCATGACCTCCAGAAAATGTGCCTTGTCACTAATATACTTTGCCCTGGCGAGGGTTATGTGCGGGCTGAACCTGTGGTCATCAGGGTATTCGCTGCCGATGCAATCATCAACTGACCTGTGCAAATCAAGGAAACCCTTTTCTGGACTAACCCCCATCCAGACAACCCTTATGTTCTTTTCAGAGGGGAAAACGCCGAGGTCTGAAAGCGAGGCTGAAAACCTTCTGAAACCCGCTTTCCGCAGTTCCGCCCTGACCCATTCAGCCTTATCCTGCGTCACCTCGCCGAGAAACTTCAGGGTAAGGTGAAAATTTTTTGCAAGGCTAAGCTTTTCCTCTGGAAGAATAGATTGCACCCTGGACAATTCAGCCAGTACAGGTGCCGGAAGGTCAGCTGAGATGAAAAGCCTCATGACGAAGGCAATGTGGGTTGACTATAAAAATAAACGTTTATGCCCTTTTTTATGACATATAGAAGAATGAGGACTGCCCATACAGGAAATCTCGTAGCAATATTAGGCGCTGTCCAGGACTCTGCAGACGAGTTTCTTAACTCCAATCCTGACGAGCGTTATGCAGGAACTATTGCCGAAGTTAGGCAAACTTACAATATAGCTGGAGCAGTAAATCAGCCAATTACCAGAGAGGAATTAACACGAATGTACACTGGAGCGATAAGAATGCTCGAATCTGTAAAGGCCATGCCAGTAAGTGACTTGGGTTTGGAAGCGCTGGAATCAGCAATGGAAAGGTCTTCAAACTGGCTTGAGCTTATGGTGGAAACACACGAACAATGTCGTGAAGTTCCTGGGCCTTCAACAGGGAAGGGCATGCAATAGGTATAGCTTCCTTAATTTAGCAATCCACGAGAGGAGCTACTTCTCCTCCTCGCCGAAGTCCTCAGTGTCCTCTTCAGACTCGTCCCCTGACTCATCAGATTCCTCAACTTCCTCGTCTGATTCCCCTTCAGACTCCTCTTCCTTTTTGGACTCTGACTTTCCGATGACCTCAGCGAAGCCGACGCTCTTAAGAACCTTTGTCACGCGAATCCTGACCCTGTCACCCTTGTGCGTGTCAGGAACAAAAAGCACGAACCCCTCCTTCTTCGCAATGCCATCGCCCTTCTCACCGACAGCCTCAATAACAGTCTCCATCTCGTCGCCCACCTTGACCGGCGTAGGCTTTGGCCTGAAACCCTTTTCTGAATTCATGTACGTTTCCTCCGAACAAATTTTTACAATCCAGATTTGAAATTCATTATATAAATGTTTCTACTCCCCAGGCGCATTCGGCAATGTTTTTATAGCCGCCACGCTGACACAGCGCCATGTCTGACTTTGACATAGGGTATGCCTATTACCTGCATGACAAGCAGATAGAGGCTGAGGATGCCAGGGCGAACGGCACTATCCTCATAAGGACAGGGGTAATTTTAATCCTCTTTTCCATGTCAATCGCAGCACTGGCCCGGAAGCCCGAGGCATTGCTGCTTTCAGGGCTGGGCTTCGCGGCCATAATGATGGGCGTCCAGAGGCATGCGGCAACGAAGAAGCTGCATGAGGGCGAGATTAAACGGAATCAGAGAATGAACATTGAGCTGCATCACACTCCTATCAAGCCCCATCAACTTATTGCAAAGCCTTCGATACTGAGGGAAAGGCTGGCAAGGAAATTCTCAGAAAGCCTGTCTGAACACCATGCAGAAAAGGAGGCCATAACAGAAATAATCAGGCAGAACTCGGGAAGTGACATAAACTCGGTCTACAAAATATACAGACTACAGGGCGGCAAAGCCGACCCAGAGCACTTTGTAAAGCTCCTGCACAGCCTAAAGAGGCATGGCAGCGTAATGGTCAGGCACCTGTCCTAAACATCCCTGATTCCTGACTCGTCCACAAAAAACATCGCCTCAGCCTCAGGAAGATTCGGGCTGTCAACAAGCTTTGCTACCCGGCTTCCCTTCTTTCCCCTCCTGAGATACATCCTGTATGTGCTGTTATGGCTGACAACATGCCCGCCAATGGCCTCAGTAGGGTCCCCAAAAAAGACATCAGGCCTGGCCATCACCTGATTCGTGACATAGACGCACAGATTGTAGGTCGTGGCAAGCCGCATCAGGGAATGCATGTGCTTGTTAAGCTTCTGCTGCCTCTCAGCAAGAGTGCCCCTGCCAATGAACTCTGCCCTGAAATGCGCGGTAAGGGAGTCCACCACCACGAGCTTTACGTTCAGACCCTTCTTGATAAGGTCCTCAACCTTCTCAGCCAGGAGCATCTGATGGTCTGAGTTGAAAGCCCGCGCAACCCTGATGTTCCTAAGGACCTTGTCCGGGTCCATTCCTGGAAGGATGAGCTGCTTTATCCTCTCTGGCCTGAATGTTGACTCGGTGTCTATGAAGACTGCAACGTTCTCAGGGTTGTCCCTCTGGACATTAACGCAGAGAGTGTGGGCCAGTTGGCTCTTTCCAGCCCCGTAAGCCCCGAACGCCTCAGTAATCGCGCCTGACTCAAAACCGCCGCCCAGAAGATTATTCAGCGCGCTGCTTTTTGTCGTAATCTTGTAAATTCCCTCCCTCCTCTTCAATACCTCGTCAGCGCTTTCAAAGCCCATCTCCATCTTTTCCCTGGCAGACTGGATTATCCTCCTTGCAGCCTGCTCGGTCACGCCAGCCATGTCCACAATCTCCCCAGGGGTTGCAACTGCAACAGAAAGAAGCGTGTCAAATCCTGAAGCAGCAAGCTTCTCAGCAGTGGCAGCGCCCACGCCAGGCAGCTGGGTAAGCTCAGCGCCCCTGAAAGCCAGCCCTGCAACCGGCTCATCCACCTGCTCAGATTCCATAACCAGCTCCGCTCTTTTTTTCATCACGCATCACCATTTTTCAGTCAAATGACCTCCTCCATAACAATCTCCTCCTGCGCACCATCAGCCCTGCTTACAAGGTAGTCAAACGCCTTGGTAAGCACAAGCACTGCCTTGGGAAGGTCGTTAACACGCAGCGAGCCAGTGGACTTCCACGTGTCCTTGTCCTTATAGCTGCGCTCAACCTGCACAGAGGCATAGCTTCCCTTTTCTGTCACATTCCGCCAGATTACCGCAGAAACAGGGCCTGCCCTGAACTTCTTCTCAGGCCTTTGCCTGGCCAACTTATCAACGATTTCCATCTTACCTCCTCCTTCCTGTTCGGGTCTTGTTTCAACCTCTCAGCTAACGCCTTGAGGCGGAGTAAGAAGACTATCAGCATGCTGGGTTTAAATACTTTGCCTGGGCCTGTCCAGTGTCCAGTGGGTCAGGGATTTATAAATGAATATTTTTAGCTCATTATTATTCATAGTAGCAGGCTGTGGCTACCTCTGTTCTGCAGTCCCTATCGGGAAACAGGTAGCGTGTACGGTTTGGCTTCGTTCACTGGTTTGAAATGTTCACTGCCCTTGCCTCTGTGATTGCGCATTGCCTTTGTACAGGCTTCATTTGTACAGTACACGAAGAGTCAGCCCGCTGCTTAAAACATGGCCTTATTTAAAGCGGAGAATGGAGAACAAGCATCAGCCCCTCTGCTCCCTCAGCTTCTCAACTTCCTGCTGCAGCCTGGCAATCTCATCATCAGGCTCAGGGTTAACCAGAACGCTGCTGGCAACAAGCTCAACCCTGTTGAACATGTCATTTTTTGCAGATTTTCCGAGAATCTTCACGCTGGCTCCCAAAAGCCCATTCCTCACATTCTCAAAGGCATCAGGAGAGTCCCTAAAGGCAAGTATCCCCTCGTGAGGAAGCCCAAGAAGCTTCTGCGTCTGCTCCCTGAAGAAAACAGCCCTCACACTTTCAGTGCCATCATCCAGATAAGCGTTAAGCACGTAAGAGTAGGAGGGGCTAACAGCGCCATGAACCTCACACACAGCCGAGCCATCATTCAGACGCGCCCTCTTGCCGCAGTGGCAAACCTCAAAAAACCTGGGCTCAAAAACCTGGACAATGGTAGCAAGAACTTCAACCTGGCCCTCGCCTCCCTGAAGTTCTGCGAGATTCTTCCGCGAAGCAGGCTGGACAGCAGTAACTGGCACGTTCACTGACTCCCCCTCAGGATTGATAAGCAGCTTGCTCCTGTCATTAAGGTGGACCTCATTAAAAGAGCCGCGCTGCCTGACATAGCCGCCCTTCACACGCAACACATCACCAGCCTTCAGCTTAGAGGCGAAATCAGCCATCTCATTCCAAAGCACAACCCTCACCTGGCCAGTCTCATCAGCTATCTGGACCGAGGCCACCCTGCCCTCCCTGCCTGAAGACTGGAAAGACCTTGCATCGTAAACAGCAACAACCCTGCCAAGAACCTCCACATCCCTCAGCCCTGCCAGGATGTTCCTAATCTCCATTCTTCCTGAAACCGGCTCAAAAAGCCTGACGCCCAGCTCGTTGGCAATAATATGGGCCGCGCCCTCCCTGCTCACCAGGCCGGAGAGCATTGAAATCCTTTCATCAACCCTCCTGCCTATCTCAGCCTCATCAAGGCCTGACTTCTCCCTTATTCTTGCAACTATATCCTCATAAGGCACCCTAAGCATGCCACAGGGCCTTGCTGCAAACTATAAATAAGTTTTGCTTGCGGTTTTTACTGGCGCAAAACTATTTAAAGGCTCCTGGCCGATTCTGAGCTGGCATGGGAAAAAGAGGTGAATCGTCGCTTTCCTATTTTGTAAACACAAATTTTGTCAAAATCGCGGTCAGCGCAATGATAGTTGTCGTGCTGCTCCTGCTTGTCCGGGCCTACGCCAACAACAGCTCCACAGAAAGGCAATTCCTGTCAAGGGACACTGCCATGCTCATAGATGCCATGCTCGCAGCTCC
The DNA here is from genome assembly GCA_964504135.1 of uncultured Methanosarcinales archaeon. Taxonomy (GTDB): domain Archaea; phylum Nanobdellota; class Nanobdellia; order Woesearchaeales; family UBA10216; genus JACPTG01. The sequence continues at coordinate 21,733 of CAZDCW010000008.1, forward strand.
CGGAGATGTCGAGTATGCCTACGTCCTGCCAAGCCGCAGGTTTGACTACAAGCTGGGCGGAGGCATTGTGAGTGTCCAGGACAAGCGTGCAGGCCTTTCATCTGAGTATTTCTTTGCCGAGAGCGAGAGGGTTGCCTTTGTGTCGCTGGAAACAGAAAGCCCGCCCAGGGAGTTAAGGTTTATCAAGAAAGGCAAGGAGCTGCGGGTCAACGCAGTCTACGACGACAGCGAAAAGGAAGCCCTGAAGGCTTTCGACCAGCTTGTAAGCTTCCTCAGGACAAATTCAAAGAAATCATACACTTTCAAGTGCCGCGAAACCTTCGCATTCAACGCTGCAACCGGCTACTATATTTCATTCTCAAACGGAATTGCCAGCCTGATCCACCAGTCATCAACAGGAGAAAGCCAGGTGGCGTCAGACAGGGTGCCTGACCTGGAGGTCTACAACTCCGCTGCAAAGGGCTTCACACTTGCCTCAGGATGGGAGCCTGACAGCGCTGCCGCGATAAAAATGAAGGGAGGGCTCAACCTTGTGCACCAATCCGGAACTTGGCGTTATTCCAGCAGCAGCATTGAGGTCAACCAGCTTCCAGCATGCGAACTCGAATCACTGGCAAGAAAGCAGTAGTAAGCGAGGAGCTGGCGCAGATTGCCAGAACCGCTTTCCTGATTTACGTAGTTGTAGTAATCATAGCAGTCATGTACCTGAACTCTGTAAAAATACTTGACACCGGCGATGCAGAAGCAAGAATCCTGGCCAACAGGCTCGCATACGAGGCAGGAGGCACTGACAAGGACACAGGCCGCGTGTACGTCGGGACACTGGACAACTCCATTGATTCAAAAACCCTGGAAAAACGAATGGACTTTGTAATCCAAAGAAGGATTGGAGGAAAGATTTCAACTGGAACAAAAGCGGTTTACTACAACGAATTCTGGTACAACAACCTGAAGCCAAGGGTTGGGTACGATACAGTCCAGGGGAGCCAGGCCTTTTACGGGCATAAAGGGGAAGTAGCCAGCTCAGAGGTAATAATATGAACACCAGGGGAGACCTTCCAATCGGAATTTTCATCGCAGCATTAGTATTTACTTTTTCAGCCATCACACTACTTCTTGCGGTCAACTTCCTGCCAGTGTTCGGAAGGCAAGGGCCAATAGTCTCAAGCGTTGGAAGCAGCCTGGCTGACTCAGAATACTACGCCTTCTCAATCAGCGCAGTCAACTTCCTACGGCTGGAAAAGGAGGGCTCAAGCATCGGCAGGAAAATGGATGAACTGGCACAGGCATGCAAGACAGGAGGCAGCGAATGCGACGCACTTGCCGCAAAAATGGATGCTTATGCCGACGCCTACCTGAAGGCGTATGAGAAGAAATGCGTCGCAATCGAGCTTCGGGAACCAACAGGCGTCATGATATGGCAGGGAAGGCAGTCAGAGCACTGCCTCTTCGCAAGGTCTGCATTCGCAGGAGCCAAGTACAAGACTGAGATTCTAATACCCACAAGCGACCCGTCAACAGGCATCGTGTTCGTCCAGAAAAGGGTGTTCGGATGAGAGCACTGCATGGAAGGAAGGCTGACTTCATGGCCACTGTAACAACCTTTCTGGGCGTAAGCATCCTGGTATTCCTGCTGGGATTCCAGCTCGGCAGCTATTACCAGGTCGCAAAAGGGCTTAACATCGGCGACAAACAATTCACCCTTTTCTCAGCCTACAGCAGGGCAGAGGAAGCACTTTTCTACGTTGACGAATCCTCAGGCATTGCCCTTGAACAGGCGTCCTCTGAAGCAGCAGCAATGGGCGGAACCGCAAACCCTGCCTGTGGGACAGCCAGCGGAATTGCGCTCTGGAAGGATGGCAAAAAGGAGTGCTACCCATCAACAGAAGACAACAGGGCAGCGCTTGCCCAGTCATTTACTCCACAGCTTTCCAAGTACCTGGCAGCCTACAAGGCGCTAAAGATACCTGCTGACTATTCCTACGAGTTCAAGGAGGGGAATATCATTGGAATGGCAAAGCAGGATACAGCAATCAGCGGCGAACTGGCGAAGACAGATTCAAAAGACACATACTCATACAAGTTCAGGGCCTCCTTCAAGCACCCGATGCCCTATTCAGATGAATATGACGCCATCAAAGCGAAAGCCAGGCAGATTGCATCATCATGCGAGGGAAAAAACGGGTTTTCAGGATGCATCAAATCCTTTGACGGCCCAGCAGCAGGAGGGCTTCAACTGGATGTAAACTGCCTGGGGCCTCCTGACGAAACAGAGAGGCTCGTGCTAATCTGCGCAAGAAATGGCAAAACAGAATACAGGTTCGGGCTCAGGCTGGAGTAAGATTTTAACCTCACTTAACTATAACTAACAGCAGGCTGTGGCTACCCTGGATTCAGCAGCCCCTTACGGGAGTAGGTTGTGTGTACGGTACTTCGTTCACTGCATCTTCAATGTTAACGCGCCTTGCTTGCTGTTCCTTCCCTGTGGGATACTTATTGCCTTCTGCACAGATGCCTGAATAACCTAGTAAGAGCACCTGCTGAAATAGACAGAAGAACCTGACCTCACGCCCCTTATGCAGAAAATCCTCTCCCTGCCGCCGTCCAGAGCCACATAAAAAAGGCCCTTTGACTTCTCTGAGCCGCGGTTAAGCCCGGCCAGGCTGCTGTCAGCCATGAAGCTGCTGACATCCCTTGCAGACCTGCAATACCTTTCCTCCTTCCTTGAGCAGCCATCGCTGCAGACGCAAAGGCATGCGCCGGCATTGCATGAAGGCTCGTCAGGCTTGGCTATCTGCCTGCTGCCATCAACCAAGATATGCTTCTCCCCTGCCAGGAAGCCGTAAAGAAAGCGGTCATTCAATGAAAGCTGCCGCTCAAACGGCTCATTATCAGCAACAAGGCCTGCAGCCTCCACCACCACGTCAAAAGTCCGGTTAGGGTCAGGCTGCCAGACAGGAGCAAGGATGCTGAAGAGAAGCCAAAGCAGAATAATGAAGGCAGCGGTCACCACAAGCCTAATCGTGGTCTCCGGAACAAGAGTCTCAGCCCTTCGCGCCATGGCAACACCAACTTTTCGAGTCCTCGCAAAGCCCTGGAGTGCAGGTCTTGCCAGCCCTCCTCTCGGAATCCAGCTGGGATTCAGGAACGCAGCTGCCGCCAAAATTGCTGCAGCTCCCGCTCTTGACAAGGCCAAGCCTCTTCAGGACGTCCTGAAACTGGCCTGTGACTATGGCAATGACTATGACCATCACAACCAGAATCAAAACAGCAACCACCATGGTCTCCAATGAAAGATTAACCCCTTTTCTGCTCATGTTATCGCCACCCTGGGCCTGCACGTGCCTCCACCCAGAATTGAGAAGCCGCTGCCCCTGCACTCATAAAGCCCGGGCGCACAGCACGGGCCAGAACCTCCAACCACTGGACCGATAACAGGAGCAGGCTTAAGCCAAGGAATCCCGCCTTCACAAGCCTCGCCTTTCTTCTCGCATTTCACGCACTGGTTGTTGATGTTCCCAAAGCCAGCAGGGCAATCAGCAATTCTGCATCCAGCTTCCAGACAGTAATCATTATGCCTTATAGGCCTGTAACTGCCAGGGTCGCAAAATTCATCCACCTTCCCAAACTCACCCCAGCGCAGGCACTCGGCAACAGGATTGCCCTCCTTGTCAAGCTTTGCGTTCTTGCACCAGAATGAGTTAAGGTTATCCTTAACGCACTTCTGCGGGTCAGTTATTGCAATAGGCGAGGCGGCAATAATCTTATCAATGAGCGCAGGGCCATTAGTCCACGCCACCCACAAAAGGATTGCGAGGACAACAATGCCCAGTATCAAAATCACCGGGAAAGCGAGGAAAAGAAAGCCGCGTTTCATCCTCCGAACGTAAGCCTCCGCATAAGCTCGGCAAAGACATCCTCATTGCCGGTCTTAAGCTTGAAAATGATAAGCACTGTAACGAGAAGCAAGGCCACTCCAAGAATAATCTTAAGAGTCATATCAATCTCAAAAGAGCCCCTTTTCGCCATATCCATCCATCCTTAAGGCAGTTATATAATTTTATCGCTCAGCTCCTCGCAGCCAAACCTGCGGAGGAGGCTTTCATCATACCTTCCAAAAACAGTAAAAGCCATCCAGTCCTTAACAGGCTGGCCCTGAACGTAAGCCTCGGCAGCGCCCTCAATCCCTGCGCCGATGGTGGCGACCGTAACCACCTTGAAAATGATGGCAGCGCCGGCAGCCACCATAGCGCCGCCGCCTGGAGGAACAATAAAGGCCACAATCGCGCCGCCCACAATCAGGACAACACCGCCTGCAATGGCAACCTTGCCGCCGCCTGACTCGTAAAACTTCGCCAAAAACTCCTCAGCGTTCCTAACAAAAGGCTCGCTCTTGGCATAGACAAAGACAACAGCGTAAGGGCTGGAAGCGTCAAGACTTGAGGCCTCAAGCGACTCCCTCTGGGCTGCAATCGCAGGATTGTCAACAAAGCCGCCCTTATTCCGGCCCATCATGTAGTCAAAATAAGTAACTCCATTATTCGCAAGCTCGCTATTCGGGACATTGTTCTTCATAAGGTAACCGTAGAACCCGTCAATCTGCCTGTCGCTCCTGAACTGAAAGACAGCGCATACAGAACAGTAAGTCTTAGGCCCTCCAAACAAGTCGAGCTTACCCTCACCAAACTGGTTCCAGCATTGGTAAATCTCCTCAGCCATCTGCCTTTTAATTGACGCCTGCCTCTTATCAGCGTCATCAGGAAGGCCGAATGTGCGCTGCCTGTCCCTATAGCTGACAGTATACGATTTTGCGTCAAACTGCCTGTAAACAGACGGGCAGTCAATAATTTCAGAAGAAGGATTGTAGGTCTTAAGCTGCAGGGCTGAATGCACTTTTACAGATTCCCTGCATACATAACGGTCAGCGATGTCCTCACCGCCCCTGAAAATTGCAAGGGCTAAGGTAATAAGTATCACTGCAGAAATTACAACCAGCACACCCTTCATTAGCTGGTCAACAGCCAGGCTAGCCCTTGCCATAAAGCCGGTCGCACTCCCTGCCAACCTCACCAGTCGGAATAAGCCCGACTCCAACCACTGCAGGAATCTCATCACCAGAAGGGGCCTTCTTGATGAACGCAGCCCCAAAAAGGCCTGCAATCCCATCCTTCTCAAGCCTCCTCCTGCAAAGCCAGGCAAAGCCCTTTGAATCCCTGCTGCCAAGCACCCTTCCGCCAAGCTTAAGGTCAGAAGGCGCATCGCCAGAAGGCGAAGCCCTGCCAAGCGCTGCGCCAAGCCAGTCAGTGACAACCGTGAATGCAGCGCAGGAAGCAGCGCCCTCAGGACTCAGGGGAAGGATAGAAGATAGATGCCACTTGACATCAGGCTTTACAGAGATGAAAACAACAGACTGCGGCTTTGTTTCCAGCTTCATGTTAAACTCTCCCTTGGCATCGCTGGTCAGGTAATCCCAGTATGTAATCTGGGCGCCGGTAAACTCGTCAGTTATGTAATGCTCCTTCAGGAACTGGTGGAATTCATCGTACTTCACATTTTCATACTTGCTGTCAAACTCGAACTGCGCGCAAACCACACACCTGCTTGAGCCGTCATACTCGCCAAAAGGGTCAATCGGATTTGGAGAGCCCCTGCCAAGGTTGCCCCAGCATTTCGCCAACTGGTCAGCAACAGCCTTCTGCACATAGAAATCAGACCTTGCCTTCGTGAACTGGTTGTAAAGGACATCCTTCCTGTAAATGCCGTCATCATAACGCCTGATTGCGTCCTCATCAACCCTGAAATACTGGGTAATGCAGTTCAAGTCCTTAATCAAAGGCGAGTCAAATCCAAGAAGCTTGGTCTTTGCCATTGCCGAGGCGCTGAACCTGCAGGCAGGCTGGGTGGCATACGCCTTGAAGCCGAAGACAACAACGTAGACAAACCAAAGCGCAACTGCGAATACAATAGCGAAAATGACCGCATTCAACAAAGCGCTCTGGGCCCGGCTCATCTTTGCGGCACCAACATCGTTATCCTGCTGACAATGATAAGAGCCGCCACCAGAAACAATGCCGCAATGACAAGCACAACCACCATGCTAAGAGAGCCTGACTTCCCACCTCTTTCCATAAACTGAAAAACCGGAGAAATAGCTATATAATCCTTTCTAAACAATGGCCTCATTGAAAAGCTCGTTTTTGCCTTAAATTAATAATGGGGGGCTTACTCTTCGTGTACTAACGCAAGGGCATGTTAACAAGGGCAAACGAAGGGAACGAAAAACGCAGAGTCAGCCTGCAAGGAAATAGTTTAACTTCAACAATGGATGCAGGGTTTTCAATACCGCCTAAACAATCAATTTTTTATCGCAAAGGGAAGACAGGCAAACCATGGGCTTGTCCAAAGCAGGTTCATCAGTGAGCCAGGGGATTGACGAACTGCTTTCCTGCGCGCAGCATGGCCTTGAGAAAGCAGTAAACTCAGCCCTGGAATACCATGCAGCCACATCAGCCCTCGCATTCCCGCCTGCGTGGTGGGCTTTTGACAGGCTCTTCAGTCTTGGAGTGCAGCTAATCAACTCCTACAGGGAATACCAAACGGCACAGCCTGCGGCAAATCCAGACGCGGCAATACTGGCGTCAGGAGGCCTTGCTGCGCTTCTGGCAGCGCAATACCTGAACCACCAGCTGAGGATACAAAGGTCAATAAGGAGAATAGGCCTAAAGGGCAGCGATGTCAGAAAAGCGGCCAGAGGCCACATATCAGAAGGACGAAAAAGCAAGCCAGTGCAGTTTTGGGACAGCCTGTTTGAAAATGCGCAGGCCCCAGCCGCATTAGCTGTTGGATTGGCATACGCAGCCTATGGATACAACCTGCCTGCAATGGCAATGATATACGGGGCTAGTTTTCTCGCACTGCGGATTTCAGGGCCTTGGCTGGAGTCAGACTCATTCCTGTGGCCAAAGCTGAAAGGCGCCCTGATGGGCAGACGGCATTACATTGCCAGCCTGGAAAAGATGGCTGATGAAACAAATAACACCAAGGCAAGGCAGGAATTGATGAACCACTACTTTTCCATGGGAGATGCAATCGCTGCCTACGCCCACGCCAAAGCACTTAGGGAAAGAGGAATCAGCCACCCAAAGGCATACCACATCCCCCTCCACCCATACCCCTATCAGGAGGCCATCGCAGACCAAATGGAAAGAGTAGAGCAGGGAGCAGCAGGGCTCCAGGACTATGCAGTGCTGGCAGCGCTCCTGGCAGGAATTGACAGGCACAAGGCCAAGGATACACTTATGAGCATGGCAGAGAGGCATAAAACACCAGAAGCAAGGGCACTCGCATTCCTCTTCCTGCATGACCTTGGCTTCACTGATGAAAAAGGCATGCAGGTCGGCTTGGCCCTGGAGGAGATAGTCCAATCGCCGGAAAAATACAGGAGAAGGCAGCTTGAGAAACCACATCCAGTGTATGTAATACAGCACCCGCTTCTGGAAAATGACGTGGCCATCAAGATACATCCAGATGCAAAGGCTGAAAGCGAACTCCTCAGAATCGCAAGAATCAGCCTTTGCAACCATCCAACATTCTTCAGCCTGGAGGTATTTCATACAGGCCACTTACCCTTTAGCTATTATGCGATGGGCCTCCTTAAAGAAGGGAGCACACTATACAGGGGACTGATGTCAGGACAGGCTGGCCTTGCTGAGATAATGCTGGCAAGCGAGCTGACAAGCAGGCTTCACATTGCATTTGAGTGTGTCCAGGCAGTGGAGGTTGAGGCTCAAGAAAAGCTGGCATCCATACTCGCAAAGGAATACCTCAACATTCCACTACACACATTAAAGCTCCTTCATGAAGGAATTCCTTTCCTGGCCCAGCACATTTCAACCTCGCCATACGAATTCAACACAGACGGCCACCCGGAAAACAGGTGGATTGTGCGCACGCCTGACAGGACTAAAATGGCACCTCTTGATTTTGGAAGGAGGGAAAGGGTGAACGCAGTAATGGAAGATGCAGCACTGACGAGGTATGACGACTACCTCGGCGACGCTGAAATCGAGGCATATGCCAGGGAAAAAGGCCTTGACCCCATAGCCTTTCAATGTGCTGTCGCTGCAAAAATGCTTTCATACTACTCTGCATGCATGGAGCCGCAGCGGAGCAGGGACACGGCCAGGGCTGACGGGTTCCTAAGAAGGGCAATTCATGCAACTGAAATGCTCAAGAATGCAGCTCCAATAACATACGGCAGGCATTCCAAAGGGTTAGGGTCACTGGTCAGCGGCCTGTCAATAATGAGAGAACAGATTAAACTGACAGGGCAATAAAGGCGGCTGAAAAGTTTGACACAAGGTCAAGCTGCTCCATCAGCAATGCAACCGAAGCAGACTCATGCCTCTGGCACTTCTGAAGAAAATGTTGCGCCCCCCTATAAATCTCTGATTTCCTGGCAGCAAGCTCTGGAACCACCTTAACCCTATCTGCGCCAGGCATATAAAGGGCTTCATAATAGGCCCTGAGAAGGGCATTTGACTCCTGAGCCAAGCTGATGAATTGCCCGCTTACCTGCCTTGATTCAGCCAGGCCAGACAACGATTTCGCGATGGCAGCAAGGCAATCACAAACCTTCTCCAGATTCCACGCCACAATATAGGCAAAGCAGGTCTTCCTATACTCGCTGTGGCCATACTTAACAAGAATGCGCTCGCAAAAGTTGACAAGCTGGTTGTTCGTCTGCTCAAGATGAAGCAAACCCTCCAGCTCAGCATACCTGCCTGCCTTTAAGTACTCTACAAGACTGTCGCCAAGGGACAAGGTTACCATGAATGCCCGGCGCAGCGCTGAATCAGCCTCTCCAGGCACCTCTGTAGAAACAGAACGGATAATCAGCCTGCTCCCTGACTGCTCTGTAATGGCAGAGCCAATGAAAAGACTCCTGACTAAATCATGAACAAGCCTTACAGTTTCAGCATTCTCAAACAAGACCTCAATCTCATCAAAACCCCGCTTGTTCAGCGCACCAAGGCCCCAGCTCAGCATCCTGGGCTCAAGGCCACGCGCGTCAAATACAGCGCGCTCAGCAGAGGGATGGCTGGCCGCAGATACAATCAGGCGGCTGTCCTTGTCATCAACATCCACCTCATCGCCCTTCTTGATGCCTACCCGCCTTGCCCACCGGCTGGGCAGGGAAACAACCAAGGTCTTTCCAGCCAGCTGAATAACCTTTCTTTTCATATACGCAGTCTTTGTGGTTTCAAGTATATAAAGATTTGCTAAATATATAACTATAAGATGATATATAACTTTTAAGAATAAGATATATAATCTTTCGGAAGCTTTCCGAAAACTGAGGTGATAGCATGAAAAACAAGGACGTTCTGATAATCGCCCAGCTACGGAGAAATGCCAGGCTGCAGTTGACTGACATAAGCTCAAGAACAGGAATCCCCATATCCACTGTGTATGACAGAATAAGGGGCTATGCAGGCAGGTCTGTCAAGAAATACGCAGCCATCCTGGACTTCCCAGAGCTTGGCTTCCCAATAACAGCCCACGCAACATTTGCAGTGGAAAAGACGCAAAAGGCAGAATTCGGAGGCCACCTGACCAGGCACCCAAACGTGAATTCAGTCTACAGGATAAACAACGGCCACGACTTCATGGCAGAGGTGATATACCCTGACATAAGCGGCCTGGAATCGTTCATGGACAGGCTTCAAGAAAGATTCAAGATACGGGACAAAAAAGTGTACTACGTCGTGGATGAGCTGAAGAAGGAAGAGTTCCTGAACGACGCCAAAATGCTTCCTGAAATGCCTACTTAAGGGACTCGCGGACCTCATAAAGCGGATCATCTGAATCCCCTGCGGAAGGCGTGGGCGATTGTGCAGGAGGGGGGCCTGGCTTTTTCCTCAGCTTGGCGACAACAACGCCCAGCAGGACCACAAAAAGAATAACGCCTGCAAGCACAAAAAATATCCTGTTAGTGCGCCTGACTCCTGCACTAAAATCCACCCTGACAGGCTCAGATTCAACAGGGGCTGAAGGGCGTGAAGCTGAAACGTTCTGCTCTGCAGCAGCCGAGGCAACGCTCACAGGCTCAACAGAGGAGTAAGCGAAACTCTGGCCGAACAGGCTCTTATACCTCACAAGAGAGGTCAAATTATAGCTCCCATCAGCTGCATCAACAACATAATCAAACTCCTTATGCGACAAGCCCTCAATCCTAAGAACGCTCTCATTAGCTTCTACAAGGCCGTGAAGCTCAAGCCTGAGGTCAACAAGCGGCTTGTTAGCAGGATTTATAACAAAAACAGAAAGACGGCTGCCTGAAGGCAGGCTCTGCCTTCCAACCCGCACATAAAGAGGCTTCAGGCTGCCATTGACAAAAACAGAGGACTCAAACTTCTGCTGGAGCCCATCAACCGAAAATTCAGCGCTGGACGAGACAGGGATAAGGCCTGCTTTTTCAACAGCAAACTTATTCTGAAAGACCCTCACCTCATTTTCAAGCATCTTCCCGTTAAAGGAAAAAAACCTGCCGTCAGCAGACAGAGAATTGTCAGTCTTAACCGGGATAAGACCGCTGCCAACATCAACACTGTAGGCAACGCTCAGGTTTTTTGAAGAGCTTAAAGAGAAATTAACTGTGATCTCCTCCCCAACCTCAGGGCTCAGGTTACTGGCTGAAAAACCGGCCTTGATGGGATAATCAGGAACCATTATTGAAGCTGAAGACTCCTCCCTCGCAAAGCCAATCCCATTCATGTACTCAACACGGGCAACAGAGCTAAAGGAAACATTGGACTTCGGCCTTAAGATATAGGAGCACTTCACCGCCTCGCCAGCAGCAAGCTCGCCCCGCCACGAAACATTGTTGCCAGCAATCTGGCAGTCTGAAACAAGGGAAACGTCAAACTCAGCAGGATAGGAGTCCTGGAAGAAAACAGAACTGGCAGATGCCTCCCCAACATTCTGCATAACAGAGATCACTGTAAACTGCCTGCCAAGAAGCAGCTCTGAAGGCGCTATGCGGGTGAGGTTCACCTTGGCAATATAGGCATCAATAGCCAGCTTTGCCTTGTAAACCCTTGTGTTGGTAACATTCCGGTCCCAGTGGCTGAACGTGAAGTTGTCAAAGCACACATTATAACCTGCCTGCTGCACGCAGTCACCCGCCGAGACAACAAAGCTGCCGCCGTCAAGGCTGACAACAACCTTGTTCTCGCCAGAGAAATCCACAGAAAAAGTCTGGTTGTTACTGGTAACGTACAGCTTGTCCTCGTAGGCGAAGGCATCAAACACCTTTTCCTTGAACACTGCAGCATCAGCTGAATAAACCAGTGCGACAAGCAATAGGGCAAGCAATACAATACGCATGCCTTGACACTGGCCGGGGAGTATAAATAGTTGGTGGTTGGTGGTTTGTAGTTAGTAGTTGGCAGTTTTGGGGAGCTTAATCAGCTTACCAGATTAACAGGCCTACGCCTGGCATAACCCCTGACATTCTCAACAGTGGTATCCAGAATCCTCAGCAAAGCCTCCCTGCTGTTGAAGGCGTTGTGCGGCGTGATGATGACATTAGGCATGCGCTGAAGCATGTGATTCTGAAGGACAGTCCGCAGGTCACAGGTCTGCGCAAAGCCTGCCGAAAGGAGCTGCTTCTCCTCCTTAATCTCGCACTCCTCCTCAAGAACATCAAGCCCTGCGGCAGCAAGCTGGCCTGAAGACAAAGCCCCTATAAGAGCCTCAGTCTCAACCAGGCCGCCCCTTGCAGTGTTAATCAGGACAGCCCCCTTTTTCATGGTATTGATATTTAACTTGTTAATGAGATGATGGGTGGCCTTGTTGTAAGGGCAGTGTAAAGTTACTAAATCGCTGTTCTTCAGCAGCCTTGCCATGTCAGCATACCTAAACCCGAGGTTTTTGGCCAGCCCGGAGTCCCGGTTAAGATCAAAAGCCAGCACATCCATCTCAAAGCCGCGGGCCATCCTTGCGACATGCTGGCCAATGCTGCCCATGCCGACAATGCCTATTGTTTTACCCTTAAGGTCAAAGCCCCTCAGCCCTTCCAGGCTAAAGTCGCCCTTCCTCGTGCGGTCAACGCTCTCCACAATCTTTCTTGAGAGGGCAAGTATAAGCGCGAAGGTGTGCTCGGCAACAGTGTTCTCGCCATAATTTGGAACATTGCAAACAACAATTTTCCTCTTCCGGCATTCCCCCAGGTCAATATGGTCAAAGCCAGTGGACATGGTCGCGATGAGCTTAAGCTTAGGCAGGGAATCAAGAACTGACTTGTCAACCTTGGAGTAAATGAAAACCGCAAGAACCTCAGCATCCCTGACCTTCCTCAACGAGCCGCCATCAACTTTTCCGCTGAAAAAAACAGGCGAGAAGCCCTTCAGGTTTTTTGATATATGCTCGCGCTCCCAGTCCTCAACCTCGAAGAAGGCTGCCTTCCGCATAACCAGCAATCCCTGATGGAACTATAAAAAACTTTGCCTGCGGTGATGCGGACATGGCCAAATTCAGAATCCGCCCGGGGCTACTTTTTAAGTTTAAGATGGAAAACCTTATTGGCAAGAACGTCTCCCTAGACTTAATGGAAAACCGAAAAGTATAAATACTTTGGTTATATCAACAGATATAACTAGGGGTTTAACAAAATGCTAAAAACGCCACAAAAAGACGTACTTCGCTTTCCAAGGCTGGATACTGTTCTGATGGTAGAAGAATTCATTAGAGAGCACGATGGAGAATACATGAAAAAAGCCCTTTGGCAGAGCCTGCCAAAAAAAATGATGTATCAGACATTTTGCGTAACAATAGACTATTTGCTAAACTCAAGAAAAATATCAATAGACGCAGAAGGCAAAATAGGCTGGATATACTACCCAGACCACGCACGAAAACTTTCAAGCCAAAAGGACTTATTCTGGAATTCAAAATGAAACTGCCAACAAAAGTAAGATTTGCAGACCAAAAGCTAAAAGAAGCATTTGAAAAGCTACAAGAAGGCAAAGGAGACGAAAAACAGCTCTACGAATGGCTAATAAGGGCTTTCAAAGACATTGAAGATATGACGGCATAAAATTTAATGTGACCTAAACCACAGCAGCCTATCCAGTGCTCCCAAAGCCGCCCCTGGACCTGCCCATAGAATCAGTTTCCTCCCAGTCGAATCTGTCAATCCTCACGAAAACCCCCTGGGCTATACGGTCGCCTTTCCTCACTGTAACGTCATTATCCGTAAAATTGTATACCTGGACCTTGACCTCGTCCTCATCGCCGCAGTAATCCTGGTCAACAATGCCTATGCCATGAGGCTTGATAAGGCCGAATTTCCTCGGCGTCGACGACCTTAAGGCAAGCAGCAGCATGTAACCTTTTGGAGTCTCTATAACAAGGTTGCCGGGTATCAGCGCGATGGACTTTGACTTCACCAACGTATCCTCCCTGCAAAGGATGTCGAAGCCAACGCTGCCATCAGTATGGTAAACCGGCAGGGGAAGGGACTTGTCAATCCTCTTGACGCGGAGTTTCATCATTTCACTTCCTAATCAGCTTCTCCAGCTCCTTCCTGAAGCTTTCCAGGTCCTCAAACTCGCGGTAAACTGAGGCGAAGCGGATGTAGGCGACCTTGTCAATGCCCTTAAGCTTTCTGGCCACGAGCTCTCCAATCTCCTTGCTTGTGACCTCGTTGCCCTCCCGCTGCCGCAAGTCAGCCTCAATCTCATCAACAGCCTTCTGGATCTGCTCAACGCTGACAGACCGCTTCTCACAGGCCTTCTGAATGCCCGCAATTACCTTTGCCCGGTCAAACCTCTCCCGGCTGCTGTCCTTCTTGACAACCATCAAATCAATGTTCTCAACGCGCTCATAAGTTGTAAAGCGCTTCTCGCACTTAAGGCACTCCCGCCGCCTCCGGGTAATGCCCACATCATCAGAGTCACGCTTGTCAGTGACCTTGGCCTCGGGATTTCCGCAGTAAGGGCATTTCATTTCTGATACCTGTACCTTGGCTGGGCCTCTGAGAAGCCCTGCATCCTGTTCTGAAGCCTGGCCAGAACATAAAGCAGGGTGGAAAGCCTGTTGGCATAAACAAGAAGCTCACTCCTGACCGGCCTTGCCTTTGAAAGCCTTACAAGAGCCCTCTCAGCCCTCCTGGCAACTGCCCTGGCCAGATGTATAAGCGAGGCCAGCCTTGAGCCTCCTGGAAGCAAAAAACTTGATTGCTGCCCAATAATGCCCTCAATCCTTGCCACAGCCAGCTCCAGCTCAGCAAGGTGCTCCTCTCTGATTAGCGGGAACTTCTCAGAGCCTCCGGAGGAAAGCTCTGCGCAGACAGTGTGAAGGTCATTCTGAAGGTGATACAAGGTGGAAGCGGTCGCCCTATGCGAGGAAAAAGATGCGGCAACGCCCAAAGCGCAGCTAAGCTCATCAAAGCATCCAAGAGCCTCAACCAGAAGGTCATCCTTGGCCAGCCTTCCAGCGCCAAGAATACAAGTCCTGCCCATGTCCCCTGCCTTTGTGTAGTATGGCATCTATCTCAGATAATAAATCTGTGGACCAGATTCTGCCCTCGATTCCCTAAGGAACCTGTAAAGCGAATAAAACTCAAACCCTACCTTCACAAAGGTAAAGAACGTCTTCTGGCCAAGGTAGATGAGTGCGGCAGCGTTGAGCAACGGCACGCCAAGGCCTGCGACAAACAGCAAAATGTAGAGGCCGCAGACAAGGTCGCCCAGGCTGGCAATGTCCTTTGAAGCAGCGATGAAAACAAAGCCCTTTATGACCAGATAGATGCCTGCATACAAAAGGAGCGCATGCGGGAAAAAGGCAGCGCCCAGCAGCAAAATGACCGCCACCAGGTCCAGCACGCCCAAAGTCCTGAAAATCATTTTATCACCCTCACATGTCGCATTTGCTGAAGCCACACTCGTCGTTAAGGCAGGACTGGCATCCAGCCTCAACCTTCATAGTCTTCATGCCGCATTCAGGGCAGACGCTAAGCTTAACACCCTCAACAACAAGGCCTGCCTTCTCTGTGGCGATGACAACCCCCTGCTCCTCAGGAGCATTGGCTGCGAATACAAACATCCCGTTGTCCTTCCTAAGCTCACCCGCCTTAAGGGCGTGATAAACAGTGGTCAGCCTGCCATCAGGGTAAGCAAGCAGGTCGTCCCCATGCATAACCCTCTGCTCCCCCTCAACGTCAAAGGACTGCTCCTTCACCTGCTGGAAGTTGCTTGCCTCAGATTCCACGCTTAGGATCGGATACCTTGAGCCCTCCCTGTAAACCGTTATGCCCTTAAGCCCATGCTTCCACGCATCAAGATAGATATTTGAAATTGTCTCAGGCTCAACATCCTCAGGAAGGTTTACTGTGGAGGATATGCTGTGGTCAATGTACCTCTGCCACAGGCCTTGGACAAGAACCCTCTTCTTCGGCTCAATATAATGCGATGTCCTGAAGAAGTGGGCAGGCAGAACCTTTGAAAGCTCATCCGGGCCCTCAGTCCTGCGCACTGCCTCAACAAGGCCATGCTGATGAATGTACGCGTCAACAGTCGAATGGAAAACCCTGAACAGCTGGTTACCGAAGGACTCAGACCTCCTTGTATAGTACAGGGCGAAAATAGGCTCAATTCCTCCGCTGACGCCAATAAAATTGCGGCCGCCAAGCCTATAGCCGAGGACTATGCTTGAAATTGTCCCTGTCGGCGCAATTGACAGCAGGGCAATATTCCTGAGGCCCTTCCTTCTTACCAGTTCCCTTGTCTCCTTAGAAAGGCACTCCTGAAAGAAAGCACCCCTTGAATAAGAAGCGTAGTCAAAAATAGGCGAGGGAGACTTTTCCTCAGCAAGATTCGCAGAAGCCTCATAGGCTGTGTTGGCAATAAGCTTTGCCGCAACCTCAAGAATCTTCAGGCCCTCATCACTGTCATAACCAACCCCAACCTGGTTAAGCAGGTCAGCAATCCCCATAACGCCAAGACCAAGACGCCTGGTCTCAAAAGCCGCCTTCCGCTGCTTCTCCAGCGGATTCAGAATCTCGTTCCACGTAACGACATTATCCAGGAACCTTATGACTGTGTGAGTGGCCTCCCTGATGCCTGCCCAGTCAATCTCAGCGCCGTCAGTATAGCCGCGCTTCACAAACCTTGAAAGGTTTATGGATGCAAGGTTGCAGGCTCCGCCATCCTCAAGAGGGACTTCGCCGCAGTTATGCACCACCATGCCGTTTGCGATAAAAGAATGGGTTTCAGGCTCGGTTATATCCCAAACTTCCCTTTTTCCAACAAATTCCTTTGACTTAACCTTGTCGGTGAAGCTCTCGCTGTAAAATTCAAAGCCCCTCAAGACCTCAGTCTTATCCCTATTCTTTTGCTGGGCAAAAACAATCTTTGCAATGAATTTCTGCACATTTTTCTTGCTGATGTTAAGCTCGAAATTAACACCTGACGTCTTATACTTTACCAACTCTCCTTCCTTGTTAATATATCTAAATGTTTTAGCCGCGGTTGACCTGCCGTATATGC
>CAZDCW010000009.1:0-37811 GCA_964504135.1 uncultured Methanosarcinales archaeon
CTGCAAATACAGAGATGAACTAGAATATAAAGTTAACTAATTTGTGTCAGTTTGTATTTAAGCCTTTCGAAAATTAACCACTTACCAGTGGCTAAGAATTGCGCGCAGGGTGAAAAACCTAATATACAGCCGCCAATCCCGCCTTCCATGGCAATCATAACACGCCTGCCTTCCGGTAATTCAGCATCCCACCGGGAGGATGAGCAGGTGCTGTCCCGGCTGGTGGTGGAGTACACTGCCGCCACTGTTGGCTGCTTTCAGTTTGAAAGGATTGTTTTTTCAGGCGAGGTTATTCGCGGGCTTTCTCAGAACCGCCCTGCTGATTATTTTTTCAGTCTGAAGGGCGATTACTGGCTGAAGGATTACGGTTACGTCAGTAACCCGCGCCAGCTTTTGCGTCTGATGGATGAGCGTTCCTCTACGCAGGATAGGTATTCAGTCATTAACCCTGAGTTTCCCTTCAGAATCAGCGGGCATGGCGTGGAGGTTATATGCGAGTATCTTCCCGGGAAGGGGCAGAGGCGTGAAAGATTTCAGGTTACCGCGGTTCCTGTTGTCAGGAAGCCTGACCTTGAGTCTGTCCTGAGGAAAGACCTTCCGGAGGGTGCTTTGGCGTTCAGCCAGATGAATCCTGTAATTTCTGTTTCTAGGAATGAAGTTCGGCTTATGGCGGATTATGCCCGGCTTCATGACGACCCCAGGACTGCTTGATGTTGAATCGCTTCATTTGTACAGTACACGAAGAGTTAGCCTGCTGCCATTAGAATATGCAACCACCAACCACAAACTACAAACCACAGACTACCCTTGCGCCGGGTTTGCCTCTATTTTGCCGGTTGTCAGGTTCCTGTATGTGTTGCCTTTCCAGTTGCCGAAGTTCCTGAATATTATCGCGCCGTCCTTTTCTATTGTGCCCACGTTGGGCCATACGTTTTTCAGGCCTTCGTACACTGTTGCTTCATTTACAACTACTGTCGGCACTGCTGTTATTGAGTATTTTGCGATGAGTGCCTTTCCTTCTGCTGAGGAAACGTCAACTGTCTGCTTGGAGACCAGTTCCACTCCGAATCCGCCTTCAAGTATTCCAACGTGTGTGGTTACATCATAACATTCCTTGCATGAGCTGTCGTTTATCATGGTTAGCCTGGCCAGCCCTTCTGTTTTGTTGGTCGCAGGGTCATAGTATGGCGGGCTTACTTCCCTGAAGACATGCGTTCCGTCCTCTTCCACAGTCCCTATGCGGCTCCAGATCCCGGTGATTAGCTCATAGTATTTTGCGTCTTCTGATAGCAGGAGTGCAGGCAGTTTCTGTATCTTGTATTTTGCCATTGCCTGCCTGCCTTCCTCGCTTTCAGAGTCAATCAGTGTCTGCTTTGTTATGGCAACTGCGCTTGCCTTCAGCTGCGAAATCACGAGCCCTGCGTTGCTGCACTGCGTGCATGCGGTTGCGTTGATTATTGTTGCCTGCACCCTTCCGACCACCTTGCCTGATTCTACATCAAGGTAGGGCGGTGTCTGCTGGCTGAATAGGAGGGCTTCGCCTTGCTGTGTGAATCCCTGGGGGTTTGCCTTGGCTGTCTCCCCGGTGACTATCAGTGCAGGCACTTTCCGGATTGCATAGTCCTTTATGAGCTTTTTTGCATCGTCGCTTTCAAAGTTTAGATTTTTTTCCGAGGTCACGTTGTTTGCCGCTTTTAGCGAGGTTAACACCGGTCCGATGCTGTAGCAGTCGCTGCATTTGCTGTCTGTGATGGCAGTAAGCTGTATCCTGGCTGGCCTTGCCGCCTCCTCGGATTCGAGAATCTTCTGGCCGATTCCCTTGTTTATCTCTATTATCTTCAGGTGGTTGAACAGGAGTATCAGTATTAGGAATCCCAGGAGCACAAGGCTTATCGGGTTGAATGTTTCGTCATGCTTTTTGCGCCGCTCAGTGTGTTCCTTGTGTTCTGCATGCTTTTGATGCTCTATACGGTGCCTGGTATCCCTCTCATGCTGCGGCTTGGCATCGTCGCTTTCCTCACTGGCATGAGGGTCTTCCTGCGGCTCTTCCCTTTTCTCCTCTTTTATCTCACCTTTTTTTTCATGTTCCAATATGTTCACCTTACACTTGGCATCCTGTGAGCCTGCTTAGGGTTTCTATGCTTTGCACTTCCTGGTGCATTTTTCCGTCTATCTCCCATGTTGGCGTTGTTGTTATCTGCTTCTCGTCGCAGAGGCTTTTCTGCTGGTCGCATATGACGTATTTCAGGTTTGTGAACGAGTTGCCGAACATGTTTTTCTGCCTTTGCGTGTACTTGCACCATTCGTTCCCGTAAATCACCGCCCCCTTTTTGGTGAGGCAGTCTGCGAATGAGTCGAGTGATTTTGCGCTTGCCATCTTGCTGTAGGCAAGGAAACCTATTACGGCCGCAATGGCTATTGCTGCGGTTATCATTAGTATTTTTCTTGCCAGCCCCTTTTTGGCCTGCTCGCTTTTGTACTGGTCTTTGCCCTGCCTTGTCTCCTCCCGCCTGAGCTTTCTTCTTTCAGCTCTTGTCAGCTCTGGCTGTGCCGGGCTCTGTTGAGGCGTATCTTCCATTTTGGCTTACAGGCTCAGTACCCCGTCGGCTTCAGGTTCAGCGCACTCGTCAGCTGCGCTGGATGCAAATCTTCCGCAGCCGCCACCGCCAACATCTCCTCCTGATTGGCCGCTGTACGTGCTGTAGCCTGTGCCTGAGTCCTTTGACTGGCATCCTGCTGCAACAACTACAGCCACCAGAATTATCGCTAAAATTAGTGTTTTCCTCATATGCTTACCCCCTTTTAGCATCCGCCTACCATTGTTGGAAGGTCGTTCAGGCCGCTGGCCGCAGTTCCTGTCTGCGTTGCTGGTTTTGAGCTTCCTATCTTGACTGCGTTCGCGTCAATTTTGGATTTCAGGCTTGTAAGCTGCACTGCCTGCACAACCGAAACCAGTAAAAGGACGCCCAGTATGATTGCAAAAATCAGGTTTTTGTTCATTTCAGCCTCCGATTTTGGTGTTGTTAATAAACTTTAGCATCCGCCCACCATGCTGGGCAGGTCGTTTAGTCCTGCGCTGCCTGAGTCGCCTGCCTTTATCTTCTTGAGCAGGTTGGGGTCGTTCAGGACTGCTGGCGTGAGTGCAAGTCCGTTCTCAACAGCAGCAACCCCTTTCTCAACCATGTTCTTGGGATAGTAAAGAGCCTTCCATTTTGTCAGCTCTGCGAGTATCTCCTCGTCAGTCCACTGGCCGGGCTGGTTCTTTACAAGGTATTTTGACAGTCCCCTGAACGACTGGGCATGGGCGCAGCCGCACAGGTCCCTTCCATGCTGGTCTGTTACAGCAGGGGCTGAGCAGCAGAACTCGCAGCTTATTCTTGATGTCACGTTTATGAACCTTGCCTTCTCATCTGCTGTGAGCTGGGCTGTGGGTATCTGCCTGTCGAGCTTGGCCAGCAAGTTCAGGCTTGCAACAGGGTCGTCAAAGCTTACCCCGAGTTCCTCGCCATATGCTGGAGTCCCTTTTGGTATGACTGCTTCTATCACATTCTGCACAACATCCCCGCCTGACTTTACCTTGAACTCAGTTCCCTTGCTGCTCTTGCCGCCTATTGACAGCCCGGTGAATGTCCTGTCGCCGAGCGCGGCTGATACAGAGAGGATTTGAAGCGTGTTGAAGAGGATGACGAATGCTACCAGAATAACGGCAATGATTTCCCAGTTTTCCTTCAGCCTGTGCATATCTGCCACCAACGCATTAACTATTACATTTTCTGTAAAGGTATGTTATATTTAAATTTTTGGTTTTGGCCTTTTCTTACTCTTGCATTGCCTTGGGCTTGTACACAAGTCTTATCCCTGCCTGGATTGGTACAAACCCTGACCCTATGGCCGCTTCCAGAATTGTTCTTCCGGCAGTTGAACGCTCTCCACGTCCGGCCTGCCTCAGGTACTGGGCTGCCTGGTCATAGTATGCGTTGGTGAATGTTTCCTCGCTCATTCCAGACACCCACGCCAATTCCTTGAGGCTGTATCCGTGCTCTGTTGACCTTGGCTCATATCCCTGCTCTACGGCAAACTTTACGCAGATGAAGCTTAGCCTTTCATTATCCGGAAGCTTTCCGCGCACTAATCCCCGGTTCGTAAGGAATGGGTAGGCGCCCTGCAGGTTAAGCCGGTCGAATTCAGCCTGTGGCATTGTGCTGCGGCTGAGTTCCCTGAAGTATGGCGACATCCTGGGATACTGGAAGAATTGCTGGCGTATTGGCGCATACCCGTGCTCTACTGCGGTGCGTACTGTAAGCTGGCGGTCTTCCCCTCCATGGGGCACAGAGTGATTCCTAAGGTATTGCTTTGCTTCTGACTCATATTTCGCTGCAAAATCGCCGGAGTCAAGGCCCCTTATCCACAGGACGTCCTCAAATGTGAGTTTGCTGTCGCGCACAATTGCCGGGTAGAACCCGTGCTCCACTGCCAGCATGACGCACAGCCTCATTGTGCTGGCTGACTCAGGCTTTTCAGGCACTGGAAGTTCCGGGCTTATTGACTTTTCCAGATGGCTGTATGCCTGCTCAGCATGCTTTGTGACGAACTCTTCCTCTGTCAGCCCTGAATTTTCTATAAGCCTGTAGTACCTCGGCCAGTCACCGTAAAACCTGTTCTGCAGCCGCCACTCGTCTCCAGGCCATGCCTGCCTTTCATTGTCTGGTTTCATTTTCGGTTGGGATTTTTGGGCAGCTTTTATTTTTTTTGTGCCAAACCTTTACATCCTCTATGTGATGTGAACAAAATTTTTATAGCCTTACAGTTCCCCGAACATCTCAAAATGGAGGAGTTTTGGAAGGGTTTCTATGCAGGGGCGGTGGCATTGGGGGTTATTGGCGTGGTTGGCGGCTTTGGATATGGGCTTATTTACGCCAGGTCTCTCAAGCCAGACAGTCTTCTGTATGCCGATGTGAATGGCGATGGCCTGCATGACGTAGTTGGCCTGAGGGACGGTGTGGAGGAGTTCTTCCTGAAGGCAAATCCTGATGGGACCATGACTGAATACAGGATTCAATTTTATCAGGACGGAGTGCGTCGTGCTAAAGGTGAGGACGGCAGTATGATGGTTTATGACAGCGGCATCTGGAGGCCTTCCATTCCTGCGGATTTAAAGTAACCTTTACATCCATCGTAAACTATTTATAGTAGGCTGCCCACGCCCTTTTGTTGATGAAGGGGATTAAGTTCAATTCTGATTTTAACTCTGTTCTTAGCCCTTTGGAGAATGATGTTCTGAAGGTTCTGTGGCCTGACAGGAGGATGAAGGTCAGGCACATTTATGACAGGCTCAGGCCTTCAAGGAATGTTGCCCTGAGCAGCGTCGCTGTGATTCTTGACAGGCTTCATCAGAAGGGTGTTGTGGAGCGGGAGATTGAGACAGGCAGGGGCGGTGTCAGGTATATTTACTTCCCTCTGAAGGATAGGGCTCAGTTTGAGAAGTCAGTCATTGATACGACGGTTAATTCCCTTATTGACAAGTTTGGCAGCACTGCTGTTGCTTATTTCAATGAGCGCTTCTCGGAGGAGCGGCGCAAATGATGTGCAGCGAGTGCGCTCTTGGCTTCTTTTTTGACCCTGTGAAGATTGGAATAGTTGCGCTCTCCCTGTTTGTTGCAATTCTCAGCCTTTATATGGTGTTGAGGAGGGATTTGCCTGTCCAGAGGCGGGTTTACTTTGTTTACCTGCATGTGGCCGCGCTTGTCTTCCCTTTTGTCTATTACCTGCTCTTCAGTGGCTGCAGCGCCCTGGCTTCAGGCTGCAGCAGGTTTCTTCCCACTGTCTACCTGATTGGGCTTACTGGCGTGATTTCAGCGCTGGTAGGCTCTGTTGCGGCTCCGCTTGTCTTCATTTATGGCAAGTCCAGGTCAGCTTCTGCCTTGCAGGACTCTAGGCTGCTTGGCTTTCTTGAGGCAGAGTGCAGGGCTTTGGCTATCCGGGTTCCAAAAGTGCTTGTGGTTGACACTGCCAGGCCGGTTGCCTTCTCATTTTCCGGCGTCAGGCCTGTTGTTTTCCTGTCAGCAGGCTTGCTTGACCTTCTGGACAGGAAGGAGTCTGAGGCTGTCCTTCTTCACGAGTTGATGCATATCAGGCAGGGCTCTTCCCTTTTGCGGTTCTCATCCTTTTTCATGAGGCTGTTTTCCCCTCTTGCAGGCTTTGCCTCCCTGAGGCATGAGCTGAATAATGATGAGGCTGCGGCTGACACGTTCGCCATTTTGCGCCAGGGCACAGATGTCCATATTCTTTCTGCAAAGCAGAAGGTTAATGGTTATTTTGAGTTCAGCGAGGCGTCATGAAGGTTTTTGTTGTGCTTGTTGTCCTGCTTGCTGCAGGCTGTAATCAGGTGGTTGAGAGCCAGCCTCCTGCCTCAGTTGAGCAGCCTTCAGGGCAGCCATCTACAGTCCGCGAGATTCCTGTGAGGGTGTTCCGGTTCGGATTTGACCCTGAGACCATCACTGTCAAGCAGGGTGAGCGTGTCAGGCTCATCTTTACAAGCAGCGATGTAAGGCACGGCTTTTCCGTTGCCGAGTATGGGCTTGATGTCGTTGTTCCGGCCGGCGGCTCTGTGCCTTACGAGTTTGTTGCTGACAAGCCAGGCTCTTTTGTTGCTTACTGCAGCGTTTACTGCGGCAGCGGCCATGCTGAGATGAAGGGCAGGCTTGTTGTGGAGTAGCCATGAGGCTTCTATTGTTTGTTTTCGCTTTCCTGCTGTTGCTTTCTGCTGTGCAGGCTGCATCCCTTCAGGATTTTGCAAGGGTTGAGGCCATTACCAAGCTCAGGGACGTTTCCTTTGCCATCGCCTTCCTGGGCGGCGTACTGAGCATTTTTTCGCCCTGCACTGTTGCCGTTCTTCCTGCATTCCTGTCTTACACATTCAAGGAGAGGCGTGAAGTTCTTAAGATGACTTCCTTTTTCTTCCTCGGCTTTTCCGTTGCCTTTGTCATGCTTGGAATTGTCATTGCCTACCTTGGGAAGGTTACATACGTGTATTTTCAGAATGAGTCAGGCGCTTTTATACAGGCTATTGGCTTCCTTCTGGTCCTTTTCGGCATAATGACAGTCCTCGGGAGGGGCTTTACCTTCCTTAGCCTTGGGATGAAGCCCAGGCATGATGTGCCAGGTGTCATGCTTTTTGGCGGGCTTTTCGCAGTGGGCTGGAGCGCCTGCACAGGCCCTATAATAGCAGGCATACTCTCAATTGCTGCTGTGCTGAACAATTTTGCGTATGCCGCGCTGCTTTTGTTCTTTTACTCCCTGGGCATCGCGGTTCCGCTTTTTGTAATGGCTTACTTTTATGACCGGCATAACCTGGCTGAGCATCCGATAATTAGGGGCAGGGAGTTCTCTTTCAGCCTTTTTGGCCAGGATTTTTCTGTTCACACCACCAAGGCCGTGGCTGGCCTCATGCTTGTGGCCCTGGGTTTGGTGTTCATCTTTTTCCGCGGCACCACAGTCCTTACCCAGGCTGACCTTCTGGCCAGGATGGCCCTGATGCTGGTCCTGCTGGCTTTTGCCTGGCTGCTGTACAGGCAGCTGGTTTGCAGGTTCGTTAAGTTTCAAAACTTCAGGCATCTTTCTCTCGCTTTGCTTGTTGCACTTTCCATACTGGCCTACTTGTACGTGAATTCAAGGCTCCATCTTACAACCGTCGGGCTTACAGAGGATTTGGACAGGGTGCTGCTCCAGCATTCAGGCTTGTTTAATGTCTTGGGGATTGTCTTGCTGTTCATTCTGGCTGTCTTGGGATGGGTGCTTTTAAGGAGGAGGGGTTGATTTCTTTTGCATTTTAAATTAGGAGCGACATAGCAGTAAACTATTATGTGTAGCAGCCTGTTGCCACCCCAGATTCAGCAGCCCCTTAAGGGAGAATACAGGCGTGTACTGTCGGGCTTCATGCACTGCTTTGGAATGTTCAATACCCGGGTACTACAAGATTAAACAAACTACCAACTGCCCACAACCAACCACTAACTAATAATGAGTCAGCCTGCTAACAATAACTGCCAGCCACTAACCACTAACTGCCAGCCACTAACCACTAACTACCAGCCACTTAGAAACACTTAAATATGAATTATGCTTTGCAGAAGTTCATGATTGAGGCAAACAGGCTGGTTGTTGTGGTGCTGCTTGGCGGGGTTTGCCTGTACATCGTGTATTTGCTTTATCACCTGCTTAAGCCTGGCAGGAGCAGCCATGAGCAGGAGATTGAGCATATTCTTTCATCCGACAAGTATAAGGTTAAGGGCAAGTTTGAGCAGTAAATGGCGCTTCCTTACAGGACCTTTTCGTCAATCGACCTCGGCTTTCTTCAGCTTCATGTGTGGGGGATTTTTGCAGCCCTTGCATTCCTTGTCGCGTTTTGGTTCGCTGCGAGGGAGGCTAAGAGGAGGCGTCTTGATTCTGAGGTAATATGGGACTTGGCGCCCTGGCTTATTTTTGGCAGCATTCTTGGCGCCAGGATTGTTTTTTTCCTTGAGAACCCCCTGGCCCTGACAAGCCCCCTTGAGTTCTTCAGGGTCTGGAACGGTGGCCTTGCCTTCCATGGCGGCTTTGCAGGCGGCGTGGCTGCTTTTCTCATCTTTGCGCGGCTGAGGCGGCTTGACTTTTGGAAGTATGCTGATGCGGTTGCGCCTGCGATAGCTTTAGGCCATGCGGTCGGCAGGTGCGGCTGCTTTCTTACAGGCCTTCACATCGGGAAGGAGGCTGATGTTCCTTGGGCTGTTTATTATGATGGGGCCCTAAGGCATGCAACTCCGCTGTACGAGTTTATGGCCCTTATGGCGATTTTTGGCTTTCTCCTCTGGTTCAGGAAC
Organism: uncultured Methanosarcinales archaeon; assembly: GCA_964504135.1. Lineage (GTDB taxonomy): Archaea > Nanobdellota > Nanobdellia > Woesearchaeales > UBA10216 > JACPTG01. The sequence goes on from CAZDCW010000009.1 coordinate 8,859, forward strand.
CAGAAGCTGGCGTTTGACGGATTTCTTTTCGCAGCTTACCTTGCCTTGTACAGCGTTGCCAGGTTTGTAATAGAATTTTACAGGGCAGACCCTACGTATTTCGGCTTCACAGTGGCGCAGTATATCACCGTAGTTCTGTTTGCTGCGTCATCTTCTTTTATCGTACTCAGGCTGCGGCAGGCTCACGCATAAGTGCTTCTGCGCGTGCAAGCACTGCGGCTGCAGGCATTTGAGGTCAAATTGTTTTTCTCCGGCTTGCTGTGCCAAACTTTTATAAAATCAGCTTCTTAACAATAGTTAAGGGGTTGCGCATATGCCTGCTTTTTTCACAGCTTTAAGTGTAATAGGGATTATAGTTGGATTGTTCATGGTTAACAGGGGAATGACCGGCCATGAGCTTGGCCCTGTCCTTGTCCTGGTCATTGGTTTGTTCGTGGTAATCAAGGAGGTCATGGATATTCTTGTGGCTGGCAGATAGAACGTCTCATTTTGGCCAGTGAACTTTGCAAACCAGTAAACTCCAAGCCGTACACATGCAAACACCGGAAGGGGGATGTCGAAACAGGGCAGGAACAGCCTGCTACAGTGATTTAAAGTTCTTAAGCAAAAATCAGGCCACTACTCAGTTAAAGTCCTTACGGTGAAGGTGTATATCTTCGCATTCTCATCTTTCCACGTCTCAGGCGCAAGCCCTGCCTTTTCGCACGCTGCCTCGAGAGCCTCTTCAGGCTTGAATTCCTCCAGTTCCCTTGGCAACAGCACTCCTTCGCTGGGCCCGAACCTTATAATAAGGCCCTGCCCTTTGCCGATTTTTCCGGGAAGCTCCCTTCTTGGCCCCTTAAGTTCAGAAAGCCTGGAAAGTGTGGATACCTCGAACATGCAGTCAGCCAGCATTTCTTTTTCCAGAGGTGTGAACCTGGGGTCTTCAAAGGCCGCCGCCTTTGCCGCCAGAACCGTCGCTTTTCCAATGCTGTGCACTGGCTCTGGAAACCCCACTGAGCCCCTTGGCTCCCCCTTGTACAGCACCTGTACAAACACGCCTGCCTTGGATGGAAACTGCCTTTCCAGTTCCTTGAAGTCGTATTGCCTGCCGTTCAGCACGCCCTCAACTGCCTTTCTTGCTGCTGCAGGCAGTGAGTCAGCCATTTTCTACCTTATCTTTGAGAATTCCTTCCTTAGCTTTTCTGCGTCTTTCTGCAGCTTTTCCACTGCGTCCATTACCGCTTTCCTGGGCTTTACCTCTCCGTCTGTCTCCACAATCATCTTCGGCACGCCCACAAGCGGGTGGGCTATGCTGTAAGTTGATATCTTTACGTGCTTGTTATCCCAGAGAGCCTTCTTCACCGTGTTGCAGAGGCTGTGTCCCTCTCCCTTCAGCTCAAACACAAGCCTTTTCGGTGTTTCCTCAAGCACAACAAGTTCCATGAGAGGCTGGGTAGGGCTTTGGTTTATATTACTTTCTGTAGTTGTTGCCAGGCGAGTCTGGCTTTTGGGAATAGACAGGTTCCCCCATTATAGCCCGCGCCTCCATAGAGTATCCCATTCGCCTTAACTCCATATAGGTGCTGAAAATGGCCTTTTGAACCAGTTGGGGGTCAATGCCATCAGGCGACACGCCAAGGGTTTCTAAACGCTTTAGCCTTTCCACCAGCATATCGGCCATTTGGTCCTCTCGCCCATCAGCTATATTGACAGGACTATAGCCTGCCGTTGTTTCAATTTTACCATTAATCGTATCTGCCATCTTCCCACCAACCTCGTATTCTTTGTATTTATTCTTATTTTTATCTATATGCTATATATGCTTCAGCCTGTAGCAGTTGGCCTCTATCCGGTGTATCCGCTTTCGGTGGAAGCTTTGGGTTTGCCTCAGGATGAGTTTCAGCGGCAGCACCTTTTCAACTTCAAAAGAGTGGTCAGCCGCCATTGCCCTTGCAAAGCGGTCTGTGCTTGCCTTGTGTATGCTGTATATGGTATCAGCCACTGAAAAAGCCTTGAGCAGGAATTCCCTGTCCGCATGCTCCTTTTTTGTGCCGAAAGGCGGATTCTGGACAACCACATCACATTTAAGGCTTACTGCGGCTACATGCCCCAAAATGAATTCAGCCCGCTGTGCTGCGCCGAGTGATTCAGCATTTTCCTGCGCCACTCTGAGGGCTTCCCTGTCCGAGTCAACGAAATATGCCTTCCGCGCCCCAAGCAGCAGGCATCCTATTCCCAGTATTCCGGTTCCGCACCCAAGGTCTGCAATAACTTTTCCCTTCAGGTCGCCTTGCATGTGAGCAGCCCATAGCACAGCCGCCGCACTTTCAGAGTCAGTGTCATACTGTTCCTGCATGGCTGCTGGCTTGTGGAAAGGCTTCACTTTCGAAAGTGCCACGGCCAGGCTGGCCTTGCTTCTGATTTCCATATTCCTTTGGCAGTTTCATCTTCTATTTATTGCTTTGTTTACTTATTATAAGGAGGAAAAAACTATTGACTTAAGTAGCAGGCTGTGGCTTATGTTTTTCGCAGCCCCTACAGGGAGTTTGCCAAGGTGTACTGCTTAGTCATTCACGGCTTTGCAATGTCCACTGCCCTTTCCTTGTGAAAAAGCATCGCATTTGCACAGGTCACTTTGAACAATTTTTATGGATTATTCAAAACTCACTATAACTATTAACCACGAACTACCAACTGCCTGATGACAACTTTTCCGTTTTGAACCATCAGCCGGTGAAACCAAAAATTATTTAAGAAAGGCCGCAAAATGGATTGCTTGGTTTATTAGGGGGTGTTCAATATGGTGAAAGGGGTGCTTGTCAGCTGTGCGTCTGATTTTGACGTTCTGAAGACTGAGTTGAGGGGTGCGTTGAAGGGGATTCGCGAGGAGTTTGATGAGCACCTTGACGCCATCAACCAGACTGCTGAGGAGGTTCAGGCAAACTGTGAGTCTCTCTGCCGCCTGGAGGAGAAGGTTGAAAGGCTTGGTTCAAGGGTTGAGCAGCTCTGCCTCATGCTGGATGGCTCCTTAAGGGAAGAGCAGCCTGAGATTGCCCTTTCAGCGAAGGAGAAGGAGGTTTTCCTGGTGCTGTACACAGCAGACCAGTCAGTTACTTATGCTGAAATCGCGGCAGGGATAAGGGAGTCTGAATTCCTGGTGAGGACTTACATTACGAGCCTTATACAGAAGGGTGTTCCTGTCAGGAAGTTCTACAGGAATAATGTGGTGCAGCTGGAGTTGAGCCCCCGCTTCAGGGAGCTTCAGACAAGGAACAACCTGTTGAACATCAGCCAGCGGACAGTCAAGGAATTCTGCTGATTTTTTTGTTTTTCAGGGCAGTTCACTTTTTTCTTCTTAGGTCCGCTTTGATATCGTCTATTCCTTTGTTCACGCGTTCAAATTCCTTGTTTATGAGTTCGAATTCTTTGTTTACCCGTTCGAAGTCCTTGCTTATGTGCCCAAAGTTGGTTGTTGCCACGCCGATAAAATTTGCAAAATTCCGTTCAAGCCTTGCCAGTCTTTTCTCCAGGGGATTCAGGTAAAACTGCCAGGAGCCAAAACCGAACAGCAGCAGGGAGGCCAACCATTGTAATTCAACCGGCATTTCAATTCCCAGGAAGGCAACCGGGTCTCTTGTAATAATTGCCATTGCCAGGAACACCCCTGCAATCATTACAAAAAAGCCTCCGTTGTTCTCCAATGATGCCCTGAATTTCTGTTGGTTTAGCAGATAAGAAGCCAAAAATAGAACAGCAAGGCCAGCTGCAATAGCCCAAAAAACAGCCAGGTATATCGCCATGGTTGGTCAGTGCCCTCTTTTGGTTAAAAGCTTTGCGCTGATTTCTGTCACGGAAAACAATTTACCCTCCATACTTGTTCCTTGCTGCCTGTGCGTTTGCCTCAAACATTGCTCTCTGCTGCTGGTCTGCCTTTGCACTGCGCAGGCCGTACTCGCGGAGCAGGTCACCTGTCTCGGCTGTGAGGGGCCTGCTTCCATTTGCAGCTGCCTCCATTCCAGATATCCGCTGCAGCTCTTCCCCCACTTCCATGGCTCCTGCCATTGCGAAGCTTGACAAGGCTGAGTATGCTGAGTACACCGCATCCATCCGGTCAGTGTTTTCCCTTATCCACTGCCTTGCCGGCTGTGTCATTGCAGCGTGCTGCGCCACGGCCTGTACATAGCCTGCAAGCCTGTCCATGGCCAGTGCTGCGTTGCTTAGTGTCTGTTCATATGATGTGAGCGCTTCCAGTTCTGAGCCTCTTATTGCGGTTGTCTGGTCTGCTTTTGCCTTTTCGCTGCCAAGCCAGCTTAGCCTTTTTTCAAGTGCTCCCTTTAGGCGGTAGCAGTTTTGGAAGTCCGGGTCTGTGATTTGCATCGAGGCCAGCTTTTCAGCCGCCTGCTGGTAGCCCCAGAGTGCTTGCGCTGCTTCCCTTTCAACCTCCTCAGCCCTGGAGGCTGCCTGGCAAAGCTTTGGAAGCACAGTCTCATCCCTGTATGCGGCCAGCTGGTCCCTTACCTTGCAGGATTGGGCCAGGGCGCTGCGCACAGAGCTGTTCAGCACGCTTACTGCTTCCAGCTGTTCTCCAAAGAGCTGGTCTAAGGTTTTTGGGATGGCTGCAGGCAGAAATTCTCCGACAACCTGCAAATACATGGATTCGAGCGTGGCAAGCAATGGGCTGCTGTCTATCCTTATTCGCCTGTCCATGGCGTCCTGCACAGCCCACAGCCTGTTGATGTTTTCTGCCAGGGTTTCATAGCTTGCTTCTGGCACAGCGCTGTACTTGCCATTGCCTGTCAGCCTGCCTATCAGGTTCATTTTTTTCACCTGAACCGCTTGTCCAGTTCCTGGATGATTACCTCGTATTTTGCCCTTGGCTCAAGGACGTCCCAGGTCCTGAGCGCAAACTGGGTTGCCTGTTCCTTTGTCATTTTCCTGAGGCTCTGCAGCCCGTACTCTGCCGACGCCTGCGCGTCCATCTTGTCTATTGCTGCTCCCATCAGCCTTTGTGCCTGCTTTGGCGTCATGCCTGCATAATCTATGTTGTCTATTACATAGTCCAGGTCGCCTGCCTGGGGCCCTTTTGCCCCGCTTAATACAGGCACTTCGCGGTTTTGCGCGTCAACCAGCCTGTATTCCAGCTTGTCCGAGCCGTTTACCCTGCGCTGGAGTGTGACCTGCGAATACCCGTCCTGTATTCCCTTGTTCTTGCTGAAGTACTGCTCGACCTTCTGGTCAAAGTCGCATGCTGCCCCCACATACAGTATTGCTCCTACAGCGGCTGTTGTAAAGAAAAGCCGCTTTAATCCCTGGGTGAAGGTTATCCCAGGCCTGTTCCTTCCGTAATTTGGTGCGGTTGTCATGTCTGCTTATGCAGAGTTGCCTTTAAAGGATTTTTTTGCAGGAAACCCGGAAAAATTGGCCACATTCCCGAAGCATTTCCGAATTTCATGGAATGCTTACGGAAAAACTGCGGGACACCGAAAATTATCCGGATTTTATGCTGTTTTTTCCGGCCTTTTTTTGCGGTAAATAGATTTATATACAATCCGGCAGCCATTGGGATTATGAATGAGTTCAGGAATGTCGTGGCAGAGGCCCTTTCTTCTGTCCTTGGCAGGCCTGCCGAACAGCTGGAGCCCCTTATTTCAGCTCCTCCTGAGGGCATGGGAGATTTTGCCTTCCCATGCTTTTCCCTGGCTAAGGAATTGAGGAAGTCGCCTGTCCAGATTGCTGGCGAGCTCGCCCCAAAGATCAGGCATCTTGCTTTGGAGAAGGTTGTTGCTTCAGGAGGCTACCTGAATTTTTTTGTTAACAGGTCCATGATGGCTGCACAGGTTCTTTCAACAGTGGGCATTGAAAAGTCCTCGTATGGCTCGCTGGATGTTAAGGGCCGCGCGGTTATTGAGCACACAAGCATTAATCCGAATGCCAGTCCCCATGTTGGCAGGGCCAGGAATGGCATTATCGGCGATTCTGTTTCAAGGATGCTACGCTTCCATGGGTACGATGTAGAGGTCCACTATTTTGTGAATGACGTCGGCAAGCAGGTTGCGATGCTTGTGCTGGCCTGCCGTGGAAGGGCGAAAGTGTCTTTTAATGATTTGCTTGGCGAATACGTCCGCATCAATGCAGAGCTGGAGGGCAATCCTGAGCTTGAGGCCCAGGTTTTTTCCCTGCTGAAGCAGCTTGAGGATGGGGATGAGGGCGTTAAGCGTGAATTCAGGAATGTGGTGGACATATGCGTTAAGGGCCAGTCCAGGATTCTGTCAGAGCTTGGGATGGCCTTTGACCATTATGATTACGAGTCAAGGTATCTGTGGGACAAGTCCACCCAGGAGGTCTTGCAGAGGCTTGAGGGTACTGGCAGGGGTTTTGCTGACCAGGGCGGTCGCAAAGTTCTGGACCTGAAGGGCTTTGACCTTCCGATGGAGCCGCCTGTTTTTGTGCTGACAAGGGCTGATGGCACTTCCCTTTACGGGCTGAGGGACATAGCATACAATCTGGAGAAGAACTCCAGGGCCGGGGAAAGGAATATTGTTGTCTTGGGTGAGGACCACAAGCTTTATTTCAGGCAGGTTTCCGCCGCGCTTTCGGTTCTTGGCGAGAGAAGCCCTGAGGTCATCCATTATTCCTTCATTCTGCTGCCTTCAGGCAAGATGTCCACTCGCTCGGGGAATGTCGTGCTGCTTGAGAATTTCATGGCGCAGGCTGTGGAGAAGGCCAGGGCCGAGCTTGTTGCCAGGGGTAAGCATGCAAGCATCGGCCGCCTTTCAAAGGTTATTGGCTACGGCGCACTGAAGTATCATATCATCCGTGTTAGCCCTGAGAAGAATGTCCTTTTTGACTGGGAGAAGGCTCTGAGTTTTGAAGGCGAGTCAGCCCCTTACATCCAGTATGCGCATGCTCGTATCTGCAGCATACTGAGGAAGGCCAGGCATGGCCAGGCCACAGGCCATTCCAGTCCTGATTATTCCCTGCTTCAGTCTGATGAGGAGTTCCAGCTTGTCAGGCTTCTTGCAGGGTTTCCTGATGTGGCTGCAAAGGCCCTTCTGAGGCCGCATCTGCTTGCCAACTACCTTCAGGGCCTTGCTGACTGCTTCAACAGCTTTTATCACCAATGCCCTGTCATTTCTGATGATGCCCCTTTAATGTCTGCCCGGCTTTCGCTTTGCTCTGCTGTGCGCCAGGTCCTTGAGACAGGCCTTAGCCTCTTAGGCATAGATGCGCCAGAGGAGATGTGATTAAGTCCACAAAAAACTGTTAAGTTAAATAGCAGGCTGTCGCTACCCTGGATTCAGCATCCCCTTTCGGGCGATTTGAGGCGTGTACCTGTCTGGCTTCGTGCACTGCTTTGCAATGTCCACTGCTCAAGTGTAATTACCAACCACAAACCACCAACTACAAACTATTACACCACAACCGCTCCTAAAAAGTATCCTATGGCATAACCTGCTATCGCTGCGCCCATGCCCACAAGGGCCATTATCGCGCCGTTTGCCTTCCAGTCCACTCCTGTAAGCTTTCCTGTCGCTGCCCCTGTGCAGAACAGCGCCCCTATTGAGAATACTATGGCAAGTATTATGCCTGTCTTAACGTCAGCAAGCATGAAGGGGATTAGCGGAATGAACGAGCCTGCAAGGGCCGCTGCTCCAACCACCACTGCGCTTTTGACAGGCTTGCTGTAGTCTTCGGCGAATAGCTGGTGCTCATGGCTCATCATTTCCTCAAGCCACAGCTTCTTGTTTGAGGTGATTTTCCTCACTATCTGGCTTAGCAGGCCTCCCCTGAATCCCTTTGCGCGGTATATGTCCCTTATCTCCCTTGTTTCCTCGTCAGGCTTTTCCTCTATTTCCCTCTGCTCCTGGCTGAGCCTGTGCTGGTAGTAATCATCTGCCGCCTTGATTGAAGTGTATGCCACCGCGGCCATTGATATTGACTCTGCGAAGGTTGCCGCCAGGCCGGATATTATTACGATTTTCCTGTCATTCGTCGCAGTGGCAACCGCGAGTATGACCCCGAGCACGTTCACAAGCCCGTCCTGGCCTCCGAGAATTATGTCCCTTATGAGGGCTCTCTTGCTGTGCTTCTCCTCCATACGCCAGCCTTGTAAGCCCTCATTAATTAGCTTTGCTGTTTGAGGTGTTAAGGTGGCGGTTGGTGCACTTCAGGTATCCATCAAACTAAAAGTTGAAGAATGGACTTCTTTTTCACCTTCAGTGTTATTTTTACTATCGTAATGGTATCCGTTAGATATAGGTTTTTTTAACATCTCAGCAATGGCTTTGGTAGTACATTCCTTCGCTGAACCACGTGCAAAAACCATTATTAACTTCTGCTTATCTAACATTGCAAACTCAATTAGTTTCATTATATCTTCTTCTTTGGTTTCCGCTTCCACAAAGATAGAATATTTTTTCCAATCTGAGATAATTTCATCAAAGACGTTATTTCTGTAGTCCTCATCATAATTATTTCTCTTTAATTCACCTAAGTAATCTACCACTGGAACTATACCTCCGGTGGTCACCAAATTAATAATCTTTATTGAATGTCTCCCATTTGGAGTATTTTTTATTTGTTCTCTTATTTCATCAACGCGTTGTCTGTGTTTGTTTCCCCCTGCCTTATTTAAAAAAGAAATTAAGTAGCCCACTCTGATTAAATCAGAATAACGATGTTTTGGTAGTACCGAATGAAATTCTCTATAGTAGGCTTTATCTGCTACTTTACCAAGATAGTTATCTTCTGTTGCATTAGGAACAAAACCAAAATTTCTTTTTGATACTTTTTCTCTTACTATGCTTCTTATAGATTCATAGCCTTGTTTTCCCAAATCAAGTAAACCCTTAAATGCAAGAAATTTTAAACCAGCGTCAAGTGGCAAATCCCGAATAGTTGAAACTATTTGCTTGATTTCATCCGGATCCATTCTCAACATTCTCCCTTAAATAACGAGAAATGGTGAGCGGATCCGAATCCGTAACTATTAAACTTCCACTCAATAAAGCCACATTTTTTAAATTCAACGGTTTTCTGGTATTTTTCGAATATACTTTTTGATTGGCTACGACATCCACAATATCCCCCTCGTCATTCACGCAATATCCATAAGCACTTAAAAGAACTTTTTTCTCATCATCTGATAACTCTTTAAAAATAAACTCTTTTTCCATAGTAAGATTTATATTATATCTTGTTTATATTGTTTTCTCTTATAACTCTTATATCGACTATCTCTTAATTCTTCCCAGTCTTGTTACAGCCCACAAATGATATACTTTTAAATACATGACCTCCATTCCGGCGCAGGTATGGCGAAGGTTGACGTTAAGAGCACTGAGGAAATCAAGGTTTCCCAGAAGATAGCAGACCAGGTTATTGGCCAGGATGATGCGGTGAGGATTATCAGGAAGGCCGCTAACCAGAGGAGGCATGTCCTGCTTATTGGTGCGCCTGGGACAGGGAAGTCTATGCTCGGCCTTGCGCTGGCGGAGCTGCTTCCTAAGGAGAAGCTTGTGGACATTGTCGCCTTCCCGAATCCCAATGATGAGAATCAGCCTATGGTCAGGACCCTTCCTGCCGGCCAGGGCCGCGACTTGGTCGTCCGTTCCAGGATGGAGTCAATGAATGTTTTCAAGTATCAGAATGTGGTGATGTTCGTCCTGCTTGTGATTGCACTTATCTCTCCATGGTGGGCTTTCAACCATTATTCAGAGGTTGGCGGACCGCTTCTTGGCGGCCTGATGTTCATAGCTTTCTTTCTGGGCGGCATGGTTTTCTTCGCAAGCTTTATCCTTTTCATAAACCTTGGACGGAGGGTTGATACCAGGGTAAGGGTTCCAAGAGTGATAGTTGATAATTTTAACAAGAAGCAGGTCCCGTTCTTTGACGCCACAGGTGCCCATGCAGGCGCTTTGCTTGGCGATGTACTCCATGACCCCTTTCAATCAGGCGGCCTCGGAACTCCAGCCCATGACCGGGTTGTGGCTGGCATGATTCACAAGGCGCATATGGGCGTTCTTTTCATTGATGAGATAGCAACCCTGCAGCCTTCCACCCAGCAGGAGCTGCTGACCGCTTTGCAGGAGGGCAAGTATTCCATTACAGGCCAGAGTGAGCGCTCTGCCGGCGCAATGGTGCGGACAGAGCCTGTCCCTTGCAATTTCATCCTTGTTGCAGCAGGCAATGTTGAGACTCTGAGGCATATGCATCCTGCGTTGAGGTCAAGGGTGAGGGGCTATGGCTACGAGGTTTTCATGCAGGAGACCATGCCTGATACTGAGGAGAGCAGGCTTAAGATTGCCACTTTTATCGCGCAGGAGGTTGTGAAGGACAAGAAGATTCCGCATTTCAGCAGGGATGCTGTTGAGGAGATTATCATCGCTGCGAGGAGGGCTGCCAACAGGAAGGGCCATCTCACTCTTCGCCTCAGGGAGCTTGGAGGGCTTGTCAGGGCTGCCGGCGACCTTGCAGTTGAGGAGGGCTCCAAGATTGTTGAGAGGAAGCACGTAATCGGAGCAAAGGTCATGGCGAGGACTCTTGAGCAGCAGATTGCTGACAAGATTATTGAGCATCGGAAGGAGTATGAGGTTATCATTACGCAGGGCAGGCAGGTGGGAAGGGTTAATGGCCTGGCTGTGCTTGGCAGCGGGGATTCATATTCCGGCCTGATTATGCCTATTGAGGCAGAGGTCACTCCTGGCGGCGAGGCGAAGGAGATTATTGCGACCGGGAAGCTTGGCGAGATTGCAAAGGAGGCTGTGCTTAACGTGTCAGCCATTGTCAAGAAGTACTTTGGGGAGGACATCAGGAAGACCAGGGATATTTACGTGCAGTTCCTCCAGACTTATGGCGAGGGCGTTGAGGGCGACTCAGCCAGCATTGCAGTGGCCACTGCGATAATTTCTGCGCTGAAGGGTGTTCCTATAAAGCAGGATTATGCCATGACCGGCAGCCTCTCAGTTAGGGGTGATGTTCTTCCGGTTGGGGGCGTTTCCTCCAAGGTTGAGGCTGCCATGGAGGCTGGCATAAAAAACATAATTGTTCCCCGAACAAACCTCAAGGATATAATCATGGATTCCAGGCAGGCTGCTGGCGTCCGCATTATTCCTGTTGACACCATCGGTGATGTGCTGAGGGAAGCTCTTGACTGGAAGGGCCATGAGCAGATTCTTAAGCGGATTGCCGCCTCTTCCTGAGCATTCCGTTTGATGATACAGGCAAAATCCCGCTGGGGAAAAAAGGGGAATATGGTGGGCAGTGCACGAAGCCGGGCCGTACACTTACCAGCCCCGAAGGGGGAGCTTATACAAAGCAGGAACAGCCTGCTACTGGTTAAAGGTCTCTAAGGGATTTTTTGCAGGACAGTTTGGCTCCTACAAGTCCAATTCATCACTTGAGGATGGTCAGAAACAATTTTATACTGCCTGGCTGAGGATTAGCTGATAAAAGGGGTGGTAGAATGGGGCTTATCCAAAACACCGGCAGTGCTATGCTGGACCCTGTTGTGACTTTGTGGAATGAGATAATTCTCGCGCTTCCCGGAGTCATCCTGGGTCTGCTGGTGCTGGTCATCGGCTATGTAGTCGGCTCTGCCTTTGGTTTTGTTCTGAGAAGGTTCCTCGAGCATGCTAAGCTGGACGACCATGTCAAGAAGGCCGGTGTAGCCCATTCTATTGGTTTCATCAGCATCTCAACTTTGTCTGGCAGCCTGCTGAAGTGGTACGTCTTTTCATTGTTCCTGCTTCCTGTCACTAAAGTTATGGGCCTTGGTTCCATTTCCTCCCTGCTTTATGACTTCGCATTGTGGATTCCGCACCTGATAGCTGCAATCATCATTCTTCTTTTGGGCGTGATTATTGCAGATTACATTGCGGACAGGATGCTCCATGCAAAGAGGAGCGGCGTCAAGCTGTTCAGCTCTGCTGTGAGGTGGTTCATCATCCTCTTCGTGGCCCTTACCGCGCTTGACCAGGTCGGCATTGACGTTTCGCTTGCCACCAACACAACCCTGGTGCTGGTTGCTGGCCTGTCTCTGGGAATTGCCCTCGCCTTGGGAATAGGATTTGGCTTTGCCTTGAAGGATGAGGCCAAGGGCATCATAAGGAAGGTCAAGAAGGGGTTTTAGCAAACTGAATTATTTTTTTACTCTTCTATAATCATAAAACTCATAAGTAGCAGGTTGTGGCTTTCTTAGTTTCAACAGCCCCTTCGGGAAAATCGTAAAGTGTACGGCCTGGAGTTCACTGCTTTCCCATGTTCGCTGCCAGTAATGCCTTGTACGGCCACCTTGTTACAGTTCACGAAGAGCCCGGTACACGAAGAGTCAGCCTGCTACTTTTAATTATAAGGGGACAAAACAAATGAGCCTATTTTCCTTTTCTCCTCTCCCTTCTTTCATATTCGCTTATGCAGGCTTCTATGTCCTCCTTTGTCAGCTCTGGCCAAAGCTTGTCAAGAAAGACAAGCTCGGTGTAGGACAGCTGCCATAGCAGGAAATTGCTTAATCTCCTTTCGCCTCCGGGCCTGATGAGGAGGTCTGGCTCATCTGGAAGGTGTAGCCTGTCAGTTATGCTCTCCTCGGTCACCTGCTCAGGGCTGAGCTTTCCTGCAGCCGCCTCCTTTGCGATTTGCCTGGCAGCGCTTGTTATCTCATCCCTTGACCCGTATGCCACTGCGAAGTTTACAGTGAATTTTCCGAAGTCCTTGGTTTTTTTCATCAGCTGTTCCATTCCCTGCCTTATGTCTGCAGGAAGCAGGTCCAGCCGCCCGATAAACCTGAACCTTGTCTCTTCCTGCTCTATCCTTCTGTCGCCTTTTGCCTTCTCCACAGCCTGCCTGATTATTTCCATCAGCGCAGCAACCTCACCAGGGCTTCTCCTGAGGTTTTCAGTGGAGAGCGTGTATAAGGTGGATTGGGAAACTCCGAGTTCCCTGAGCCATTTCAGGACGTCGCCGATTTTTCTTGCGCCCTCCTCGTGGCCTTTGAGCAGCGGAATGCCTTTCTTGGCAGCATACCTTCTGTTGCCGTCAAGGATTATTGCAACATGGCCTGGAATCATTCTGCCTTGGGCCAATCAACAATTATATAAATAAGTTGCCGTGCAGTAAGGCCATGGCAAAGGTGCTCCCTTCCATTCTTTCGGCTGACTTCGCCAGGCTTGGCGAGGAAGTGTCAAGGCTTGAGCCGCATGTTGACGGCTTTCATTTTGATGTGATGGACGGCCATTTTGTGCCGAACATCACCTATGGTCCTGTTGTGCTTGAGGCTGTAAGGAAATGCACCAGGCTTCCGATTGAGGCAGACCTTATGATTGACAACCCTGCTTTCTTTATTGAGGACTTTGCCAGGGCTGGCGCTGACATCATTACCGTTCATGTCGAGGCAGACAGGCATTTGCACAGGACTTTGAAAAGGATAAGGGAGTTGGGCAAGGTTCCTGCGGTTTCATTAAATCCTTCAACTCCGCTTTCAGCAGTTGAGCATGTCCTTGAGGATGTTGGCATAGTTCTTGTTATGACTGTCAATCCTGGCTTTGGCGGCCAGCGGTTCATAGAGTCAATGGTTCCCAAGATAAGGCGGCTCAGGGAGCTTATGTCGGATAAGGGGCTGAAGGTTGAAATTGAAGTGGATGGCGGCATAAACGAGGAGACTGGCAGGAAGTGCGTTTCAGCAGGCGCTGACATCCTTGTTGCCGGCTCCTATATATACAATGGTTCTGATCCTGTTGCCAATGCCCGGCTTCTTAAGTCTTTGAAATGAGTTTCTTCCCTCGGTTTTCAATAGTTGCCTATATCGCGAAACGTCATTTGCGGATGTTAACTGGTAGTGTTCATTTTGGCCTATTCCCTTTATATAATAGCGAACATTAATTCTTAATAGAAATTTTCGCTATTATATTCCAGAAAACCTAACAAATAGTATTAAAAATTTAGGTTTTCTGTTATAGTTCACCTTGTACCGTGAACGAAGAGTCAGCCTGCTACAAGTAAAGTCAGTTCACATAGACTCAGCCTGCTACTTAATTGAAAAATAAAAAGATAAAAGAAAAAGCTTATCGTCTCTTCTTGGCCTTCCTGCCGCCTCTGGACATCCTGGCCCTTGAGACATCGCCCTTTGAGTCTATGAAGTAAAGGTACCCCTTTTCCTTCTTGACTCCTGTCTTTTGGACGACCTCCTGCTTCTGGCGGCCCTTCTTCCCTCCGCCTCTGGCCATCCTTGCGCGTGCTATGTTTCCCTTCTTGTCTATGAAGTAAAGATAGCCGCCCTGTTTCTTAAGGCCAACCTTCGCTACTTTCTCAGCCATTGCAGTAACCCCCTTTTGCTTTTTTGCTTTCGGAAAATCCTGATTTTTTTCCTTTGGATTCCTGGACTATCCTTATATTTAAAGGTTTTGCTTTTCCCGTCGTGGCAGCGTCGGGAGCAGAAAGTTTTTATTGCGCCGGATACCTCCTGCCTGAATGTTTGGCACTCCAGGGCCATTGTGGGTTATTGTGAATGACTGGCCTCCGGAGGCAGACGACTTGGGCAGGTTCACAAGGAAATCAAGGCTTCTGGGCAGCTTGCAGATAGGCGGATTGAAGGTTTTGTCAGGGGATTGTGCCGAGGCCAGGTATGCTGATGGACGTAATGTGATGGTTGAATCCTTGAATACTGGCAGGGGGGGTTTTTCCCGCACTTCGCGTTCTGACGGCAGTTTTATGCTGTCCAGGGGAAATTCCACCTGTTCAAGCATCAATGGCAATTTTACATACACTTTGCATGACTTGGGAGGCTCAAGCCGCTTTTTCCAGGCGCACTACGCGCAGGGCTCATTTGTCGAGGCTGAGCTTTCGCAGGACTTCTTCTCCGGCCCGCCTGTAGATTTAGTTGGCCTCTCCAGCCTTGAGGCAGTCATCAAAATCATCTCAGCAGGCCAGCGCCACATGTTGCAGCTCCACCGTTATCACCACCCGCTTATTTCATTTGATAAGCTTGCAGAAACCCATTCGATAGAGCTGTCCAGGCATCTGGCCTTGGAGGCAGGCCAGGCGCTTGTTAACACCCTTGCCGCGCTGGACATGTATCAGCGCTTGGACCTTGAGGGCCGCCGGAGCGTAACTTACGCTGCCAAGCCCGCAGTATTCCATTTTGTCGCCAGCCTCTATTCCTCCAGCGATGTTTCAAACGAGTACTCCGAAGGCAGGTTTATCGGGGACTGCGTATTTATGGCTGCAAAGGACTTGGTAGGGAACTACAGCCAACGATTGCGAAGCGATAAGATCGTAAAGCTGAGGCCTGTGCCTGAGTATGGCCGGTTTTTTGCCGGGGTCTTCAGTCCTGATGGCAGCGTTCCGATTGACCAGAGGTTTGTAAGGTTCTGCTTCGAGTTTGAGGGCGTCCGCTACAGCTGCAAAGTGAATTCTCCCGAGGTAGTAACCTCAGTGCATGCGCTCGGCGCTCCTGCCGCGTATTCAACAGCAGTACCTTCCGAGATTAGGCCCTCCTGGCTGGCTCCTGTTGCTGAGCCCGGCTCCAGCCCTCTTGCATGGCTTCCTGCTGCTGCCGCGCTTCATGGCAGGTTTTCTACGCTTCGCGGGCAGGATATTTTTTCCTGAAAAAGCTTTATAAGATGTAACGGATTCGCTGCCTTTATGTCAGTGTGGCGTATAGTGGAGGACTGGAAGTGGGACAGGGGTGAGGGCGTGCTTAGGCGCAGGTCAGTTCTTGAAGGCCCTGTTGATGTAGGTGGATTAAGGATAAGAAGGGGAACCAGGGAGGAGTGGAAATCAGTCCTTGGCTGGGTTGAACATTACTCAGAGACTCAGAGGCTGGGGACAGGCAAGGGCGTTGTCTCGCGCCTTAATGGCCGGGAGTTTGAGCATGGCTACAAGTGGTTTGATTTCCAGGCTGGCCTGCTGGCGCTTGATATTACCGTTGGTGGCTTCTCCTATCTCCGGGCCAGCATGGTTCCTTCTCCTGACAATTCGCAATTTGATTTCAGGAGTGTTGCGATACCCCAGAACCTTTTCAGGAGGCCGGAGATTATATCATCGGCCGAAGTCACTGACGGTACTTGCGTCACTGAACATCAGGTGGGCACAATCGCGTCAATGCTTGGCCTCGGCGAGTATGGGCTGGGGCTGCTTAAGGGTTGGGCCTATGATAATGCGATGCGGGTCTTGGGCCATGCTGATGGGGAAATCAGGGACGCTGAGACCGGCCGGGTGCTTAACCCGCCTGGCCATTTGGAGGGGTTCAGGCATTATGCCGGCTCCCGTCTTCAGGATTTCAGCTCTTACAGGTCCCTTTCCCAGGAAGAGCAGGCTGCAATGCTGGACTTTCTCTTTCCTGTCTTAGCTGCGGATTTCCTGGCCCAGGAAGGGATGGCGCTTCGGATGGTTAACAAGCCATCGCCGGAGCGGATTTTGGAGGCAGGCTTTGTCAGCGGCATTTCCAGAATTATGGCAGATTACTACCTTAACGCGAACAGGCAGAACTACGTTGAGATAACCCCTGCTACGCCAAGGTACGCTTCTGTAAGGATTGTCGACGAGTCTGGACGCCCTGTTACAGGACTTGGCAGGCAGGACCTCGCGGAATTTTCCTATGACGGCTTTGTTTATAGGACAGCTCTTGGGGACAATTCGGTTAATGTTGTGGTTTTAAGGCCTGCAAATTCAGATGTCGCCACAATTGCAGTGCCGCGCATGGTTTATGCTGGAACCCTGGCCAGCGCCAGGGACCCTGACCCGCGGGTATGGGCCATGCCGGCTTTAGGCATATTCGACGCCATGGATCTAAAGGGCGTCAAGCTCGCTTGATCAGAACTTCTCATCAACCTGCTGCATGTACTCCTTTGCCCTTGTGATTATGCTCTGGAGGACAAATTTCTCCAGCTTGGAGTCGTACACTTCCCCAATGCTTAGGAATTCTGTTATCCTGTACTTGCTCCTGACCTTTTCCACTATCAGCAGGTCCTTGAGCCGCTTTAGCTGCCTGCGGATGTTTGATGAGGCTATGCCGAGCATCTGGAGCCTGTGGCCTCTCCTGTTGGCAATCACCTTCTTCTCAAGCTCAGGGCAGGTGAGGAGTTTTTTCTGCTTTTTGCCCTTCAGCAGCACATGGAGGACGTCAACAATCACATCCCTTGAGTCGCCTGGCTGGAGCAGCCCGATTGTGAGGCAGAGCTTCTTTACAAGCTCACGGTCGCCCATTGTTCCCGGCCGCTCATACTTTCTTAGCGTGATTTCGGCAAGCGGCGCATCCCTGGAGACTTTCATGCTTGAAGTTTTTTGTAATAGCTTAATATAAATAGTTTTCTAGGCCGCCTGGGCATGGAAAAGGCTGCGGCCCGCGGAAAAAAGTTGCGGCTGCTCAGAATGGTTTGTCATCTGGGTTTTTTCTCCAGCCTTTTTTCCAAAAAAAATCCTGCCCGGGACGGATTTTTTTTTGCCTGGTGTTTTTGAATTTTATCGTCGGAGAAATTTTTAAAATAGAAAAGTTTAAATAGGTGGTGGATAAGTAAAAACAATTAGGTGATAATTAACAGATGCCCGAAACTGAGGAAGTGTCTTCTAACAGGCCATTAGTGCGATCCGACGACGCCATTTCTGACAGGCAGGTTAGGAAGGGAAGGAACGGCGTTAAGTTTGGGTTCGGCCCGCACCTTATCCTTGACGGATATGAGTGCGACGCGCAGAAGCTTGATAACATGGCTTTCATCTACGGATTCCTTGATACTCTTCCGGCCATGATTGGCATGACCAAGATAATGCCTCCCTTCATTCTCTATTATGATGGGAAGGACAAGCCTGAGGACCGCGGCATAAGCGGCGTTGTTATTATCGCAGAATCGCACATCAGCATCCACACGTACCCTGATAAGCGTTTCCTGACCTGCGACATCTACTCCTGCAAGGAGTTTGACATTAACAAGACTGTTGAGTACCTTGTGAAGGCGTTCGGAATAGGCAATTTCAACAGGCGTGTGCTCCACAGGGGCAAGGAGTTCCCCAAGGATATGGAGCTTCTTGACAGCGTGATGGACAGCGAGCGTAAGGCCGGCGAGTAGGCAATTTATTTATACCACTGTTTTTTTCTGTGTTGAATGGAACCCCACTTTTCATCGCCCTTTAACTTTGGGGCAATTCCCCGGGAGTTGTCTGCGTATGGGAAGTCTAAGGTTGTGATTCTTCCTGTGCCTTATGACGCTTCCACAACTTACCGGAGCGGTGCGCGTGAGGGGCCGTATGCAATTATCGCAGCTTCAAGGAACATGGAACTGTATGATGCAGAGTCCGGGAGGAACTTCTCCGGGGTTGGGATTTGCACGCTTGACGAGCTTGATATCCTGGTTGACCCTGAGAAGATGTGCCAGAGGGTTTATGAGGCTGTTTCACCGCTTGTTGCTGATGGCAAGTTCGTGGTCCTGCTCGGGGGGGAGCATTCCCTGAGTTTTGGCTCTGCAAGGGCCCATGCAGAGCGGCATCCGGGGCTTTCTGTGCTTCACATTGACGCGCATGGGGATTTGAGGGAAGAGAATGGCGGAAGCAGGTTTGACCATGGCTGCGTCGCCAGGCGCATCAGCGAGATTTGCCCGATTGTCCAGGTGGGAATAAGGAGCCTTAGTGAGGAGGAGGCTGCATTTATCTCATCCTCAGGCCATAAGGTTGTTTATGCCCGCGACATGCAGGCCGATGGTAAATGGATGGATGAGGTTGTGGAGGCGCTGTCTGACGACGTTTTTGTCACGTTTGACATTGATGCAATGGATCCTTCTGTAATACCCTCTACAGGCACTCCTGAGCCTGGGGGGCTTCAGTGGTATGCTGTGTTAAGGCTGCTTGGGAAGCTTGCCGCAAGGAGGCGCGTTGTCGGCTTTGACCTTGTTGAGCTGTCTCCGCTGCCAGGCCAGGTCGCCTCTGATTATTCGGCTGCAAAGCTGGTTTACAAGATGATAGGGCTGTTTGTCAAGTGACTGGGATGCCTGATATAGAGTATGACTTCGGAAAGTTTGACAGCAGGGGGTATCTTGAGGACTATTATTCAGAATTCAATTTCGTGGCAGGCTGCCTGATGCATTTTTATAATGACGCGTACGAGGGTGTGAATGGCGGGAAAATGCTGGAGATTGGCGGGGGCCCTACAGTTTACCAGCTTATGGCTGCAAGCAGGCGGGTTGACAGCATACTGTTCACGGATTTCTCAGAGGGAAACAGGAGGGAGGTGGAGCAATTCAGGGCTAATGGTGCAGATGCGTTTAAGTGGGACGATTGGCTGAGGTTTCAGCTTTTTCTTGAAGGTGGAAACATGAGTGCAGAAAGCATTGAGGCATTGCGCAGGAGGGTGGCTGGCAGGATAACTGGGATAGTTCCCTGTGACCTTAAACTGGAAAGGCCGGTCACGACAGATGAAAAGTTTGACGTAGTTTCAGTTAATTTCTGCCCTGAGTCAATTACCGATGATGAGGGCAGGTTCCAAACGTACTTAAAAAAATGCTTTTCGTACCTGAAAAAAGGGGGCTTGCTTGTCCTGTGCCTTCTTAGGAACTCGGATTACTATGAGGTGAATGGGCTGAATTTTCCTGCTTTCAGGGTGGACGAGGGGTATATGGTGGGCTTTCTTGGGAGGGAGGGCTTTTCAGGCATTCAGATGCGCGCAATACTGTACAATGGCGACGAGGAGAACGAGGGTAATATCATGTTAAGGGCAATAAAGCTTTAATATTGGCTTTGGCTGCGGCTGAAAAAATGGATTTTTCCCTGAGACCTGTTACCCCTGCTGACAAGCCCATGTTCGATTCGGCCTACTCAGGGCTTAAGTTTCCCCTGTCTGACCAGTGCTTTGAGATGCTTTTCATCTGGAAGGACATCATTAATCTTCAGTGGGCAGGCGTTGAGGGCGGGTTTTGCCTTTTTGCGGATTTTGCAGGCTCAAAAGTCCTTTGGGGCCCGGTTATGGTTTCCCAGGCGAGGCTCAGCGCTGCATTGAAGGCGTGCTTCGCATATCTTGATGCCATTAACACTGGCCGGTCAGCCCTGCTTTATCTTCCTGAGGAGCTTGCAGGGGCTTATTCCTCAGCTGGATTTGAGGTTGTCAGCCAGTCGCAGGAGTACCTTTACAGGCCTTCTGGCCTTGTTTCCCTTGCAGGTCATGCATTAAGGAAAAAGAGAAACCTTGTAAATGCCTTCCTTTCCGCCCACAGGCCTGTTGTTGAGGAATTTTCCTCCAGGCACTCCGCACCTGCAATGCGCCTGCTCCAGAGGTGGCAGCAGGAGAAGGAGTCTGTTGTTGACCAGTCTGTTCTTTTCCAGCTCAGGCTTGAGGCTGAGATTGCCCGCAGCGCCATAACTCTTGCAGAGGCCATTGGCCTGAAGGGCATGGTTGTTCTTCTGGATGGCGAGCTTCAGGCCTTTACATTTGGCTATGAGGTTACCCCTTCAATGTGCTGCGCGATGGTTGAGAAGACAAATCTTTCTGTCAGGGGCCTGCCGGAGTTCGTGTTCACAGAGTTTGTTAAGAGGTTTTGGCACAGTTATCAATGGGTGAATGTCCAGGAGGACATGGGCGTGGAGTATCTTAAGCGCGCCAAGATGGCCTGGCATCCTGCGGGGATTATCAAAAGCTATTCTGTTTTCAGGAGTTGATGCTTATGGAGCTTGTTACAGATGTGGCGGCAAGGGCTGGAGAGGTTAAGCAGTGCATATCCGCTTATGGCTCTGCCCCTGAGCATAATTTTGCCTATTTCCTTTCAAGGACCGAGCTTGGCGGCGTTAGTTTGTTCATTAAGTCAGGTCAGCATGGCCTTCTTGCCTCTTACCGGCCCAGGGTGGGAGAGTTGATGGCCATAGCGCAGCCCTTGGCTCCTGCTGTTGAGCACGCCAGGCTTACTGTTGAGGCAGCCAGGCTCTGCTTTGATTCGCTTGGCTGCAGGAAATTCGTGGTTGAGCAGGGGCCGGAGCTTAGGAGGGAGTCGCTTCCTTTGTTCAGGCAGGCTGGATTCAGGGATTTGCCCCCGCGCTGCGTCTTCCACTGGCCTGAATTCAACTTGGCCGGGTGGGATGGTGACATTCTTCAGGGCGAGAAGTGGAAGGACATCAGAAATGTAAAGAACAGGTTTCACCGTGAGCATTCTGTGGAGGCTGTTGACAGCTCCTCTCTGCCAAAGGAAGCGCTGAGGCAGGTTGTTGCGGAGTGGGCTGCGGGAAGGAGGAATAATTCTGATGGGGCCAATAGGGAGAATTCCAACTTCGCCTATGTCGAGCCTTATTACAGGCTGATTGACGCCGGCTTTGCAGGGGTTGCCCATGCCAAGACGCTTGTAGTTGACGGCATTCCCTCTTCCATTGCCGCAGGCTGGGAAATCCCCAACTCCGACAGGGGCTATTACTCGGCGATTGGCGTATGCAGCTACAGGTTTGATGGCCTGGCAGAGGTTGCCAGCATGGAAGACCTTGTTATGCTGAAGGCAGCGGGCTACAGGCTTGTTGATTTTGGCGGAAGCTCAAAGGCGCTTCTTAAGTTCAAGATGAAGTTCAGGCCAACTTCTGTGTATAAGACAATAGTGTATGCGGTGAGCCGTTGAACCTAAACCACCAACCACGAACTATTAACTACCAACCCTTGGCAGCAGCCTGTATGCAAGTTTTCCCGCAACCAGATAAGCGGTTAATGGCGTTGTATAGTCTTTGAGAATGTTCATTGCTGCATTTACAAAGCTGTCGTATTGGACCTGAAGCCTTAAGGCCTCGGCGCCGCCCATTCCAAGGGTATCTTCAAGATTATCCGCAAGCATCTCAGAGAGTCTGTAGGCGATGGCTGCCTTCTCGGCAGGCTGCATGAACTTCCTGACATCCGCATCCGGGACTTTGAGGTATTGCCTGCCGAATGTTACTGTCATGAACGCCCTTGCCTGCTCAACAGTCCAGTCAATGGGCTGCAGAAGGCCTGTTTGGGATGCAAGCTGCTCAAGGGATGCTGCCATGTTCATTTAATGTGGCTGATAAACTCTTCCCTGCTAATCTGCAGGTCATGCTTGATTATCTTGTTAAGCAGCCCCCTATCAATATCTTCATTCGGGTGGTTCGGTACAATGGTGCTTCTGCCATCTGGATGACCGAAGAACATATGGCTGCCCTGCTGCCGCTTGAATTCAAATCCTAACTTCGTAAGAACCTTGGCAACTTCCGTTGCCTTCATCAATGGGACTTTCGACACCTATACCTCTATCTGCTGCAAACTGAGAAACTTGCTTTTTTGTTCAGGCTTTTTCACACTAAGATACAGGGAAATGGCTTCCCTGGTTCTTCTTAGGAGCTCGTCATATGTTTTTGCCTGCGTATGGCAGCCAGGAAGTTCAACTACCTGTGAAATCAGGTATCCGTCCTCCCCTTCTTCAACAATCACGTTAAACCTGTTCATAAACGCAGTCAGGTTTACGCTGTTTAAATAGTTATCGCAGACGGCTTTTTACACCCTGCCGGCCGGCAAACAATACTTGCTTGCCCCGGCTCTTGCAATTGCCTGTATAGTCCGGGCTGCGCGGCTCCTGAGTTTGTCAATCAGCGGCTCATAATGCCCTGCCCACCTTACCCTGCTGTATCTTGCCGCTGCTGCGAATCCTACACCCATGGCATACGTGGGCAGCGTTGCGGTGACTAGGCTTTCAGCATCCTGAAACGAGAATAAGCTGAGCAAGATTACAGTCGAGAATCCGCAAATGTATCCGCTGCCTGAGTAAACGGAAGAACATATGCTGCCAACATCCCTGCCTGCTTCATTCCCAAGCGCAGAATAGTCCTTGAACGCAGGAATGAGCGTTGAGTGGTCTCCTGTTGCCTGAGCTGCTGTCAGCTTATCGTCAACAGACTGCCATTCGCGAAGCCTGCTGGCGGCCTCTGGAAGAAGAATACAGTCACTATTCTCCATAAGGAGGTAAAGGTTCATTTTTGGAACAGCCTGAAGTGCACTGTGGCTTCCTGTTCCCTTATCTTTTCCCTGCTTGTGTGCTGGAAGCTTGTGTCTGGCTCTGCTGGGGATATTTGCAGTTCTGCCGCGCCTACCCTGTTGGCTATGGCGTCATGGAAGGCAGTGAGCATCTCGGTAAGGACTGTTCCTGCCTTTATGTATAGGGTTATCTGCTGGCTTCTTTTCAGCCCTGCCTGCTTTCTCATGTTCTGTATCCTTCGCATCAGCTCCCTTGCGTATCCCTCTGCCTCAAGCTCAGGAGTGGTTACTATGTTCAGGTATGCTTCGCCTGAGTCGAATGGCACAAACTCGTATCCGTACGGCGGCTGCTTTCCCACGCTCAGGTGCTCCTGCGTTAGGGTTATCTTGTCATCATCCAGGTTCAGCACGAATTGCCCGTCCCTTTCTAAGTACCTTAGCACTGTGTCCGGCGCTGTCATCGCAAGCGCTGCTATTATCCTGGTTGATTTCTGCCCGAAGTGTGGCACCAGTTTCTCATAGTCTGCCTGCACTGTTGGCTTTGCCTTGCTGAAGGTTGGCTCGGTTTTTATCTGCTTTATGTTTGCCTGCCTTTTTATTGCCTCAAGTATTTCCTGGTTCCTTATCTTGCCCGTGACAAGCGTTGCCTCTGCAAGCGGCCACCTGATTCCAAGCTTTGCCTTCTCCCGCGCAGCCAGGAGTGCCTGCAGCGCGCTCTTTGCCGCGGCAAATTCCTGCTCCAGTTCTTCATCTATCAACTCCTGGTCGTGGCCAGGCCATTCATACAGGTGTATGCTTTCCTCTGGCAGGCTGAATGGCTTCCTTAGGTTCTGGTACATTTTCTCTGCGATGAAAGGCGCAATTGGTGCCAGCATCTTGAGGCCTTCGAGGAAGACTGTGAAGGCCGTGTGCAGGACAGTGTTCCTTTCAACGTCACTTCCAACTGATTTTTCCCTTGTAAGCTGTATGTATGTCCTGCTGAGCTCAAGAAGGAGTTCTTCGACAGCCCAGGGCGTTTCATTTATGTTGTATTCCTCGAACAGGCTGCTCGCCTTCTTTATTGTGCTGTGGAGTTTTGACAGCATGTATCTTTCTTCAACCGCCAGCTCCTTGTCTCCTTCAATGTCAGCTGTTTCAGAGAGCTCAATCAGGAAGCGGTGTATGTTCCAGAAAACGCCCAGGTTCTTGTTTTTCAGTTTCATGTCCTCGAAATTGTAGTTGAGGTCAAAGCCCGGCTTCGCCCCCCCGATGCTGTAGTACCTTAGCGTGTCTGCGCCGTAGCTGTCAATGACTTCGTATGGTGATATCGTGTTTTTCAGCGACTTGGACATTTTCCTGCCCAGCGCGTCATTTACAAATCCGTGCATGTACACTGCCTTGTAGCAGTTTTTCCTGTGGCTTACCATGGAGAGGCATATCATGCTGTTGAACCAGCCCCTTATCTGGTCTTTTCCTTCCAGTATGAAGTCCGCTGGCCACAGCTTTTCAAACAGTTGCCTCGTTTCCGGGTAATTCAATGGCGCCCATGACGCTGCCCCGGAATCAAGCCAGACATCCAGCACGTCCTGCACCCTTTTCATCTCTTGGCCGCATTTGCATCTGAAAGTTACCTCGTCTATCCATGGCCTGTGCAGGTTTTCTATCTCCATGGGAAGCTCCTTCCGGCTGGCAACTATTCTTGTTTCAGCGCAGCCAGCGCATTTCCAGATTGGCAGTGGTATTCCCCAGAACCTTTGCCTGGAGATGCACCAGTCCTGGAGGTTCTGCAGCCAGCTTTCAAACCACCTGTTGCCTGCCCAGTCAGGAACCCACCTTACCCTTTCATTCTCCTGGAGCATTTTTTCCTTGAGCTTCTCAACAGCGAGGAACCACTGCATGGTTGCCCTGTATATGACTGGCGTTTCGCATCGCCAGCAGCATGCGTACTCGTGAGTTACCGATGCTGTGGTTACGAGCTTCCCTTTTTCCTGGAGGCTGGCAATTATCCTGTCATCATCCTTCCTGGCGTACAGGCCTTCAAACGGCCCTGCATCCTGGAATTTTCCATGCTCATCCAGCGTATTAACAGCAGGCAGCCCGTTTCTCCTCCCGATTTCAAAGTCCTCAGGCCCGCAGCCAGGCGCTGTGTGCACAAGCCCTGTGCCTGCGCTCAAATCCACATATTCGCTGCTCATCACGACAGAATTTGCGGCCGGGCTGTCCACGCTGGAGTAATAGGGCATTTCGCTGATGAATGGCGGCATGTATTTTGCCCCTTCCAGGTATGAGCCCTTGAACTCCTCAACTATCTCGTAGGTGTAGCCGCACAGCTCCATGAGCTTCTTTGCAAGGCCCTTTGCCAGTATCCAGTCCTCGCCCAGCTCCTTTACCTTTGCCACCACATAGTCCAGTTCCGGGTGCGCCATCACCGCCAGGTTAAATGGCAGCGTCCAGGGTGTTGTGGTCCATATTATCAGGAAGGTCTGCTCCTTCAAGGGAAGCTTGACGTACACTGACTTGTCTGTGAGGTTTTTGTAGTTAAGCTCATGCTTGGCCAGGGCTGTTGCGCACCTCGGGCACCACGTCATGCTCTTTTTGCCTTCATACAGGTATCCATTCTTGTTTGCCTGGGAAAGAGCCCACCATGCCCCTTCTATGTACTCGTTCCTTATGCTCATGTAGGGGTTGTCCCAGTCCATCCAGACGCCCATCCTTTTGAAATCTGTTATCATGGGCTGCATCTGCTCCATGGAGAATTTCTCGCACTCATCTATGAAGTTCTTTATGCCCAGCTTCTCGGTTATCTCTTTCTTGTCCTTTATGCCCAGCTTCTTCTCCACGGCAACTTCTATTGGAAGGCCGTGCATGTCAAATCCCGGCTGGCTCCAGGCGTCAAAGCCCTTCATTCGCTTGTATCTGAGTATGCAGTCCTTCAGCGCCTTGTTCCAGGCATGCCCTATGTGTATGGAGCCGCTGGTGTACGGCGGCCCGTCTATGAAGTAAAAAGCCCGCTTGCCCTTATTCCTGTCAGCTGCCTTTTTGTAGCTCCTGTGCCTTTCCCAGAACTCAAGCATCTCAGGCTCAATTGCCTTTGCGTCGTACTGTTCAGCAGCCATCCCAGGTGCGAAGAACCGCCGCTGTTTAAAAAGTTTGTTTCAGTTTCTGTGGCCCTTGGGAAAAGCTTTTTCCTTCCATCCTTTCTTGGCTTCATCCTTGAATTTCTGGCCGCTTTCGCAGTTTTTCACTTTTCCAAAGATGTCTGAGAAATCAGTTGCCTTTATCACATCCCATTTCCTTGCATCAGCCATAACATCTGCCTCCTTTGATTTCATCACTGGCCAGCTTTTACCCCTGCTTTTACTCTTTCGATGTACCAGCCAGCCCTGTTTGCATTTAGCAGCAAATTATGGGCATGGCCTGCCGATTGGATTTCAACCTGAGGGTCTCTAAGGGCCAGGCCAGCCCTCACATATTTTTCACCCTCCTGAACCAAGCCCTGGGCCTCTGCAACCAACTCAAGCCCTTTATGGGCATTTCCGGATTCTATCTGGTGTTGGGCCAGCCGGGCCGTCTGAAAAGAAGCCAGGATATAGGCCTCAGCCAATACCCAATATACATCAAACGGCAACTGTGCTGATGTAATATCCGGAACCTGCGATAAAATAACCTCTATGGCTCCACGAAAATCTTTTTCATCAATCAGCGCCCTTGCCTGCGCTAACGCTTCCTGGACAGGCTCATCAATAGTCATTTTACAGCGCGGATTATTCAGACCTATATAAAGACTTTCTCGACTTCTTTTGCCTTTTGCAAACTCAAAAACAATTTAAACAGCAGGGTAAAAGGCTCATCTGTGAGGTTCCTGCATTTAATCAGGCTCGTTGTTCTTGCCGGGAGCCATGTGATTTTGCTGTTCTTCCTTGCATGGCTTATTGGGAGCCTTCTGTTTGCTTTTAGCTTTGTGACCGCAGCTCTCTTGCTTGCAAGTATTGCTCTTGAGGCAGCTTACCTTTTTGTCATGAAAATGCGGAATTCCGCGAGAAACCCTCTATTCACCTTCCTTTCAATTCTTCTTTTAGTAACGTTTATCCTTTATTTGGCTGGGGTCGAGGGAGTGGCACATGAGTCATATGCTGTTTTAAGCGGAATCTTCTCTTCGTTCCTTGGCATGCTTGTTGTGCTTGTTTTAGTCCCTTTATTCCCGATTGTTGTTATTGTTATGACTTTCTTCGCCCTTAAGGGGCTGGCCAGGAAGGTACTCATTTCATTTGAGGCCGCATTTGCGTTTTTTTATTATGCTTGGCTGTTGAATTACTTGATACAGCAGCAGCTGGTTGCAGGCCTGGTTTCTTTTCTGGTGAATGCATGGCTGTTTTATTTTGGCGGCCTTGTGCTCTTGCACATAATTTATCTGGTGGACGAGGATGAGGCTTTTCCATTAGAATAATCCAATTGAATCTTCAGGGGAAACGGCTCCTGCCCAAAAACCTAAGCCGACCCGCTGGGGCGCCCTTACGTCCAGATAGGTCTGGAAGTTTCCTGCTGAGGCCCATATAACCTGTTCTGAAGTGTCCTAGCTTGCAGCGCCCTTGCATTAGGGTCTGCCAGCAGCAATTGGCTTGCCAGCGAGGGATAAGGATGGCCCATCGCTGCATAAACCGCGCTCAAATCCAGATAGGTCTGGAATCGAGTATCCATTATCCACTCTGTCTCTTCCCCGCAGGTTGCTTCCAGCCCAGAAAGATGCTCAACCCTTCTAAGATACTCAAGCGCCAGCCCGATTTTCCCTTCCTCTCCAGTTAGGAATACGGGTGAGTCAGCCATTTTCACTGCCCCTGCTGCCTTTTCATCAGCTCTGCTGCCTTCAGCAGTTCTGCTTCCACGGCGGATTCAAGCGTGTCCACTGCGTCGATTTGCCGCACTGTTAACGCTTGGTTGATGCTTGCCGCGATAAAGCTAGAAGCCGCGGCACCTGCCGCTGTTTCGTAACTCCCCATTAGTGCAGCAGCCACAGCGAGACCACTACCAAAGCCCGAGCCAACTGAAAGGGCGTAATTGCCTGGTCCGATTTTAACTCGCTGGAAGCTGTCGTGTAATGTTTCCAGATAGTCCTTTTCGGCGTAAGGTGTACTCATACGGTGGGAAAATTAGTCCAGCTTTATAAAGCTTTCACCTTTCACCACCGTTGGGTAACAACCTACTTCAGAACTTCGTTGCATCCGAGGCATACATGGGCCTCATGCTCATCGCTGAACTCTGTGTTTGTTCCATACTCCAGGACAGTCTTGCAAGTAGGGCATCGTGGCTCCAAGTATCCGATTTCATTGTACTCGTTGAACATTGGCATTTATCCTGTTTAGTGAGGACTTTATAAAAGTTGCCATATATTTAATATATGTTTTATACTCAGCCCTGGACAGACAGTGCTCTTATAATGCTGGTAACCCCCCAGTACAGGAGCGGCAGGGCTATTGCCAGGAGTATCCAGTTCCATATGTCCTTTGCGTCAACAAAAAAGAATTCCTTGAAGCCCATGCCTGTTTTTCACCCAGCTTCTATAAAAGCATGTGCTGCCACCTAAAAGTGGGAAAGAAAAATATATATACGTTCCGGGCCTTTTCCTCCTGGAAGGGGTGTCAAGATGAAAAGGAGCCTGATGGCCACTGAAGCTAGGCGTATTCTCGCTAGGGTTCCGCTGAATGTCAGCTTCTGGCTGTGCACCAATGAGCAGTTGAAGAGCCTTGATGAGCTTTCCAGGGCTCTTGGAAGGGTTAGCGATGAGGTTTTCCGTTACCATGTCAACAGGGACAAGAATGATTTTGAGAACTGGATTAGGGAGATCATTAATGACAGGGAGCTTGCCAGGGAGATTTCAAGGATAAAGACGCGTGATACTTTGGTTCGAAAAATAACCGAGCGGGTTGAGGAGCTGAGGAATGCAGTGAAGAAGCCGCTTAAGAAAATCCCTGTGAGGAAAGCGCCGGCGAAGAAGGCCCCGGCCAGGAGGCGCGCGCTTAAAAGGGCGCGAAGAAGGACAGGAAGATAGTTCAGCTATGTAATCC
>CAZDCW010000010.1:0-4466 GCA_964504135.1 uncultured Methanosarcinales archaeon
GCTTACGTTTGAGAGTGCGCGCACGCTGACCTCTATGCTGGGGTTCCTCCCTTTCTCTATGTCTTCAGCAAGCTTTCTGCCAAGCTCAATCAGTGACTGCCTGGGCAGCTCCTTGTCCTGAACCTTACTCTTCGGCATCTTCATCCCTCTTCAGCTTCAGCTTCTTCTTTTCATCATACTCCTTGTTCTCCTCATGCTCAAGCTGGGCCTTTATTTCAGGCTTGTGCAGCATGGCTGCAAGCTTTTTTGCCAAGTCTTCCCTGTCTGCGTCAGTTATCCCTGCGAGTGAATCAGCCAGTTCCGGAATGTACCTTTCAAACAGGTTTGCCCTTTCCAGCTGCCTGGTCACCCTTGTTTTCCTGTTGATGTACATTCCCAGTTTTCTTCCGCATTCCTGCAGGGCCAGTTTAATCTCCTTTATTATTTCCGGGTAGTGCGCCAGTGCTTCCTTTGCCTCTGACGTGAAGGGAACCCATACAGACGCCATGTGGACGAGGATTACCGCAGGGCCAGCCGGGATTGCGTTCTGGCTTTGGCTCAGCCCGTACGCCTTCCATCCTGTCTTGGTGATGGATTCTGTCATTGCGCATGCTCCCTGCTGGTAGAGGAGGGGTACCCGGTTGGCGAACCGGAGTATTGTTACCGGCCCATCAGCAGGTATTTCGCCTCCAAACGCGACGCCGCATTCAATAACAAAAGGATTCCCCCTGTAAACCGAGGGAGGCCTGCTGGTTGAGCAGTAGAACTCTGCGTTGATTACTGACTTCATGCCCTTTTCTGTTAGGGACTCCCCTATTGGCGAAAGGCAGTCTGTGGGCGGCGATATTATTTTGGTTTTTTCAATTCCTTCCATGAGCTTCTCTGCCTGCTGCCTTGTGATTTCGCCAGGCTTCATATTCGGAAGAAGGCCCGCATTCTGGCAGATTTCCTTGGCCGTGCCGTCGCCGACCCTTGAGAATTCTGAAGTAAGAAAGGACTGCAGGCTCCTTGACTGCGTGCTGTCCAGGAGCCTCATAAGAATGCCAATCTCCACGCCGTAGGGGTGCGGCTTGATTTCCTTTGGCTCGGCAGGAAGCTGGTCAGTTGACCTTGAATAAATGGACTGCTCTGCCTTTGGGTTTGTGTAGATAATCGTGACATGCGGGTTTATTATGGCGGTCTCCTTAATGTATTCATCAACTGACTGCAGCCCTTTCTGGTATGAGGCCACAACCTCCCTCTCCATCTCCATGTACTGCGCAGGCTCGCCTGGCCCGATTTTGGAGGTTACCCTGGCAGGCTTGCCTGTAGTTAGCTGCGCGTAGAGGACAGCAGCGCTTATGCCTATCCCCTGCTGTCCCCTTTTCTGCTGGAGGTGGTGGAACTTGCTTCCATAGAGGAGCTTTCCAAAGACTTTTGGAATCTGCGCCTTGACAATGCCCGGGCCGTTGTCCTCAACTATGACCCTGAACCTCTCCTCACCCATCTGGACAAGCTCAACAATCACTTCTGGAAGGATTTTGGCCTCCTCGCAGGCATCCAGACTATTATCCACAGCCTCTTTTACCGCAGTCAGCAGTGCCTTTCTCTTGTTGTCAAAGCCGAGCAGGTGCCTGTTCTTCTCAAAGAATTCAGCGACAGAGATTTCGCGCTGCTTCCTGGCCAGCTCGTAGGCCTTCAGTTCCTCAGCCATGTTACAACGCCAGCCGCCTCTCCTTCATTTCCTTCCTGCGCTTCTCAAGCCACCTGTAGACCGTGCTGTGCATGCTGCCCCTTATAATCAGGTCTATCGCCTTCCTTGCCATTGTCACATTCGCAGGCTCTCCGATGATGCCTATGGTCTTGCCATAGATGGTCAGGTTGACCTCGGCCAGCTCCTCTATGATTTTCCTGCACTTTCCGCCTGCGCCTATAATCCTGCCCTTGAGCCTGAGAAACTGGGTTTTGCCGCTTGCGTGCTCGCTGAGGTCCAGCTTCTCAAAGACATAGTCCCCCTTCAGGAGAAGCCTCGCCACATTCGGGTTGAAGCCCCGGCCGACTGCGGTGACAACCTCCCTTGCCGCGTAAAGGCCGAGCCCGTCCTCGCCGACAAGCATGACATCGCCCTCGGCAGAGTCAACAGAGATTTTTGTATGGGTCTCTGCCTCAATCTGCCTTTTGACCTCTCCGCTTTTCCCTATAAGCACGGCAATCCTTGACTTCGGAATCTTGAGCTCATACATGAACTGCGCCATCGTTTTTGCAAAAACCCCGCGTGTTTTTAAAGTTTGCTGAAGCATAAACTATTCTACCGAACGAAAAGAGCAGGGCCAGCTTGCAAAAAAAGTTTTAAATACGTCCATTTGGCCCCTCCACTATATGGCTGGTGCGAGCATAATCATAGCGACGTTCAATGGCTCAAAGTACATAGACGAGGCAATTCGCAGCGCGCTTTCACAGAAAGGGGTTGAGCTTGAAGTGATAATAGTGGAGGACGCGTCAACAGACCAAACGCCAGAGATTATTGGCAGGTACGCTTGCCCGCAAGGGTTTGACTTTGATCCGAGAGTCAGGATAGTCAGGCATAGCACAAACAGGGGCATAGAGGGCTCATACCGTGACGGAGTGATTAACACTGCCGCGCCATTCTTCAAGCTGTTGGACCATGACGATGTTCTTCCATCAGCTTATGTCATGGCAATGCAGAAGGCCGTCCTTGACAGGAATCCCGGCATGGCTTTTGTTGCAGGGCAGACAAATTACATGGACGCGGATGGCAGGGTATACCGGAGAAAAGGATACCAGGACAAGCCAGAAGTCCTGGATAGCAGGGAGGTGGAGTGTGGCGTGCTTTGGGGTTTGAGGATTCCGATTCACAACGGAGCCATGCTTATAAGAAAAGAGGCATACGAGGAGCTTGGGGGCTTTGACTATGATTTTGTGCTTGCAGCTGCCAGGAGCGAATGGCAGATTGGCTGGGTGAACGAGCCTGTGCTGAATTACAGGAACCACGGAGGCAACTCTTCATTGAACCCCGCAAACCGCTGGAATGATTACACGCGCAGGATGCGGACAGCGCAGGGCCTTCAGGGCAGGCAGGCGGCCAGGTACAGGGCTTATAGGACTGTGGTTGATGCAGGAAAGATGGCTTACTGCCTGGCATTTGAAAAAAGGTGATGGAATGAAAGCAGCCATTATAGTATCCAAGGCCAACATTGCAAGTTTGAACATCATGGAGAGGCTCCTTGAGGATTATCCGTTCACTGGAAGCCCGCCAAGGCTTTCTGTCAGGGGCAATTCTTTCGAAGTCCGCCAGTTTGACAGCGAAATCACCCGTCTGGAAAGCAAAAATTATTTATTGTGGCCTGCTCCCGGCTTTGGTGTGAACAGCGTGATTTGGAAATACACAAGCCGAAGCCTGGGCATTATCGCCCTGCTCCTCTATATGCTATTCCTTGCCCAACCTAAGTGGTTATATGAATCAAGAGGTATTCTGTTTTCCCCGTATTTTGAGCTGTTTGTCCTGGCTGTGGTCGCGGCATTCATAGCAATATTTTTCGAAGTACTTCATCATAAAACCGTAAAAAAGGGCAATAATGGGCGAACAAATTCCTACGTTCAGGCTGCGCTTTTTGGGCTCTTTATCATCATATCAGGTTTCGCCGCCTGGCTCCTGCTGCGCATTTTTTTTGAGCCAGCAATTGCATGGGTGAAATACCTTTTAAAGTGACTGGATATATCCAGTCCAAATGAAGGCTGCAATAATAATCTCAAAGGCAAACCCAGCAAGCCTCAACATAAGGGACTGCCTGCTTAAACTATACCCGTTCAGCAGCAATAAGCTTGCTGCCGGAGGCCATGAATTTTCAATTTATGAGCATGATGGGGAGATAGTTCACCTTGAGCATGTTGACAGCGGGATTGATGCTGACCTTCTTGTGTTTGCAAGCACGCACAGGAGCAGCGCCGCGATAGACTGCTTCACAGTGCACGCTGTTGGCAACTGGGGAAGGGCTGAGCTCGGCGGCAGGGAAGGGCGCCTTGTTATTGCGCCGGCGGCGGCGCTGAAGGCGGCTTTCCAGAGCCTGCAGAAAAACAGGCTGGGCATGGAAGTAATTCAGGAGGCAACCCATCATGGCCCTTTTGTGGAAAAGCCTGCGATGTTCATTGAGATAGGCTCATCTGAGAAAATGTACATGGACCGGCAGGCGGCCGAGGAAGTGGCAGGGGCGATAATGGGCCTTGGCGGGGCGCAGAAGCCCGTAAAGGCTGCTGTGGGGATAGGCGGGCCGCATCACAGCCCTGCCTTCAGCAAGTTCATGCGTGAGTCAGAGTATGCTGTGGGCCACGTCTGCGCCAAGTATGCCCTTGACTGCCTTGATGCGGGAATGCTGAGGCAGGCCATGGAAAGGACTGAGCCAAGGGCAGGCGTTGCGCTCCTTGACTGGAAGGGCCTGGGCGGGCATAAGCAGCGGATAAAAAGTTTTATAGAGGATGAAGGCATACCC
>CAZDCW010000010.1:4476-29712 GCA_964504135.1 uncultured Methanosarcinales archaeon
ACTTTATATACAACCCCCTTACATCGGGCTCAAAAACCAGGAGGTGGAATTTTATGCCCAAGGATGAATGGAGTGGCTATGACGAGGATAATGATGACTTTGACGACACTGATGACGAGTCAACTGATGACGAGTCAACTGATGATGAGCTGTAAAAATCCCGAATCCGCCTGTGAGGTCTGAAAAAAAAATGGAAAAGGAAAAGAAAAAGCCGAAGGATGAAAACTGGTTTGACGAGGACAAGGATGAGGACGAGGAAGATGAAGAGGACGAGGATGACGACTGGGATGACGAGTTCGGCGACGAAGGCACCGAGAAGGGCGAGGACGACCAGTGGGCTTAAGGCCTTTTTTTCTTTTTAACATGCCCTGTTTGCTTTTTTAGCTGGCTGAAAACAGCAGGCGATTCTGGTGGATTGAAACTTGCTAACTCGTAGCAGGCTGACTCTCCGTGTACGGAAACAAGGTGGCCTGCAAGGAAAGAAAACAATGGCTGTGAACATTGCAAGCAATGCACGAGGCAATGCCGTACACGTAACGAACCTCCTGAAAGGGGCAGCAGAACCCAGGAAGCCACAGCCTGCTATTTGAGTAATAGTTTAAAACAGTTTATATACCCCCCCTTTCCTCATCTGGGTATGAAGCTTCTTGTTTCAGCCACTGGCAGGGTTTTCTATGTAAAGAGCGCTGAGCAGGACTACCATACTCAGTTCGGCTTCGTGAAAAAGGAGGATTTGAAGGGTGCAGTGCCAGGACAGGCTGTGAAGACCAGCCTGGGGAAGGAACTTTTTGTATTGGACGCTGGCTTTGCAGACCAGTATGCAAGGATAAGGCGGGGGCCGCAGATAATCCCGCTGAAGGACCTTGGCCCTGTTGTAGCTGTGACAGGCATTGGGAAGGACAGTGTTGTTATTGACGCAGGAACCGGGAGTGGGGCAGCCGCGTGTTTCCTGGCCAGGGTGGCAGGGCATGTTTATTCGTATGAACTCAGGGAGGATTTCCACAGGATAGCAGAGGCCAATGTTAAGCTGCTTGGCCTTAAGAACATTACCCTGCACCTTCAGGACGCGAAAAAGGGCTTCAGGGAAAAAAACGCAGACCTTGTTCTGCTGGACATGCCTGACCCTTGGGAATGCGTTGCTGCGGCAAAGGACGCCCTTGCAGTGGGCGGCTTCCTTGCATCCTATTCGCCGACAACGCCTCAGGTTGCTGATTTTGTGAAGGCAGTGCTGGCCACTCCTGGGCTGATTCACGTTAAGACTGTTGAGGTAATTGAGCGCGAGTGGGAGGTCAGCGAGAGAAAAGTAAGGCCAAGGTCGGCTGCAATCGGCCATTCAGGCTTCCTGACTTTTGTGAGGAAAATTGCTACTGGATGAGTGGCTGGTACTCCCTGAAAAACTCATATACGGAGCCATCGCCTTCCCTGGATATGATTGTGAGTTCCTTCAGCCTAAATCCTTCTGGCGGGTGCAAGCTGAGAATAACGTCGGCAATTTCTGCCGCGGATTTGGGCGCGGCTGGAGTTGGCCTGCTGAATCTTAGGGTTGCAAAGGGCTCTGCCTCAGGCGAATTATAGTAATCTGGAATCTCCGCGCCGGAATACGCCTGCATTTGGCCGCTGCTCCCTTCTATTCGGCGAAAGGTGACTACAGGGGAACGGGCCAGTTGGATAAGGACAATCTGGTATGCCTGGGTGTTCCCAGGGGAGACTCGTACGCCCTCAATAGGATGCAGGTTGTCTGCATTTGCCATTCGCCTGCAAAGTGTTTTAGGCTTAAAATACTTGCGGTTCAGCCAGCTTCAATATCCCTTTTAACAACTTCTCCGGGAAGCGTGTTCTGGCCAGGCCATATCTTCCTGCCAGGGTATATTGTTGTGTGTATGCCTGTATGCACGTTATCCCCGATTATGGCGCCAAGCTTTCGCCTGCCTGTGTCCAGGAGCTGGCCTTTGAGCATTGACTTGACTGTCTTGTTGTCATGCCTGAGGTTGGCGGTAATCGTGCTTGCGCCTAGGTTCACGTTTTCTCCTAAAATCGAGTCACCGACATAGCTTAGGTGGCCGACATGTGTGCCTCTCATCAGTATTGAGTTTTTCACTTCAGAGGCATTGCCCACAACGCAGTTGTCGCCTATTGAAGAGTGCGCCCTTACATAGCAGTTTGGCCCGATTGTGCAGTTGCTCCCGACAGTCACAGGCCCTTCAATGTAGGAGCCTGCCTTTATCACAGTTCCCTTTCCCACAGCTACCGCGCCCTTCATGGTGGCTCCTCTTTCAACAGTGCCGTGCACAGCTGGCTTGAGCCCAGCCAGGAGCCTTTCGTTCGCCTCAAGAAGCGACCAAGGGTAGGTGATTGGGTGCCAGCCCTGCGCCTCTTCAACAGCCATTTTTCCCCTGGCTGCCAGTATGTTGATTGCGTCCACAAGCTCGAATTCACCCCTTTCAGATTTCTTTACACCTTTGATTGCGCTGAAGATTTCCCGGCCGAGGATGTAGCAGCCTGTGTTGGCATAGCCCTCGCTGGTAAGCCTGGGCTTTTCGGTTATCTGCGCAAGGACCTTTCCTTTTTCCTTGACAGTGCCGAAGTGGCTTATGTCAGAAACCTTCTGGGCAAGCAGCGCCTGCCTGTGCTTCAGGAGCTTTATTACGTCACTGCCAGCGTACAGGTCGTCTCCCATCAGGACAAGGAACTGGTCATGCGCGCGGCTTTCAGCGCATTTTAGTGCTTGTGCTGTTCCCAGCTGCTGAAGCTGCTCAGCATAAGTTACAGATATGAGCCCGCGCCTATGGCCAATCCGCTGCTTTATCTGGTGGCCTTCAAAGCCGATAACCACAAGCGCCTCCTTCACCAGGCCCTGCAGCGAGTCCAGGTTGTGCTCAATGATGGCCTGGTTTGCGACCTCAAGGAGCGCCTTGGGCTTGCCGGATGTAAGTGGAAGGGTCCTCGTGGATTTGCCTGCTGCAAGGATTATCGCCTGGTCTACACCTTTTTTCTTCATTTTGCGATGCCAGGAGCCTTAAGCCTTGCCAAGCTCTCGGCTGGCCTGTGCAGCCAAAATCTGGGCAATCCTATTTATCTGTTTTTCGCTTTCCCCCTCCACCATGATTCGTATAAGGTCCTGCGTGCCTGAATACCTCACAAACACCCTGCCTGTGGTTCCAAGCTCTGCCGAGGCCTTCCTTGTTTCGCCTGCCAGTTCGGTCTTCTCCAGCTTGGGCTTTCTTGCCACAGGCACGTTCAGCATGGCCTGGGGCGTTTTTTTTATCTGGGATGCAAGCAGGCTTAGCTTGAGCCCTTTTTCTGCCATTATCTGCATTATCTTCAGGCTAGCAGCCAGCCCGTCCCCTGTTGGAAGAAAGGTTGCAATGATGATATGCCCTGACTGCTCCCCTCCCAGCGCCAGCCTGCGCTTCCTCAACTCATCAGCAACATTCCTGTCGCCGACATCACTCCTGAACACCCTTATCCCATGCTCGCTTAGGGAGCGCTCCAGGCCGAAGCTACTGTAATGGGTTACAACAACCGCGTTTCCAGGCAGCTCGCCCCTCTTCTTAAGGTGTATGGCGATTATTCCAATCAGCTGGTCGCCGGAAAGTAAGCCGCCCTTTTCATCGCAAAGCAGCGCCCGGTCAGCATCGCCATCAAATGCAATTCCCAGGTCTGCCTTTTCCTTCATCACTTGCCTTCGCATTGCTTCAGGGTGCTCTGAGCCGCAGTCCAGGTTGATGTTGCGGCCG
Organism: uncultured Methanosarcinales archaeon; assembly: GCA_964504135.1. Classification (GTDB taxonomy): domain Archaea; phylum Nanobdellota; class Nanobdellia; order Woesearchaeales; family UBA10216; genus JACPTG01. Next base: position 8,214 of record CAZDCW010000010.1, read on the forward strand.
TCTGGCTTGTTATTGATGAACCACGCCTTTATGCCCAGCCTTGAGAGTACGGCAGGGGCAATGCTGCTTGATGAGCCGTTTGCGCAGTCAACAACTGGCCTTGTGCCCTTTAATCCAGTGAACCTTCTGCTTAGGCAATCAACGTATTCATCAACCATCCTGACACGCCTGATGCTTCCCGGGAGTTTCCTGAACCTGCCTGATGCCAGCAGCGATTCAACCCTGGCCTCGTCCTTCTCAGGCAGCTTTGCACCATTCCCTGTCAGGAACTTAAGGCCATTTTCAGCAGCAGGATTGTGCGATGCTGAGACAACAATGCACCCATCCGAGGCAAGCCTTGCTGCCAGGAATGCTGCGGCTGGAGTCGTTAAAACTCCCATGTCAAAGACCTGGGTGCCTGACTCCATGAGACCCTGGCAGAGCGCCAGCCTCAGCCTTATGCCGCTTGAGCGGGTATCCCTGCATACCAGGACTTTGGCTGCTGGCTTCAGGAAGCTCGCATATGACCTGCCTATCAGCCTTACCTCGCCATCGGTTAAAGGGCTCTTCCCTAGCTCTCCCCTTATTCCGTCAGTGCCAAAGAGACTCATGGCATTACTTCTTCATGGAAGCCCAGCTGTCCAGGAAAGCCTTTAAGCCAGCTTCAGTGAAAGGGTTTTTCAGCATCAGGTCAACCTGCTCGGGCTTCAGGGTGGCAACGTCAGCGCCTGCCAGCGCGACTTCAGTTACCTCTCGGGGGCTCCTGAAGCTTGCGGCAAGCACGCCTGTCCTGAACCCGTAGTTCCTGTAGATTCCGACTGTTTCGCGGACAAGCTGCACTCCATCATATCCTGCATCGGTCAGCCTGCCCATGAACGGGCTGACAAAGGTGGCTCCAAGCTTGCCGACAAGCAGGGCCTGGTTTGCTGAGAAGACAAGCGTCATGTTCGTTTTTATTCCTTCACCAGCCAGAATCTTCAGCGCCTTAAGGCCTTCAAAGGTTGTGGGAAGCTTTACCACCGTGTTCTTCGCCCAGCCCGAGATTTCCCTGGCCTCCTTGAGCATGCCTTTTGAGTCAGTTGCAACGACCTCAGCACTGACAGGACCTTTAACTTCCCTGCATATCTCAACAACAATTTCCTTGAATGACCTGCCCTTGCTGTCCCTGCTTATCCAGGCTGGATTGGTCGTGACTCCGTCAACAATCCCAAGCTCGTTGAACTTCCTTATGTCCTCTACATTTGCCGTGTCCAGGAATAGCTTCATCCAATCACCTTCCAGTTTTCGATAGTATGCTTTGCAGGAGAGGGAGGAGCTTTTATATGTTGCGCTATACTTAATCAGTGAACATTCTGCGGATTGTACCAGGCCAATAGTCCCGGTTCCTACTTCACAGTAACCGACTTTGCCAGGTTTCTCGGCATGTCAGGGTCCAGGCCCTTGATGAGCGCCAGGTGATAAGCCAGAATCTGGACAGGAATAATGTTCACGATGGGGCTTGCATTTCCTGCGTCAGGGACCTTTATCCAGTAGTCAAAGACCTCGTTGTTCTGCGGGCTGATGCCTATGATATGCCCTCCTCTTGCCTTGACTTCCATGGCGTTGCTTATGATTTCGTGGAAGCTGTCATCATTCGCGGCCATCACTATGCACGGCGTGCCGCGGCTTATGAGGGCGATTGGCCCATGCTTCAGCTCCCCTCCTGCAAATCCCTCTGCGTGGATGTAGCTGGTCTCCTGGATTTTTATGGCTGCCTCAAGCGCAATCGGGTAGTTGAGGCCGCGGCCTATGATGTATATGTGCTCTGACTGGTGCAGGCGCTCGGCCAGCCTCTTTATATGCTCTTCATACCTTGGGTTGAGCATGTCATTTACTGCTGAGGCGGTGTCAAGGAGGAGCCTTTTTCCCTCGGCGAGCCTTCCGGCAGAGGCATAGGCAAGAAGCAGCAGCACAGAAAGCTGGGCTGTGGTTGCCTTTGTGCTGACCACTGCCTTTTCCACACCGGCATTCACCATGAAGACTTCGTCAGACACTCTCATCATTGTGCTGCCGAAGACGTTCAGGAGCGAGATTACCTTTGCCTTTTTTTTCCTTGCTGCAGCGATGGCTTCCAGCACATCAGCTGTCTCCCCGCTCTGGGAGACTGCAATCATTAGCGTCCTGGGCTGCAAGAAGCTCTCATAGCTGGGAAATTCAGAGGCTACGGCAAAGTTCACGTGCTTCCCGGCTATCTTTGCGAAGAAATACTCGCCAGCCATGCACACCTTGCCTGCAGTCCCGCAGCCGACAAGGAAAGTGCCGTATGCATCCTTTATCTGTCCGGCAACTTTTGCTATCTTTGCCTCATCCTGGCTTATTGCCTGCCATAAGGTGTCCTTCTGCTCCATGATTTCCTTTATGAGGAAATGCTCGTAATTCCCCTTTTCAGCAGCCTCAACATTCCAGTCAATCTCCACCACGCGCTTTCTGACTTCCTTTCCAGAGGCAAGGTCAAAGAACTGCGGCCCTGCCTTTCCAATCATAACCATCTGGCCATCGTCCAGGTACATGACCTTCCTTGTATGGCTGAGGAAGGCCGGTATGTCTGAGGCTATGAAGAACTCCCCTTCCCCACAGCCGACAATGAGCGGCGAGCCTGTCCTGGCGGCTGCGATTTCCCCGCTGCTGTCAAGGACGACAAATGCAGACCTTCCCTTCAGCTCACTTGCAGCCCTCTCAACAGCCTTTCTTAAGCCAAGATTCAGGTAATTTTCAACAAGATGCACAATAACTTCAGTGTCAGACTCGGATACAAACTTATGGTTCTGTGCCTGGAGCCTTTTCCTCAGCTCCTGGTAATTCTCCACTATGCCATTGTGCACCAAAGCAAGCTTTCCGCTGCAGTCAAGGTGCGGGTGGGCGTTCTTTGCAGATATTCCGCCATGGGTGGCCCACCTTGTGTGCCCCACTGCCATTCCCGCGTAGCCAAGGCCAAAGTCAGAAGTCTTGGCCTGCCCGACCTTCCCAACTTTTTTGACAAGCAAAATTTTTCCCTTTGACAGGCATCCAATCCCCCACGAGTCATAGCCCCTGTACTCCAGCTTCTTCAGCCCGTCAAGAACCACTGAGGGCGCGTCTTTAGGCCCAAGGTATGCTATTATTCCGCACATGAGACAGAAGCCCGCGAGCCCTCTTCTTAAGCATTGCTAAAGGAGGAAAAGAACCGGTAAAAGGAACCTTTTAGTTGCGGACTATTGAGTTTTTTGGATTGTTTAATGTAGCTTATCTTTCATTTACTATCCTAATAGTCTCTCTTTGCACTTTCAATGCCAAGTCCCTTATTTTCTTAAGCTGCCGCAAATCAATGCTTGTTTCAACGCCATAGGTAGAAATCTCTCTGCTTTCTCTTACTGTTGGATTAGTGATGTTCTTTTCAACATCAAGGGTATCAAACTGAGCAACCAAGTCTTTATCCAGTTCAAGTTTCCTCTCATTTATCAAAGTAAGCAGGACGCTAATTGTGCAGGCCTGATTCCTTGACTCATAGCCGTATTTGGCAAGAATTGCCAGAAAGCTGTGATATATGGCGTAAAAGCCTACATTTAAGGCCCAATCGTATTTTTTCAGGCCTTCAAGAGTCTGCATTACCCCATAATTATACTCTGACTTCTTAACGTGTTTTTGCGCCAAATCATTATCGGGCTCTGTTTTTGTGAGCCTTTTTGGATCTTTCAGACACCACCTTAAATGCTCATCTACTTGCGGCATTTTTTAATTATCTCCGCATATTTTTCCGGATTATGGAATATTAGACTATCTGCCACAATACTGTGAAAAATTTTATCTTCTTTGTTTTGAAAAATATCATTTTCAGTAATATCTAGATATCTTATTGGCTTTTCAACTAATTCAGATTTTCTTATATCATCCTTTATTCTTTTGATATCTTTGGATTTTTCAGCATCATACATAAGCAAAACATCTATATCGTTAAAACCCCTGGTTTTTATGGATGAACCAAAAACCAGGCCCATTTCAATATAGTCCTTGAATTTTTTTAGGCTATGGGATAATACACTTAGCCATTTGGGGAACTCTTCCTCTTCCAAACTTAACAGATATTCCATAAATTTAATGGCCAGCTTGTTGCCATACTCATAAGAAAAAAAGACGGAATTTCCCATGTTTTCCTTAATTAACAGCTTTTTATCTGCCAAAAGATTGCACAGCTTATTTGTATGGGCGTGATTAGTATTCAATATCTGGGCCAATTGTCTGGGATTATACCTATCCTTGTAATGCTTAAACAAATACTTGGCTATCCGAATTTCAATCTTTGTAAAATGTATGTTATTAACAGCCATATGTATTCTTAAAACATACACCATATATAAACTTTGCGATTTTAGGCCCCTGCCCTTATTACTTTTGAACAGTCTGGGGCTAAACTTCCCAATAACGCGGGAAGGGTTAAAAAGCATTAAATAACCTTATGACGAAATAGTAGGTTGATGCTGCGCAGGATAAAGGGTGAGATAAGGGTTCTTGGCATTGATGACTCGCCGTTTGACAAGGCAACTGACCGCAGTGTAACGATTATCGGCGTCTTTTTCAGGGGCGGGCATTTCATGGACGGCGTCCTGTCAACAAAGGCAGAGGTTGATGGCAGTGATTCAACCAAGCGCATTGCAGAGATGGTTTGCAGGTCAAAGTTCTACACTCAGATTCAGTGCATTATGCTGGACGGGATAGCAGTTGGCGGGTTCAACATAATAGACATCAACAAGCTGAGCAATGAAACAGGGATTCCGGTAATCGTAACAACCCGCGACAATCCTGACCTGAAAAGGATAAAGCAAGCCCTGAAGCGCCTGAAGATGGATGAGAAGATAGCCCTGCTTGAGAAGGCAGGCCCAATAATCAGGATTGGGAAAATACGCGCCCAGCTGTCCAACATTGACGAGGAAACCGCCCGCAGGATTATTGAGGCCACTGCCACGCGCAGCCACATACCCGAGCCGATACGCGTCGCCCACCTTATGGCCTCAGGGCTTGTTCTCGGGGAGAGCAGGGGGAAGGTTTAGGATTTCGGCAGAGCTTTTGACAGCCTTTGAAGCTCTGAATTGACAGTTGCCAGTTCAAAATCATGCCTGCTGAGATGGCGGCTGATTCTTTTCAATTCAAAGTCATGGCTGCTTAGGTGACTGCTAATCCTCTTCAACTCAAAATCATGCCTGTCAAGGTGGCGGTCTATCATTCTAAATTCACCGCTGTGTCTTCTTAATTCAACACCGTGCTCATTAAGAGTTTTTTCCATGAAATCCACCTTGGCTGCAAGTCCCCCGGCGAAAAAGGCTACCGACGCAAGCGCACCTGCATCAAGGATTGGCGGGCTGTGGATGACCCCGAAGACCTTGAGGAACCCATACACTATCAGGTAAAAGAACCCGACCCATCCCAGTACGTCAAGCACTTTTCTCCAGTTAACCTTCCTTACAAGGCCAATCATGCGCATCTCAGTGCAGTCACCTCTTAATAAGCTTATCGTCGACAAATCCGGAAAATTTCCGAATCTGATTTTGGGGTGCAAAAGCCTTCCGAAAATGGCGGAAAGCCTCTGTAAATTTTTCCGGGCTATTAATACCTGTTCCGGAACGAACAGAAAGCTTTCCGGATTATCCGGAAGATTTGCCGCAATCTTCCAGAAAGGCATAATAAAAGTTCTGGGATTATGTCAAAAAGAGGTGTGCATTATGAAATCATGGCTGGCCTTCGGAACCATTCTTCTGCTGCTTGCGTCATTTGCATCCGCAGCAGATGTGATTATAACAGAAGTCCTGTATGACCCTGTCAACGAGTCAGGCGGCGAGGCGATAGAGCTTTACAACCAGGCAGACGCAGCCATAAGCATAGGGGGCTGGATAGTGGCAACAGAGGCCTCAGCCAATGACGCGACGATTCCCGCAGGCACGGTAATCAGGCCGCGCAGCCACTTTCTCATTGCAGACCAGGGATGGTCCGCCCTGTCTGAAATAAAAGCAGACTATGAGGAGGCGCTTACGCTTGCCAACAGCGATGCAGGCATTGCGATTGTAAGCAACGGGACAATCATTGATGCTGTCGGCTGGGGCAACGGCTCAAACATCGGCTCAGGGTTATTTGAGGGGGAGCCCGCGGCAGGCGTGGCAGAAGGGCAAAGCCTTGGCAGGAAAACTAACAGCAGCCATTACATTGATACAGGCAACAACTCGTTCGATTTTTCAGCAGCCACGCCTGGCTTCAGGAACAGCAGCTCGGCTGGCTCATCAGAAATCCAGGTATTCGCAACAGTGACTTCAACCCCGCCGGTGATTGACAGGATTAACATAACTCAGGACGATGACAGTGTTTCAGGCATTCAGCTAATGCCGCTTCCGCTGCAGAACAGGTCAGTAAGAGTGGTAGCCATAGTAAGTCCAGGCTCTGAGGAAAATGTAAGTGTGCAGTTATGGTTTGGGAACTCCACCCTGGCCATGCAACTGGTAGAAACAATAAACTCCACAACATCAGCCTATGCGGCGAACATCAGCATTCCTTTCCACCAGCGGCCAGGGCTTTACAACATCAGCGCAAGCGTCAACAGCCAGGCCAATGCAACAGCAGCATTTGAAGTCATGCGGCTTCTCTCTATGGAAGTGGACACAGGCTCAATAGCTTTCTCAGCCCCTGCAGGTGGAACCTCTGAAGTCATCGGCGACCTCAGCACCTCAACAGGCGACAGGATTACTGTGCGGAACACAGGCAACACCCCTCTCAACCTCTACCTGTCAGCCACAAACCTCTCCTCTGTCCGGGGCCAGATTCCTTCTGAGCAGCTTAGATACTCCTTTGATGGCAATTACAGCGGCAGCTTGTCAGGGAACCTTACGGCAGGGATTCAGAGGGTGGGCCTGAACCTTCAGGCTGGAATCCAGTCCCTGGGAAGCATGTCAGTCAGGCTCAACGTCCCGCATGGCGCGGCAGCAGGCAATTACACTGGCAGAATCTTTATCGGGGCTTCCTCATGAGGCTCGCATGGTTAGCCGTCTTTCTCGTCACCATGCCCGCCGCCCAAGCCGCAACCATTGCCGTCTCTCCTGACAGGCTCGAATTCAGGCAGCCTGACATCCTTGAAAGGCAGCTGATAATCTACAACTCTGAGCAGGCTCCTGTAAGCTACAGGATTGAGTCAGGCGCTGGCTGGCTTTCAGCGTCGGAGGCAGGTGGCATCATAATGCCCAGGCAGCGGAAGTCCGTCACCATTAAGGCAAATCCAGGACTCGCCAGGAAACAAGCAATGAATTCTGAAGCAAGGGTGATACTCGCCCCAAGCCAGACCAGTGATGTTGCAGTGGAAATCGGCGCGATTGTTCCTGCTGTCCTGCACAAGGCCGATTCAGGGATAAGCCTGCTGGCAGGGATGGCTGTGAGTTTCTCTGTAATTGCAGTGGGCATCCTCGCCTACATGGCGGCAGCGTGGGCTGGGCTTCTGGGATGAGCGGGCAGGCAGCTTTCTCAGCTCTTAATCAGGGGCCGCCATTGAAACCATCTATAAATTTATAAGCCCGCAAGATTTCTCAGGGATGTGAATGAATTTCGCGGCACTTAAAAGGAGGGTTGCAGACTCGCCATTATCCAACACGCCCGTAATCCGCACCGTGCTTGTTGTGCTTGGGCTTGGTGCTGCTTATGGCCTTTACCGTGTTGTGGAATCCCTCATGCAAAACTACCAGCTAACGCATCGGCAAAATCCAGACGACCACGTTTCTACGCCCTCCCAGGTTCACCCATACAATCTGCTGATTTTAGCGCAACAAGAAGTGGCGGTTAAAGTGGCTGACTATTTTCTCAGCAAAGGAGGAAATGGGACAAAGGAGCCTTTTGCCGAGTATGGTGTGCTGGTGACTGATAACCCATCAGAGGCAGCCGCTTTTTTGCGAACTTATAACATCGGCGCAGTTCTGGCTGGAAGGTCCGATATCCGTTCAATTGAGACCTTGGCCCAAACCGGCTTGCCGGACTTTAGGAGGGTTTATATTGATAATGTAGTTAACGCTGCCGGGAAAATTGATTCCGGACAACTGGCATTCCTTGAAATAAGGGTTAGGCAAGCCGCTATGGATCAGGTGCGGCAGGCTGAGGGGAGAAGGAACATTGTCACAGGCTTTTTTGAGGCAAGGGAGCATAAGAATACGTTGCTGGCCGGGGAGAAGCTTCCAGACGAAGTGGCAAAAGCCATAACTGATTTGGTGGGCGGCACTTACAGCAGGCAACATGAAGAAAGGTGGATTCCGCAAATTCTGCCAAAGAGGGACGAGGATTCGCACAGGGGCGCTGGCTGGGCTACAAACGTTGCCGGGCGTATCATAGATCCGAGGAAACACTATGATGGGCCCGGGATTTTCTCAAAAATAGACTTGAGCGGCAATGTGCCGCGCTATGTGGAGGACTACTCTCTTTTCTTTCCCCATGATGGGCCTAAATTCGCGCAGCCTTATGCCGCAGTGCCGATTAGGGGCACGGAGAACTCAGTCATTGTGATGGAATACTTTATAGGGCCTACTGTGGCGTACGCGCTTAACGAAATACAAAAAAGGAGAGAGGATGTTACGCGTCCGGGCACAAGGCAGAGGGAAGAACTGGACAGCATTGTTGAGGAACTTCTGATGGCGCACTTGGGCACTAACGCGTTTTATTTTGCGCAGAAAAGAAGTGGCAAAGCACCGACAGAAGAAAGGATAAATGCCGCAGTCAGCCATTATGTGGCGGCAGAGAAGGCTGTTGCACAGGCGATAGGAATGATAGCAGGCGCGTCTGCTGAGGATGAATACCTGTCCCTGTCAATGATTGGTGCTGAGAGTGCAATTGCATCCCCTGCCTATTGGGGGATTTGCGCCGACATGTCGCTTAGAAACGCAAAAATCCTGGGCGCAGGCATTGAGGAGCCTGATATTGGCGAGCTTCTGGGCTTGTTCCTCATGCCTCCTAAAAGAATACTGGGTGTAATACCGAGGCAGGGTGAATGGAAAGAGCCTATGAGGGCGGCAGAAATAAAAAAGAAGCTTGGTGTTTACGACATCGGATATACGCAACCTGAGGACAGGCATGTTATTGAGATGGCAGGACGCGCAATATATTCGGCCTACCTCTCAACAGACATGGCTCGCAGAATTGGGTTCATGAGAAAGTACCTTGAGCAGGTACACCCTTTGCAGGATACCGCGCCACCCAAAGCCCTGGGCTCGTTATTCTTCGTTTTATGTGACTTTCGCTATGCAAGGTTTGTTGAGGATACTATAGGCGCTGCTGTCAGAACCGAGGTTGAGCGGGCGATTGGAGGCCTTAGGCACGATAGTTACCTGGAAAGGCAGGAGCTTTACAGAAGGAACATCGGGATATACCTTGAGGGCTGGAAGCAGATGAATGTGCTGGCAGCAGGCTATCATGAGAGGTTCCCAAGAGGCGCATCGCAAGGCCAGTTCTGGGACTACGCGATTGAATCTGCCCCAAGCCGTCCTGTGGCAGACATGGACAAGCTCAACAACCCGCATGCCAGGCGCTATGCCAGCAGGAGTATGCTGGTGGACAGGCTCATATCTTCGCTTGTTGCGTGGGACGAGTCAGTACGCAGTCAGACGGATATGTATAAGCTCAGGTACCCTGCTCCACCCGCAAGATGATTATTGAGTTCACCATGTCAAATGCCCTGCCTGAGATGCAGAGCGCGTGCTCAACCACCAGCCTGTCATCCCAGCTCAGGGGCTTTTTCCTTGCCTTCAGCAGGGCTGAGACAGCCGCATCACGCCTGCTCTTCACTGCTTCAATGTTCTCTGTGTGGAAATTGTAGAAGAGCTCATAGACTGAGCGGAGAAGCTGGCCAGCCTGCGACAGGATCGCCGTGGTCACAAGCTTTGCTGATTGGCTCTCCCTTCCGATGAAATTCTGGGCGATGTACTTGTACTGGTCGCCGATTCTTTCAAGCTCCTGGATGATGTAATACAGCGGCCCCAGTTTCTTGAAGCCAAACGAGCCGTATTTGTTCACAGCCCTTATCAACATTGTCGCCAGCCTGTTGTTCTCCTCCTCAAGATAAACCACATGCTCCATGCTGGAGCCGCCCTTTCCAAGCCCTGCGGCAGCCTCGTCTGCAAGGGTGAGGGTTACCAGAAAGAGCCTTCGAAGGAGATGGTCGAAATCGTCAAACTTTCCCGTTATGTTCACTATTGTGCACTTGTCCCCCTTCTGCTCCATTATTTCATAGCCAACAGCCTCCTTCCAGATGATGGCCTTGACCTTGTCAATCTGGGATGGGTCCTGGGAGTTTAGTTCAAGCTCGTCATAGCCAGCCCTGTAAAGCCCGTAAATCAGCCGGGGAAGCATGCCCTTATACCCTGATATGTCCAGGCCTAATCTCTGCTTGGTTACCCTGGAGTTGCAGACGACGCTCAGCTTGTCCTGGTCAGTGTTCAGCTCAACCTCATCGCCCTTGGCCAGGTTGTTGCTCTTCACCCAGTCCCTGGGAACTGAAAGCAGCAGCGTGGATTTCCCAATCTGTATGAGCCTTCTTTTCATAAGGCAGCGCATTCTGCGGATGTATATAAATTTATCTATCAGTATAAACAAATCGTATGTAATTTAACTAAGCTGTAAAATATAAACTCATCAGTCCAATATTAAATTAAATCACTATAAGCTTAATTTAACTGCCAAATATAATTTAAGCCATAGAACTATAAGCCTGCTTTGCCTTATAATGGCTGTAGCGGAAATTGCCGCTGAAGGCAAAAAAGGTTTGAGGTGGGAAAATGGTGATGGCTGGCGCAATGGGCGGCCTTAGGGACGCCTGGCGGAAGGATTTGGTTACGTCAATTGAGGACAGGCTTGAGGCTGACCATCCCTCCAATGTGGGAGAAATGGCTGTTTCGGCAGTAAAGGGGGGGATTAGTGCAACCGCATATAAAGTGTTATTGTATGGCGGGGCTGCATTCGGTGCTTACGTGGCAGCGTGGGCGGTTGGCGACGGAGCGCCATGGGTAATAAACCAGGCCACACAATGGGCAAGCCAGGTGACTGCAGGGGCGCCGCTCATCTCAGGAGGCTTCCACAACCTGTACATAGGAAGCGGCTATGGTCTTGGAGACGGAGTTAATTCAGCTCAACAGCTGGTGACCCAGCAGGGAGGGCTTGGAAATTCCATGCGCAATGTTATGGAAACCGTAGTAGGGGCGACATTTGTCGGCAAGGAAATTCTTGCTCCGCCAGTCAGGGCCTTGGGCAACGCCTGGTACGGAAGGTGACGCTTTTTTTTTCATTTTTTTGCAAACCTTGATAAGCTTAAGTCTGGCGAGTTAGTTGGCAATGACCCTCATAGACCCTTACAAGCCCTTGCTCCATGTGGCGGCCAGCGCTGCAGTTGCCTACGCTGCGTACAGGGGCCTGCGCAGTGGCAGTCTTGGCTACTCGCCTCTGCAGGCTGGAGCCAGGGCTGGGCTTGTGGCCATAGCAGCCGGCTGCTTCAAGGAGACTTTGGATGCTTCCGGGCTGACCTCGCAGATGAGCGTCTTCGGAGAAAGCCTCGGCGGGACAGCAAGGCTGGATGACCTTCTCACGGATTACGTTGGAGTGGGAGCTGCTTTGTACTGGGCCAGGCTGGAGGAAGTGCTTCACAATGTGCTGAATGTCAGGCGTAATGTAATTTATAGGAGTGGTTAACCCTTTTTCCACTGGCTACGGTTCATTTCGTTGGCCTTAGGTTGGTACACCCTTGCGTTAGTCCACGAAGAGTCAGCCTGCCAGTAAGTTTTTTGCCTGTTTATCCGCAGAAACCTCTTAACAATTAGCAGGCTGTGGCTACCTCAGATTCCGCTTGCTCCTTTGGAGCGTTCGTGGCGTGTACTGCCTGGCTTCGTACACTGCCTTGCAATGTTCACCGCATTGATTGCCTATTGCCCCTTTTTACAGGTCGCCTTGTTGCCGTTCACAAAGAGTGAGGCTGCTACCATTAGATTAAATAAACCACCAACGAACACTCACCCGCCGTAAAGCTTCCCTTCAGCCCTTTGTTTCCTGTCAAGCTGTGAGTCCTGCTTGTTAATCCTTGGCCTTTTGCTTTCAGGGTCGCGGCGCATTGTTATTCCAAGCTCTGCCAGGAAGCTGTTCATGCCCTCCTCAACAGGCAGAGGGCCGACAGCATGGCCATTAACAGCAGGCCTGCCGGTGAATACCATCAGCCTGTCTGAAATCTGGTCTATGAAGAGCAGGTCATGGTCAACCACAACTGCGGTTTTCCCGAAAGTGTCTGCGAATTCCCTTATCACTTTGGCGACAAGAAGCCGCTGCTCTACGTCAAGGTAGGCGGATGGCTCGTCCAGAAGGTAAAGGTCAGCTTCCCTTGCGAGGCAGGCCGCGATGGCCACTCTCTGAAGCTCGCCGCCAGACAGCTTGCTGAGGGGCCTCAGGAGAAGGTTCTTCAGGTCAAGAGGCCTGATAATCTGGGCTTCATGCTTGTCAACCGCGTTTGAAAGGATTGATGCGACAGACTCCTCAGATTCTGTGCTGATGTACTGCGCCTTGTAGCTGACCTTGACCTGGCTGTCAAGCTCGCCGGAGTCTTGCTTCAGCACGCCTGCGAGCATCCTGATGAAGGTAGTCTTTCCGATTCCATTCTCACCGACAATTCCAACGACTTCATGCCTGTTGAAGCTGCCTGGCTCCGCAGATAGGCTAAAGGAGCCTAATGCCTTCTTCAGCTCAGTCCAGCCCACCAGCCTGATTGGCTTGCCTGCTGATTGTGGGAGGCCCTGCTTGAATTTTATCGGGTAAGCCCTGAACCTGACATTCTCTTCCCTGAGCATTCCCGCAAGGTAGCTGTTTATGGCGTTTCTCGTTGCCTTGGGAAGGCTTACAACGCCATAGGCTCCTGACTCGCCGTACATTACATGCACAAGGTCAGCGATGTAGTCGAGGATTATTAGGTCATGCTCAACCGCGATTACGCCGGAGTCAGCAGTTGAAAGGCTTTGCACAAATCCACTCATCCTGATTCTTTGCCGGATGTCCAGGTAAGTTGAGGGCTCGTCAAAAATGAACAAATTAGCTGCCTTCAGCGCGGTTGCGGCGAGGGCAACCCTCTGCAGCTCGCCTCCGGAAATCTGCGACAGCTCGTTATCCAGGAAATCCTTCAGTTCCAGCTCTGAGACAACTTTTTCAAACCGGCCCTGCTCATCAACCTTCAAAAGCAAGTCCCTGACCTTGCCTGCGGCAGCCCTTGGCAGAAGGTCAACAGCCTGCGGCTTGTACGCTACCTTTATATTGGCGTCGCGCACCTTCTGGAAAAAAAGCTGGGCCTCGGTGCCCTTGAAGTGGTCTATTATTTCCTGCATGTCAGCTGGCTTGTCCCTTGCAAAGTTTGGGGACTCAACCTGGGCCAGGATTTTAATGGCAACGCTTTTTCCAATTCCGTTGACGCCCAGGACGCCGACAACTTTGCCGAAAATCGGGTAAGGCAGGCTGTAGAGCCTGAACCCGTCGCGGCCGTACTTATGCAGCGGGTTTCCAACCTCAGAAGGCAGGTTGACCATGTGTATCGCGCCGTAAGGGCAGATTTTCACGCACACCTGGCATGCGTCGTTGACGACTTCCTCGTGAATCTCTGCCTTGCCATCTGCTCCGACAACAATTGCCTCTTTCCCTGCCCTGTTCAGCGGGCATGTCCTGATGCAGAGGTAGCCCCCGCATCCCACAGGGTTGCATTTGTCCTTCTCTATTACGGCAATTCTTGGCATTAAGCTGGTCAGGCAAAGGGGGTATTAAAAGGTTTGGCTGGCCGCTCAGGGAGAAAGATTTCTTCACCTTTTTTTTTATTAGCAGGCTGACTCTTCGTGAACAGTACATGGTGACTGGACAAGGAAAGAACACAAGACAAGGGCGTGAACATTGTAAATGCGTGAACGATGCCTGACCGTACACGTAGCGAATACAAATACGCTTAGGCGTATTTGCACATTTGCCCGCAGGCAAATTGTGTCCCGCAAGGGGGATGCTGAATCTGAGGAAGCCACAGCCTGCTATTTATTAGTTTATAGGGCAGGATTCACAAACACGTTTTGGAAACATCTATAAACCTGCCCGGTTATCTGCCTGCTGATGCAGCAGCCCATCATCCGCCTGGACAACGTATGGAAGACGTACAGGATGGGCGACGTGTCTGTGGACGCGCTGAGAGGCCTTACCCTTGAAATAAAAAAGGGCGAGTTTGTTGCTGTGCAGGGCGCAAGCGGCAGCGGCAAGTCAACTGCCATGAATATTATAGGCTGCCTTGACTATCCGAGTAAGGGGAAGGTGCTGCTGGAGGGGAAGGATGTGGCGGCCTTGGATGAGAGTGAGTTGGCGCAGGCGAGGGGCCGGAAGATAGGCTTTGTCTTCCAGCAGTTTAACCTTATGCCCAATCTTACTGCGCTGGAGAATGTATCCCTTCCCATGGTATTCCAGGGCGTCCCGAAGGCGGAGAGGCTTCGGCGCAGCAGGCAGCTTCTTGTCCAGGTTGGACTGGGTGAAAGGCTCGCCCACCTTCCAAGGGAGCTGAGCGGCGGCCAGCAGCAGAGGGTTTCTGTCGCCCGGGCGCTGGCGAATGAGCCGGAGATAATCCTTGCTGATGAGCCGACAGGAAACCTTGACAGCGCTACAGGAAAATCTGTGATGCAGCTTCTGAAGGATTTGCATGGCCATGGAAGGACAGTCGTGCTTGTAACCCATGACGCGCAGCTGGCGAGGTCAGCTGAAAGGACTATACTTATCAGGGATGGGAGGGTAGCTGGATGAAGGCATTTCCCATTGCTTTGCTGCTTCTCCTCGCGGCTGCCTCAGTTTCAGGTGACATCGCAGAGACCGCCAACATCCAGGTGACCATGGTTAACCAGGAGCCTTATCCTGTTGAGCCTGGAGAGAATCTGGTGCTGAGGTTCAGGGTTGAGAACCGCGGCTCGTTTCCTGCGAATGATGTCAGCCTTCAGCTGCAGCCTGCATTCCCGTTCAGCCTTGCTCCTGATGAGGGCGGCGGGAGGTTTCTTGGAACTTTGGCAGGCAGACAGACAGGCAATGTCGGGGTTGTTGTTTCTTACAATGTTCTTGTTGACAGCCGCGCCAGCGAGGGTGTTAAGGAGGTCTACCTGGTTCAAAGTGGGCAGCAGGGCCAGGCAAGGATTGGGCCGTTCAACGTTACAGTAAGGCCAAGGCAGGCTGTTGTCTCAATTACCAGTGTGGAGTCCAGTCCGGATGTGTTCATGCCCGGGCAGGAGGGGAACATAACAATCGAGGTTCAGAATTTGGCAGGCGCAGCCCTCAGGAACGTGCTTGTGAAGCTGGGCCTTTCGTCCGAGACCATACCTTTTGCGCCTTCAGGAAATTCCCAGTACAGAAGCGTCCGCCAGCTCCAGCCGGGCGAGAAGGCAAGCCTGGCCTACGGCCTGGCGGCTGAGCCAGGAGCAGCAGCAGGCCTGTACAAGATACCTGTCACGATAAGCTATTCAGACGCCATAGGGAAAAACTATACTGCGGATGACATAATATCTGTGAGGATAGGCGGAAAGCCAGTGGTAAACCTATACATAAGCGAGCAGGACACGCTCAGCGTGGGAAAGACAGGCAAAATCACAGTGCAGGTTACCAACAGCGGGCTTATAGATGCAAAGCTGGCATCCCTTGGGCTTAAGCCAGGGGCAGGCTATGAGATAATCTCTCCTGCCACAGCGTACATCGGCAAGCTGGACTCTGACGACTATGACACCGCCACATTCAAGCTGTACATATCAGCGGCCGGGATTAAAGTACCTGCAACAGTCACCTTCATGGACGGCAACAACAACCAGTATTCAGAGGATTTTATTCTTGAGCCAAAGGTCTATACAGATGCCGAGGCGAGGAGATACGGGCTCAGCTCAGGAGGCTTCCTCGGCTTTGCCGTTGCCGCGGCGATAATCATAATCGGCCTGGTAGCCTACAGGCAGATGCGCAGAAGATGATTCTTGACTATTTTGAGCTGGCCCTTAACAGCCTGAGGCACCGCGGGCTGAGAAGCTGGCTTACCATGATTGGAATTTTCATAGGCGTAGCTGCGGTTGTGGCCCTTGTCAGCCTCGGGCAGGGCCTTCAGGCAGCCATAAGCCAGCAGTTCGCCCAGTTTGGAGTTGACAAGGTGATAATACAGGCAAAGGGCCCTGGGTTTGGGCCGCCGGGCTCATTTGCCGCAGGAAAGCTTACAGACGATGACGTTGAGCTTGTTTCAAAAGTTTCGGGCGTTGACATCGCCGCAGGCAGGGTGATTGACACCGCCATAATTGGATACGGTGACGAGCAGCAGGCAAGGGCTGTTGGCAGCCTTCCAAGCAGGAAAAGGGAGGCAGAGCTTATCATTGCCGCGAACAATTACAAGATTGCCGAGGGAAGGATGCTGCGTCCTGGCGAGTCAGACAAGGTAATGGTCGGAATAAACTACAGGGACGGGAAGATTTTCACAAAGCCAGTGCGCGCTGGTGCCAAGCTGCAAATTCTTGGGAAAAAATTTGAAGTAGTTGGCGTCCTCGGAAAGCTTGGAGACCCGATAAGGGACGCTTCAATCATAATGGATGAGGACTCAATGCAGGAACTCTTTGAGACAGGCAAAAAGGTAAGCGTCATTGTGGCCAAGGCGCAGGAAGGCCAGGAACTCAGCAAGGTGGCTGAAAACATCGCTTCTGGGATGAGGCGCGACCGCAACCAGGATGAAGGCAAGGAGGACTTTGAGATACAAACCCCGCAGCAGCTTCTCCAGACATTCAGCACAATAATAAGCATAGTGCAGGCAGTCGTGATAGGAATTGCAGCAATTAGCATAATAGTCGGGAGCATAGGCATAATGAACACCATGTATACGGCGGTGCTGGAGCGTGTGAGGGAGATTGGGATAATGAAGGCGACTGGCGCGAGGAACAGCCACATACTCACGCTTTTCCTGTTTGAGTCAGGGATAATCGGCCTTGCAGGAGGCGCAATAGGCGCGGCAATTGGCATCGCGATAGGAAAGGGGGTTGAACTGGTAGCAAGCCACGCCCTGGGCCCAAATCTGCTTCAGGCATACTTCCCCTGGTACCTTATCCTTGGCGCGCTTTCATTCTCATTCCTGCTCGGAGTAATCTCAGGAGCCCTGCCTGCCCTTCAGGCATCAAGGCTCAGGCCGGTTGATGCGCTGAGGTATGAGTAACCTGAAAGAACGTTAACTAATTGTAGCGGGCTAACTCTTCGTGTACTCACCCAAGGCCAACGATGCCAAAGGAAAAGTGCAGAGCCAGCCTGCTTAAAAAATAGCAGGGGGAAAAGCTTAAAAAGGAACAGATACGCGAGTTAGCCTGGGGAAAAGATGGCCTTTACTGAAAGCAGGTTCCTGTGGGCTTGCGTTATTGCCGCAATCACGCTGCTTCTGGCCTCTTTCGTGAACATAGGCATTGAGCCGCTTACGTCAATGGCTGCGGCTGCGCCAAGCCCTGACGTCATTATCCTTGACAAGACCGGCTTCAGCCCGAAGGAGATTCTCATACGGCCTGGCGAGACTGTTGTCTGGAGGAATGACATGCAGCGTGTTTCAGTGCTTTGGTCCCCTTCGCCCAATGCCACTTTCAGGAGCGGCGTTCTTTACACCGGCGACACTTACTCCTATACTTTTGACAGGGAAGGCACTTACAGGTATGTTGATGTCAACTGGGGCTGGAAGGGCGCGGTTACAGTCCAGGCCACTGCTCCCACCCCTGCCGAGGCTCCGCCAATCCCGGCGCCAGAGCCTGAGGAGACGATATGCGCAAGCTGCCCTTCAGGTTGCTCCAGGAACGTTGACGATTGCAGCAGGTGTGATTGCCCTTGCTACCGGGATTCTGACTGTGATGACAGCGATATTTGCACTGTTGATGTCTGCTCGACAGAGCCTGTTGGATGCGCAAGCACCAGGAAGCCCGGCTGCTCTTATGGCCAGCCGGTTACTCCCGAGCCTGCATCCCCGGCTGTGCATCCGCCTGTCCCTTCATCGAAGCCAGCCGGCCTTGTGATACTTGCTGGCTTAATCATACTTGGAATTCTTGGCTTCGTCCTGTACTCGACATTTAAGGCCAAGCCAAGGAAGGGGAGGCGCTGATGTTTGAGCTTACCCCGCAGACGCTTTCAAACTCCCTCATCGCTTCTTGGATATTCCTCCTCATCACCTTCGCCCTGCAGATGTACGTCCTTTACCTTAACTGGAAGCAGTCAAAGGTCAGGGACCAGATGAATGAGCTTCTTTCGGTCATGCGGGAGATAAGGGATTTGCTGAAGGCCAAGCGGAAAAGGTAAGCCCGGCAGTGTTTATCCCCGAAACCCCTGCGAAAATGCCGCAAATCTTTCCACTGGACACTGGACAGGCAGCCGGAAAGTATTTAAGGCTGTCCACACCTGCAGTTCTTATGGGGCAAGTCAGAGCCAGTGTAAGGATTTTGGGTCCGGAAGGAAGTGAAGAACTGGATTTGCTCGTTGACACAGGCGCCACTTACACCTGGGTTTCAAAGGAAGCTCTTGAAAGGCTGGGAATAAGGCCGAAAGGCAGCAAGACATTCAGGCTGATGGATAACAATCTTGTTGAAAAGGCCTTTGGAGAGGCTGTGATTGACTGGAACGGCGAGCAGGTATGGACTATTGTAATTTTTGCAGACCGCACAGATGCAGAGGTTTTCGGCCTTTATTCTCTGGAGGGGCTGGCGCTGGAAGTGGACCCTGTTGGGAGGGAGTTGAGGAAAAGCAGGTTTCAGCTGGCGTTGGCAGCATAAAAATTGTCATTGGCCGCCAAACTATAGGCTCAAGCCGGGAAATTCTTATAAATCCCTGATGCATGCAGCATTAAATGAAATCGCAGAAAATAACCCCCTTCCTTTGGTTTGATGGAAAAGCAGGGGAGGCGATGGATTTCTACACTTCTGTCTTCAGGGATTCCAGGATTGTCCGCAAGGACACCCTGACAGGACCTTATGGCGAGTTTCTCATCGGCACATTCACCATCAACGGCCAGGAGTTCAGGGCAATAGACGGCGGCCCGCAGTTCACATTTTCTCCTGCAATATCATTTGTGGTGAAATGCAGGGACCAGGCTGAAATTGATTTCCTCTGGGAAAAGCTGTCTGAGGGCGGGGAAAAGCAGCAGTGCGGATGGCTCAGGGACAAATTTGGCGTGTCATGGCAGATTGTCCCTGAAATTCTGGATGAGCTTTTTGGTAGGGACGCTGCGACATCAAAAAGGGTTATGGACGAACTCCTGAAAATGACGAGGCTTGACGTCGGCAAGCTGAAGAAGGCTTATGAAAACAGGATGGGGTGATAAGGATGGATCCGGTTGTTCACTTTGAGATGCCTGCGGAGGACAGGAAGCGCATGGCTGGCTTCTATACAAGTGCATTTGGCTGGCAAACACGGCAGTTGGGCGAGGAGATGGGAAATTACGTCCTGGTCACCACCTCTGAAACCGGCGAGAACGGCATGCCAAAAAAGCCAGGCATGATAAACGGCGGCTTTTTCCAGAAGACGGACGACAAAATGTCCCACAGCCCCTCAGTTGTTATCAGTGTGGATGACCTCGGGGAATCCATGAAAAAAGTCCGCGATGGGGGCGGCAAGGTTCTTGCAGAGCCCGCGGAGATTCCAGGGGTTGGAAAGTATGTCTCCTTCATTGACACAGAAGGGAACAGGGTCGGCATGCTGCAGCCGAATCCAGGCATGAAGGGCTGACAAACAGAGGCAACGCCCAGAAACCTGCAAAACCGGGCTTTGTTGTAAAGCGGCTGTAAATTTAGCTTAATTTACCTATGATATAACCAGCCAAACCGCTTAAACCAATTTTTATAATATCCCAGACTTTTGCAGACAAGTTTAATCTCTTTATCCAAGACTTTCGGTCGAAGTCCTCCTGCAATTTTTTGAGTTCGGCGTTCAAAATTTCGATTCTGTGGTCAGCCTCAGGCTGCCATTCAAATATTCCATTAGACATTCCTCCTGGGAATCGCAATTCATTGACGACCTTCCAAAGGTCAGGAAGAAACTTTACACCTGTTGCTTGTTCAATTTCTTCAAAAGAAGCTCTTCTTACTGGAAACTTTGTATTTAGTCTTTCAAGAATAGGCAGCCATTTGGTTAAATACTCATACCTTTCGCGTTTCCAAGCTCTATGGTCCATTTTAGAGACCTCGAAAACTTATCCTATGGAGAATTGCGCTGATTAGTTGATGAATATGCGCAATTCTAATCTCGTAAATTGCTATTGGAAAAGTAAACCAATTATCGCAATTTACGATATTTTTATCCTTATGAAGACAGCACTGTATAGCCATTTAACATCCTTCACCGGGATTTAAATCCTGATATTCAATGCTCGCAGCAGCAGGAAGAATAGTATTATGAAGATAACTATCAGCAAAAACCAGCTTGAATCATTTTGCCTTCTTTTGGCTCTGCTCATTTTATTTTTTGGTTGTTTTTTGGCTAAGTTCGGCAAGTTGGAATTTCAGTTTTGTTATTCGCTCGGTTAATGCAAATTTTTCCCTAAATTCTTCAAATTCCTCATTCATCTCAGAGACTTCCTGCCTAGTATCCTCCATGTAGATTATTATGAAAGCGATAGTGGCCAAAATGCCCGTTGCAATAAGCAGGTATTCCCTTCCCGGTTCTTCCTGGCTTAATGAAAGTGCGGCAGTTACTATCGAAAGAAACCCCAGTATGTACCCCATCCAATCCCTTTTTATCATCTGAAAATGGCGAATGCGCCTTTTTATATGTTTTTTGCAGCATAACAGATTTTTGGAACTGCCTTTATATTAAACTTTCAGTTGGCAACTCCGGGTTTGTGTACGCAAACCAAAACCTTTATATACAACCAGTGCTATACCTTTCAAATTAGTTCTTGGTTGCATGAGAACGGTACACATACAGGTAGCTTTTGAATGGTCCTGAGCCTTTGGCTCGTTTTGTGGGACCGGCTGCCAATTATTATGAAAGCGGGGTTGGAAAATGGAGCAGGAGATAAGGGCTGATGCTGTCAATGGGGATGAATTCCTCGCTGAGGAGGTCAGCGTTTCCCACAGTTCGATAAGGTTTGTGATAGACCTGAAGGCCATAACGCCGAGGATGGACATCGCCTCCCAGCCGCCCAGGATGGTCATCAGGCATAATGTAGTCCTTATGGACCCTCACTTTGCCAAGGAGTTTCTCAGCGTATTGCAGGATAACATTGGAAAGTATGAGAGCAAGTTTGGAACGATCAAGAAGCCGGAGGCGCTCATCAGGCAGGAGATGCAGATGAGGAAGACCGGCAAGTCAGCCGCAGAGGCAAAGCAGGACTATTTCGGTTAAAGGGAGGTAATGGGAAAATGACAAGTCAACAGCAGCTTCAGCCAATATTTATTCTTTCAGAGGGCAGCCAGAGGACTACCGGAAGGTCTGCCCAGAAGACAAACATCATGGCGGCCAAGGCTGTCGCTGAGAC
>CAZDCW010000010.1:29793-30010 GCA_964504135.1 uncultured Methanosarcinales archaeon
GCCAAGATGATTGTGGAGGTTGCAAAGACCCAGGAGGATGAGGTTGGTGACGGCACGACCACTGCTGTTGTCATTGCCGGCGAGCTTCTGAAGCAGGCTGAGGACCTTATTGAGAAGGAGATTCATCCCACTGTTGTTGCCAGGGGCTACAGGCTTGCCGCAGAGAAGGCGCATGAGATACTTAACAGGATTGCAGAGCCTGTGAGTGCAGGTGATG
>CAZDCW010000010.1:30020-36838 GCA_964504135.1 uncultured Methanosarcinales archaeon
TCTGAGGAAGATTGCAGTTACTGCCATGACCGGTAAGGGTGCTGAGCAGGCCAAGGATGCGCTTTCAGGGATTGCTGTGCAGGCTGTCAAGTCTGTGATGGACAGTGAGAATGGGAAGCCTTCAATTGACGTTGAGAATGTGAAGATTGAGAAGAAGGTTGGCGGCGGTGTCGAGGATTCCGAGCTTATACAGGGAATTGTGCTGGACAAGGAAAAGGTACATCCAGGGATGCCAAGGGCTGTGAAGCAGGCGAGGATTGCCTTGCTTGACGCTGCCATCGAGGTCAAGAACACTGAAATTGAAACAAAGATACAGGTTAGTGATCCTGCTCAGATGCAGGCCTTCATAGACATGGAGGAAAGGATGCTGCGTGATAAGGTTGAGAAGGTTGTTGCAGCAGGCGCAAATGTCGTTTTCTGCCAGAAGGGGATTGATGACCTGGCGCAGCATTTCATGGCCAAGAAGGGGATTTATGCTGCACGCAGGGTGAGCAAGAGCGACATGGAGAAGCTTGCCCGAGCTACAGGCGGGAAGATAGTGACAAGCCTTAATGACCTTGGCAAGGATGACCTTGGCTTTGCAGGGCTTGTTGAGGAGCTTAAGGTTGGCAATGAGAACATGACTTACGTCAGGGAGTGCCGCAATCCAAAGTCAGTGACTATGCTCATAAGGGGCGGTACAGAGCATGTGGTGGACGAGGTAAAGCGCGCCATGGAGGATGCCTTGGGTGATGTTGCGGCTGCGCTGCGCGTCGGCAAGATTGTGGGCGGTGCAGGCGCATCAGAAGTGGAGCTTGCGAAGGGGCTGAGGAAGTATTCAGAGTCCCTGAGCGGCCGCGAGCAGCTTGCTGTCAACGCATTTGCAGAGGCTGTGGAGATTATCCCGAGGACTCTTGCGGAGAATTCCGGCCTTGACCCCATTGACGTGATGACTGAGCTTAAGGCAGCCCACGACCGAGGGCAGAAGTGGGCGGGAATTAACGTCTTCACAGGAAAGATTATCGACGGCTGGAAGGAGGGCGTTATAGAGCCCCTGAAAATCAAGACGCAGGCCATCAGCTCTGCCAGCGAGGTTGCGGTCATGATACTGAGGATTGATGACGTGATTGCCAGCGCAGGCAAGGGCGACAAGGGAAAGATGCCTGAGATGCCACCGGGCGGTGGCGGCTATGACATGTGATTTTTTAATTGGCCGCCTCCATTTTTAATGGCCTGCCCGCGTGATTAATCGGTTTATATACTGGAAAATTTTTATATAAAGAATATAGCAAGATTTATATTAGGGTATTGATTATATGTGTTCATAGGACAGCTGAGAACATTCCTGGCCTAACTGCATGGGAGTTTTGGACACCTCTTTTTCTCCCATGCACAGGCTTGGAAAAGTCTAGTCTTCAACTTCCAGTGTTTTTCTCTTGGAATTCAGCCCGGAAAGTATCCTGACTTTCCTGCCGAAGTGGCGGCTTAACAGCTTCACCAGCTCAATGTTCGCCTTATTATCCTGAGCCAGCGCCTTCAGCCATACTGTGTAGGCTTCGCCATCCTGGCTGATTTCTGACCTGCCGCTTCCCGGCTTTGCCTTTACGGTGATTTTCACAGTTTTTTTGAAAAGCGAAACTTATATATAGGGTTATTGCCTGTTTTTGGCTTTGGAAAAGAGGTAATTGGCCAATGCTTGAAGACCAGGAGTCTGATTCTCAGATTGTGGACACTTCCCTTTTTACTGAAAGCCGGGATAGCGAGCGCCTCAGGGAGTCTGTTGAGAAGCTGACCAAGGCTGTTGAGGGGCTTTCCGATATTTTCAGGAGTGCCAGCGCTGACATTCATGCCGAGGCTGAGGATGACCTTGGGAAGAAGATGGATATTCTTATTAGGCAGAACAGGGACATTGCCAAGGCGCTTATAATGATTCTTGACGTGCAGAAGGAGTATCTGCCAAGGCTTGCTGAGCACAGGAAGGCGAAGCCTGAGCATGCAACGGTTGTAATGCCCGCTGTGACTCCTGTTTTGCCTGTGCCCGAGCAGGCAATGCCTCCACCAATGGACCTGGATGCAGTACAGCATGATTTGGAGCCTATGATGCCCCCTTCACCAGGCTATCAGGAGCAGTTGCCGCCGATGCCCTCTGCCCCTGCCGTGCCTGAGCCTCCAAAGAAGAGGGGATTTCTTGGCTTTGGAAAATGAGCAGGCTCACCCACTTGTTCAGGCACCTGAGCTATGCCGCAAAGAATAACCGCTCCAGCCCTGCCTGGGAGGTTTACAGGCGTGCTGCTGGCCTTGAGCAGCAGGCTTTGAGGGAAGAGTTGAAGAAGCAGCTTGCACTGCTGGAACGCCAGCTTCTGAAGCTGAAGGGAACCCACAGGGATGAGTTAAAATTTATCACGCTCCAGGAGAAGATTCTGGCCCTCAGGCGCAGGCTCCTGCCTACACGTCCCGCCCCATAAGGGTTTTCCTTTTGTTTTCATTCGCCCTTCTCACAGACTCCTCAACGATTTTCCTGACTTTTTTGTCCAGGGCAGGCAGGTAGTCTGATGTTATGTTGTTCACAGGGAGCTTCATATCTTTGGAAAGCTGCCTGACCAGCGCTGTTACCTGGGCTTTTACTATTATGCCTGGCATTTTTTCCACCTTTTATGTCATATATGCTGAGGGGTTCTGCCTTCTGACCATTTCAACATAGCTGTTGCCGCATACGCAGCCGTTGTAGCAGCGCAGCGCATAGTCCCACCCATAATACCTGCCGCATGTGCATTCAGGCTTGGGGTTTGACTGGCCCCCGTCATAGCAGCTTTTCAGCAGCCTTATCCCTGCCTCTATGTTGCAGGCAGTGTCGCGCACATCCTTGCCGTTGCATGACTCAGCGCCGGTGCACAGGCCTCCTCCTGGCCT
Organism: uncultured Methanosarcinales archaeon; assembly: GCA_964504135.1. Taxonomy (GTDB): domain Archaea; phylum Nanobdellota; class Nanobdellia; order Woesearchaeales; family UBA10216; genus JACPTG01. Next base: position 32,910 of record CAZDCW010000010.1, read on the forward strand.
GTAGTTAATGGCGCCTATGCATTCAGTGTGGCCTTTCTGGCAGGTATATATCTGCATTACGCCATATGAGCATCCGCCATCGCCTATGACAAGGCTGCCGTCGGCATTATGCTGCCTTATTCCGCTTTCCTGCATCGCAACCTGCAAGGCTGTCCTCAGGTCAACGCCATACTTGGCAGCGAATGTTTTTACGAGCTGGACTTCGCTCTGCCCTGCGGTAACGGTTGTCTCTGGCCAAATCAGCCCGCCTCCGCCTAACCCTCCGCCTGCGCCTGTAACAATCCCGCAGCCCTTGGCCAGGAAGGCTGTTTTTTCGCTGTCTCCAGCGCACTTTGCCCTGTTCTCCTTTTTTCCGCTGTCTGTTATCTCTATGCCTGTATATGTCCAGTAATAGTTGCCACTCTTGCTGCACACAAGGGCTTCGCAGTTTTCTCTTCCCATCTTGTTGGACTTATCCGGGTATATGTCTGCTGCTGTGCAGCATTCCTTTACGAATCGGTCCGCGGCCAGCTTGTCAAAATCCTCCTTGTAGTTGTGCGACAGAAGTATTTCAAACTCAGGCCTTCCGGCCACGCTTAGCTGGCGCCTGAAGCAGTATTGCTCCTTCCCCTTTGCCACTGCGGCCCGAAGTGTAGCCCTTTCAGCTATGCTGGGCTGCTCCTTCACAGAAAGCTCTGCAAAGTCCTGGATGGCTCTTGCCTTTTCCTCATCATAGATTACAGTCACCGCCTTGCCGCCGCATTTGCAGCTTTGCACAAGGTACTCGTCTGCTGTGGTGCTTTCAGGGCATTCCCTGGCCACGCCTCCTGTGCCTGGCAGGATTAAAGTTCCTTCTGCGCTGCTGCATGGCTGGTGCTCGTTTTTTACTGTCAGCTCAAACCTGTTAGGGCTTCCTGCCTTTTTCATTTCGCTGAATGGTATAAGGAATGTGTTTTCCTGGCTGATTGTGTTTGTCTGCTGCGGCTCGAAAGTCTTTCCTGTTGCGCTCCTGACGACACATGAGTCATCGCATACGACATCAAGCTTTACATTCGAACTGTCCGGGAAGCAGCCAGTTCCCTTGACTTCCCTTACTGTGAATTCAAAGCTGCCCTTTCCCCCAATGTCCTTCAGCTTTTCGTACCCATAGGTGTCGGGTGTGGACGGGTTGCTGTCCCAGTCCTTCTTCTCGCATTTCCTGTTTGGCTCGCCGTGTTGGGGTAGCGCATTTCCCTCGCCAGCCCTTTTTACCTCCCTGCCCTGGGGTGCGTAGATTGGCCCATCTTCTGCCCCATGGGAGGTTTTGTCGGCCTGCTCTGGGGTTACAACCTCATTGCCTTTTTTTATAAACCACCTCGGGCAGTTGTAGAATTGGCTCCCGCTAAGTTCACCCTCGATTATTTCGTAGCAAGGCTCCTTGTATATCCAGCCAAGGTTTATGGCCTGGTCATTGCCGCCTGAGCATGACTTGACTATTGCAAAAGTGGTGAAATGATGTGCCTGCGCTGTCACCTTCCTTCCGGCCTTGTCAACAACGCTGTCAAGGCTCCGCCAGGCGTCAAGGTTCAGGTCATAGTAGGCTATGGCCAGAGTGTCCTCATCATATCCTGGCGGAAGCATGTCAGGCTCATACCTGATTGTTATAGTGACCGGCCTGCTGAACCAGGCTCCATCAGGCAGGGCGTCATACACGAAATTGCCCAGCACCGGCGTGTTCACCATTCCGTTGGCTGTCTTTGACGTGAGCTTCACTACAACCTGGCTGACAGGCTGGCCTGCCAGCGTTGCGGCAACATCACCGGAAAACCTGAACTCTGCCTGGCCGTCAGGGGAGAGAAGCGTAAGCCCGCCGCCAGAAACTGGAAGGGTTGCCTCTCGCTTTGCACTAAGGAAGTAGCTGAACTGCCTCAACTCGTGCCTTGATGCGCCCAGGCCCAGGGTTATTGGATAATCCAGGCTTGCAGCCGCACTGTCATCTGTAATCATGACAGTTGATGCAGCTGCTCCAGCTTCAAAATAGACGCCGGATGCCTCCGGCCTTCCAACGCAGAGGGGCATGTAGTCATTCATGTAGGCTTCAATCAGTTGCTTATCATCCCCGTACAGCCTTCTTGCCTCAAGCAGGGAATGCTCAAGGCAGGAGTTTACAAGGGCTTTTGTGGCGACAGCCTGCTGGTTGAGGATGCCTGCATCCTGCGGCTGCCTGGCTGCGCTTGAGTCCGCATACAGCTTTGCCAGGCCAAGCAGAATTATCGCAACCAGCATCAGGAGCATGAACACCGCCAGCTGCCCCTTTTTTCCGGACATGGCTGGCTTTCCGCCCGGCGCTTATTTAAACTTTTGCAGAACTATGCAGACCTCAGGGCCTTTCGCTTCCTCTGGCGCTTCAGCCTCTTGATTCGCTTGCGCTGCCACTTCCAGCGCATCTGCCTTTTTTTCTTCCACCTGCGCGAGCTTCGCTTCATCCAGAGCTTGCAAAAGGCAGGTGTTATTTAAAGTTAGTGGAAGGTTCACGCGCCCGTCCATATTCATGCGAAATGTACTGCCAGACAACCTGCATGTTATGCCTGATGAGCCAGGACCTGCTGGCATCTCCTGCTTTATGTCTTGCTGCGAATCCTCTTGCCTTTGTCTCAGCATCCAACGCATACTGAACAACCTGTTCAAGCGGAAATGCGCTGAGAATCTCATACGCCTGCTGCCTGGCCATGCTTAAAGGTCCTTTTCCAAGAAGTTTGTCCCAGAGCCCTGTTATTTTTCCTGCAGCTCCCAAAGCGCAGGTGATATCCTTCGAGACTGATGCAAGATGCCCATCAATCGATTTGGGGCTGAACCAGCCTGTGGAATAAATAACGGATTCATTCCGCGCAGAATCCAGATGCCTGTCAACAAGTGCCTGGCCTTCGAACCTTGGGATGTCTGGAACCTCGCGGCCTGCCTGGGCTTCTTCTTTAACCTGCGGCCTGGCTGAAAAGTATCCTGGAATGGAAATACTTACCATTGAAGCATAAGAAAAGCAGCTATTTAAAAAATTGATGTATGCCTCGCCTGGGATTTGAACCCAGGTCGCGGCCTCGAAAGGGCCGCATGATTGGCCGGACTACACCAGCGAGGCAGAAAAAAAGCGATGTCCGGCTCTGCCTATAAATAGTTTGCGGGTGTATCAGCCAGCCCATTCCCGGGCCTGCCTTATCAGCCATTCCGAATAAGGCATAAGCCTGACGCAGTAATTTCGGAGTTGCCCGCTGCCATAGCCTTGGTTAAAGGACAGCTCTATAGTCGGCAGGAATTCCGCGTTCTGTGTCTGGAGCCTGCCCTCCTGTGGCTGGCCGTCCACGAAGCGGCAGGTGAGGACATCAGGCCTGTCGACATCCCTTACGGTTACTTCAGCGTCATGTGCGGTGTAGGAAATCCAGACAGCAAGGTCGCTGCGGCCATTGTAATCACGGACAAAAACCTGGCCATCCATTTGTCCGGAGGCATTTACCCTGTCAACAATCCTTGGCTCTGATGGAACATAGCTGGCCGCAGCAGGCATGTGTAAAGGAATCGTGGCCAGGGCAATGAATGCAGGCCACGCAACCAGTGAGGCAGGCAGTGCATTAAGGTACAATTGCCCTAACCCCTGCGGAATAATTCCCATTGTTAAGGGTCATTGAGGGGGGTTTAAATAACTGCCCAAAAATTAAGCTGTAAAGCAAACGTCTGGCAAATGGAAAATTAAACAATAGGTTTAAATATATCTAATGATATCAATACATATTAAGTGCTATTATGGACATTACTCAATACTGCTTTGAGATAAAAAGGCACGCTTTCATTAGGGCAATGCAAAGGAATGTAACTCCAGACATGATTGAAGCAACCTTAAAGGGAGGGAAAATAGAGAAATTCGGAAAAAATAAGGTAAGGTTCATCAAGGATTATAAAAGATTCTCGGTCATCTGTGT
>CAZDCW010000011.1:0-34715 GCA_964504135.1 uncultured Methanosarcinales archaeon
AAGAATTCAAAGACATAACTACTATATAAATATCACGTTAATTATACAGTATCAAAGGGCAAAAACCTTTTTAAACACCCTGCCAAAACTCCAGTATCATGATTCCAGTCTTCAAGCCAGACCTGGGCGAGGAGGAGCTCGCAGAGATAAAGAAAGTGTTTGACTCCCACTGGATTGGCCTGGGCCCGAAGACAAGGGAGTTTGAGGAGGCGTTCGCAAAGTACATCGGCACAAAGTTTGCGGTTGGGACAAATTCTGCCACTGCAGCGCTTCATCTCGCTGTTGCCGGGCTTGGGATAAGGTCAGGCGAGGTCATTGTGCCAGCAGTCACCTTTGTAAGCACAGCCCATGCTGCGGTGTACTGCGGGGCAAGGCCGGTCATCTGCGATGTGAACAAGGATACCTTATGCATGGATCCAGATGACCTGCAGCGAAAAATCACCCCTCGGACAAAGGCTATAATCCCAGTCCATCTCGGCGGCCATCCCTGCGACATGGACGCCATAAATGAAATTGCAGCTGATAAGGGAATCCCTGTTATTGAGGACGCGGCCAATGCGACTGGCGCCCTGTACAAGGACAGGAAGATAGGCAGCCTGGCGAAGTCAGCCTGCTTCAGCTTCCACGCTGTCAAGAACATGACCACCGGCGAGGGCGGCATGATTACAACTGATGACGAAAAGCTTGCCAAAAAGCTTTACCGTTTGAGATGGGTTGGCATTAACAAGGACACGTGGAACAGGGCCTATGTCTCTGCAAAATACTCATGGTATTACGAGGTCACCGAGCTCGGCTGGAAATACCACCTTAATGACGTCCCGGCAGCCATCGGGATGGCGCAGCTCAGGAAGCTTGACGGGCTGAATGCAGGCCGAAGGAGGATAGTTGAGCGCTATAACGCCGCATTCAAGGAAAAGTCCTGGCTGAGGACGCCTTACGAGGCTGATAATGTGCGGCACGCTTACTGGCTTTACATCCTGCGGGTGAAGGAGCCTGCCCACCGGGACAACCTTATCAAGCACCTTGCTGAGAAGGAAATAGCAACCAGCGTCCATTTCATGCCTGTCCACCTGCATCCGTACTACCAGAGGTTTTTCAAGTCAAAGAAGATGGCGGTATCCGCCCCGGTGGCTGATGATGAATGGAGGAGGATGATAACCCTGCCCCTTTACCCTTCAATGACTGACGACGAAGTAAAGCAGGTTGTGGAGGGCGTTTTAAGCTTCATGGCTTAGGAAAGTGTGCTGATTTTGTTCCCTCCACTTCCCCTCCAGCTTCCTTACATCAGCTGAAAACTCCTTCATCAGCTGCCTGTTCTCTTCAGCCGTCTTCCAGTCGCCTCTTTCAGGGTGTCCGAGGGCTGCGGCTATCCTGTCCCTGAATATCCGCGGAAAGCCTATTTTTGTGTCCACACTCCACAGCCGGTCATTTATCTGGATGAACAGGTATTTTCCTTTCTGGTGATAAAGTCGCTTTACTTCAGAAATCTCCTCTATCTCCCGCAGGGCTTCCTTTTCAGGCACAATATCCCCTATTTCGCCTCTGAACGGCAGCAGGTGGAAGTGAGCGTGGGAAACTGTCTGGCCAGTTATTCCGTGCTCAAACGCGGCATAGGTTCCGTATTCCCGCTTTAGAAACTCAGAAGCCTTCTGGTACAGCCCTGCAAACCGACCGAACACATCATCGGGCAGCGCAGCCATGCAGGCAGCATGCCTCTTCGGGATTATAAGGATGTGGCCTTCCATGAGCGGGTGGACGTCGCACACAACAATGAAATCAGAGTCCTCAAGCAGCGGATGGCTTAGGGCGCCATCCCTGAAGTGGCCGCAGCTTATCTCAAACTGGCTGCTTTTAATTCCGAGCTGGTGGAGCTTGTACCTCAGCACCTTAAGGAACAGCTTTCCGCCGTATCCGACTGCCTTCTGGAAGCTGATTGAGTGGCTTTCAGTCTCATACTTTGTTGGTATCGGAACTTCAGCAAGCCTGAATTTGCCTGCAACGCACTGTATTATCATCTCCTCGTCAAATGTGTAGCCATCAGAGTTCAGCTGGAAGGGGACGGATTCCAGTATTTTCCGGCTGTAGGCTATGTATCCTGTGGCGGCATCTGTGAGTTTGGTCCCCAGCATGAGGTTGTAGTAGAATGTCAGCATCCTGTTTCCAAGCTGCTTGTAGGCAGGCATCTTCCCTTCCTGCGCGCCTTTTTCAGAGAGCATCCTTGAGCCGTATACGACGTCGGCCTCTCCGTCAAGCAGCGGCCTTATCAGGTCTGGCAGCCTTGCAGGGTCGTACTGGTGGTCTGGGTGAAGCATTACAACTATGTCAGCGCCCCTTGCCAGGGCTTCCCTGTAGCAGGTTTTCTGGTTTCCGCCGTATCCCTTGTTTTTCTCATGGACAATTGTAACAATCCCCAGGCTCCTGGCCATCTCCGCAGTCCTGTCTTTCCCGTAGTCGTCAACAAGTATAATCTCGTCAGCAGCGCCTTTTGGAATTTCCCTGAAGGTGGCCTCAAGTGTTTTTTCAGCCTTGTAGGCAGGCATTATGACAGTAACTTTTGGCTTCGCCATTGTGTTTGCGGGTTTCCACAAGCTATTTAAATGTATTTCCAGAGGCCTGCTTCAGATGCGATTTGATGACAGGTTATGCCTGCTGCTGCTCTTTGCGGTTTTTGCCGCAGCTGTGGCGGCTGTAAACCCCATCGGGAATTTTCCCATTGACGATGACTTTGCGTATGGCCGGACTGTCCTGAATTTCCTTGAAGGCAACTTCAGGATATCGAGCTGGATTTCCGCGACTGTCGTCTTCCAGACGTTCACCGGCGTTCTTTTCTCGCTGCCCTTCGGCTTTTCCTTCAGTGCGCTGAGGTTTTCCTCCCTGGCCATGGCTCTTGTTGGGGCTGTGGCTGCTTTCCTAATCCTGCGGGAGCTGAAATTCAGCAAACAACCAGCCCTTTTCGGCTCCATGCTTTTGCTTTTCAACCCGCTTTACTTCACCAAAGCCTTCAACTTCCATTCAGACATCCACTTCATGGCAATGATGCTCCTTTCGCTGCTGTTTTACCTGCTCTGGCTCAGGAAGAACAGTCCTGCCTTGCTGCTTCTTGGCTCGCTGTTCTCGGTTTTTGCCATGCTGATAAGGCAGAACGGCGTGCTTATCCCTGTGGCGGTTGCAGCCTACCTGCTGCTGTCAAGGCGGCTCAGTATGCGGAGTTTCATTGTGGTCGCTGTGTTGCCATTCCTTGCTTTTGCAGGTTACGAGGCGTGGTTTTACCTGGTCCATGGGGCGACTGAAAGCTCGTCGCTCATGGCACAGTACGATTTGCCCCATGTTGCAGACCTGATTCTAAGGCTTATCCCGTTCAGGCTTTTCAGCATGTTCATGCTCGCGGGCCTTTTCCTTCTCCCGCTTACACTGCCTTACCTTCTGCGGCTGCAGGCTTTTATTGCAGCCATGCATGCTTATGACAAGGCACTTTTTGCATCGGTTATCATCGCAGCTTCGGCTGCCACTCTTTTCATGTTCTTCAGCTTTGGCAGGCTCCTGTTTTATGCGCCAACCATGCTCCACCAGAGGGGCCTTGGTCCAATTTATATGCAGGGGCTTAAGAGCCCTGTCTTTCCAGATGCGCTGCTTGCAATTCTGGCCGCAGCTGCCATTCTATCAGGCGCGGTTCTGGCAATGCTTCTGAAGCAGCAGCTTGCCAGGGCTGCGTCCTCCTGCTTCGGCGAGCCAATTCACCTGGTTTATCTTGCAGGCGCCTTCCAGCTCCTGTTCCTTCTGGCGGCCCTGGCTTTCTTTGACAGGTACATGCTGCCCCTCTTCTTCCCAGGCATTGTCATCCTCCTGGGTTCGGCGAAGCTAAGGCAGGTTCTGCCATTTGGTGTTGTCATCCTGGTTCTCATGGCGGCATTTTCAGTTGCGGCCACGCAGGATTACCTTTCATGGCACCGCGCAAGGGACTCAGCCATCCGGGATTTGCAGGCGCAGGGAATCCCGGCTGACAGGATAGACGGCGGCTTTGAGCACGCTGCCTGGAACTTCTACGAGTTCAGCAGGGAGCACCCTGAAGTTGACAACTCCAAGCCATACGACCCTGGCTGGATCCGCGATTACTTCAGGCTCATAGATTCTGAGTACGTGATTTCCTTCACCCAGTTAGAAAGGTACAATGCAGTTAAGGAGTACAGTTACTTTTCCATGCTGACGCTAAGGAACGAGCCTGTTTACACCCTGAAGAGGGCTTGATGCGACTCATACCACTTATACGTCTCCCTTAACCCATCCATTAGCCCGTACTTAGGCTGCCAGCCAAGAAGCTTACTTGCCCTGCTGCTGTCAAGGTACTGCCTCTTTATCTCATACTTTGCCTCGCCGAGCACCTTCATCTCCGCATCCTTCCTGCCGCTTGCCTCCATTATCATCCTTACAAGGTCAAGCACGGTTATCGGCTTTCCTGCGCCGAAGTTGAACGCCAGGCCCTTTTCAATCTCTTCGGCAAGCAGGATATAGGCATCAGCAGCATCCTTTACGTAGATGTAGTCCCTCTCCATTTTGCCGTCGCTTCTTATCACGAGCGGCTTTCCCATTATCAGGCTTGTCATCATGTCCGGAACTAGCCTGCTCATGTTCAGGTCGCCACCCCCGTATATGTTCGCGCACCTCGCCACAGCAGTTTTCAGGCCATAGGTCTTGTTGTAGCTTCTGGCGATTACCTCAGCGCATACTTTGGAGGCGTCATAGGGATATGTTCCCAGCAACGGCGAATCTTCTGTGTATGGCAGATTTTCCTGGTCTCCATACGCCTTGTCGCTGCTGGCTATTATTGCTTTTTCAAAGTGCTTTGCTGTCCTGCACGCCTCAAGCAGGTTCCATGTGCCCATTATGTTGCTTTCAAAGGTTGATATTGGCGAGCGGTTCGCAACACCAACAATTGCCTGTGCTGCCAGATGGAAGCATATTTCTATCTCGTATTCGTTGAACGCCCTTTCAACTGTCTTATAGTCGGCAAGCGACCCTCTGACGATGCTTACCCTGTCGGCAGTGCCTGAGAGGTTCAGGTTGGAGTCTGGAATAAGGTCCCTAATCAGCGCCGTTACCTTTGCCCCCCTTCCGATAAGCTCCTGGGTGAGCCAGGAGCCAACAAACCCGTTCGCGCCTGTCACAAGGACATTTCTTCCCTTCCAGCTTACCATGACCAAAGGGAAAGGGCGGGTTTTATAAAATTTGCTGGCATGCATAAGCGGCCTGCCAGAATCCGCCAGGGGCTACTTTTTAATGGAAAATTGTAAGGCTTTTTGCAGGTTTGCTGTTCAATTGTTCAGGCGGGCTGAAGGCGCACGCGCATCATAGCCGATTTCAGGCAAATCCGATTCTTACTTTCTTACCAAGGCAAGATTTATATATGCGACTGCCATTAACCTTCAGAGTGATTACCATGGGTGAAGTGGAATTTGCAAAAGTCTCATCGAAAGGGCAGGTGGTTATACCTCAGGCAATCCGGGAGAGGCTTGGCATAGAGGAGGGCACAGCCTTTGCCGTCTGGTCAAGGGGGGATGAAATACTCCTCAAAAAAATGTCCGTGCCTTCTGAAGTGACCTGGGAGGAGGCTACAGCGCCATTCAGGGCCATTGCCAGGCAGCGAAGGATTACAATTGACGACATTAATATCGCCATCCAGAGAGTCCGGTCAATGAAAAGATGATACGGGCCACTTACGATTCCAACGTATGGATTTCCGGAATTTTTTGGGTTGGTGAGGGGATAAAGCTGATAAGGCTTGCTCAGAAGGGCAGCGTACAGGTGTTTGTTTCGCAGGAGATACTTCTGGAGATAGCTTCAGTTTTGCAGCGTGAAAGGAAGTTCCAGCTTCTGCTTAAGGAAAGAAATAATGGGGTTAAGCAAGTCCTTGAGAGAATAATCAGCATTTCGACTATGGTTCACATTAAAGAAAAAGTTTCCGTGATTAAGGAGGACCCTGATGACGATAAGATTCTTGAATGCGCGGTAAACTCCAGCTCCTCATACATCCTTACCTATGATAATCACTTGCTGAGGGTTGGCCAGTACAAGGGCATCAGCATACTGCACCCAACTGAATTCCTCAAAGAGATGCCAAAGCTCTAATTCCACGCCTTCCACGGCGCATTCCCCTTCTCCCAGAGCTGGTTAAGCTCCACCACGTCCTTGAACACGTTCATGCACTTCCAGAAGCCTTTGTGCCTGTACGCCGCGACCTCCCCTTTTGCCGCGAGTTCCTTCAGGGTGTCGTCCTCAAGCTCCCTGCCCTTCTGAAGATGGCTGAATATTTTCCTGTCCATGACGAAGAACCCGCCGTTTATCCAGGTGTCCAGCTTTGGCTTTTCAATGAAGCCGCCAACCAAATCCCCATGGAGGCTTAGCACCCCGAACTGCGACTCCGGGTTGACGGCAGTAAGTGTCACTGTTTTTCCATTCTCCTCATGGAACTCCAGCAGCCCGTTGATGTCAATGTCAGAAATGTCATCGCCATATGCAGTGAAGAACAATTTGCCGTCAATATGCCTTTCTATCTGCATAAGCCTTTCTGCCTTGCTTGCCTTTTCTCCTGTGTCTGCGAAAGTTATCTTCCATCCCTCGCTGTTGCTTTTCTCAAAGTATTCCCGTATCTTCTCGCCCTTGTAGCCCAGGCAAAGGACAAAATCATCAAAGCCGTAGTGGGCATAGGCCTTCATTATATGCCAGAGTATTGGCCTTCCTCCGACTTCCACCAGCGGCTTTGGGATGCTTTCAGTGTATTCCCTAAGCCTTGTCCCCTCTCCGCCGCAGAGGATTACGGTTTTCATCTGCCCAGGCAAGCCTGCGGCTGTTTATATTTGTTGCGCAGGCAATGATATTTCAGCCTACCACTTCTCAAGGGAAAGGTTTGGGATGCTCCTGAAGTCCCTGAGGTTCCGCGTTACCAGGGTGCACCTGTTTGCCTTGCAAATGCTCGCTATCATGAGGTCCATTTCCTGTGTTGGGGTGCCCTTTCGGCTTAGGAAGGCGGCGTCCTGCCCGAAAATTATGCAGCTGAACCTGCTGTGGTCCAGCAATGTAAACCTTGCCACAAAGCGGTTAAGAAACGTCAGGCTTTCCTCTTGCTTTCTGGATAGAAACACTCCCCTGTAAAGCTCGCATAAGGTAATTGCGGTTACAGCAATTTCCTCTGAAGTTGAACTTAGCCTGTCAACGAAGGCCACAGCTTCCTTATCTGCCCTTAGAAAGGAAACTATGATGTCTGTGTCGAGGCACAGCATCAGAATTCAACCTTCCTCAGCCTGAATCTTTTCCTGGCTTCGTATATCTCCTTTTCTATCCGGTCCAGCTCATCATTGCCTCCAGGCCATTTTCCAGCAAATTCAAGGATAGACTTCTTTTTCTCATCAGCCGCCAGCCTCTTAACCACATCAGAGAATGACTCAGGCCCCTGCTTCAGCGCCTTGAGCTGCTCATACGCAGTGTCCGACAGTGAGATTACCCGGGTCATTTTGTATGCATACATGCATGCATATATAAATTTTGCGGATCTGTGACATGCTGTATTAGCCCGAATTAGCATCCTTTATAAATGCCTGAATCGCCCTTTTTTGCTATGGCAAAGCCGAAAATATCAGCGTGCCTGGTCATCAGGAACGAGGAGAAGCTTATCAGGAGAGCGCTTGAAAGCCTTAAGGGAGTGGTGGACGAGACTATCGTAGTCCACAGCGGGGAGTGCACTGACAAGACACTTGAAATCGCGGCTGAGTTTACAAAAAAAATCTTCACCGCCCCTGACAGGGGCGCTGGCTGCTACAACAGGCCCTTCGCATTCTCAAAGGCGACAGGCCACTGGATTATTTACATTGACGCTGACGAGTACCTCTCCGAGGAACTGCGGGGCAGCCTTAGAAACCTCGCAGAGGAAAAGGATATTGACGGCTATGGCTTCCTTCACGAATGCATGGTCGGGTTCAAGCCCATGAAAAAAACAGGCCATAGGCTTTGCATGTTCAGGAAAGCGAAGGCTGAGGCCAGGGGCTATATCCATGAAGCGGTCAGGGTGCGTGGAAAGGTCAGGAATGTGCCGCTGCTCTTGCACCATAGGCCGCTTTATGACAACTACACGCTGAAGACATTCAGGACAAAGTGGCTTAGGTGGGCGAAAATCCAGGCCAGGGATATGGTTGCTGATGGCAGGGCTGGCCTGCCCGGGTTCTTGTATTTCTTCGTCTCCTTTGCTGCCTTTCCGGCTGTTTTTCTCCGCGATTTTTTTACAGCGCAGCTTTTGAATGGGTTTCCTGGGCTGAAGGTCGCCTTTCTCCAGGGGCTGTACAATTTCGCCGTGTACTGGAACATTTTTAAGCTGAAGGCCTTTGGAAGGCGACCATGAAGGCTCCATTGGTTTCAGTTGTAATACTTAACCTGAATGGCGCTGACTACACCTTAAAGTGCCTGGCTTCCATCAGAAAAAGCGCCTTCAGGGATTGCGAGATAATAGTGGTTGACAACGGCTCTTCTGATGATTCTGTGGAAAAGCTGAGAAAGGTTAAGGGCATTCGCCTTGTAACCAATAAGGAGAACCTCGGCTTTGCAGAGGGATGCAATGTAGGCGTCAGGGCTGCGAAAGGCAGGCTTATCTGCCTGCTGAACAACGACACCATCGTGGAGAGGAACTGGCTGAAGGCCCTTGTTGACGCTGCTGAGAGATTCCCTGATGCTGCTGTCTTCAACCCCAAGCTTTATGACAAGTATGAGGCTGCTGATTACAGGTATGCCAACCCTGGAACAATCGGGCTTTTCCAGGCTCCCATATCAATCCCTGAATTTGCCAGGCTTCAGGACTCGTTCATCAGGACGCTTACTGCAAGCGGCTCAGCCTTCTTCAGAAGGGAAATAGTTGGCGAGCCTTTTGACGCGGATTATTTTGCGTATGCAGAGGACGCGCAGCTTGGCTGGCGGATGAATATCCTGGGGCATAAGGCTGTCCACGTGCCAGGCTCAATAGTTTACCATGAGGGCGGCGTAACCAGGAAGCGGATGAAGGTTTCGTGGGACTTCTTTTTCGTCCTGGCATCAAGAAACAAGGTAATGAACATGCTTACCCTGTACAGCGGCTGGACGCTTCTGAAGCTGATACCTTATTTCATCCTGTATTCTGTGCTTGCCAACATTATTGACCCGCGGCATCTTATCTCCAGGCTGAAGGTATGCGCTTATTTCCTCAGGAATTCGGGCAAGGTGCTGGCCAAGCGCCGCAGGCTGCAGTCCATGAGGAAGGTTCGGGACAGGGAGATTGTAAAGCTGATGAGCTGCAAGCTTTATGATGAGGCTTATGTCAGGCTTGCCCTGGGAAGGGCGGTTTTGAAAGCAGTGAATTCCCTGTTGCGCGGGTATTGCTGGTTGGTGTGCCTTCGCACTATGGAATTTCACACGCTTAAGGTGGAGGGAGGCATCCTGCAGCCTGTATGAAGTTTGTTGAGGTCGTTCCAGCTTATCCAAATGCCTATCCGATAAGGTACAAGGAAGACTATTTTTACTGGCCGGCAAGGATGATGATGGACAGGGGATTTGACGTCGAGTTTCTGACGTGCCAGCCAGGGGTTGACGGCCAGGTGCATGAAGGGGTTAAAATAAGGAGGTTTCGCAATGCCTTCTCAGCCCTCTCCCACGTTAACCGCGACAAGACCATAAGTCTCGTGCACGCGCACCTTAGGCCATACCCCCCTTCCTTCCTGATGGCGTTCTGCAACAAGCCGAAAATCCTTAGCCCGCATACATATTTTCTTGGGAGCAACTTCATCGCCAGGCGCCTTTCGCTGGCTGCAATGCCAAAATTTGACAGGATAATCTGCTTTACGCCCTATGAAAGGGAGCTTTACGCCAGGGCGGGCATTCCGGAAAAGAAGCTTGTTGTGCTCCCGCACCCGATAGACCACGAGTTTTATTCAGCAAAGCCAAGGGGCATGGCTGCTATCAGGAAGCGGCTTGGGCTGAAGGCCGACGAGTTTGTCGTCGTGACAGTTGCAAACCTGCGCCGCTTCAAGCGGATTGAAACTCTCCTTCAGGCATTCAGCCTTCTTGGGAAGTCTGCAAAAGCCCGCTTGGTTATCGTCGGCGATGACCTGCTCTGGCGGGAGGGCGCTCCTTCCCTTGAACAGCTTATCAGGGAATTCAATGTGAAGAATGTAATCCGGACAGGAGCCCTTGACCCTGATGGGGTGAGGGAGGCTCTTTCTGTTTCTGACGTTTTCGTCAACACTTCTGACAATGAGGCCCAGGGGCTTGCAGCCTATGAGGCTGCGGCTGCCGGCCTTCCCCTTTGCCTGTCTGGAGTCGGAAGCTTCACATCAGTGTTTGGAGAGCTTGCCTTGTACCACCACTACACTGACTTTGAAAAGCTCGCGGCAAACCTGCGGCATTATTATGATGACCGGAAGTCAGCCGCAACCGCCGGAAGGAAGCTCCAGTCATTTGTAAGGCAGTGGGACTTCAATGAAATCAGGAAAAGGATGTCAAGCCTTTATGAGGAGGTAATGTCATCCTGGGCGTGACTTCCTGAAGGAGATGAACAGCTCTGCCTGAAGATTAAACAGCCTGAGCATGCTGTTAAGGGCTCTGCCGAGGATAAGCCGCTTTATGACATTCCTCGGGGTCAGCCTTTCGTCCAGCAGCATTATGCTGTTGCCTGTAAAGCGCTTTTCCATCCTGAACCCGTTTTTCCGCATAAGCAGCAGCAGGGATTTTTTGGTGAACTGAAGCGTGTGCTCAAACTCAAGCACCCTGAACCAGTTCATTGACGCCTGGTCGCTTTCCCTCGGCCTCACATCTGCAACGCCATTGACAACCTTCAGCCTTCTGTAAGGGTCGTTTGCGTAAATCCTTTCCACTAGCAGACTGCTTGACATTATTCTGGATACAAGGGCGGAATAGTTTGGGGTTACAACGTACAGCAGCCCGTTGTCCTTCAGCAGGCGCCTTACCTGCTTCAGGAATGCATCGGGCTCTGGCAGGTGCTCTATCACGTGCGACATGAAGACAGCGTCAAAAGGCTCAAGCATGAGCTGGCTTATGTCGCCGCATACAATCTGGAACCCTTCCTTCCTCAGCCTTCTGGTCTTCTCTGACTCATAAAGTTCGCTTCCAATTATGCTGATGCCTCTTTTTGAAGCTTCCCGCAGCAGCCCTCCGTCCCCGCATCCGATGTCAATTATCCTCATTCCCTTTTTCAGCCTTGCCGCCTTTAGATATGTTGAGAAGTCCCTCTGCTCTGAGCCTGCGCCCTCTGGCAGCCTTAGCCGGTCTGTATCATAGAGTTTGCCAGAATACGCTTCAGGGTCAAGGAACCACAGGTCGCAACTGCCGCAGCGGTAGGTCGGCGTTGCCTTGTTTCCAACCACAGTCCTCCTGGTTATTTCTTCCCTTTCCCTGCCGCAGATTGGGCAGTTTGCCATTAAAGCATCTCCTGGTACACCTGGATGTGCTTCTTTGCCACGACTCCCCAGCTTGCTTCCTTCCTGTAGTCCGTAATGCCTGCCTGGAATTGCCTGTAGCTCGTGTCAGCCTCCTGGATTGCCTGCGCGAGTGATTGCGGGTTGCCTGGCTCGGCTATGGCGCCCATCTTGTATTCCTCAACAATGTGGTAAAAGCTTCCGCTTCTTGTTACCACTGCTGGAAGGCCGAAGGACACTGCGTCGTGCAGGACTGTGGACTGGAAAGGCGAGTGGGTGTACGGCAGCACTATTATGTCGGATTCCTGCATCAGCCTGTGCTTTTCCTCCTCAGGCACCCATCCCAGGCTTAGCTTTATGTTTCTGTTCCCTGCCTTCTGGACTTCGGCTGCAAGCTTTTCAGCGTATTTGCCACTAGAAGCCTTTCCGCATATTGTGAGGCTGTATCCCTGAAGCAGCCCCATGGCCTTTATCAGGTGTTCAACGCCCCTGGGCTCTGAAAGGGCACCGAAGAACAGCAGGTTTTTCCCTCTCCTTGAATGCATCGGGTGAAGGCTGGCTCCCCTTGGTATCATGCTGGACCTGCTGCACCCGTACGCTTTTTCAATAAATCCCTTCTGCCTTCCTGTCTGCACTATGACCCAGCCAGCCTTCCGTACAACCGCCTCCTCAAGCTTTTTTATAATTCTCTGCTTTATGCCTTTCGGAGTTATGTGAACCTCGTGCATTGTCACCGCAACCGGAATCTTCTGCCTCAGGGCGTCCAGCAGGTTGAGGTTCAACGTATGCATACCGTAGTAGCTTCTCTCGGCGATGTACTGGATATGCAGCAGGTCCAGGCTTTCCTTTTTTGCTATCTTGCCGAGCTCTGCCTTGAGGAAGAGCGATTTCAAGTTTATCCTGTGGTCTGATTTTGACCTTTTGGAGCCTATGGTGACTATTTCAGCATTTTCATCCCTCAGGCTTCCGGCCAGGCTGTCAGAGTACATTGCAATCCCGTCCTGCTCCCCGAATTTGCTTACGATTCCTATTTTCATCTGAAGACCCATACCCTGTTGGCCGCGTAGTTTATGATTGAGAGCAGGGTTGTTATTGCTATTATTACTGCGTACTTGTAAAAGCTGCCCAGCAGCGGCTCTCCAAAAGCTGCGAATTCCTCTCCGGTAAACAGGCCTACCAGCAGGTAGTTTGCCAAGGTTATTCCAAGCGTGAGGGGCATAAACCAGAAGAGCCTTTTCATGGCCCCGCCCATCCTGTTGAAGGTGACCTGCCTGTGATACAGGAAGTTGAAAATCACGTTTGCGCCAAGGCCGGCTGCATACGCCACCCTGAACCAGACTCCAAGCACTTCTGTGAGCAGGTAGGTTACACTGAGGTTCACCAACAGCCCCAGCCCGCCGCCTGTCACGAATTTTAGATACCTGAATGACTCGTCAACATATTTCATGTTGACTGCTTGAGCCGGCCTCTTTTTAAATTATATCAAAAGCTATTAATAGCAGGCTGTTCCATGCCTTCCTGTGGCTGTCTATTCTTATCGCTGCGGCAGGATCAGGTATGAAGCACATGAGGTAAAAGGGGCAAGGCAGACAAAGGATGTTTCAGTCATCATCCCCACTTATAACGAGGAAAAGAACCTCCTGCGGCTGGTCGAGGCCCTGTCGTCTGCGCTGAAGGGCTTTGACTTTGAAATTGTGGTGGTTGATGACGACAGCCGTGACAGCACCCCGCGGCTCATGGATAGCCTGGCTGCTCCAGGCAAGGTGGCTGCTCTGCACAGGAAAGGAGTCAGGGGCATCTTTTCTGCCCTGCGCGATGGAATCACCGTTGCAAGGGGGAAATTCGTCGTGATAATGGACGCTGACTTCTCGCATCCCCCTGAAGTTGTTCCTGTCCTGCTAAAGGAGTGCCTGCACGCGGACATTGTTGTTGGCTCAAGATTCCTGAAAGGCTCTGGCTTCAGGGCTCCCTTCACAAGGAAATACGGGCCTGCTGTGCTTAACTCTGTGTGCAGGCTGATTCTCGGGCTTCGTGTTTCGGACATTTTCACAGGTTTCCACGCCATGCGCAGGGACAGGTTCATGCAGCTCAAATTCCGCTACCCCAGCGTCTGGGGCGAGTTTGACATGGAGCTTCTTTACAGGGCGCAGAAGGCTGGTTTCAGGATAAAGGAAGTCCCATTTTCTTACGTCTTCAGGCAGCAGGGGGTTTCCAAGTCTTCCGGAGCAAGGATACTGAGGTATGCGTGGGCTTATCTTGTAAGGGCTGTGCAGCTAAGGGTGAATGGATGAGGGCTGATTTTGCAAAGCTTAATAATCCCCATTCGCTGTGTTTTGCAGCATGAAAAAGAGGGCCCAGCTGGCTTTGTTCCTGTTTGCAGGCCTTGTCCTGCTTTTCGCCATGGCTGGCCTGGCGATGGTGGCCAGGAATAATGCCCCGCCCCCTCCTTCGGCAGAGCTTGAGCAGCAGGCTGATGCGGTGAGGAAGTTCGTGAATTCCTGCCTCATGCAGAGTCTGCTTGAAGCTGAAAAGTCCGGCCTGAAGGAGACAGATGCAGCCAATCGGCAGAAGGCAGCTTTCATTGAGTCTGAGCTCAGGAAATGCTCTGACTTCTCCTCGTTTCCTGCCAAAGTAAAGGCAGGCAGCCCGAGCGTGGGCGTTACTGTCTCTGAGGGCGTCCTTGCGGCTTTTGCCTCAATGCCTGTTACGGTTTCTGACGGCAGCGCCCAGGTACAGGCTGGTTATTTTGAGGCTTTTGTAAAGCGCTCCACTGCTGTTCCCCTTGATTTCGGCCTTTCAGGCACTTTGTCTGAGAAGGTCGTCGTGACAGACGACAGGAAGGCCCAGCTGAGGATTCCTGCTGAAACCACGGTAATGAAGGACGGCATGGAGCTAAGGGAAATCTTGCTCAAGACAGTGGACAAGAATTTTGCAGGCCTGGAGAACAGGATTGTTGTTGGCAACCTTGCGTTTGAAGGCCACCCCTCTGGAGCAAGTTTTTATCCTGAAATCGACCTTACTATTTTCTATGATGACCAGGATATCCCGGCTGGCCTTCCTGAGGATTCACTGGTTGTTGCCAGCTATGGCGAGGCTTCGGGCGTGTGGGAGATTCTGCCAGTGGTCATTGACGCGGCAAACAACAGGATTACAGCCAAGGTATCCCACTTTTCAGTCTTTGCCATATTGGCAGGCTGCGGCAGTTCTGAGCAGATAATTAATCTTGGCTGGCTTTACAAGGAGCCCTGCTATGAGATTTTCAACGGCGAGACAAGCGGGAGCAGCCCTTTTAACTGCCCGAGGTGGCTTGTCAGAAGGCAGGGGAGCGGCGAAACCTTAGTTTCTCCTGACAAGCCTGAGGCTGCCCACTCAGGAAAGGACGGCCCTGTTTACGCCCCAAAGGACAACCAGGTGCTGAAAAGCGGCCAGCAGGGCAGCCTGCCCCAGTTTGGAGTTCCGGACTCGCCATGCCTCAAGGAGAAATGGAGCAGCGAGTTTGAGTCCTACGGCTACCCTTCTGTGGAGTCAGTTGGCGGCACAGGCGAGTTTGAGTTCTCCTTCCAGGGAAGCGGCAATTCCTGTTCCAAAGGCTTCAGGCTTGACCTGGTATGCGACGACTCGTGCTCTGTCGAGGTTAACGGCCAGCCAGTTAATGGAATTTCAGACCAGGACCCCATCAGGTGGCTTTGGACTTTCAATGTTCCGGCATCTGCCCTGAAACAGAGCAACAAGGTCAAGGTCAGGGTGAAGAACGAGTATCAGGCGTGCTCAAGCGCCCGTGGCCAGCTTGTTGTATTCGGCTCAGGGGTTTCCGAGAAATGCCCCGAGTCAAGGTCAAAGGATGATTTTCTCGTTTACTCCTGCCAGTGCGGAACAAAGAATGTGAACGTTGCATATTCCATGGCAGAGGCGCAGAAAGCTGATTTCCAGGCGATACTATCCAAGAAGCCAGTCTCACTTACAGACTCTGAGAAGGCCAGGCTGAAAGCTGCAGTCGTGAAAGAGGAGGCGCAGTACTGCTTTGAGGGAGCGCAGCCATTCAGCGAGGAGGAAATAGCGCTGGTTAACCAGCAGCGGGCGGCGCATAAGTCAGCTTTCGCCAGCCTTGTTCCTGACAGCGGACTTGCAGACTGCTGCCAGAATGCCAGAGTCTATCCTGACATATCCGCAGAGCCAGGAAGGGATGGCTGCGAGATTGTAGTTTGCGAAAAGTCAGGAGCCTATGCCTGGGCTTACACAGGCAACAAGCTTGACAGCAGCAAAAGAAGGACAGGAACGTGCGACAAGGGCATGGGCGGGAATGTCAACAGCCTGTGGGACGCATGCGGACTTAAGGGCGGCCTAGGTGGAGGCGGAGGAAGCTCAGGAATCCCTGCCCTGTGCTCTGGAAAGCCCGGCTCAGCAGGCTACATGTCATGCCCGCTTCTGGCCAAGCCAACGATAGCAACTGGCGCTTATGGCTCTGGGTTCAAAAGCGAGCACTGCAACCAAGCCACTGGCTACCCTTACTACTGCAATCCTGCAGAGAACCCAATCTGGGCTTATGCCATTGACGTGGAAGGCCCTGACCGCTCTCATAGGTATGACGTCTTCCTTCCATATGTCAATGGCGAGACAGTTTCCTGGAAGTTCCTGAAGGAGGGCGATTCAAAGAATGGCGAATGGGGCTGGTTCAAGGAGTTTTCAGCGTCCACAAGCCAGGGTGTTTATGTCCTCAGAATCACGCATACAGAGCTTGGAAATCCGGCATTTAGCCCTGGCCAGAGCCTTCCAAGCGGCTCCAAGGTTGGAAAGCTGTACAACCTCTATGGCAGCGGAGCAGGCCACGCACACCTGTCTGTCTCCAAGGACGGCGTTCCTGTCAGGGAGCCGGTAAGCCAGCTTGGGCTTTGCGCCTCGCCATGCAATCCTGTGGCATCAGGGAGTCCATCTGCGATGATTTCACCAGGAGACGGTACCTCAAGTGCTGGTGCAGTTGATACCTCATTGGCTCAGAACTGCGCCGAGGCAAGGCTTCAGGCTTTTCCAGTGGCGGACCAGAGCAGCTTCAGCAATGATTACGGAGCCGCCAGGCCTGACAATGCGAAGCAAGGCAGCAATCCTG
This sequence comes from uncultured Methanosarcinales archaeon, assembly GCA_964504135.1. Classification (GTDB taxonomy): domain Archaea; phylum Nanobdellota; class Nanobdellia; order Woesearchaeales; family UBA10216; genus JACPTG01. The sequence goes on from CAZDCW010000011.1 coordinate 16,549, forward strand.
TGCATGAGGGAACTGACATCCTTACAAAGTCTGAGGGCAATGATGTTGTCGCCGCAAATGCCGGAGAGGTGATTAGAGTGGAATGCAGGGCTCTTGGCGGAAACACCATTTCCATTTCAGGCAATGACGGCTTCATCTATTACTATGCCCATCTGAGGGATTTTGCGGTTTCCAAAGGCCAGCGTGTTTCAGCCGGCCAGCTTATCGGCCATGTGGGGACTACAATAGGGTGCTCATCAGCCGGCGGAATTCCGGGCCAGACCGAACCCCACCTCCACTTTGGCATCTACCTTCCAGGCTCAGGAGGCTGGGTTCCGAAGAATCCTTACTGCAGCCTGAAGGCTGTCCAGACAGGTTAGCCGCAAACTTTTTATACAATCCATCGGTGCTCCGGGCCATGGGAATGATTCCTGTTTACGAGCCAGTGCTCGGCGGCAATGAGAAAAAGTACGTCCTGGATTGCCTAGAGTCCAATTGGATTTCAAGCCTTGGAAAATACGTCACTGAGTTTGAGGAGAAGTTCAGCGGCTTCTGCGGCAGGAAGTTCGGCGTTTCAGTCGCGAACGGCACTGTAGCCCTCCAGCTTGCGCTTATCGCGCTTGGCGTGAAGGAGGGGGACGAGGTAATTGTACCAGACCTTACGTTTGTCGCCACGGCAAACGCTGTTTCCTACACAGGGGCGAAGCCAGTGTTCGTTGACTCCGAGCCTGACACGTGGAACATAGACCCTGGGAAGATTGAGGAAAAAATCACCAAGAAAACCAAGGCAATAGTGCCTGTCCACCTTTTCGGGCACCCATGCGACATGGACCCCATAATGGACATCGCGAAAGACCACAGCCTCTTTGTCATTGAGGACGCTGCCGAGGCCCACGGCGCTGAGTACAAGGGAAAGAAAGTGGGCGGCTTTGGCCATGTCAGCTGCTTCTCATTCTACGGCAACAAGATAATAACAACCGGGGAAGGCGGCATGTGCATTACAAATGACGAGGCCCTCGCCAAGGAAATGCAGTTCCTCAAGGACCACGGCATGAGCAGCGAGAAGAGGTACTGGCATTCGAAGATGGGCTTCAATCTCAGGATGACCAACATCCAGGCCGCGATTGGGGTGGCGCAGCTTGAGCAGATTGAAAAGTTTATCGAAATCAAGAGGAAGAACGCAAAGCTGTACAATGAGCTGCTAAAGGAGGTTCCTGGAATTTCTTTACCTCCTGAGATGCCATGGGCAAAGAGCGTCTACTGGATGTATTCCATCCTTGTAAATGATGGCTATGGAAGCACAAGGGATGAGCTGATGGCGAAGCTCAAGGAAAAAAAGGTTGATTCAAGGCCCTTCTTCTTCCCCATGCACCAGCTTCCAATCTACAAGTCAGACAAGCCCTATCCTGTTGCTGACGGGCTCTCTGCAAAGGGCCTTAACCTGCCAAGCTCTGCAAAGCTCGGCAAGGAGGATGTTGAAAGGGTATGCAGGGTTATTGCCAATAGCTGATTATTTCTGTCCCACACCCTCCGATTCCGGAAAGCTTAAATATTTGTTGAGCCACCATGAATTTTATGGAAAGCGCAGCATTAGGAGTGGTTTCTTCTGTTTTTGTTAGCTATGCTTCCAGCTATTATCAAGCTTCCAGCTATTGTTAATTAAGGCGCATTTCAGCATTGATTCTCCCCATAGCTCAATGGCAGAGTATTCGGCTGTAACCCGACCGGTGCCGGTTCAACTCCGGCTGGGGAGATACCTTTATATCCTTTACATATTACATTTCTTACAAATAAATTTTCTCCGAATAGTTTATAAACGCCTTCTGCAAACTGCAAATCCATGGGCTCTGATGGCTTCTTTTCCAGGTATCAGCCTGTCCTGTTCCCTTTGCTGCTTTTCCTGCTTGCATTTTACCTTTGGACACTGCCAATCCAAAGCAGCCCCCTGCCCTTTGGCGAGGGTGACGCTGCCTGGCATTTTGGGGTTGGCGATTATATCAGCTCGTCAGACAGGACTATAGACCGCCTGCCTCCTTACATCGGCTACTGGTATTACCTTTTCAACCCTGTAATCGGGCCCCATGCACTTGAGTATCCGCCGTCAAACCACATTAACTATGCAATCATGCAGTTTATCGGCAGTAGTCGTTTCTCTCCTGTTTACATTTTCAAGGCAGTGACTTCATTCCTCGGCATTTTTGCGGTTTACTTCCTGATTAGCAGGCTTTATGGGAATCTTGCCGGATTCGCCGCTGGCCTGGGGCTGGCATTCTCCTCGAGGGAAATCATGACTTACCTGTGGGGCCAGCAGCCCACTCTTATAAGCGTGGTAATAGTGCCTGCTGTGCTTTACGCGTATTACAGGTATTCAACTTCGCTTTTCTCTGATAAGCCGCAGAACATCTATCTTTACATGACTGCCCTGCTTGTCGCTTCCCAGTACATGCTTCATATCCAGGGCGTCCTGGTATCTGCCGTGACTATCGCTGTTTTTTCCGCTGCCATGCTCGTCAGGCACAGGAGCCTTCCATTGAAAAACATTTCATGGGTTCATTTGGGCATTTGCGCTGCTGTCCTGCTGGCCATTGTGCTTCCGTTCAGGGATATTTACCTCGGGCCGGAGAGTGACATCGGCGAGAGGGGCTCATTTTCAAGGCTGTTCAGCTGGACTATTGACCCCCGCCTGCAGGAGGGCGCTTATCCTGAGCCTTATTTTTCCTTCCCTTTCAGCTATACACTATGGCTGCTTCCATTTATCCTTGGAGGAGTGGCTTTTCTTGTGTTCAGGAGGAAAGAACAGGATATCCTCATGCTCAGCTGGCTTGCTGGCATTTACATAATCCTCCACCTTGACGTTTTCATTGGCGCTTCGATAGTAAGGGTTGCCAGGATGCTGACTGCCGAGCCTGCGCTCTTCTTCTCCCTTGCAGCCATCGGAGCGGCTTACCTGCCTTCAATGCTCAAAACCGGAGTGGATAAGCAGATTATCCGTGTTGGGGCTGTTTCAGTCCTTTGCATCCTGCTGGTGGCCACCATCGGTGTTCAGTCTTACGCCCTGCTGAAGGACAGCTATTCTGGAAATGCAAGGGTCAACCAGGCTGAGGTGGATGCTGCAGACTGGATAAGGGCCAATGTTCCTGAAGATGGCGGAGTGCTTAACATTGGCACTTCAACATACCAGAAGATGCGCTTCATCCATATAATTTCCCAACGGTACATGCACAGCAAGGAAAGCGCATTTTCCTTCTCAGGCATAACCATCCCGGTTACCCATGTTATGCTGGATTACAGCGAGTATGCGCCCTTCAGGAGCGACCCTCGTGCAGCGGCCATTATTTCGCAGATTGATGCTGCTGAGTCGCAGTTGAACGGGACTAAAGTGTATGATAGGGGCGATGTCAGAATCTATGAGGTGCGGAATGAGGGCTGAATATGTTGCCATGGCCGGCTCGGCTGCTGCTGTCTTTGCTGGCCTAATTTTCGGGTTGTCCGGCGTACTGACAGTGCTGGCGATGACTCTCCTTTTCCTGCCTGCACTGCTCATCCTCCAGAATTTTGCCCTTGACTCAGCTGAGCGCCTGTTCTTTGCGGTTTTCATCAGCCTTGGCCTTTTCCCATTGGCTGTCTGGCTTGTGAACAAGCTTGTGCCTTCATTCAGGGTTTCGGTTTTCGTTGCAGCTGCCTTGGGCCTGACAGGGCTGGCATGGCTTTTGTGGAGGCGGAAATGAGGCGGTTTGTCACATACCTGATTGGCATTGCTGTTTTCATTTACCTTATTGCGCGAATTGATGTTGGCGCCACTTTCAGGATTATCCTGGCAGCGAACCCTCTTCTGGTATTGGCGGCAGCAATTCTTATCGGGCCCATGATACTGCTTGAGGCGCTCAGGTGGCACTTTATCCTGAGAGAGCTTGGAATCAGGCAGCCGTTTGGCTCCTCATTTTCCATGTTTGCATCCTCCCTCTACATTGGCTTTGTGACCCCTGCGAGGGTTGGCGAGTTTGTGCGCGTTTTCCTTCTGAAGGGCAGCAGCCTGGGCAGGGCTTTCTTCAGCGTGTTTGCTGACAGGATAAGCGATGTGGCCTTCCTTGTAGGGGTCGGCTACCTTGGCATGTTTTACTTTACTGCGGATTTGCGCTCGCAGATTATTGGCGTCTCGGTTGCGATGGCTGCTTCTGTCCTGCTGCTGGCTGTGGCGGTTGTCAGGAAGTCCTGGGTAAAGGCCATCTTGAGGCTCGTATTCAGCCACATTGTCCCAGCAAGGCTTAAGTCCGATGTGCGCTCTGCATTTTACGATTTTCACTCTTCTTTTCTTTCTTTCATCAATATCCGCTCAATTGCTGTTGTTGCCGGGGTTACCGCTGCGTCCTGGATTGTTTACTATACACAGGTTTACCTGCTTGCGAAGGCTCTTGCCATAGACATCTCGTTTTTTCACCTGGCGACCATAATGAGCGTTGCAGGCCTGCTTTCCGTGCTGCCCATAAGCATTTCAGGGATAGGGACGCGGGATGCGGCCCTTGTATTCTTTTTTGGATTATTGGGAATAAGGAGTGAGTTTGCGATTGCACTCTCAGCCCTGGTTCTCATGCTCATGGTGCTGGTTGCGGCTTTTTGCTTCCCCTTCTGGCTCAGGCATCCGGTCAGGGTTTTTGAGAATGAAAATGCAGGCGACCCCAGTGATAAGCAGCGGTAGAAGTATGGCGTGATATTTCATGTGCAGCCCAAGCGCTGACAGGTTATAGCCAATAACCCCCACGGCCGCAAGGCCGAGCACTGAGCCGATTATAAGCCTCTCAATGAAGGCCAGCCTGCCTCTCCAGTAATAAACCAAAGCGAAGCCGGGCAACACATACAGCCAGTAAAAGCCTGCTGCTGCCCGTGTTACTGTTAGAAGGCTTTCGCCTATGAATACAATCTTAAGGATTGCTGCGAAAACAGCAAATGACATCCCGAATTTTAATGCCTCGCCCTTCAGTTCCTTAATCAAGGCATTCATCACCCGGCCTCGCATTCTTCAGTATCTTAATCCTTGGGTTGGAGTAAACTTCTGTTATCCACTGCTTCCTGAGCAGCTTCTGGATAAGGGCTGAATTGTAAACGCTCACGAAGTCATCGCCTCCGCGGCTCAGCATGTAATAATGCATGCTGCACGGCCTTGTATCCCGCGGCGGCGCCTTTGGCTCTGCAAAGTCATCGTGGCACTCCTTATCATCAGAAGGAAGGTAAGCGTGGTAGTACCCGTATTTCAGCAGGCCTTTGCTGCAAAGAAGGTGCGAGTACGCCGAGGCAAGCCCGAATTCATAGGTGTCCAGTATCTTAATATCCTCCAGCTTGGCTATCTGCCTTGCCTCCTGTGCCTCTGCTGCCTTCCTGTAGGCGTTTGTGTGTATTATGTATGAGACCCTTCGCGTGTTGTAGAGGGTTGCTGACTGCTGGAATGGCCCTGCGTCAAACACGTGCAGTGACGCATCTTCAGGCAGGTTTTCAGACGCCCACTTCATCGCATTCCAGTAATGCTCGTCCACCATGCTGCCCTTCAGTTTTCCATAACTTTGGGAGGCAAAGAGGACAAGCAGAATCACTGCAACCGCAGCAGAATGTGCAACACCCCATTTTTTCCAGACTGCCTTTGCCCCGTAATAAAGCGCGAGGCCGAAGAAGAAGGCCAAATAAAAGTGCCAGAGCCACCTGTGGGCGAATGCCCGCTTGGCAAGGCCGAGGAATGTAAGGTAGCTTATTGCAAGAATGAACAGCCCAATCCAGTATGGCCAAATGGCCTGTTTTTTTGTAAATGCAAGAACAGATGCAAGCGCCAGCCCAGCAATCATCAGCAGTCCAACCACTAGAATCGGATTGGCCGAGATTATGCCTATGCTTTGAAGGGACACATCTGAGAAGCCCTTGTCAGCCACTCCTGTCCCTGACTGAAGGCCGAGCCCTGCGTCGCTTATGTACGTCTGAAGCCAGGTGAGCCTGAAAAGGTTCAGCGAGTAAGCCGACAGAGCCAGTGTAACAGCGGCTGCCAGCGCTGCTTCCTTCCATTTCCAGAGCGTTCTGGCCCTTACTGACTTTACAGCAAGGTAAATTGCCATGAAAAGCCCGCCGAAGAGCAGCTCGGGCTGGTGGGCGATTGCCGTTGCCGACATGAATAATGCAAGCAAAATCCATGCGTGCCTTTCCCCGAAAAATGCGATTGCCCAGAAGGCAGCGACCATGAACAGCGCGCCTGCTATGAACAGCCACTGGCCGAAGTTTACCGCCTGGCTGAACGGCGGTGTGAACACCAATAAAGTTACTGGCAACGACAGGATTGCCACATTTATGCTGTACAGCCTGACTATAAGGTAGATAAGCAGGCCAAGCAGAAGCAGGAGGATGATGGTGAGCAGGTAAATGGCATCATAAACCTCAAGGCCGGTTGCGTATGATAAGACACCTGAAGCCTCAAACATGAACGGCGGATGAATGTCATAAACGTCCTTCCGTCCGCCCTCCATGCCCGGCAGCGCATACCTTATGACCCCCTGCTCCTTGAGCCAGGTGGCCTCTGACTGGTGGAAGAATGCGTCAGATGCAAAATAGCCGACCGGATACTGATGCGCAAGCCTGCCTTCAAACACGCCAAGGCCGGTTGCGAGGAATGCTGCCACGTACAGCGCGAGGAAGGCGTATTCAAAGTTTAGCTTCATCCATCACTGCTCGCCCCGGATTCTATTTAAAGTTTTGCAGGTTTTCCAAGCATTTCCGTCAAATTTTTATCTACTTCTGTTTGCCATGCCGCTCATGGACTACTATGACCGTTTCAGGGACAAGGCTCCTGACGCTGCCCTGTCATTAATTTTGCATTCCATGTACCTTTTTGCCGCAGTCCAGACAAGGATTGACCGCGCTCGGGAATTGCAGGCAAAGGGAAGCATAGAAGCGAGCAAGAAGTATGATAAAACTGCCCTTGACCTCTGCCACAGGATAGAACAAATTCTATGCAGCCCTGAGCCAAGGATGCGCCACATGGACAACGCCCGCGGCGAAATGGCGGATGCCATGCGGGCCGTAACCGACAACACCGGCGAGGACCTTTCATGGCTCACCGCGGCGATTGGCCAGCGGCCTGACGCTTACCTTCAGACAAACTGGCCTTCCCTTACTGATAGGCAACGGTACATACTTACTTTGCGGATGCCACCAGGGGACTGACAATTCAGATTAGGCGGTAATGCCTTTCAAAAGCTTTATAAATTGGCTCCGGCGTTTTTCTGTCTAGGGGGTTTCATGAAGTACCTGTCTGTTGTCATTCCGATCTATAACGAGGAGAAGAATGTTGCGCAGCTTCACAGGGAGCTTTCCGAGGCTCTCCAGAAGGTTAAGCTGCGCCATGAGATTATCTTTGTTGATGACGGCAGCAGGGATGGCACTTCCGCAGCCCTGAAGCAGGTGTACTCTTCCAATCCCAATGTGAGGGTTGTCAGGCTTCGCCGAAACTTCGGCCAGACAGCTGCGATGAGCGCAGGGCTTGGCCAGGCCAAGGGCGATGTCATAGTAACAATGGATGGCGACCTTCAGAATGACCCTGCTGACATCCCTGCGCTGCTGGACAAAATCAGGGAGGGGTTTGATGTGGTTAGCGGTTGGCGCTTCAAGAGGAAGGATGCGCTGCTTTCCAAGGTTATTCCATCGCTGCTGAGCAACTGGCTTGCCCGCGTACTTACAGGAGTCCACATCCATGACTACGGCTGCTCCCTGAAGGCATACCGCCGCGAAGCAGTCTCAGGACTCAGGCTTTACGGCGAGATGCACAGGTACATCCCAGCCATCGTTGCCATGGATGGCTATTCTGTTGCCGAGGTCAGGGTTAATCACAGACCCAGGGCGCATGGCAGGTCAAAGTACAACCTCACAAGGCTGATGAAGGGGCTCCTTGACCTTCTTTACATAAAATTCTGGACTACTTACGGAACAAGGCCCCTGCACCTCTTCGGCCTGCTTGGATTTTTCCAGTACTTCCTCGCCTTTCTGATATTCGCAGAGCAGCTTGTGAAGGCATTTCTCATCCGCTCCCTGAATATCGGCCCGCTGCTGCTTCTTTCAGTCATGCTCGTCATTACAGGAACCCTGTTCATACTTTTCGGCTTCCTTGGCGAGATTATGATAAGGACTTATTATGCCGGCGCCGGAGAACCTTATGCTGTTGAGTCTGTTCTGGAGAGGAAGGGCTGATAATGTGCGGCATATGCGGCTTTTACGCAGCTGAGGACAGGGAGCTTCTAAGGCGGATGAATGCCTCTATTGAGCACCGCGGCCCTGATGACGAGGGCTATTTCTCTGACGACACCTGCAGCCTTGCCATGCGCAGGCTTGCAATTATTGACGTGCAGCTTGGAAAGCAGCCCATGCACAATGAGAATGAGGACATCTGGATAGTTTTCAACGGCGAGATTTACAATTACAGGCAGCTCAGGGAAGAGCTTTCCAACCACCGCTTTTACACAAATTCAGACACAGAGGCAATCGTCCACGCCTATGAGGAGTTTGGCGATGACTGCGTAAGCTACCTGAACGGAATGTTCGCTTTCGCCATCTGGGACTCCAGGAGGAAGCGCCTTTTCATTGCAAGGGACAGGTTTGGCGAGAAGCCGCTGTATTACACTTTTGCCGGCAAGTCCATGTTTTTCGCATCTGAGATAAAGGCAATCCTCCAGAACAGGGAAATAAGACGGAGGCTGAACCCTGCGGCCCTGCACGACTACCTCTCCTTCAGGTGCAACAGCACAAATGAGACTTTCTTCAGGGGCATCTTCAAGCTTCCGCCTGCGCATTGCCTCGTGTATGACGGGAAAAAGCCTGTGCTCCGCCAGTACTGGAACCCTAAAGTCCAGCCAGACTATTCAGGCACTGAAGAGCGGTTCGCGGATGAGCTTTACAGCCGCCTTTCTGAATCTGTGAAAATGCGCATGATGAGCGAGGTTCCGCTGGGAGCTTACCTTTCAGGCGGGATTGACTCAGGCTCTGTGGTTGGACTGATGAGCCAGCACAGCCAGGAGCCGGTAAAGACCTTCTCAGTGGGGTTTGAGGATAACTTCGACGAGCTTAACGAGGCGCGATTCCTCGCTAACCACTTCAGGACAGACCACCGGGAGATTATGGTAAAGCCTGATGCGATTGACCTTTTGCCCAAGATTGTCTGGCACCTTGACGAGCCCATGGCAGACCCGACGTGCATTCCAGTTTACCTGCTGTCAAGGGAGGTCAAGCCTTACGCCACGGTTGTCCTTACCGGTGATGGCAGCGACGAATTGCTTTACGGGTATGAGCAGTTCAGGTTCATGGCCATGCACAGGCGATTCCTTACCGGCATGCCCTCTCCGCTGAGAAAGTCAATTCATCTTGCCTCCAGGCTGATTCCAATGAGCCTGCTGGACGTCATCTTCAGGTACAGCAGCTCGCTCGGCGCCAAGGGCATGGAGAGATTCCGCGAGTTCATCTCCACAGACGACCCTGCCAGGATGTACCTGAGCCTGGTCTCCATTTTTTCAGAGGATGAGAAACGAAAACTTTTCAACCCTGACCTGAGGGCGAGGCTGTCATCCATAAGGCTGGCCGCAGACATCAACAGGCATTATTTCAGCAGCGGCAGCAGCTTCATCTCAAATGTTGTCCGGCTTGACGTGGACAGGATTCTCGCAGAGAACATGCTGATGCGCTCTGACAAGAACACAATGGCCTTCTCTGTTGAGCAGCGCGTCCCCTTCCTCGACCACACCCTTGCAGAGTTCATTTACTCCATTCCACCTGAGCTTAAGCTCAGCGGCAGCACAGACAAGTACATCCTGCGAAGGGCCATGCAGAAGCTTGTCCCCAGCCAGACAACCAAAAGGAAAAAGTCAAGGTTCTTCGTCCCAATCCACAGGTGGATGGAGGGCGAACTGGGAGAGATTGCAAGGCAGTCCCTAAGGGACAGCAAGCTGTTCAGGAAGGCCTATGCTGACAACATTTTTAAAGATATGAAAAGGTCCAGGCTGTATTACAGCAGGCAACTGTGGGCGCTTCTCATCTTCAATGTGTGGCACAGGATGTTCATTGAGGATAAGCTTTCCGCCAGGCCTGCCATCAGCTTGAGGGAACTGTTATGAGGCGCGGTCTGCTCCGGTACCTGGCCTGTCCTGACTGCAGGAAGCCTTTCAAACTTGAAACCCCTGTCCAGCAGGGCAGCCACCTTGTTTCAGGATTCCTGGCCTGCAGGAAATGCAGCGCGCGCTATCCTATCGTCCGCGGCGTCCCAAGGATTCTCAGGAAGCTTTCAGGAGTTGAGGAAAGGACTGCGGCTGCCTTTGGCTATGAGTGGAAGAACTTCAGGGAGAATTACGGGTACTACCAGAAACAGTTCCTCAGCTGGATAAGGCCAGTATCCCCTGGTTTTTTCAGGGGCAAAGTGGTTTTGGATGCAGGCTGCGGGATGGGCCGCAACCTTTTCCTCGCCGGAAAGTTCGGCTCAAAGGACGCCATCGGCATGGACCTCAGCGAGGCTGTTGATGCGGCTTTTGACATGACTATGCACATGCCCAACGTCCACGTTGTACAGGCTGACATCAACCATCCGCCTTTCAGGCAGTGCTTTGGCTACATTTTTTCAGTCGGTGTCCTGCACCATCTTCCAGACCCGAAAGCAGGGTTTGATTCGCTGCTGAAGGTCCTGAGGAAGGGAGGGGTTATTTCAGTCTGGGTTTACGGGAAAGAGGGGAATTTCCTCATAAGGACACTTGGCTCATTTGTCCGGGTGAACATCACCTCAAGGCTTCCGCATTCGCTGCTCAATGCCCTGTGCATTCCCCCTGCCTTCCTTCTGCATGTGCTGACTAGCCTTGTTTACAAGCCACTCCGCCTCAGGTCTGCCCCTTATGGCGAATATTTCATTGCCATCGCTGACTTTGACTTCAGGAACAAGCTCTCAATAGTCTTTGACCACCTTGTGCCGCCTGTTGCCTATTACATAAGCAGACAGGAGATTGAGTCCTGGTTTTCAGCGCTTGGAAAGGTCGTCATCAGCCAGCGCTATGGCAACAGCTGGAGGGGGACCGGAACCAAATGAGGAGGCACATTGCTTTTATCGGTGCCCTCCTGGTTGTTGTCCTTATCTTCTTCAACAGCTGGCTGACCCTGAATTCGCACACCCTGGGAGACATGATTACCTATTATTATCCCCGTGCCGAAGCCCTCAGGCAGTCAATCGTAGATTATGGCGATTTTCTTCCGCTGTGGAGCCCTTACATCTTCTCAGGCGACCCCTTCCTGGCAAAGCCCAATGTGATGAATTTCTTCTTCATCCTGGGGCCGCTGCTGCTGGTTTTTCCTCCCATGGCGGCCCTGCACCTTAATGTCCTGCTAGCCCTTTTCCTTTCTGCTGTTTTCATGTACTTCCTTGTTTTTCAGCTGTCCAGGGACAGCTTTGCATCGTTTGTTGCAGGCATAGCCTACCTGTTGAGCGGCTTTGCGTTGACTACAGTGATATTTTACGGTTGGGTTACCTTTGCCAACGCTTACATGCTTTTCCCCCTGCTGCTAATCTTCCTGTTCAGGATATCCTCTGGCCGCTGGCTCCTCAATTCCATCCTGGCAGGCGCAGTGCTTGGCCTGTTCGTCATAGGAGGCTCAGGCATAGAGTTTCTTTACGCCACGGTAATGGTGGCCATTTTCCTCGGCCTAAGCATTATCGGACGTGACCTGAAGGCAAGGCTTGCCCGCACACTATTGGTCGGCGTTGTCATTCTCGCAGTGTGCCTTGGGCTTTCTGCATTCAAGCTGCTTCCTGTTCTGGAATACCAGCAATCCAGCGTCAGGGCTGCCTTGAGCTGGCAGGAGGCATCAGGCAGGACAATCCAGCCTTCCGGAATCCTCACTGAGCTTGTAGAGCCTGGCATTCCCAGGGTTTTCCAGACACCTTCCAGCAAAATCGGCATTGTAGCCTTTGCGCTGCTGCTTTTTGCCGTCTTCAGGCGGCCGAAGAGCAGGCCTGCAATCTTTTTTTGTGCGGTAATTGCCGTTGCACTGCTGCTTGCAACAGGCTCATTCCTGCTTTACCTCTTCTGGAAGTTTTATCCAGGCTGGAGCGGCATGCGCTACGCCAACCGCGCGATTATCATGCTTGTCCCAGCCGCAGCCGCGCTTGCAGGCCTTGGAGCTGCATCCTTATTCCAGCAGCTGCGCCACAGGTCAGCGTCAGCCGCCAGGATTGGCTTTGCCGTTGTTGTAGCCCTCCTGCTGCTTGACCTTGCTGTCTTCGGCTCAGGAGGCCAGAGCAACGCAGGCGATGCAAGGTATGAATACAGGGATATTGATGAGGTGGTTGCGGCAAATGCCCTCATGCAGAATCTGAGTTCTATGCGCCAGAATTCTATTTTCAGGATTCACACACTTGAGACAACAGGCATTGACTGGGGGACTGAATTTTATACAGCGCCATTGCACCTTGAGAATATTTACGGCTATGACACCCAGTGGCTTCCGGAATATCTCAACAGATACCTTTCTGCCGCCAACAATGCCCCTGCTGTCTTTTGGGGAATCCTGAATGTAAAATACCTTACAGCCCAGAAGCCCATGAACATCCCGGGATTCAGGCTTGTTTCAAAGTTCCCTGAGTGCAAAACCTGCTTCCCGGAGGAAAAGGCAATACAAAAGGCATGGGGCCCTTACCTTTATGAAAATGAAAGATTCATGCCAAGGGCGTGGATTGCCGATAACGCAATCCTTGTTGTCGGCGAGCCCGGGCAGGCGAGGAATGCCGTGTTTGCCATTATGCTAAACCCTTCATTCAACGCTTCTTCAGCGGCAGTCGTTCAGGGCAGGCCCAGGCTCTCCTCGCATTCCATTGAAGAGCTAATGGCCTACAAGGCCGTGATTCTCACACAGGGCTCTGTTGACTCAGCCTCTGATACAAGGCTTCAGGCCTACGTCTCCAGGGGAGGAAGGATTCTTCCAGACCTGGCCTCGGGCTCCAATTCTGTTGATGACACGCAGATTTCAAGCCTGCTGGAATCGCTAAATGGAGGCTCCTACGCACCGGTAAGGGACATTTCAACCCTCAGCTTCTCCAGAAAGACCATAGAGGCCACGATGCCGGGATTCCTTGTCCTCAGCGAGCGATACGCCTTCTTCCCAGGCTGGAGGGCCTCAATCGAAGGCAGGGGGGAGGTGGAGCTGCTGAAGACAGATGGCGCAATCACCGCAGTCCGGCTTGAGAAACCCGGCTTTGTTGCCTTTGAATACATGCCTCCCTCATTTGTGGCAGGCAGGATTATTACCCTCCTCACCCTGGCCGTGCTGGCCGGGCTGCTCATTTATTTCAGGCTGGCCAGACAACAGAAATGACTACTTTTTAGTTGCTCTAAAGATAAACTTTAAAAGCTTATGAGTTCTCCCTCAACCAGTTCACGAATGGAGGTTTGAAAAATGGCTAAAGACATACAAATTACTTTAAAGCCAGATGAATGGACATATTACCATCCCAACAATTCATACTATTTGGGGGTTCCTGTTGATGCAGCAGCCGAGTTAAAGGGTTCTTTTCCGGGTGACTATTCTAGAGCGGAGTTAAATTTTGAGTTCGGCCCAAAGTTGGATTCGGCAGCATATATGTTGCAGGCCAGGGTTCCGGCGTTAGAGAATCAGGCAGGTCACACTGCAACAGCCTATTTTGACCCAACATCAGGTGAGACCAGCTATCGGGGGAAACTGGAGCTGTTGCAGGCTTTGGTTCATCATATCCGAGAGGCAAAAGAAATGCCTCCTTCAAAGCAGGGAGGCCTTGATGTCCTGCTGTCAGTCATTGAATCCGGTGAAATCCGCAGGGAGTGATAATGCGCTCGATAGACGACGTGGCTGCAGAGTCGCTTCCGCCGCAGTTAAGGGATTGCCTCTGTCACATGGAGCGTTTCGCCAGGCACGCCGGGCTTAACCTCACAGTCAGCGACAGCCGGCTTGTCTTTTTCAGGGGCAAGTCGGCCAACCAGTTTCTAATATCTGTAGGCCTTGATTATGAGGGTGATGTCGCAACTCCTTTGGGGTATCATGTGACTCTCCATGACAGGAAGGCGCGGCGTGAAGGCAATGCCCTGGCCGACATGCTAACCGGACTGTATTATTCCCAAGGCATGCAGGTTTCCCATACAGGGGCTTATCCGAGGCGATAGGCAGGAGTCGGTTCTACCTCTTCCTCGCCATTAAGTCAGCCAGCAGCCCGATGAATCCTATCTGGAGGCCTGCAAGGAATAGCGTGACTGGAAGCTCAGCGACGTTTTGGATGGTGGCGTATTCATATATCCCTGCCGCAATCCCAAGCGTTATCAGCAGTATGGATGGCAGCAGGAAGAACCTGAGCGGCTCAAAGTAAATCATTATCCTGAATATCAGCGTGAGGAATCCGACAAAGTCCCGCAGCGGCCGTATGCTTGACTTGCCTTCCCGCCTGTAGTATTCTATCGGCACATATTTTACAGTGTAGTCATTTGTCATGGCGGCGAGGGTTATTGTAGTTGTGAATGAGAATCCCGATGGGTAAAGGCTGTAGAACCTTTCGGCCATGTCCTTCCGGAATATCCTGAAGCCTGAGTTGAGGTCTGGTATTTTCCTGCCTGTCAGGATGTTCGCGAGGAGTGTCAGTATTGCCTTTGCAGGCCTTCTCATAAGCGGCACGTTTTTCACTGACCTTGCACCGACCACCATGTCGTAGCGCTCTGTATGGCTTATCAGTTCAGGTATTGCCTCTATCGGGTAGGTTCCGTCAGCGTCTGTTATAAGAATCCATTCCCCGGCAGCATTTCTTATCCCGGTTTTTATTGCCGCGCCATATCCAAGGTTGTACGGATGGGTTATTGTCCTTGCTTCGCCCATGCCTTTCAGTATTTTCGCTGTGTTGTCTGCGCTTCCGTCGTTGACGCAGATTATCTCGTGTTTTTTTCCAGCCAGCGCTTTTTTTACCCTGCTGACTGTATCAGCTATTGATTTTTCCTCATTGTACACAGGAATTACTATTGTAACTGCTGGCTTTTGTACCATTGGATGAATCTCCTCATGCCCTCCTCTATTCCAACCTTTGGGCTGTATGCCAAAAGCCTTTTTGCCTTTGATATGTCAGCATAGGTAACAGGCAGGTCTCCCTGCTGCATCGGCATCTGCCTTATGCTGGACTTTTTTCCAAGGTTCTTTTCTATTACCTCTATGAGCTTCCTAAGCTCAACCGGCTGTGAGTTTCCCAGGTTGATGATTTCAAAGCCCAGTTCCCTGTCAGCCGCGTTGATTATCCCTGCTGTGATGTCCGATATGTGGGTGTAGTCCCTTTTTGTCCTGCCGTCCCCGTACATCTCAATTTCCTTTCCTTCGCTTATAAGCTTTGTGAATTTAAACGGGGCCATGTCAGGCCTTCCCCTCTCCCCGTACACAGTGAAGAACCTGAGGCATGTTATGCTCATGCTGTAAGTCCCGTGGTATGAATGGCACAAAAGCTCCCCTGCCTTTTTTGTCGCGCCGTAAGGGCTTAATGGCTTGTCAGTTTTGTCTTCCTCGGAGAAGGGGACTTTCCTGTTTGCGCCATATACTGAGGAGCTTGATGCGAAGACGATGTTTTTTGGCTTGTGTTTCCTGCACAGCTCAAGCATGTTTGCAGTTCCCCTTACGTTTACATCGCAGTACAGCGCAGGGTCCTGCAGCGAAGGCCTCACTCCAACCCTCGCCGCCAGGTGAATCACGACTTCAGGCTTGGCCTGGGAGAATATCCTGTCAAGCGCGTTAAAGTTGAGAATGTCCTCCCTGTAAAGCCTGTAGCTGCTGTTTTTTGCGAAAGGCTTTATGTTGCCCTGCTTGGCCTCAGGGCTATAGTAATCGTTAAAGCTGTCAACGCACGTTATTCTGTCTCCTCTTGCCAGCAGCCTTTCAGTAACGTGGCTTCCTATGAAGCCCGCCCCGCCTGTTACAAGAACATTCATTTCAGGAGTTCCATCATGGCGTCTGCAAATTTTTCAACATTGCCTGCTTCAACCAGCCTGCCTTGTTTGACGACTTCCCTGTGGCTGCCTACGTCGAATGCAACCACTTTTTTCCCGCACGCCTGGGCCTCACATGCCGGAATGTCATACCCTTCCCATAAGCTCCCTGTTGCGTAAAGGTCGCTGGCCGCGTAATACTTGGGCAGCTCTTCGTCAGGCACGTAACCAGCGAATATCACAGAGGGCCCTGCAAGGCTTTTTAATTGTTTTGAATAGGTGTCGAATGTGTGCTTGCCAGCTATTATCAGCATGGTGTTTGGCATTTTTTCATGCAGCCTGCTGAATGCCCTTATAAGGAGATGCACTCCCTTGTGCGGCGATATCCTGCCGACGTAAAGGATTATCTTCTCCCCAGGCTTTAGCCTGTACATTTTCCCTACATCAGCTCCCTTCACCCGCCTGTTGAACCTCTTTTTGTCTATCGGGACATATTCCACCCTGCTGTCCCTTCCAGTTTCGGTCTTTAGCTGCTTGCGGAGATAGTCGCTTATGGAATAGAGCTCATCAGCATTCTTAATGGTGGCGTTGCACAGCCAGTTGAAAATTCTAAGGTACATGCCTTCAAGGAATCCGAACAGTCCTGGGTCTGCCACTCCTGCATTGACATAAACGTACTTAACCCCATAATTTTTCCTGGCCTTGCTTGCTATGATATTCATAGGGTAGAAGAAGCTTATCGCAGCGTCATAATTTCTGACTTCGGAGGCATACCTGCTGACTTTCGGAAAGTCCAGGAAAAAAAGCAGCCTGTAAATCCGCTGGAGAAACGGCTGTTTCGGCATGCCAATAACAGCAAGCCTTGCCCTGGCTGGTTTCATGTCGGCGGCTAAGGCGTATACAGTTACTTCATTCCCCTTTGCAGCCAGCTCCTCAGCCTTCCTTTCCACAAGCCTGTCTATCCCGCTGAACCTGGAGAAGGTGGGCGTAAGAAGAGCTATCCTCATGGCGGGAATTGAGTTGCCTCCTGTATTTAAGGCTATTTTCTCTTTTTCTGCACTGCAAGAATCCTGCTCTCCCTTCTCATTTCAACCAGGTCAAATATCTTGACGTAAGGCACCATCGGCAGCAGGAGCAGGACAAACAGCAGCCCAATCAGGTACTTTGTGAAGAAGTCTGCCTGAACAGGGTATATCCTGAACGCGTGCAGCGCAAGCAGCAAAAGCAGCAGCAGGATGAGGCTGAAATACAGTGCGAGCCTTATGCGGTTGCCCCTTTTTGGCATAACCGAATATTCTTCACCAGGCTATTTAAAGCTTTGCAGAATTAGACTTTTACGGCTTTCAGCAACGGGAATAAACTAGGCCCTGTTGCCTGTAACTGTCTCAATATAGTTCACAAAGCGACCCAATGCGTTTCTTTCAACTTCTGGCAGCCCTGGAGCCTGTTTAAGTATTTCCACCAGCGGTGAAAGCTCTCTCACAATACCCGTTGCCTTCTCAATGCCTGATGGACGGTTATGCAAGACTACGCTTGAGTCGGCACTGCCCCTTCTCAGAATGCAAACAAGTGAATGGCTATCGCCATATGGAAAAAGTGCTGCCGTAGCTCCTGAATAACCGTCACCGAGTTGCCCTCCTTCCACCTGAAGGCGGAAATAAGGGTTTGAAGTGAATAGACTGTTCGTATTCTCGCTGGTCCAGGTAAGTGTCATCATTGCCCTGGTATGTTTAGGCTTGCGGCATAATCAATCATCCTGTCAAGTGTTTCCTTGCAATCAGGAGGCAGGCCTTCGGAAGCCTTAAGTAAGTCTCTGAGCTGCGTCACAAGCTCAACATCGCCTAAGCCTCTGTGCCCGCGCATGTCTGAATAATATACATATGCCGTGTCAGGCTCCCCCCACCCTTCAGCAGTAGTTCTTCCGAAGGAAACACCAAGAAGCCATGGATTCTCCCTTCCTGGCACACGGCCGAAACCTATTTCCACCTCATTATATTGGTTGCCAATACGCCTGCGGCCAAGCGCATCATTAACAGCATCATCTGGAACATCCAAGGTGTAAAATGCTTGCCCTGGGTCTCCGCTGCCAGGCACTAATTCCCAAACATGAGCCATGTGTCCAGGAGTTGCGCTTTCAGATAAAAAGTTTTCGGAATTCTGTAATACTTTACCATCCTGAAGGGTTTTTCAGGATGGAATGTAGGTTTTGAAGGA